>NZ_JAVRHR010000002.1:0-1061143 GCF_031846445.1 Croceitalea rosinachiae | reverse complement strand
ACTGTGATGGTGACGGGGTGACCAATGGGGAAGAGGACACCAATGGTACTGACTCTTATCAAGCCTCCGGTGATACCGATGGAGATGGTATAGACGATGACAATGAGACAAACGATGGTACAGACGAAAATGACCCTTGCGACCCGGTACAGGCAGCCGGTTATTCTGGCTATGATGCTGGTAACGCGATATGGGCCGCTGCGGATTGTGACAGTGACGGAATCACCAATGGGGAAGAGGATACTAATGGAACCGACCCTTACCAAGTCTCCGGTGATACCGATGGAGATGGTATAGACGATGACGATGAGGTGAACAATGGAACGAATCTAAATGACCCTTGCGACCCGGCACAGGCAGTCGGTTATTCTGGCTATGATGCTGATAACGCGATATGGGCAGCTGCGGATTGTGACAGTGACGGTGTAACGAATGGCGATGAGGACACCAATGGTACGGACCCTTACCAAGCTTCTGCTGACACGGACGGTGACGGGATTGACGATGATACCGAAACGAACAATGGTACGGATCCCATGGATCCTTGCGACCCTGTCCAAGCTTCGGGTTATACGGGTTTTGATACGGGAAATGCCATATGGGCGGCTGCCGATTGTGATGGAGATGGTTTAACCAATGGGGAAGAAGTAATGTTGGGGACAGAAGTATATGTTTCTGATACTGATGGAGATACCATAAATGATGGCCAAGAAGTTTCAGATGAGACCAACCCTTTTGATGATTGTGACTCTATAGGGGGTACTCCACTTCCAGGTACAATCTGTGATAGTGATGAAGATGGTTTAAGTGATGATGATGAAGCGGAACTGGGTACTGATCCCGATAACCCTGATACGGATGGAGATACGATAAATGATGGTCAAGAAGTTGCTGATGAAACCGATCCACTGGAGCCATGTGATTCTGATGGTGGTACTCCACCTCAAGGCACGATTTGCGGTGTTGAAATTGGCAATACTATTCTTACCCCAGATGGAGATGGCGTAAATGACTCCTTTAGGATTGAAAATATAGAGTTGTTTTCCAATACTAGTGTAGAAATTATCAACCGTTGGGGAGCTCCTGTTTTCAAAACGGAGAATTATGACAATAATTCTAATGCTTTTGAAGGAATAGCAAATACTGGCACGTCTCTAAACAAGGGTAATGTGCTGCCAGCTGGGGTATACTTTTATGTAATTAAGTATATGGATGAAGGCAGGTCAAGGAACGCTTCAGGGTATTTGTACATCAATCAATAAAAACTTAAGACAATTTTACAATGAAAAAGTTCATTTTTATAATAGCAGTAATTTTTGGGGTAACAAAATCTGTTACTGCCCAACAAGATCCACAATACACGCAGTATATGTTAAATACTATTGTGGTAAATCCTGCATTCGCAGGTGCAGGAAATGTTTTAAGTGTTTCGGCATTGCACCGATCTCAGTGGATTGGCCTTGATGGTGCTCCGGTAACTCAAACATTTAGTATACAAAGTCCAATATCGGAAAGATTCGGAGGAGGATTGTCTATTGTCAATGACAATATCGGAGATGGAACTGTACAAGAAACGTATTTCGACGTAGCGCTTTCTTACACTATTCCCACTTCACAAGAAGGTAACTTAGCTTTTGGATTGAATGTTGGTGGAGATTTCCTGAATGTTGATTTTACAAATTTGACCAATTTCGGTGTGGAGGCCAATTTACCCAATATTGATAATAAGTTTTCTCCCAACGCTGGCCTTGGTGTTTACTATTATCAAGAACGGTTTTACGCCGGGCTTTCTGTGCCAAATCTTTTAGAAACGGAGCACTTTGACAACTCTTCTGGAGGCACTTCATTTCTTGCAAAAGATAGAATGAACTATTATTTGATTTCTGGATATCGGTTTGATATAAATAGAGATCTCGTATTACAACCAGGATTTTTATTAAAGGCTGTTAGCGGTGGCCCCGTTCAACTTGATTTGACAGCAAATTTAACCTTTAACGATAAGTTTTCCGTGGGAGCTGCATATCGATTGAACTCAGCTGTTAGCGCCCTTTTTGGAGTAAAATTTGCAGATAAGTTTCTTTTGGGCCTAGCATATGACTTTGAAACTACAGCATTAGGAAGTACCCAATTCAATGACGGTTCTTTTGAGGTTTTTTTAAGATATGATTTTATCAATAGGTTGAATAGGAGGAATGTAACGGGACGTTTTTATTAAAATCAGGACATATACATCTCTGGAATAAGAAATTCTTAGACTGGTTTGAAAAGTGAAGGTTGCTATTTAGAAAAGGGATGCATATGCTTTTTTTGTTTTTATAAAGTACCTATCTTACTTTGTTTTTTCTAAGATTGGTTTTAGATAATGAAACCATAGTGTTTCTGTGCAATCAGATTTTTTATTATTAACATTCTAAAATACTACAAATCATAAATCTATAGCTTCCGTATGAAAAGTAATGTTGGTATGATTTATTTGAAAGTATCTTTGCTGAAATCACTATAACTTCCTAAAAGTTGAGTTTGTATTAAGTTTCTATTTTTTGAAGGTAAGAGAGTGTTTTTATTTTATGTAAGCCTGTTAGCAAGGTTTCTGTCTTATTTTATTTATTATTTGGTTAGTTGTGTAGATGATGCTTGCTGGTTACAGTTTTCATCTGTATTTTTTTTGTTATGAATAAAGTCTACTATGAATTCAGCAATCAATTTTCTACCATGATTGTTCCAATGTCGGTCATAGATTAAAGTTACGGACTTGGTCGTATCTTCAAACTTCTTTGCAAAATCAATGTAGTTGATATTATTTTCTTCGCAATACTTCAGAAATGATTTGCTCGTCTTTCTTGAGTCCAAAAGAATTGTTGTTTTACACTTGTCTAAGCCATATAACTTTGCGAGACTTTTGAAATTTTCCAAATACTGCTTTTCTAGATTAAGTGCATTTGAATGAATGTTAGTGTTATTTTCGAAACCTTTATTTGAAAACATTTTTTTAATGGGCTCAAGAATTCCAATTTTAGAGCCATATGCCAGCAATTTGATATTGTCCCGCATTTTAAAAACGGTTGACGATAACATGGCTATTCTTCCAAAGTTGGGCTCATATTCCCCTCGACCCAAATCACTTTCATAGTTCAAGTAGATTATAATTTCGTCAATGAGATTAAATTCATTCTTATAAGCATATATCAAATGCATTTGATTGGCTAAATCATACCCAGCATATCCATATTCATAAACCTCAACGCTATCCAGTTTTTTTTCTATTTTCTTTCCAATGGAGTTAAAGTAATCTTGATGAAATCCTTCGATAAATGAATCTCCGATAAGAGCAATCTCATACTTGGATTTTGATGGATTGAATTCTCGGTAGGAATTAAAACCTGCGGCATTGATTTTGAATTCGGAGAAATTTTGATTTCTATTGCCCGTTACCGCGTAACCGTTGAGACCAGGAACGCGTTTTTCAACGCCCAAATCATCAATAAATCTTGGAGGATCTTCTGTGTATAGATGGAGAACCCTGACCAGAATTTCCATCGCTAGCAGAATCAGGAATGTGTACCCTACCATTCTTATCAAAAACTTATTCATATTTTTAGAATTGAAAATATATAAATGATCTGTTTATCTCATCATCATAGAATAGGAGCATGGTCAAAACAATTACGGCATATAATAAAAACCGAACCACCTTCGATTTGAATTTAAACGGATTTCGCTCATCTTTTCGAATCAAATATTCATAAATAACAAAAAAGACCAATAATATGTAAAAGTCAGCCATTCGATATCCCATAGGGTGAACATAGGGTTCATATGAAAAGTCGGTAGCGATTCTGTTCATATACTGGAATGAATCTGTAAGGGTTGGAGATCTAAAAAATATCCTGGAAAACGTAACCAACATAAAAGTAAGAAGTACTTGAAGAATTTCAATTGGGGTGGGGAAGATGCTTTTCTCCCCTACAACATTATCGGCATACATTCGGTTTCTTCCCATCAAAAAAACGGGAATATAGAATAAGGCGTGCAGTCCTCCCCAAAAAATGAAGGTCCAATTGGCACCATGCCAAAAACCGCTCACAAGAAAAATCACAATAATATTTCTTACAGATTTGGTTTTGTTTACGCGAGAGCCACCCATGGGTATATAAAGGTAATGTCTGAACCAAGTGGATAGGGATACATGCCACCGTTGCCAATATTCAGCAACATTTCTTGAAAAGTTTGGGAACTTAAAATTGGACATGAGCTCAATCCCAAAAAGCTTCGCTGTACCAATGGCAATATCAGAATATCCACTGAAGTCTCCATAAACCTGAAAACTGAACAAGCAAACTCCAAGAATGAGCGAAGAAGCGGGGTAGGTTGAATAATTGGCAAAAATATCGTCAACTATGGGAGCTAGGGAATCGGCTATGACTATCTTTTTGAAAAGACCCCATAAAATGAGTTTTATGCCACCCGAAGCTTGCTCATACTTAAAAGAGCGCTTATCCATAATTTGTGACAATAGATTGGAAGCTCTTTCAATGGGTCCTGCCACCAACTGCGGGAAGAATGAAACAAAGGCGGTAAAAGCGATAAAGTTCTTGGTAGGGGTTAGTTTTTTATAATAAATGTCAAAGGAGTAGGACATTGTCTGAAATGTATAGAATGAAATACCCACGGGAAGTATGATATTTAAGGTCCATGTACTTTTAATTTCATAGCCTAGGGAACTAAACATGCCAATAAAGGAATCCACAAAGAAATTACTGTATTTGAAAAAGCCTAACATCCCAATATTGAAAGCCATACTTACCCACAACCAATACCTAGCCTTCTTTTTGACGTTGAGGTTTTGATAAATCTTTTGTCCGACAAAAAAATCCATCACAGTACTCAAAAAGATTAACAAAAGAAACCTCCAATCCCACCAACCATAAAAGATATAGCTGGCGAAAATTAAAAAAAGGTTCTGTAGCAGAATATTTTTTTTAAACACGAACCAATACAAGAAAAATACTAGAGGAAGAAATAGTAAAAATTCTAGGGAATTGAATAGCATATTAATGGTTTGACTGATTGAACAAAATTGCTCTTGCCTCTTTTTTGCCCTTCAAAATGTATAAGTTTTCAATCTGGGAATAATAAAGCAAGACATTACTTGAACGTTCTTGGGTTAGAAAAAGAAAATCATTTAGGATTTGTTTAGTAATATGTAAGTTCTTTTGCAAAGGGTCAATTCCTTTTAATTGCTCGAATTGTGTTGGCGTCAATTTTTTAAATTTATAGGACAATCTTTTTTGGGTTATTCGGTTATTTCCTTTTAGTTTTTTTTTGACTCTACTAAACCGTTTGTTGACTCCTTTAGAAATCAAAAACGCTAGAATTTTTGACTTATTACCATGTTTGAGCGCATAAAGAAAACCTATAATAGAATACTTAGGATAAAGTATATGATGGTTAAAACTGTATATATTATTGCACCACAATTTTTTATAATCTAAATCTCCCCATCCCATATCATATTGTGCATATTGATTATCTAAACACCACTCAAATAGCTTGTAAATTATGAGGTGGCCAAGACTAAATTTATAATAGTCAATATTATAGGAGGAAATATATCCGAATAATAGTTTAGAATAGATGTAGTTAAAAGAAATGGCAATTGGCAAGTCCTTATCATATATTACAAATAAGGATGCTTTACCCTCTTTCATAAGTGCGAGTGAGGTAGAAAGTATTTTATCCCAGTTTGTCAGACTGTCACTTTTTTGATTACGTTGCTCAAACCTTTTGATGGTCATCGCTTTTAAATGCCTCATTAAAAAAAAGTATTCTTCTTCCTCTATATTTTTCTGAAACATTTTATAGTGAACATTAAAACAGGTTTCCAGCCTATTTAATGCTCGGTTAATGTTTTCGCGCTGTTTTTTGTTTTTTTGACGTAGATAGTCATCCACGCTCAAATTGTCGTCTATACTGATAGCATAACCGTTTACAGATGGAAAAATCTTTTCTGTCCATTTGATAGAATTGAAAACAACTATGGTTATATAATCAGGGACATAAGTAAAGGAGTATATTTTTTTCTTATTGCTTGGTGTTGATTTAACACCGATTAAGTTGTTATTTAAATTTGATGATAGTCCTATATGGGAATATATACAAGAGATGATCTCTTGCTTTAAATAAAGCTCAGTTAGTAAAGTTATACTTACCCGGTTGCTTTTTAGCATCTCTAAATAATTATTTTTTTTGATTTATTATAGCTATGCCATCGTTGTCGTACAAAACAATAAAAGTGTCATTTCTATCAATTGGTCTGTGAACTGAAATGTTTTCAGAATGAACTCTTTCAATATATTGAAAATCGTATACTTTCTTACGCAAAAAGGCATATTCCTCCTTATTGATGTCGATCTTGACCCTTTCTTCCAACAATAGACCTTCAGGTATTTGAATTATTTCCAAGGAAGGTTCATAACTTTCAATGGCCTTTACTGGTTTTCTTTTCAAAATTGCTCTAATTTTTTGAAACAAAATATCTACTTTTTTGTTCTTTAGAAAAGCTTTGAGATTAATGAGCTGAATTACCAAAAAGGCCAAAACTCTTTTTTGAACCAAGTCCTTTGGGAACAGAACGTGTTGTGTAAACTCATAAACTGTATTGCACCATTTTCGTTTGTAGTCCAAATCACCATAGGAAAGATCGAATACGGTATATTCGTTTTCCATACACCATTCTAGTTGTTTTAAAATATCGATATGTCCCAATCGGAACTTATTATAGTCTATATCATAAGAACGAATGGAATTGTTAAAAATGTTCTGATGATGATAGTTTAGGCATATATCAATTGGTTTGTCTCCATCATATATTACAAAAAGAGAAGCTTCTTTTTTAATAATCCTAGAATAGGTAGTTTCTCTTATATATTCCCAGTCTTTTAATGCTTCATGGGTTTCTTTTCTTTGAGAAAACCGTCTTTTGATCATAATCAGAAATTGATTGAACAAAAAGTCATATTCTTTTTTGGTAATAGTACCATGAAACATTCTATAACGAATAGAAAAACAAGTTTCCAATCTTTTTAGATAAGCGCGCATTTTTGAACGACTTTTGGATCCAAGCTGATTTTTTAAATATTCTGCAATAGAATCATATCCATCTAGATTGACTAGAAAACCTTTTAAATAGTTTGTTTTATAATAATCATAGGGAACTTTTTCAGTATTTATTTTTAAATCAAAATATGGAGGTATGTTGTTTACGACATAAATTTTATTCTTTGGATTGGGGAATACGGATACCTTGTTTGAAAAACATTGTCCGCTTGTTTTGTTGTAAACCTCATTATAAATAGGATATATCGAGCCTTTGGAAAAAAAATCGAGTGTAAAATTATGTTTTAACCTTAAGAAGCTTAACATTATTAGCGTGGAAGTTTTATGTTTAGTTCTATAATTTTGTTTTCTCCTTTAAATAGATAATAATCATTTTTACCAATAATTTTGAAAGCTTGAAGACTATTTGATTTCTCGTTGTTTAAATACAAAAAGTTAAAAACTGGATTTTTTAAGAAATGATTTTTTTTAGTATCTAAGTTAATTTTAATCAATTCTTCATCTGAATACTCCTTTTCTGTCTCAGTAAAGTTGTAAGATAGTCTTGGTTTTACCGAAGTGTTTTTTTTTCTAAGTAAAAAAGTAAGCTTATGGAATTGTTGATTTATATTTTTTTCACGAAGTAATTGCTTAAATTCAAAGAAAGACTTAATACCAAATGCCAATATTTGTGCTTTTATCGACTCACGATCATATATTATATGGTATTCAAAATCATATTTTTTTGTCGCCCATCTTTTCTTATAATCAAAGTATCCTTTAGAGAAATCAAAGATTTTAAAATTATTGCTGATACTCCATTCTATCAATTTCATTATAGTAATTGAGCCCAAATGAAATTTGGCATAATCAATATCAAAGACTGTAATTGCATCAAAAACGATTTTTTCTGAAAAATAAACTAAGGTTACTCCTATGGGTTGGGCGCCATTGTAGATAACGAAAAGACCAGCCTTTTTTTCTATTATCATGGAATAAGCAACTTCCCGATAGAAATCCCATTCTGATCGATTCAAATTATTATTAGTTATTTCTTTGTCCTCAAATCTTTTGACGAGCAATTTTCTGAAATTTTCAAAAATGAAATCGTATTCCTTTTGTAAAATTTCTCCATTAAACAATTTATAATTAATATCAAAACAGGTTTCAAGCTTATTCTTATATTTTTTGAGTTTGTAACGGCTACTTTTTTTAAAAGTATTTGTCATGAACTCATTAAGATTGGAATATGCTTCTAAGTCTATTAGAAAACCAGGATATTGCCCCACTGTATGTAAACCAATACCCTTATTTTTCAGTGATTTTCTTTCACCGTTATAATTTATCACATCATAAATTAGAAGAGTTTTCCCTTTCTTATTTTCTTCATTTAATGGACTGAGTTCATAGCTAATGCCTTTCGTCAAGTTTTTCCCAGTATTAATGTATAGTCCCGGTAATTTAGATTTATAGAATGTTAGGTTTTTTACGAATTGAAAAAGATATGTTTTCTTATTAGACAAGAAATGTTTTGACCAATAAGAAATAAAAATTTTTGAAGAGAATGGGTTATCTATTATCATTATATACAGAGCTCATTTGACTTTTGATAAACTTAACAAAGGTTCTGTTAGACATTTCATATGAAATCAGCCAATCCTTTTCTAGCTATTTGATGAAGTTTTCGAATGATTTTGCATGTAATTTGTTAACTTGATTCCTATATGCAGGAAAAAAATCTATTACAGCCTTATTGTTGATGTTGCACTTTCGAACCATATCATTATAGGTCAGTGGTTTGACAATTAATTTCCAGACGTAAAAATCCTTTATATTTTTTGAGAAAGATGTTTTGAATTGAAGAAGAGAATCATCGTTTCCACCAAGTCCACCACCTAAATTAAAATAGTTCAATCCCATGTGCGTGGCCCTTATCCTCATTTCGTCTATCAAAAGCTTGGATGGCATTAAATGTAAAAATTCTCTTTTAGAACCAGATAAATGATAATGAATAATAGAGTTTTTGAAAAAAAACATACTACCGCCAATTACCTCTTTAGATTCATTATGAACGACCAAAAGAGTTTCTGTATTATAAGAATTGCTTTTTAATATTGATTTAAAATACTTTTTGTTAAAATAATACATGGCTTCGGCATTGACCCTATCCATATTTTCATGATATATGTCAATAAATTCTTGAAGTTCAACATCATTAGTTACATTTTTGACATGACAATGCTTTCTTATTTTATTTAGTTGGCCTTTAAGCCTTTTACTAAATTCTTGACGCTGTAAATCAATATTTTTTTTAAGATTTATTGAAACAACCCTTCCCTTTTTTTCTATAAAACCTATTTTGTTTAAGACTTTTTGCTGTAGGGGCAAAAAGGGATTAAGTCTTGAAAAGACGGAAATAATATTGTTCAACGTAAAATATTCAATGAGTTCATTCTCAAAATGTTTTTCGTCAAAATCAATTAAAATATTTTTACACAACGGCCCTACATACCCATAAACAGAAGTAGCATCATAATAACTCGTATCTGGAATTTTTCTAATCAAAAGAGGCAGCCCAATACATGCTTTCCCTTCGGTATATTTTAAAAGTATGGGTCTATGGTCACCTTTCGCAATCATGTGATAATCGAATGTGTGATATAAATCTGATTCTTCAAAATAAGATATGAAGTCGTCCCAATATTTTTTTTCTTCAATAACTTGAATCATATATTTCAGTGGAATTAGTATTTTAATAACGATGGTTCATAAACTTTAATATAAACAGAACATTTTTTTTAATAATATATCACTGGTATTAATTGTTCATTTCAGATTTTTAAGAGGATATGGGATTGTTAATCCTTAGGTTTAAGGAAAGAAAGGCTAGAGTTTGTTGATAGCAGGCAAAATAAAACAGAAGTAAACCTAATTCTTAGTTCATAGTAATCTTATACTTAATTATTTACTTTAAATAGGTTATTCACCCCTTCAGCAGGCCAGTGTTCAAGGCACACGAACTAGTCGCATCAGCGCCATGATAATATACAATAATATTTTATTATTGAAGATAGGAACAAACAAATTGTAAATACCACTTGATTTTTCTTGACTGGTTTTCCCAGTTCTTAAGTCAATTGGATAGGCACCTGATAATTTAAGCTTTGCCAGAATCTTTTTCAATTGTTTATAATCCATAGGGCGATATTTGAGCGTTCTGATAATCAATGCAAAAACCAGAACTTGTTGTCTCTCTTTTATTTTATTAACAAATAAGTGGTAGTTGGAATCCTTAGTATCTAAGTCTTGAATTAAGCTTTCAAAATGTTCAATAGCAAATATCATCCCATTAATAAATTTCAAATTATGGGTACGACTTTTGTTTGTGACGATTGAGTTTTCAACCATGACATATCTATGTACGTCCATTGCTACCTTGCCTATTTTTTTTGCTTTTAAAAACAAAGTGACGGTAAAAATGACATCTTCATAAAGAGTACCTTCGATAAAACGGAGCCCAGATTCTTTCAAGAGCTCTCTTTTTACAAAATATCGCCAAGCCTCATCTGCGAAACCATGTTTTGAAATATAAGCCACGTTGTCCATTATATGTAGGGAAGGAGTACTTGTTGTTTCGCTGATGCTAAAAATAGGTGCGTTATTATTAGTTTGTCTGGTGTCGAATTCCAGTATTTCTAACTCTTTTTCAGTACAGATTGCTAAAAGTTCATTCAAAGTATTTTCAACAAGATAATCATCAGCATCCATAAAATAGACATATACACCTTTGGCAATATCCAAACCTTTATTCCTTGCCGCACTTACTCCTTTATTTTCCTGTTTAAAAAAACACACATTTCCGTAAATTTCAGCATAGTTTAGTGCAATATTACCTCCTGAATCGGTTGAACCGTCATCAACAACAATAATCTCGTATTGATCTTGTGACAAGTCTTGAGCCAAAAGACTTTTTAGGCAACGCAGAATATGTTTCTCCTTATTGTATAAAGGAATGACTATACTTAGCGTCATTTGGTTTTAATAATTAAGTAAACTAATGCCTGTTCTCTGATACTATTATCACATAATTCTGATGGCCGAACAAAACTATGGGTTGTTTTTTAACCTGTCCTTATATGATAATAAAAAAGGACTCCAATCGGAGTCCCAATTATGATTATACGTTAATTTTATTTTTATCTGGTTTGGTTGTTAAACCAAAACCTATTTAACCAGGGTTGAAACTTGTATGCTAATCTTATAATCTAGTAGCGCTAAGAAAAATGGCCTAAGGGAATTGCTGAAATTTCTTATACCTATCAGGAACTGGAAATTCAGGTGTAACACCGTGCCAAA
Organism: Croceitalea rosinachiae; assembly: GCF_031846445.1. Lineage (NCBI taxonomy): Bacteria > Pseudomonadati > Bacteroidota > Flavobacteriia > Flavobacteriales > Flavobacteriaceae > Croceitalea > Croceitalea rosinachiae. Next base: position 1,049,692 of record NZ_JAVRHR010000002.1, on the reverse strand, counting down.
ACATGTTGATAATCCACCATCTGTCTTGGTAGTAGGCTAATTGTATACTTTTAACGTCTTGTTTGTATGGTTTGTTGTTTGCCATATCTTCCTTACTATGAAAAGCTTGGCAATGACTAAATGCATGACCAATATTTCCATAAGTTTCTACCACTCTGCCTAATTCTCTTTCGTAAAAAGCAGTTTCTCGAGTATTGTTAAACCAAAAACCAATACGTTCTATATAGTCATTTGGGTGTATCCATTGAGGTCTAAAGTTTCTATTTATGTCATACTCATAACCAATTTTCATCCCTTGAGGGTGAAATAAAAATTTCATAAACTCCCAGTCCCTTTTTTCACCAGGTTCACCACCTAGACAAGCATAGAATGCAGTTATTAAATCATCAATCGTTTGAACCTTTTCTAAATACTCTTTTTTCATCAGTTTAGATAATTTGATTTGAATCCAATTTATTTTCAAAAAACTCAACGCTAAATAAAACTAATTATTTCAAAACCTGAATAATTTTCATTAATATTTATCTATTTATGGAATTAAGTGACATTATGAAACTTAATAATATTTTTATGCCCGTAAAACTGAGCGCTAAAAAATGGAGTATAAGCTCGAAACCTAACGCAGAATTATAAGGAAAAGATAGACGCGCCAAACTATTTTTATACGTTTTGTCTTTTAAAAATGTAATTGATTGGGTTTTTGAGCACAATTTTTGATAATTTTTTTAGTTTTGAATGTTCTGAACGAATTCTCTCTAGTCGTAAACAGGGTTTAATCATATTTTAATAAAGCATTTTTCAATGGACAGAAAAATTACTGATTTAACAGGCACTTTCAAATTACATAACGGCATTGAAATGCCATATTTAGGCCTTGGCACTTATATGCCCAAAGATAGCCAAGAAGTAACCAATTCTGTACGATTTGCGCTGGATTATGGGTATCGACATATAGATACGGCCGCTATTTATAGAAACGAAAATGATGTTAGAATGGGAATTGAAGCAAGTAATGTGCCACGACAAGAAGTTTTTCTCACAAGTAAAGTATGGAACAGTGACCATGGTTATGATAAAACCTTAAAAGCTTTTGAAAGAAGCCTAGCAAATCTTAAAATGGATTACTTGGATCTTTATCTAGTTCATTGGCCGGTGGTAGGGGAATATAAAGAAACTTGGCGCGCATTAGAGGAGTTATATGAACAAGGAAGAGTACGGGCAATAGGTGTATGTAATTTTTTGAAACATCAATTAGAAGATTTAATAGAAGATGCAAAAGTGATTCCCATGGTAAATCAAATGGAATTTCACCCCTATCTAGTGCAACAAGAATTGATTAACTTTTGTCAACTACATCGTATCCAATATCAAGCTTGGTCACCTTTAATGCAAGGAAAGGTTTTCGAATTACCTGAATTGGAAAAACTAGCTGAAAAATATAATAAAAACATCGCGCAAATTGTATTAAGATATGATTTACAAAAAGGGGTAATTACTATTCCTAAGTCCTCGAAAGAGAAACGCATAATTGCAAATGCTAATCTTTTTGATTTTGAACTGTCTGAATCTGATATGAACTTTTTAGATGCGATGGACAGAAACTTCCGTACAGGACCAAACCCAGATAATTTTGAGTGGTCAGTAGTATTGTAGAAAAGTATCATAATCCATAGGAACAAAACAAAAGTAGATTTTAATCAATAATTTAAAAACTGGTTTGCTTTGTATTGTTAAATAGGTATTACAAATATTTATCTGATAAATTATATAGTTCCCATTTAATAATAAACCGTTCTTGTTTATTTTGAAGATTTAGTCAAAACAATTTATGGCTTTTTTCTAAACAACTGCTGCTTTAAGTGATTTAAACTCTAATTTGTAAACTCGCTTTTCAAGACTTCAAGATTTTTTTTGTCTTAAAATCTTTAATCGTATGTCCTAATAAAGCTAAATATCTCTCTATGCTAGCTAAATATAATTATAGGTATAGGACAAAAATAATGGGTTAAGCTAAATGCTCGTGTCTTCAAATAAACCGAAAATTTTAGCTAAAATCCAAATTATTTGGTTCGTTTATAGGTACTGATTAAATACAAAGAAAAAATAATAATTAAAATTTTTATTTTTTCTTTACTGTGAACTACTTGAATACAATTCCTGTAAAATTAACAAACTTACTAACTCTTAAGGCCAAAGAGAGCAAAATTCTGTTATTGAAAACGGGAATCAATATCATATTATAGGCCTTAAATGCTCCTATTGAACCATATTTGGAGCTTATTGGATATGCGTCCAACTTTTTAAGTTTAAACAATATTTTTTTTAAATCCTTGAAGTATAGTCGGCACTTAAAAGCTTTAATAAAAATTGCAAAAACCCATGCGTGTTGTTTACGTTTAATTTTTTTTACAACTTCATTATATACGAACAAATTTGAACTGTCTAAACTTTTGACCAAATCATCATATTCTTCAACTGCAGTAACCAAATCATTCATCCATTTTAGCATAATCTTTGGGTCATTAGTTCTACTTGAAGAATCTTTAGTCTTAACATATCTATAAACATCAAAATTAACCTTAGAAATTCTGTTTGTTCTTAATATTAAGGTTGCCGTAAAATTAGCATCTTGTACAAATCTATCATGTGGAAATTTTAATTTGCTGTCTGTTAAAAAGGTCCTTTTTGTTATGTACCACCATACCTCAGCTCTGAAATCATATTTTTGAATAAACTCCATACCATCCATTACTTTTACAGATATATCTTGAATGTTTTGGGTAGTGGAATTTGGTATAATACCATCAACATCGTCAACATACTTAAAATTAAAACCTAACACTTCAAGATTATTTAGTTCCGACAATTGAATAAGTCGCTTGAAAACATTATTTGCTACATAATCATCCGCATCTAAAAAATAAACATAATTGCCTTTTGAAGCTTCTAATCCAGTGTTTCGTGCTGCTCCGCTACCAGCATTTTTTTGACAATGTAAATGAATATTTTTATGTCCATCAGCATATTGTTGAGCAATAGAATTGCTAAAATCAGTACTACCGTCATCAACGATTATTATTTCGTATTCAGATGATAGCAAGTCTTGAGTCAATAAACTTATCAAACAGCGTTCTATTTGTTTTTCTTTATTATAAAGAGGAATTATTACGCTTAACTTCATTGTTTATTTTCAAGTTAAATCTAAATTACCGAATTGAAAATCTATTTATCTTCCCAAATACCCACCATCCACAGGTATAATAGTTCCTGTAACATAATCACTTGCTGCGGATGCCAAAAACACAGTTAATCCTTTTAAATCCTCGCCGTTACCCCACCTTTTCATGGGCACCCTCATGAATACCTCATCGGTACGTTTTTTATCATTGATCAGAGCGGTATTCAACTGAGTATCCATATAACCAGGAGCGATTGCATTGACACAAATGCCTTTTGAACCCCAGTCATTGGATAGCGCTTTTGTCAATTGCCCAACGCCGCCTTTAGAGGCTGCGTAAGCGGGAATTGTAATTCCACCAAGAAAACTCATTAGAGAAGCAATGTTTATAATTTTACCTCCACCATTTTCAATCATGGTCTTACCTGCATATTTACAATAATAAAAAGTAGCATCTAGATTTATAGCGATTACTTTACTCCATTCGTCTTCAGGAAAATCCTCACTAGGATACCTTCTTTGAATACCTGCAGAGTTGACTAAAATATCTACTTTTCCACCTAAAAGTGACAAGGCTTTTTCATATGAATCTTTTATCTCTGAAATTTTGCTAACATCTGCCTTTATTGGATTTACATTTAGTCCATTATTATTGAATTCTTCGCAAATCTGGAATAATCTGTCATCAAGATCTATAACCACAGTCTGTGCCCCAGCCTCACATATAGCCTCTACTATGGATTTTCCAAGATCTCCTGCACCGCCTACCACTATTGCTTTTTTTTCCGTCAAACTGAACTTTTCTAAAATATTTTGCATCACGTTGATTTTAATAAAGACTTTATTTAAGGTTGAAATTGAGATTGAAAAGGTTTCTATGACTTCTTAAACACTCTCAAGTAAAACTTGTATTAATTGAAAATATAATCATCTGTATTCCATGGTTTTAACCATTCGATAACCATATCGTTTCCATTAGGGTCCGTAACTTTAAGACTATCTTTTATATCTTGAATGGTTTGATTAATACCAAAAATTGAGTCACCAGCAGTGTAAATTCTATATAGTACCTGCCTTTCTGTTCCAATCCATTCTTCTTTGACAGTATCACCAACTTTAAACCTTTCCACAACAAAATTGACATTCTTATGAGATTTTATGGCTTCCAATCCTTCAATGGTTTCAATTTTTCCACCTTTTAATAGAACCCAAACAGAACAGGCCGCACCACCTTTTAGCATATAGTCATTTTTTTCAGAAAAATCCGTATCGCCAAATACTCCGGTCAAGGCGTAGTTAATAAGCATTTTCCGGTGGTCAAACCCATTGATATGTGCTAAGTGTATATGAGGTGCCTCTCCTTGTAAACGAAATCCTGGGTCATAGCTATAAAATACGTTGTTTTCCACAAAGAACTGTACATTAAGCACACCGGTTTGAATGTCGAGACCCTTGAACATTTCGCATAGTTTAGGATGCACGTCTTTTACGAACAAGTCTGTATATGTTGAGGGGTAGACAGTTCCAATGGCAATTGGGCTCGAATCTCCTTGTAATCTAGTAAGATACCTATCATAAGTTGCCGAGAGGTATGGAATTCCATCTTTGAAGGTATAATAGACGGCCATATCGTCACAGTGTGAGTCCATGTATTTCTCGACTAGGACGACTCCCTTTTTTGAAAATTTCAATACATTTTCAACAGTAGCTATATAGTCTTCTTGGTCACGGCAAATCTTCATGCCAACTCCGCCACCACTGTCAACAGGTTTTACCATTAATGGGAAATCTACATTATTTGGTTTTTTTACTTCTGAATCTCTTGTCAAATATATTCCAGGAATGTCTTGAACACCGAATTCGTCACAATACCTTTTGTAACCATCCTTGCTACAAAATGCCTCAATGGTTTTTTCGTTGGCATAACAATGGACTCCTAATCTTTCGCAGATTTCTCGATAAGGTTTGACTAGAATATCGGCAACTCCAACCAAGACACCATCTACATCTATTTTCCTTGCTACTGCGACAATCTTGTCAATATCAAAACCATCTATATCAAAGGTTTCTGCGGCATTTTTTTTAGCTGGGGCATTAGGGTTGGGATCAATAACAATGGTATGAATACCCATTGAGTTTGCAATATCCACTAGAACCCCTGTTTCAGGGTTGCCTCCTAATATTATAAGTTTTTTACTCATTTATTTGATGCATTAAAGGATTTTGTAAAATCTAATTTGATTGTATCTCTGTTTAGTTCAAATGATAACCAAAGTCATCGTTAAATCCCAAATATACCAAGAGCTCTTTGATTTGGTCTTCATCTGTATTGATTTTCACAATCTTTTTTTCATCAATATTCATTAGAGCTAATTCCGATTTAATAGATTCATAGCTCGAAGGATTAATTGTAGCTATGATTAAGAAGTCAAACTCTTCATTATCAATTGAGCTGAGTGGTTTAACAAAATTTCCTCCCACCTTCAGTTCGTGGTAGTCTACGTCTATCCATTTGATAATCTGAAAAAACTTGGTTTTGGCATTGGTCGAAAGTATATGTTGCCCAAAAGACCCCGAACTATATACAACAACTTTAGAATTTTGTTCCACATTTAAAAACGGGTTAAAAAATACCTTTTCAGAATCATCATAAATCATCCCGCCAGATCGTACCAAAATTTGGGAATAAAGATAATACAATAGTTGCCTATTCAAATTGTTCTCTTGGAGTACTGGGCCAAGTTTTTTCTTTAGAAAATTCATTAGCAGTCCCAACCTATAATATTCCATTGTCGGATTCTCAATAGATTTAACTATTGAATCGTGACGTTGTCTATAATAATAAAGAGGGATTTTACTTATGGTAAGTTTTTTTGATCTTGCTAGATAGGCATAGGTTATCGCAGCATCCTCGCCCATGATTATCTCATTGGGTACATCAAAAAGCACTTCCATGAGTAAATCTCGCCTAAAAAGTTTGTTCCAAACATAAGTTGACACTTCGTGTTCACAAAAGCGACCATTATATATTATTTTTGGAAGTATTGAGGATTGTATTTCCGCTTCATCAAAAATGCCTGTATAGTGAGGTTTAATAGTTTCTATTTTACCATCAAATTCCCGGAAATGGCCCGTTACCACAAGGTCTGAAGAGTTGACTTCTGCTAGTTTGAATAAGACATCTAGGTAGTATTTGTCCACCCAATCGTCTCCGTCTACATAAGAAACATACTTTCCCTTAGCGTTCGTAAGACCAGTTTTTCTTGCACTTAACAATCCTCCGTTTTCTTTATGAACGACTTTTATTCTAGTATCTTTTTGGGCGTATTTGTCACATATAGTAGGGCAATTGTCTGGACTACCATCATCTACCAAAATCAACTCAAAGTTCGAAAAGGACTGGTTCAAAAGACTTTCGATGCACTTAGGCAGGTAGTCTTCTATTCTATAAATGGGAACAATCACACTGACTAATGGTGGGGTCATACTTCTTAGAAATTACTGTTCTCAAAGTAAAACAATCCTCCTCCAAAATTATTGTCCTGGTTATCAGATTTTGCTGTCGTAACGTACAAGCCTCCTTTATCATCAAAAGTGCAGGAGGTTACATTAGGGCATGGTAAATCCAACACTTTCAGTTTTTTGCCAGAAGAAGGATTCCAAAGAGATAAACATGCTCCTCCCCATTCAGCAATCCAAAGATTACCATCGCCATCCCTACACATGCCATCTGGACTTCCATTTTCTTTAAACTCAATAATATAATCTTCAAATTTGACATCACCACTGTTCATATCATAAGAATATTTGGCTACTTTTTTTGAAGGTGTATCAATAAAATAGAGTAATGAATTATCTTTAGAGAATGCAAGACCATTTGAAATATCGGTATTTTCAATAATAATCTTGTATTGTCCTTTATAAAATGAAAAAACTTTTCCAAGATTTGGAATAATTTCTGGATAACCCATGGTACCAATAAGCAACCGACCTACCGCATCTTCGATACCATCATTAAATCGTGCATTGTCATCAATTTCAATTTGAAAAGTAAATTTTGCTTGTAAGGTATTAAAGTTTATTTCATAAAAACCATTCTTGGATGCCGCCAAGACGTTTTTTTTATCTTTTATATAAATATTACTAACCGGGGAATCTAATTTTACACTCAGTATTTTTTTTGTGGAGGGTTCATAGCAATAAACCAAGCCGTCAAAAATAGATACAAAATAGAGTAAACTATTCCCATAATCAAAAATTGGACCTTCTAATAATTCATTGTCAGCATAAAAAACGAGTTGAGCTTGCATAATCAATTAAATATATTCACCACCTGTAATTCTAATTAGAGAACCTGTGGTCATCGCAGATTCATCAGAAATAAAATATAGAACTGCGGGTATGGGGTCATTGGGATTCAGCATTCGACCCATTGGTATGATTCCTTTTGCTTTATTTTTCAAATCTTCTTCACTAATCCCTTCATTGGCCCTTAATTCGACTTCACCCTCTGTATTCGTCCAACCCATGACCAGGTAATTTGACCGAACACCATATTTTGCATAGTGATGGGCAATATGCGTTGATAAAGTGTAAAGAGTACTTTTTGTTAAGGCATAGGCTGCTCTGTCTTCCTGGCCATAATCCATATGGGACGATCCAAAAAATACTATAGATCCTGATTGATTTTCGACCATAGATTTTAAAACGTATTTCAATAAAAAGAATGGTGCCTTAAGATTAACGTTAAAAACACTATCATAAATATCTTCTTCAGTATCTAAAATGGAAGCAACGGGCGTGATTCCTGCATATAAAATCAAAGCATCAATTTTTCCAAACCTTTTTAAGGTTTCATCATGATAATTTTTGAGTTCATCAATTTTGTTTAAATCTAACTGGTGAAAATAAAGTCGATTTTCTGCTTCTGATGATTTTATGATTTCTTTGCCTAGTTTGGCATTTCGACCACAAAAAGAAACATTGTAACCCTTCTTCAAACAGGAAATAAGGATTTCTTTACCAACCCCTTTTACTCCTCCCAAAATCATTACTGTTTTCATTAATGATGCTTTAACTTGTATATGAAAATATCATTTTCAAATCTATTTATTTCTTAATGTTTTTTCTTTCAATTATAAATTGGTTCGTACGAACATACATTTTTGGGTAAATCTATGGGATATTTGTATAAGTCTCTATCTGTTTACAGCTAACAAAGTTTGAGATTCGTAATACTTTGGTTATGTACTGATCAAATACTTGTTTAAAGTTGAGCATTGATTAATCTTATGTTATAATCTTAATACTTCAGGTAAAAAATGAGGTGCTTTTTTTTAATCTTTTGTCCATCTTCAAGATTTATGGCTAAATGAAGACAAAAATTATGTTACTGTATATAAACAGAGTTTTTCTTTCTTTTGGAACTCACCCTTATTAATCATTATAAGCACTAAAAACATCTAACTGTTTAAGACTATTTATTCCAACAATTTGTGTAAGTACAGCATCATGGCCTCTAACAAAATCAAGGCATTTGCGGATTTTTTTATCGCGATTTATTCCATCCCCTTGAATCAACTTTCCTGCGAAAAAAGGTCTAATGGCAATAAATGGAAATTCCTTTGCATAATGTGTATATTCCAATTCCTCGCTATTTAGATAAGAAATAATCCCATCGACTTCTTCTAGCTTCGTTGCTGCTTTTGCAAAGACAGGGGAATAAGGGAAACTAAAAATTGATTTAACTTTACCTTGTTGCTTAAGCTTAGATAGACAAGCCTTTATTTCTATTTTTTGATTTTCAAGAATTGCTAGCCTGTCCTTATCATTGATTGGCTTTGAGCGTACTAGCCATTGCAATACATCTATTTGTTCAATATTTAATGCTCTCAATTGATTTTCAACTCTTTCAACTAATATTTCAGTTGAAAACCCATCATCCTCAAAATGCGGAGACGATAATTTTACGATATGTTTGATATCAGTTCTGTGGCGAACTGATTTTAGTGCTTTGGTATATAATTCATACGAACTATATTCAAAGGAAGAATGATGAGTTGTTATACCAATGTCATAACTATTTTCAATAAGCCTTACAACCTGATTCGTAGTAAGTGATTTATCATGAAATCTCATAGTGCCTAAAGAAACAGCACTAAGCCCCAATTGGTTTTTTAGTCTTTCCAATTGAAACCGGTTTTCCAAATAAAACGATCATTGGTTTTTTTAGCCTCGTAAGATGTTCTCCCATGAATAACCTTATCGTCCCACCACAATACGCCTTCTCCAGGATTTAAAACTACCTTTTTAGCCATGTGGGAGTGGGCTACATATGATTGTAAAAAATCGAAAAAATCTTGGTTTAATTTTTTGTTCTCTTCTGATTCGTTGGGGTCTATACAATAGTAATTAAAGTTAAAACGGATTTCACCATCGCTTCCAATTTCAATAATCTTTTGTTTTCTAGACTTTTCCGCCTTACTGTAATGTAGCTCTTCTGAATTTAAAACTCTATCCAACAATTCTGGTGCATTTTCTTTCATAAAGTCAACAAGTACAGGACCATCAATAAAAGTGGTAGCACCGCCTTGAATAGCTTTATTGATACAATAAAAAGCCATGATGTCTGGGCAAGGAGTAGCGTAAGCACCATCTGTATGTAGGGGTTGAGCATTTTTACTATGACGATAAGCAGCCATGTCTGGTATGTCAGCATCGTATCTAATTTCTAACCATTTTTCACCAGTAGATACCACCTCCTTGTTGGTAAAATCTTCACCAATAGAAAAAGGTTCTCCTACATTATCAATAAGAGTGTCATAAAATGCTCTTAAATCACCAAGGTACCACTCAGGTACAATCTTAATTACTTTGAAATTCTTCAGCCCCTGTTTAACAATTTCAGCAGCCTCTATAGGATCGTTCGTACGCAATTTTAAGTCTGTTATAAACTCCATTTTATTAATTTGTTTTTTGTTAAATTAATTTTATTAACTTTTACTTTAATTAGATTTACTTTATTAATTTTTTCCGTTGAAAGCTACCGCTGTAGCTTGTCCATCCATGTTCACGTCCGAGAACTTAAAAAATTTAACCATTGTTAAAAGAAATATTCTTAAGTCTAGGAAAAAATTGGAGTTTTCAACATACCAAACATCAAGTTTGAATTTTTGACTCCAACTAAGGTTATTTCTGCCATTAACTTGAGCCCAACCAGTAATACCAGGTTTTACGTTATGTCTTTGTTTTTGAAAATCATCGTAAATATCAAGATATACAGCAGTCAAAGGTCTTGGACCAACCAAGCTCATTTCCCCTTTCAAAATGTTAAACAATTGTGGTAACTCGTCAAAAGATGTTTTTCTGACCAAAGCACCTAATTTAGTTAAACGTTCGCCATCTGGTAATAATTGCCCATTAATATCTTTTTTATCATTCATGGTTCGAAATTTGATTATTTTGAAGATACTCTGTCCTTTACCACCTCTTTGTTGAAAAAAGAAGGGCTTTCCATCATTATTGATATACAGTAAAATTGTCAAAAGTATCAAAAGGGGGAGGAAGATAAACAAAAGAAGTAACGTGAATAAGTAATCAAAAAATGGTTTAATCAAAATTCGATACATGATTAAAAAGTAGGTTTAAAAAAGCTTTGTATCAACTAATTATATAGATGTCTTGGTACTCTAATTCGGAAATAAAATTACACAAAAACATTCCCCCAACAAGCAAAGTACTTTTAAAAGTAAATTATTTCGCCCAATTGCACTTACATTAAAAATACAAACTGTTTATAACTAAAAGTCCGAAATAGAAAACCTCTTCAAACTATTTAAAGAGTGTTTAGATTAGCTGCTTTTCTGTTATCGTAGATGCGATAATGGGCTAAGATATGGCTAAGCCTTAATTCTTAATCAGATTTTAGATTTCTTATTTGGCTATAGTTCTATTGATATGAGTTACCAAAGCTCGGTTGATTAAGTTAACATCAAATATTTTCTCTGCTAAGTTCCTACTTTGTTTGCCCATTTGTTCAACAGAAGAAGGATTTTCAAGAAAATAACGACATGCTTCAACTAAAGATTCAAGACTTTTAGGAGTAATTAAAAATCCATTCTCTTTCATGATAACAGTCTCTTTACAACCTGGTGTGTCGGTTGTTATGATAGGCATTCCAATCGAGAGAGCTTCCAATATTGAGCGAGGAACTCCTTCGCGGTAGTAGGTGGGTAGCACAAAAACGTCCATTCTCTCTAAAAACTCGGGAACTTTGTCACTACTGCCATGGAAAACAATGGTACCTTCCTTATGCATCTGGGTCAATTGCTCTACTTTTATTCCTGATGGCGTATTGGATTCAGCACCTATAATGTGAAATTCAGCTTTAGGAAATTCTTTTTTCAGTTTTTTTGCCGCACTCAAAAAAAGATGAATGCCTTTTTCCATAATCAATCTGGCCACTATTATGAATTTGACCGTAGGCCCTTCCACAGATTGTATACGAAATGGATAGCGGTCTAGATTTACTCCAGAACCATTGACAATTGCGGTATTCTGTTTTTTTGAAAGAATTCGTTTCGAATGGAATAGTTTTAAGTCGTCTTCATTTTGGAAAATGACTAATTCGTTCTTCCTTAAGGCATAACGGTAAAGCCGTTTCGTTACCTGTTGTAACAAATTGGCTTTTGTTGAAGCCCCGCTAAATGTGAACCCCAAACCTGTTATCAATGAAACTGTGGGAATATTGTACATAGCTGCAGCAATGGACCCATAGACTACAGGTTTAATAGTATATGGAAATACTAAATCAATCTCATGTTTTATAATGAGCCGTTTAAGCTGTTTTATGGTCCTATAATCTTTGAAGGGGTTCAAACCCGTCCCATCAAGTTGAATTTCCAATGGAGTTCCACCAATTCTTTCTAACCCTTTGGCAACTTCGAGAGATATTTCAGGGGCAACACCAAAGACCTTGAATCCTGATTTGACTAAGGCTTCAATGAAATCACCTCTAAAATGAATCAACGAGTACGAAAGTGAAGCGATAATCATTATTTTCTTGTTCATATCTATAGAATAATTTTTACACAAAAATTTTATAGTTTTTTCTTTTTAAATGAAAGCTCTTTATAAAGTCTTATATAGTTGTTAGTCATAAAACGAATGTCATACATTTTGGCCCTTTCTTGACACTTAGCTACTGTTTTCATATAGAATTCACGGTTATCAATAAGGGATTGTATTAACTGTGCCAATTCCTTATGGTTTTTAGATTGAAACATCAATCCTGCATTTTCCACAACTTCAGTGAGGCCTGGTACATTTGAGCTTATAAATGGCTTTCCGGAGGCCAAACCTTCCACACTCGCTAGGGATAGTCCTTCAAAGAGAGAGCTTAATACAACAACATCAACCGTTTTGAGCAATCTTGGAACGTCGTTTCTAATACCAAGGAAAATCACTCGTTCAGATAAGTCCTGTTTTTTGACATAATCTAAATTCTCCGCTTTTAACGGACCGCCCCCAACTAGTACTAGTTTAAATTGATCAGGTAAATGTTGTAATGATTTGATAAGCGTTGATTGGTCTTTTTGAGGTGTAAAACTAGATACCTGCATGATGAGGACATCACTTTCCTTACACCCAATTTCATTTTTGCCATAAGGTTTTGCCACAGCTATTTCATCTAAATCAATCCCATTGTAGATTTTCACAATTTTACTATGATGATTAACTAGATGTGATTTAAGTGTTTCGTCAACGGAATTCGAAATGGTAATTATTCTATCATACCTTCCATATATCAGTTTATCGAAAAACTTGAATAAGGAAATTTCCCTACGTCTGTTGGTCGTATTGTGTTCAGTGAAAACCAGATGAAAGTTCTTTTTTTTAAAGAAGTTAAAGATACCACTCCAATACAATGCAGGAAACAGATGTACGTGTACAACATCATACAGATTAAAATAGGCGTTGAGTTTGAGGATGTGAGAAGGGTTATAAACACTTCCTTTTCCAGTCAGTTCCATTACCTTGATATCCATATCCGAACTCAATTTTTCCAAAAAAGGAGAGTCACCACCTTTTATCATCAAAATATCGGTTTTAATACCTTTTTTGTTCAAACGTAGAACTAAATCCACTAATAAACGTTCTGCACCACCTGCTGAAAGTGAATTTATGAAATGTAATACTTTCATGTATATTTTTTTGTGGGGTTTAAAAACAACTTTTCATTACCGATACTTTTTCTGACTTCCAACGCACAATAGTTGTTTCAATATAGAGGTTACTGCTCCTTTCGGTTTTCTATGGAATTGGTTGATTGTGGAACCTTTCATAATCTATTGTTGTAATGCTTCTAAAAATAAAGTCTCATATTGTTTCAAAATTTTGGAACTGCTGAATTTTTGGAATACCGTAAAACTAACCTGTTTGGGGTTTAATTTTTTAGAGAGAAGTAGGCTGAGTTTATCGGTAAATTCCATTTCATTTTCAACGATGTACCCATTTATTCCATTTTCCACAATTTCATTTATTCCCCCTTTGGCTTTAAAAGCTATAACAGGTGTGCCAGTGGCACAACTTTCAAGAAGTGCATTGGGGAATCCTTCTACGAAGGAACCTTGTAAGAACACATCCGCTTTTTTAAGGTAATCAGCCACATTTTTTGTAAATGGGATGTGGGTTATATTCTCTTTCATTCCTTTTTCCGCCGCATAATCTAAAATTTCATCAGCCATACTTCCATTACCAATAATCATATATTCATATGCCCCATCATAATTTAGGAGCGCGTTCAGAATTCTTTTATGTCCTTTTCTTTCCACCAGACTACCCACTGTCACAAATTTGGGTACAAGGTTAATTGGGTATTCCTCTTTTGGATAAAATTCATCAGATATTGGATTATTTACAATTCGTATTTTTTCAAGAGGAACGTCAAAGTTAATTCTCATGTCATCAGCCATATCCCGCGACTGACATAAAATGATATCTAGTAGTTTGTATGTGTGTTTTGTTAAATTAAGAAAGGCATACCATTTTTTAGAAGGTTGAATTTTTGACAAAACACTTATTACGTTTACTTCCCTCCCTACAAAGATTATTCTCCTAAAAAAAATAGACTCCAAACCCATTAAGGCATTAACATGACCGATGGCACTTATTACGATATGGGGTTGATGTTTTTTTAGAAAAAAAAAGATGGGAAGGAACGAAAACAATACCCGGTTTTTTTTCAAAAAGACTACGTTGGTTCGGTCTAGAGTATATGAGGTATCCTTTCTATGACCAATGACCAGCAGAGTGGTGTCAAATAAATTTGGATTGAGATTTTGTGAAACATATGACATGACTCTTTCCGCCCCTCCTGCTCGTAATGATGGTATAACAAATAGAACTTTGATTTTTTTACGACTCATGTAATTTCGTTATGATTCCTTGGTAGTGAGGTGTGTTGTGCTACTTGAACGTAAGTATTTCCATTTCAGTACATTGTCTCTTGCACTTTTTTCATTGTTTAAGCTAAAGGGAATTAGCATTAATATCATTAAAAATGTATAATCAGATTCAAGAATGAAATTGTTATGAAAACTCGTATGAATCACATAGCCAATAAGAGCAATTTTAAAAAATATCACTAGTTTCTTGTTCTCGATATTATTTATGTTTTTCAGTAGCAATGAGACTAAGAAAACAAATATTATATAACCGAAGAACGTATAATGAAAACCAATATTGATTGCGCCATTATGTGGCCAAAGATATAGAATATCGGGATTTCCAAAAATCCGAAACATTTCTTCCCTTGCGATTTGATAGTTGGCTTGGGTAAGACCAAAAGGATTGCTGGCAACAGCGTAAAATGCCGTAATCCATAACAATGGTCTTGAATCAGAATGTCCGTTGGCACTAATTGAGGTAATTCTGCTAGAACCACCTTTAAAAAGAACATCGCCAGCTGTGTAAATACTTAATGATAAAATTAACGCTCCCAAAACAATAGCTATTTTATAGAAGAAGTGTTTTTTAAAGGGAGCGAAAAACAGGTATCCGAAAATCAGAAATGATTCGGCTAGTAATAGTGAACGCGTTTGTGAGAGGATAGAGGCAATAAATAAGACGATTAGTAAAAACAAATATTGCTTCCTCTTATATTTTATAAAGAGAAATAAATTAAGGGCAAAGCTGCTAAATGCGAAATATGAGAAATTTATGGTATTTGCAAATGGACCTGCAAGTCTAAATCTGTCCCCATAACCACCAGTGATATAAGTTCCTTCCCTTTTCAAATCTTGAGCTATTCTTTCTGATTCAGCACTTACATAGAGCAATTTTTTTATCTCCAACATTTGATCCGCAATTGGAGACAAAGGATGTTGTAAAAAGGCAAATACGAGAATGAATAAATGTATTAGCACAATGATATTCAAATATTTAACCCCTTCTTTTGCTAGAATTAAAAATAAGAACGAAAACACTATAAAGGAAAAACTCTTGATTAGGGGGGTATAGACAAATTGAAATTCCAGTTCTCCTATAATAGATAAATAAAGTTTGAACAATAATTGAATTGCTGCAAGGCAAACAATTATCCTACACCATTTTCTAAAAAAAGAATTTACTTTAAGTTCAAACACGAAGTCTTTAAATAGAATAAAAAAGAAGATGAACTCTAAAAGTCTATCAAAACTAATAAAACCAATCTTGAATCGTATGAATATTTGGTCAATTGCCAATAGAATCGCAATAAAGATGAATTTCAATTTCATAATCTTGTAAAATTTAATAAGACCAAAATCACACTGTTTTTCATCACTTTTCTTTTTTACAAAAGGCTAAACGTATTTCTTTATCACCGGAATTTTATCAGTTTTTTTGAATGATATTAGTAAATACTGCATCACTTCCATTATGTCGTCCTTTCATTGTCTCTTTCAAATATGATATTTCCCTTATTGATGATAAAGAAAATAATATGAAGTGCATAATAGCCACAATATCAGGGTCAAATGGAACCAAATTGATTTTCTCCTAGAGAAAACAATAGTAGCATCAATCCAAAAAAAAGCAAATATGGAATTAGAGTTTCCATCTGGATTTCAAAAAAAATCTTTTTATTAAAAGTAAGTTCCTTAAAAATTCTTACACTCATTTTAATTTAATGAATTAAAGCAGCTAAGATAACTTAAATGGCAACACCTTTTAAAGCTAAAACGATGCTTCCAAATAACAAAACAAGATGTCAAGAACCAAGATTGTATTTGATAACACGATGTATTTCCAAATAAATCCGTTAGTTGCATATTTGCTTGAGATATTTAAAAAATAGCATTTCTCTTATAAGATTGCTCGTCTAGATAATCATACCAGCTGCCACTGTTTCATTGGTAGTCTCATCTATTAAAATCAAATTACCTGTGCTTCTATTTTCCCTATATGAATCTATCATTAGAGGTTTGGTGGTTCTAATCTTTACCTTACAAATATCGTTCATGTTTATTTGTTTGTCCTCAAAGTTTCTACCTAATGTCTGAATATCTATCTTATATAATATTTCTGTAATCATTGCGGTCTGTTCATTTGTAGTATGTCGAATGGTATACTTTGCTCTCGGCCTAGCCGGGGCGTTATTCATCCAGCAAATCATTGCTTCCAAATCCTGAACGGGTTTAGGCTGGTTGTTCGACCGAACAATCATATCACCGCGACTGATATCGATATCATCTTCCAAGGTAATTGAAATGGACATGGGCGCATAGGCCTCATCAATTTTTCCTTTAGGTCCCTCTACTGTTTTGATTTTTGAAGTGAACCCAGACGGCATTACCGTAATTTCATCGCCCGGTCTAAATATCCCGCTTGCAATTCTACCTGCATAACCTCTATAATCAATGAACCCTTCACGTTGGGGGCGAAGTACAGTTTGAACCGGGAATCGGGCATCCACACTGTTGAAATCACTGCTTATATGGATAGTCTCCAAAGTATGGAGAAGGGGCGCGCCGTTAAACCAAGACATATTTTTTGATCGATTGACCACGTTATCACCTAAAAGTGCACTAATTGGAATGAACCTGACATCTTTAACTAGTAATTTTGAAGAAAAATCTTGAAACTCTTTGACAATTTTATCATAAGCTTCTTCTTTAAAGTCAACCAAATCCATTTTATTGATACAGACTACTAAATGTGGAATCTGTAATAATGAGGCAATAAAGGAGTGCCTTTTTGTCTGTTCAATGACTCCGTGTCTAGCATCTACCAAAATAATGGCAGCATTCGCGGTAGATGCACCAGTAACCATGTTCCTTGTGTATTGAATATGGCCAGGAGTATCGGCAATTATGAATTTTCTCTTTGGGGTGGTGAAGTAGCGGTAGGCGACATCAATTGTTATCCCCTGCTCGCGTTCATCTTTTAATCCATCTGTGAATAAGGCCAAATCCACACCTTCGTGGCCTTTTCTTAAACTGGTACTTTCAATTGCTTCTAATTGATCCTCAAATATTGATTTAGAGTCATAGAGAAGCCTTCCTATGAGTGTGCTTTTACCATCATCGACACTTCCAGCGGTGGTAAACCTTAATAATTGATTGTTATCTATTTTCATATTTTTTTTTAAAAATACCCTTGTCTTTTTCTATCTTCCATTGCACTTTCAGAACGTTTGTCATCTGTTCTATTACCTCTTTCGGTTTGCCTCATACCAGAAACTTCTTCCGCAATTTTTTCTAAGGTATCAGCATCAGATTCAATACCACCAGTAATGGTAATATCCCCAAGGGTTCGAAATCTAATTTTCTTTTTTACTATTTTTTCCCCTTCTTCTAACTTTAAAAAATTAGAATTTGGAATCCAAGAATCACTTCTCCATACGACCTCTCTTTCATGAGCAAAATATAGCGAAGGAATGGCAATATTTTCACGTTTTATATAGTTCCAAACATCCATTTCAGTCCAATTACTTATTGGGAAAGCTCTAAAGTGCTCTCCTTCGAAATGTTTTCCATTAAACAAATTCCATAATTCTGGTCGTTGATTTTTCGGATCCCATTGTCCAAAATCATCGCGATGTGAAAAGAAACGTTCTTTAGCTCTAGCTTTTTCTTCATCACGTCTTCCACCGCCTATTGCACAGTCAACTTTATGCGCTTCAATAGCATCGAGTAATGTAGTAATCTGTAGTGAATTCCGAGTTGCACTTTTCCCTTTTTCCTCTGCTACCCTTCCATCGTCAATGGCTTCTTGCACAGAACCTACTATCAAATTAACCCCAAGCTCTTTTATAGTATCATCCCTAAATTGTATTGTTTCTGGGAAATTATGACCAGTATCTACATGCATTAATGGGAATGGAATTTTGGCTGGAAAAAAAGCTTTTTTAGCTAAGTGCGCCACAAGAATTGAATCTTTACCCCCAGAAAAAAGAATAACTGGATTTTGAAATTGTGCCCAAACCTCGCGTAAAACGAAGATGGCTTCTGATTCCAATTCGTCTAGATAATTTAAATAGAATTTACTCATTTTTTGAGTCTTATTTGGTTTTTGATTTTATTATATATGATATCAACAGATTCTTCAAGACTATTTTCATTTGAGACTTCTACATCTGGTTCAATGGGACTCTCATAAGGCGCAGAAACACCGGTCATATTTTTGATTTGCCCTTTGCGAGCTTTTGCGTAAAGTCCCTTGACATCCCTTTCTTCACAAACATCCAAAGGGGTGTTAACAAAGACTTCGACATAGTTTGCGGCGTCAACAGTATTTTTTATTGACTCCCTATCTTTTTGGTAAGGTGCTATGAACGCTGCTAAAACAATAATTCCAGCATCTATAAAAAGCTTTGAAATTTCACCGATTCGTCTAAGATTTTCTGATCGATCTTCCGGTTTGAAAGAGAGATTACTATTAATACCCTTACGTACATTATCCCCATCAAGTACATAAGTCCTAATCTTTTCTTTATGCAACCGTTCTTCGAAGGCATTGGCCAAAGTAGATTTCCCGGAGCCTGATAGTCCTGTGAAGAAAACGAGAAGTGAATTGTGACCATTTAATTCACGGCGTTCTTCAGCTCCTATTTTGTATGAATGCGCTACTATATTCTTTTCCATGTTTTTGATCTAATTATTTTGTCCAGACCAAAATTAATCCGGTACCAAGCCCTTTCATGGCAATAATACAATATCATTTTGGTAATGATTTCAAAACCACCAATTTTTAAGCCGGTCATAGGGTTTCCCGAGATTAACCACGATAGTAATATGGTATCTAAAGTCCCGATAAATCTCCATGAAAATGTTTTAAATAGGTGTCTTTTTCTACTTTCTGGTATTTTCACCTTTACCCATG
Source organism: Croceitalea rosinachiae (assembly GCF_031846445.1). NCBI lineage: Bacteria > Pseudomonadati > Bacteroidota > Flavobacteriia > Flavobacteriales > Flavobacteriaceae > Croceitalea > Croceitalea rosinachiae. Next base: position 1,030,152 of record NZ_JAVRHR010000002.1, on the reverse strand, counting down.
TTCTTTCATGTAGGTAATATAAAATCATTTTAGTCAATACCTCTGAAAATCCAATTTTGAGCCCAGTGGTCGGGTTTCCAGTGATAATCCAAGATAATACGATTGTATCCAGCGTACCAACCATACGCCAGGTAAGTGTTTTAGCAATATGTCTTTTATGGGAAATCTTACCCATAAAACTGGAAATTTTACCCATAGTTATTGCGTTACCAAAAAATAAGGATTTAACATACTCTCTTTATTGTACAGTAATTCATCATTTGTATCCTGTGAAATCACCTTTAGTCCGACGGCGTTGCAAATCGCATGACCTGCAGCTGTATCCCATTCCATAGTTGGAGCAAATCTTGGATATATATCGGCCTTGCCTTCGGCCACTAAACAGAACTTTAGGGAACTGCCCTTTGAAACAATCTCAACAGCATCATATTTGGTCTTCAATCCTGTCATAAAATCAATAGTATCTTCATTCATGTGCGAACGGCTACCTACAATGCGGATTTTTTTCCTATCAATAGTTGAAGGTTGGATATGGTCTCTTTCATTGAAAAATCCATCGGTAACTTCATGATTTTCATTTAATACTGTTTTGAAGGCAACTTCGTCTTTGACCCTCGCATAATAAAGTTCTCGAGTCACCGGAGTGTAAATCACTCCGGATATCGGTATTCCATCATGACAAAGGGCAATATTAACGGTAAATTCACCATTTCGCTTTATAAACTCCTTGGTACCGTCTAGAGGGTCGACCACCCAGCAAGTTGTCCACGACTCTCGAAGGGATTTTTTTTCCGTTTTTACTTCTTCACTGATAATAGGGAAAGGAGTTTGAGTCAAATGTTCGTTGATGATTTTGCTAGAAATTAAATCGGCTTCTGTTAAAGGGGAGGAATCTTCTTTTGAAGTCACACCGTAATCAGATTTATCGTAAACCTCCAATATTGCTCTTCCCGCCTCAATGGACGCGGTAAGTGCAGCTAGAAAAAAATCGTTTTTTGAATCCATAAGAACCTTTATTGGTTAAAAATTGGTAAAATTAACTTTCACCTTCAATTGAAATGAACCATGATCTAGGAATAGTAGTTTTTATACCAATCTATGAAATGTGCTATGCCTTCCTTTACAGGGGTGTTTGGGCTATAGCCATAGTCAGTAATTAAATCATTCACATCCGCCCAGGTCCTAATTACGTCCCCCGGCTGCATAGGTAACATATTTTTTTTTGCTTCAATCCCTAAGCATTCCTCTATGGATTGAATAAAATCCATAAGTTTTATAGATTGGTTGTTCCCTATGTTGTACACTTTATAAGGCACCTCTTTTTTTTGGTTAGTGGTTTCCGACTCAATGATTTTTGTAACACCTTCTACGATATCATCGATATAGGTGAAATCCCGCTCCAATTGGCCATTGTTAAAGACTTTAATAGGTCTATCATTTAAAATGGAGTCCGTAAACAAAAACATAGCCATATCCGGTCTTCCCCAAGGACCGTATACCGTAAAAAAACGAAGCCCAGTTGTGGGCAGGTTGAACAAGTGACTGTAAGTATGAGCCATGAGTTCATTGCTTTTTTTCGTAGCAGCATAAAGACTTACTGGGTTATCTACACGATCTTTTGTTTCAAAGGGAACCTTTTCATTGGCTCCATAGACACTTGAACTGCTGGCGTAAACCAGATGTTTAATATTGTTATGGCGAGAGGCCTCCAATATGTTCAAAAAACCTACCAAATTGCTATCAATGTAGGCCTCAGGATTTTCCAAACTGTAACGAACCCCTGCCTGTGCCGCTAAGTTACAGACAATATCAAATGATTCGGTCTTGAAAAGTTCAGGAAGATTTTTGCGATCCTCCAATACCATTCTTACAAAACTAAAGTTAATATGCGTTACACTTTGCACCCGCAAATTTTCATTTTTGGCCTGTTCTTCTTGGATACCTAGTTCTTTAAGTCTGTCAAATTTCAGTCTTGTGTCGTAATAATCATTAATATTATCAAGACCGACTACTTCATGTTTTTTTTCCAGAAGGCTTTTGCAGACATGGAAACCTATGAATCCGGCTGCCCCGGTTACCAAAATTTTCATGATTGCCCTATTTTATAATACTTAAACCCGATATCCTCCATTTTTTGGGTTTCCAACAAGCGTCGGCCGTCAAAGAGGAAGGCAGGTTTTAACATATTTTCAAAGATTTTTACCCAGTCAAATGTTTTAAACTCGTCCCATTCCGTCATTATGGCCACGGCATGGGCTTGTTCCGTTGCTTTAATGGGATCATCGACAACTTTCAATAATTCCCTCGTCAAACTAGAACTTCGGCTCCCCAAGTAATCAAGATCGGCATATATCTGATCTTCTGATACTTTTGGGTCGTACACCACAATCTCTGCTTTCTCCTCCAGCAGAGCATCAGCAACGTAAATGGCAGCAGATTCCCGGGTATCGTTGGTATCTTTTTTGAATGCCCATCCATACATAGCAATCTTTTTTCCAGATACGGTGTTGTACAGCGTGTTCACGATATTCTCGGCGAAACGGCGCTTTTGGTAATCATTCATTATAATTACCTGTTCCCAATAATCAGCTACTTCTGCTAATCCATAACTTCGGGCGATGTATACTAGATTAAGGATATCTTTTTGAAAACAGGAACCTCCAAAACCTACAGAGGCCTGCAAAAACTTTGGACCTATTCTGCTGTCAAAACCGATGGCTTTTGATACTTCTTGAACATTGGCGTCAGTCTTTTCACAGAGAGCGGAAATTGCATTGATGGAAGAGACGCGTTGTGCCAAAAATGCATTGGCGACCAGTTTCGATAACTCTGAAGACCAAACGTTTGTCTGTAATATTTTCTCCTTAGGAATCCAATTTTCATAAACCTGGCTCAGCGCATCTTTGGCTTCTTGGCCAGTTGGGGAGTCATTACCACCTATTAACACCCTATCAGCGTTGATAAGATCATCAATTGCCGTACCTTCAGCCAAAAATTCGGGATTGGAAAGTATCTCAAAATGTACTCCTTTACCCGTATTGTCCAAAATGCTTTTTATCGCTTGGGCAGTTCTAACTGGCAAAGTAGATTTTTCAACCACTATTTTGTCATCTTTGGCTACCTCGGCGATAGTTCTTGCGCACAGCTCAATATATTTTAAGTCTGCCGCTTGACCCTTTCCCTTGCCATAAGTTTTTGTTGGTGTATTGACCGAAATAAAAATCATTTGGGCCTTATCAATGGCCTTATCGACTTCGGTTGAGAAGAAAAGGTTTTTATTTCTGTTCTTGGCTACGATTTCTTTTAGTCCCGGTTCGTATATAGGTAGGTTTTCAAGATTTGTGTTATTCCAGTCATCTATACGTTGTTGATTAATATCCACCACGGTGACATTGATTTCAGGACATTGATTTGCGATTACCGACATTGTAGGTCCTCCCACATATCCAGCGCCAATACAGCAGATTTCTGTAATTTTTTTCATGAAATGATTTTGTTCATTGAGCGTGCAAAGATTAGTAAATAACTCCACTATTTAAAAAATATTGTCGATAAATGGATTTTTAAGTCGACAAGATGTTACACTATCAAATTCTCGACTTTAGGTTTATTTGTTTGGGTTGAAAAAGCCCTTTAACCGATATTTTTTTGATATTAATCGAAATTATACCCAATTTTGACTTGGGCTACAAAACTATGGCTAATTTGGCTGTGTATTTTAATTGAATCTTACTATAATTTAACCTTGTGGAAATACTTACTAAGATTTGGCTTTCATCTCCCCATATGGGAACCAACGAACAAAGTTTCGTCGAAGAAGCGTTTAGAACTAATTGGATTGCCCCTCTTGGTCCCAACGTTTCTGGATTTGAAAAGTCAATTGAAGATTATCTAGGAAATGGCACGCATGTAGCGGCCTTAAGCTCTGGCACTGCTGCCATACATCTTGGACTTAAGCTATTGGAAGTTGTCCCTGGTGATGAGGTGCTGTGTCAAAGTTTTACTTTCTCCGCTACTGCCAATCCAATTGCCTACTTAGGTGCGCGACCTATTTTTATTGATAGTGAACTGGAAACTTGGAATATGTCTCCCGAACTTTTGGAGATGGCTATTCTTCAACGTTTAGAAGAGGGTGTTAAACCCAAAGCCATAATTGCTGTGCATTTATATGGAATGCCCTATAAGGTTGGAGAAATTCATGCTATAGGAAAAAAGTATAGTATTCCAATATTAGAAGATAGTGCCGAGGCTCTGGGAAGTTCTTGGAATGGACAAAACTGTGGTACCTTTGGTGATATTGCCATACTCTCTTTCAATGGTAACAAAATCATTACTACCTCTGGGGGTGGTGCATTAGTATCAAAGGACATAGAAAAAAAGGAGAAAGCCGTTTTTCTGGCAACTCAAGCCAGAGATAATGCACCACATTATCAACATTCTGAAATTGGGCACAATTATCGAATGAGTAATGTACTTGCAGGTATCGGAAGAGGACAAATGGAAGTCTTGGACGAAAGGGTAGAGGCAAGGAGAAGGAACTACAGATATTACCTTGAAGAGCTTAATGATATAGATGGATTATCTTTTCTCCCGGAGCCGGAAGGTATGTTTTCAAATAGATGGTTGAGTTGTGTCTTGTTTGATAACTATGCTACAAGAGAAAAGGTTAGGATTGCATTGTTAAACGAAAACATAGAATCACGACCTTTATGGAAACCAATGCATTTACAACCAGTTTTTGAGGAAAATATGGCGTTTGTAGATGGGACTTCAGAAACATTATTTGATAAAGGACTTTGTTTGCCTAGCGGCTCCAATTTAAGTTCAATAGATTTAGAACGTACTGCCCAAACCATTAAAAAAACCATTCAATGATACAAAGTTACTTAACCAATACTGTAGAAAGATATGCCTCTAAATGGTTGGTTTTGGCCATCGATGTGGTTATTGTATGTATGGCTTTTGTGTTGTCTTATTTTGTAAGATTCAATCTCACTTTTGACTTCGCAGTAGAAAACTTATATATGCAAGTGCCGCTTGTTGCTATTGTAGCTCTTTTTTCATTTTTGATTATCGGCTCTTATAAAGGAGTCATAAGACATACGGGTATAAAAGATGTTTACAATATTTTTAATGCAATATGTCTTACAAGTATCATTGCCATATTTATTGTTTTGACTTACCGATCTTTTGAAACAGAAGTAAGGTTTACTATTCCGCTATCCATAATCATTATTAATAGTCTGATAAGTTTTATTGGGATGGTTTCCTCTAGATATGTCTTTAAAGTCTTTTACCTAAATGTTCTGAATGAAAATAGGCCAAGCTCTTCTAAGAACATCGTAATATACGGTGCAGGAGAATCGGGAATACTCACATATAATGCGATTATCAACCTTTCCAAAAATAATGTGAAGGTTGTGGGATTCGTTGATAATGACAAAAAGAAGATTGGCAAAGTCATTAATGGCGTTAGTGTGTATTCGCCAGATGTCCTCACTGAAGACTTCATTGTTAAGAGAGCCATTTCTGAAATCATATTTTGTATTCAAACCATTTCCAGCTCGAGACTAAAGGCACTTGTAGAAGGACTGGTTGATTTTCCTGTGGTGGTTAAAATTGTTCCTCCGATTGAAGATTGGATCAATGGGGAATTGAAAGCGTCCCAAATAAAGAATATTCAAATTGAGGATTTATTAAATCGCGCTCCTATTGATCTGGACAATCTTAACATAGAAAAGGAATTGTATAACAAAACTATTTTGGTAACAGGAGGAGCGGGTTCAATAGGTAGTGAATTGGTTAGGCAAATATGCAATTTCAAGTACAAGTCTTTGATTATCATTGACCAAGCAGAATCGGCTTTGTATGATTTGCAGCAAGAATTAAAACAAAAAGGATTTCACAATTTTTCTGCTATTGTAGGAGATGTAAGGGATAAGAAAAGGATGAATAATCTTTTTGAGGAGCACAAGCCAAATATGGTATTCCATGCAGCAGCTTATAAACATGTCCCACTAATGGAGCAAAATTCGTACGAAGCAATTAAAATAAACATTGCAGGGACAAAGAATATAGCTGATTTATCAGCCGAACATGAGGTGGATAAATTTGTGCTGGTTTCCACTGATAAGGCGGTAAATCCAACAAACATAATGGGCGCTAGTAAGCGAATAGCTGAAATTTATGTAAGCTGTTTACAACAACTTAGTGATACGCGGTATATTATTACAAGATTTGGAAATGTTCTAGGTTCCAATGGGTCGGTTATCCCATTATTTAGGAAGCAAATCGAAAAAGGTGGGCCACTTACGCTTACCCATAAGGATATAACACGTTATTTTATGACAATTCCTGAAGCGTCTCAACTGGTTTTAGAGGCAGGTTCAATGGGTGTCGGTGGTGAAATTTTTATTTTTGACATGGGTGAGTCCGTGAAGATTTTTGATTTGGCAAAAAATATGATTAAGCTTTCAGGTTTACTTTATCCGGAAGATATAGATATTATTATTACAGGTTTAAGACCTGGAGAAAAGTTGTATGAAGAATTATTGGCAAATGGAGAGAACACGCTACCTACCTACCACAAAAAAATAAAAATTAGTAAGGCTAGAAAAATGGAATATGGGAAACTTAAATCTCTTATTGACGAGCTTTGCATAGCCAATATGTTTTTTGGAAATAACACAGTACAGCTAATGAAGGATATTGTTCCGGAGTTTATATCTAACAACTCTGAATTTTGCAAATTGGATAAGAAAAAAAACACTATTTTTGAAGACGAAGGCAAAATTATAGCTAGGAAAACTGCAGCTATTTAAATTAAATTGTTTAACACTTCTTATTTCATGAAAAAAAATAATTTGATGCTATTCGGCAAGGTAGTAGTTGTGTGTGTTTTGATCTTACTATCTTCTTGTGCCTCCAGAAAAGAGGTGGTATATTTTCAGGATACTGGAAATTTCGAGACTTTGGTTAATGATAATTCATTCATCTCTAAGTTTAAAGTTGACGATTTGATATCCATTCATGTTTCTTCATTAAATCCGGAAGCAAGTGCACCGTTCAACCTTTTTAGAGGACGTACAGAAGGCGGCTTTCAAGCAGAACAAGTGGACTATTTGGTCGACCAAGGTGGAGAAATAGATTTTCCGGTTATCGGAAAGTTAAAAGTCGAAGGACTATCTCCTGATGAGTTACGCCAATTGTTACGTAATAAATTATCCGAATATTTAAAAGACCCAATTATAAACATTAGGCTTAGAAATTTTACAGTCACGATACTTGGGGCGGTTAATAATCCAGGGACTTATCCAGTTAGTGGAGAACAGGTTACCATCTTAGAGGCTTTAGGATTTGCTGGTGATTTGACGATTAGAGGTGTCCGCGAAAACGTATTGGTTATTCGGGACTTTAATGGTACTAAGGTCTATTCCCGAATTGATTTAACTTCTAAAGATATAATTAAATCACCGGTTTACTATCTGACCCAAAATGATGTGGTTTATGTAGAACCCAACAAGTCTGGAATAAAGGAAACTTCAATCGATGCTAGGGCGGGATTATACGTGTCTCTCATTTCAGTTCTGATAACATCTACTGTTATAATCATAACTAGAAACTAGTCCTCATTTTAAAAAGCCATCTATAACTATGAATGTTAGAAACCACATTAATACTGGGGTTGATTTCAACTTGTTGTTGAAACCATATCTGAAAAATAAGGTTTGGTTTTTTGTAAGTGTTTTCTTATGTGTTTGTTTGGGTTTACTTTACATTCGCTATACCACACCTAAATATGCAGCTCAAGCTAAAATCAGAATTTTGGATGAAGAATCTTCAGGACCTTCTCTTAATCCATTCAAAGACCTAGAAGTTCTAACCGGTTCGGGGGAAGCTAAGGTCATGGATGAAATGGAAGTCTTTTTGTCCCGCTCTAATATGATAAGTGTAGTTAAGAAACTAGGTTTGAATATAAAAATTAGGGCTTTAGGAAATATTCGTGATTCAGAACTGTATGATAAGCCACCGTTTAATATTAATTTTTTAACTCCTGATACCTTAATAAATTCTTTGGATGATGTGAGTTTTTATTTGAAACCAATCAATAATACATCATTTCTATATGGTATCGAAAGTGGAGAATATGGTAATAGCTATTCATTTGGTGAGAAAATCAGTTCTGAAGTTGGAGAAATTATAATAACTCCAGCCTTAGATAATCTCCCAAAGAGTTATGAAAAGGAATACAAAGTCACTGTAGTCCCTCTCTCTGTAATGGCAGAGTTTTATCAAAATGCGATTACGTTAGTGAATTCAGGAGATGTTTCTAACATTATAACTGTTTCCTTAGAAGATGCCATTAAATCAAGAGGTAAGGACATAATTAATTCGTTAATTGAGCGATACAATCAAAATGCAGTGGATGACAAAAAAGCCGTTGCAGATCGTACGGCAAATTTTATTAATGACCGCATCGCCGATATTTATGGAAACCTTTCTGCAGTAGATCAGAATGCAGAAGATTTCAAATCGGGACGTGGAATTGCTGATATCGCTGCACAAACTAATGTAAATCTAAATATTGGTGCTAGCAATCAGCAGGAATTGCAAAATGCAACGGTACAACTAGATATTGCATCATCAATGAGAGACATAGTTCAAAGTGAAGAAGGCTACGAACTACTCCCTGCGAATGTTGGTTTGTCTGATGCCACTATTGCAAATACCACTGCACGATACAACGATCTTGCTTTGGAGAGAAAGAGATTGTTGGAGAGTTCCAATGAAAAGAACCCTATTATCGTTAATCTTGATCAGCAACTGGATGGATTAAAGAGAAGTATGCTATCCAGCTTAAATGGTATGGAAAACAATCTCACCCTTCAGGTCAATAGTCTTAGCAGTCAACTCTCAAGAATTAACTCTAAGATTTATTCTGCTCCCAAAAATGAGCGTGCACTTAGGGACATAAGTAGACAACAGCAGACTACAGAATCCTTATACCTATATCTGCTACAAAAAAGAGAAGAGTCACAAATTACCTTTGCTTCTGCATCTCCGAAATCTAAGATTATTGATGATGCTTATTTGGTCAGTGAAATTCCAGTATCGCCAAAAAAAAGTATTATTTTATTAGCATCCATTGTATTTGGACTATTATTCCCATTTTCGATAATTTATGTTAATGAGGTATTGGATAATAAAATACACAATAAAAATGATTTAGAAAAGTTAACTGGTGATGTTCCGGTTTTAGCCGAGCTACCAAAGATTTCTAGCAAAGAAGATACCCTAATTAAAACGGATGAACGTACAGTATTGGCCGAATCCCTTAGAATTCTGCGTACCAATCTAGACTACTTACTAAAATCAAAATCGAATAGTAGAGAATTTGGCAATTCAATTTTTGTAACTTCAAGTGTCCCAGGTGAAGGAAAAACATTGGTTTCTTTCAATTTGGCCATGATTTATGCGAATGCAGGGAAGAAAGTTCTTCTAATTGGTGCTGATATCAGGAATCCAAAGATTTACGAATTTTACAGCTCAAAGAATGTAGATAAATTGGCTAAGTCTCAAACAAACAAGGATAATAAAGGATTAACTGACTTTCTTTCTAATCGTGATTTGGTTCCAAAGCAAATTATTTCCTCAATTCTTGCGAATAATCAAACCATTGATATCGTATTCGCAGGCAATATTCCGCCAAATCCAACGGAATTACTTATGAATGAAAGAGTGGATGAACTTTTCGAATATGTTAGACAGAAGTATGATTATATCATTGTGGATACCGCCCCACTAATGGTAGTTTCCGATACCTTGTTGATAAGCGGTAATGCCGATCAGACCTTATATGTAACAAGGGCGGGAATAACGGAAACCAGTGTTGTAGATTTTCCTGTTCAATTACAAAAGGAGGGGAAATTAAAAGGCCTGTCGTTTATCGTTAACGGTGTAAAGTCATCTAATTTGGGTTATGGAGGAAAATATGGCTACGGTTATGGTACTAACAAAAAGAAATGGTATCAATTTTAGATTGAATTAGTTTCTGGGAAACATATCGATGATTGTCTCTACAATTAAATGCGTTGGGCAGACTTCGATTTTGTTTAAAGAAGCTTGGGCGCACTCTTGATACTTACTCTTCATCATGAGGATATCGCTAAATTCAGTTATCCCCACATAAGCAAATGTTTTAATTAGGGATATTAAGGAATATGCATAGTAATTCAATCTAGGTTTTTATTTAATATTTTCCGGCGGCTGATTTGATTTTTTTTTGGTTTCTTTTCCCGATTTTAAGTGCATTTGAAGTGTAGATGCCAAAAAGAATCCATCAAAAGGTTATGGTCGGTATCAAAATTTGGATAAACAAAATGACCTTGGAACTCAGATAGTCTTCGAAATTTTAATTCAACTATACAAGACAAAACCTACTTTTTGGACGATGTCGCCAAATTTGGAGGTTTGTTGTTTCTGTACGTAATGAAGTATTAGAATATAAGTCAACAGATTAGAGTGCTCTATATATCCCAAATTCCAAATGGAAAGGCCAAATTTCATACAATGAACTTGCTGACAAATAGTAGATTATGACTAACTGTTAAGAAAGGAGAATTGTTGGAAATAATCTGTCGTCTTTGTTTTCAGAAGGTTTATTATAGGTTTCAAAATACCATTTATTAAAATAGCCTCCATACTGGTTGGCGAGGTCTAAGCTCATACCATGGTACTTTTCCTTTAAAAAGTTCAAAACCACGGGGGGGCAATCTAGTTCTATGGATTTGTTCACTACCTTATTTATTGTCGAATCGTTAACATTCCAAGATTTTTTCAACCCTTCCTCAGATTCATTTTTGGATGAAATAAAGTGTATCACCTCCTCAAGCAATTGCTCTGGTGCATCCATTATTGCATCAAAAAAACCGATCAATAGTTGCTCTTTAGGAAAAACACTGGTAAAGTTGTTAATGGTACGCACATAATCCGACCTTAGTTGCTGCCCTTCACTTTGCATAAAAGCTATAATGTCATCCTCTTTGACGTTATCAAGATTAAATCCTTTAATACCTTTTTTAGTATGCCTAAAATGAGACCAGGCTCTATCAACGGGGTTTCTGAGCATTAAAACTAACTTAGCTTCAGGAGCCATCGCATGCATTCTGGATATATCTTGCTTGCTTAGCATGGAATAGCTAGGTGTTATCTCGCCTTTAATTCCCTTTAAAGGGGCAAAAACTGAAATATACCATTCATCGCTATAATCAGAGAAGAACCATTTAAATGTAAAAGGAAGATTCTTAAATTTTCCCTTAACAATTGTTGATATAATGGATCTTGAAGCCTTTTTTAAATAGGCGAAGCTGGTAATCCTATCTCGAACCTGGGTTTTGGAAAGGATGTTTGGCGAAGGGTATTTGGTGTCCCTGTCAAAATAATGCATTTCCTTTACTGGAGGAATCACAAACTCTGGTTTTTTAGACAAATTGTAATATAACCATGAAGTCCCTGCTTTTTGAGCTCCTATGCCCCAGAAATTAATTGGTGATTGCTCTTTCATAATTAAAACTCAAAATATTTATAATCCTACTATACTTAAAATAACAGTATTACCTTATGTCCAATGTATTTCTAATTGTCGTTTCTAAATATTGCCCAAATACAGTAGGTTTAGACTTTACCAAAACAGCACACAATATCAACAAACCTACTATAAATACAATAAACATAACGACATCGGTTTTTCCCCATAAATTGAATAAGTATTTATATCCAAAGATCAAAAATCCAAGATAGAGGCCTAGCTTTAGCCCTTCTTTAAAGGGCTTATAAAAATATTCTCCAATTGATCCCTTGAAAACATTTTTTACTAAAACAATCATCATCGCATAGTTTATAAAATGACTTATAACAATTCCAACGGCCGCACCATTGATTCCATATAAATAACCTAATACTCCAGAAAGTACTAGGATGATTACCATAAAAATGTACTTGCGAGTGACATTTTTATAAATTAAACCTTGGGCCCTAATAACTGTATCTGTCATTTTTCCGGAATTACTGAAAGTCAGAACTAGAAACATAATTTGCAGAGGTATTACAGCCTCTGACCACTTCGCTCCCATTAGAATTTGTACAATTTCAGCTGAAAAAAAAACTAGTAAAACCGTAGTAGGAATCATAATCGAGTTGCTTAACCCCAACCCAAATTTGTAAATTCTAATCGACCTTTCCTTCTCATCCTGTATTTCAGACATCACCGGAAACATAACTTTATTTATAATCTGCGCAAGAAATTTACTGGGTATATCCTTTACCGTAGAGGCTCTTTCATAGACACCTAATATATCTTGTGCAAAGATTTTTCCAAAAATCAGATTCAGCCCCTTATTCGATAAAAAATTGCTAAACGTCAATAACATCATACCTGAACCAAAACCAAACAACTCACGGGCTTCTTTATAATGTACTTTTAGGCTGATTTTTATAGGAGCTAAATAAAGCAAAGCTATAGCACTTAGTAAAGAGGCTATAAGGGTCGCAATAACAAGAGACCATACTCCATGATTATTCATTGCTAAATAAACGCCGGTACCATAGCCGATTATATTTGAGATAATTTGAACTATCGCGACGTTTTTAAAGTAGTAATATTTAAAAAGCAAATTGACTGAAATATTACTCAGCGCAAGCAATATAAGATTTAAGGACGATACTTTAATGAGACTATCTAACCTAAGGTCGTTATATGAGGAAGCAATAAATGGGGCGATAATATAAAAAACGATATACAATATTACTGCTAAAAGCAGGCTCGTTTGCAAGGCGCCATTAATATGCCTGTTATTTATTTCCTTTCTTTGTATTAATGCAGATCCCATACCCCCTTGTATAAAAATATTTCCAATACCTATTATTGCATTGATAATCGCCATGAGACCATAGTCTTCTTTAAATAAAATCCGGGTCATGATGGAAAAGTAAAGAATCTGCAAAACGCTTAGAGATAGGACAGAAAAAGACTGCCATTTACCTGCGTGCTTAATTTTGCCGCTAAGACTCATCCGATTTTGTTAAGTATATAACCTAAGGCATTGAAAAGGGGAAGTTTTTTGGCGGTACTATGCCATTGATCATCGTATTTGATCTTTCTCTTCTCAAAGCGGTTCGGAGTACCAGCTATTGTGTGGTCATTGTTTAGTTCCATATATTCAGGCATCTCATATGCATCAAAGCCAAAAAAGTTTGACATTTCGTCCAATATCTTCTGAGGATTATCGAAAAATTCTTCGTACTTGAGGTAATAAATATCTTCTTTCTTTACACTTCGAAGCATTGATGAATATCTCATTCTATGTAAATAGTTGGACAACAGAAACCTTAAAAGGCTTTTGTCTTCCCCACCGTATCTTTTCCACCATTTTTGTTTTGAAATTGATACGGCACGTAAATCCCTTCTCAAATAGATGAATTTAAAATTAAAGGGGGAATTTTGATAAAGAGAAGTCCCATGAAACGCTTCCTTAGAAGAGTCAACCAATACGTTACATTTAGTGGTTTCAAAGACAGCTTTGTAAATCTGGTTCATCAAGGCTTTAACCTTATCATTATTTGATTTTTGCTTTGCCTTATCTTCCCCTTTAGGATTGTCAATCCTCGTATTAGTGATTTCTCTGGGGTCTGAAATTTCCAGCTTTCTATATATTTTATTCCAAAAATCACATTCCAATAAACTTTCACCACAAGAACAATTCCAATCCCAATTACTACCGGGTCCGGTCTTATGAATATGTCCGCTCAAAAGAGCCGCTTCCCCTAACGAAACAATTTGGGAAGATTTTGAAAGCACATTCTCAATTAGTGTAGAACCAGATCGTTGATTAGACATGATATAGATGATAGTTGGTCTTTCCTTCATAAAATTATCTTGATATTTTGTTATTACAATTTTTACTCCTGATATCAGGCTTTTAAACAATGGTATTAATTAATTGAACCTAGATGCTACATCAATTCTTATGACTATCGGATTCGTTACATACGTCTTTTGCAATTTACCTCATTAATAACGTACTATATGCAATATATTATATGTTGGATCAGTTATTTTCTGCTAAAACTAATGCTAAATAGGGATTATCCTTCCATGATGTTTATACCTCCCAAAAATGTTAAAAAAACTTGCACTTTGTCGAATAAATCATCGATAAAAATCCAAAACCGATTCTTTCGGCGTATTACTTAAGTGCTTAAAATATATTTCAATATTGTGCTTAGTGCGAAAGATTTGTTAAGAAAACAAGCGTTTTATCGAAAAAAATTAATGAAAGTCTAAAAGGTTTTGTAAAGCGCACAACTATTGTATTATAAAAGTGTATTTCATCGAAAATATCATGATTTTCATCGATTAAGCTTAAATATTAAATAATTTTAAGACCCAAACATTGAGTACTTAATATTCTTAACCTATATTCCCCATGAATCAAAACACTAATTCCCCACTCAAGGTGTTATTATATACAGCATCATTATTTATTATTTTTTCTTGTTCAAAAGATTCTGACCTGTTCAATGAATATGTATTGGCTGATTCCGAATCTGATATTGAGACTGCAACTGATGAAAACGATAATACCAACACCGAAGAAGATAATATCAACATCGAGGATAATACTAATCCCGATACGGATGACTCTAATCAAGAGTACACGGGACCGTTAAAAGCATTTCCAACCGCTTTTGGTGGGGGGTCCAATGCAACAGGAGGAAGAGGTAAGATCCTATACATAGTCGATACACTTGATGACACTGTAGCTGCAACATTCCATTCTGAAAACGGTGTTAATGATGCGTATTACACAGGTGGTCTTCAAGATGCTTTAACACTCCATGATGTTGGATATATTGTATTCAACGTAAGCGGTAATATTGACATTGGCGTTGGGGGAACGAAGAATTGGCCCAAAGGAAATGGACAGGGAATTTATGTCCGTGGGAAAACGGTTTTTGGCCAATCAGCACCCCGGGGGGGCATTACTTTAACAGGCGGAACCTTCAGAATCGGTGGCTTTAATCCTGACCAAGGTAATATCATTATACGTTATTTAAGGTCACGCCCCATTTTTAATATTGAAGGTGTACTTTCCACAAAAGATGATCGTCAAACGTGGGCATTTCATTTCACTGGGGTCAACGATTTGATGCTTGATCATGTCTCAGGTAGTTTTGCACCAGATAAAATTGCAGGTTCTGCAGTGAGGCAAGAGAACGTTACGGCGCCTAATTGTCCTTGTACCAACAAAGGACAAACGTTCCAATATGGACTTTTTGCTGATGGCCATACAGGTCTTTATACTGAAGTAAATCCTGACCGGCCGAGCAATCCCGAAGAACTTATTGATAACATTAGTTACTTGAATAACGTATTAATATCAACAAACCGTGCTCCTAATATGGCATTTGATGGGTTTGGAGAAGTAGTCAATAACGTGATTCACAATGGTCAGTCCAAATCCAGCAGAGTTTACCATGACATTCGATTGAACCATCTAGGTAATTATTATCAAAGAACCAATGGCGTATATTCTTGGATTGGAGGTCTGGAATCAAATGATGTGCCCCAAGTGTTTACGCGCAGAAATGTGTATAGTGGATCCATTAAAATAAACGGATACAATTCGGGAACAATTGATCTTAAGGGCAATGATTCGGAGGACAATACAGTTCTTTGGATTAATAATCCAGATAGGAATAGGATTGCTGACCCTTTGAACATTGCGGCTTCACAATTCCCATCCACCGTACCCAATCCCTGGGCAGAGACCACGGCACAAGATGCTTTTAATAGGTTGGTAGTTAATGGGGATATAGGTGCTTATAAGTATCTTGATGATAGTGGAGAAGTTCAAGAATACCGAGATTCTTTCGATGTAAAGATGCTTTCCGTTCTGCGGGACAACATCGACTATAAGCCAAAGGTTGCTGCAAACTGGGTGTTGCCTAACATACCTTCAAATATCCGACCAACTAATTATGATACTGATAACGACGGTATGTCCGATTCATGGGAAATACAACAATTTGGAAATTTAGATCAAAGTTACCGGGGAGATTTTGATGGTGATGGTTATGAAAATATTGAAGAATATATGAATCAGGTCGATTTTTGATAATAAAAAGACACTAGCTAGGCAAGTGTACTAATTAAAAAAGACCAGGGTTGGACTTTTTTAGGGCCCGAACTTTTTTGTATTAATTTTTAATGTACTTGTAACTTCTTTTAAGATAATATTCCTACAATAAATAATTTTCAATTTTAAATAAGTTGAAACCAATTCTTGGAGTAAAAAACCAGTATTGATAAGTGAAAATGCAGATCAAACTCCTTATGTAACTAGGGCAGGTACTACCGAAACAAATGTAATTGGTTTTCCTATACAGATGTAAAAAGAAGGTAAGTTAAAAGGTCTGTCGTTTATTGTTAACAGTGTAAATGCCCCCAAATTTGGGATATGCCGGGTAATATGGGTATGGCTATGGAAAACCTAAAAAGAAAAGGTATCATTTTTAGTTTGAGTTACTTTCAGTGAAAAAAAGTTGATTGTTGGACTTAAGACGATAAATTTCATCCAATACCTTTGGTTGGATTTTTATTTCCTTGAGAGTATCTAAATGTTCAATGTTATGCACATCACTGCCCAAGAAATCATACTTTTCCATTTCCAAGAGTTTTAAAGATGTTTGTTTTGGTTCTTTTCCATAATGACCTCCCAGAGAAAGTAAATTAAGTTGAAGTTTAATACCTAAGGGCTTATAGGCATAATAATTTCTAATATCATTATTCAAATATTGATATCGTTCAGGATGCGCAAAAATAGGGAAATACCCTCTATTTTTTATCAGTCCGATGGAAGCTTCAAAATTGATGCTAGGTTGTAGATAGGACATTTCAATAAGTATATGACTTGAATTTAGAGGGATAATCATATTGTTTTCCAAAAGCTCATCAAAACTTGAATCAATCATGTGTTCGGCGGCATAGCTTAAATTGGCATTTACGATCTTCTTCTCTTCAAGCTCCTTTCTAAGTTTTATAAAGGATTTTTTTATGGTTTCTGGAGTATTCTCGTAATAACCACTCATAATATGCGGGGTGCAGATAAAATCTTTTATTCCAAATTCTCCAAAACTCTTAATCAAATCAATAGATTCTTCTACTGTTTTTGCACCATCGTCAATTCCTGGTAGTATATGATTATGAATATCAATGAGTCCAGATAAGTGGTCGACAAGATATTCTTTCTTTGAAAAAAAAGTAAACATGCATAAAATTTGGAATACAAAGATACACTTTACGATTCGGAGTTTTTAAAGGTTATTTCCCCGATGCAATATTTTACTACGTCCATAAACAGTGGGGTAGGGGCATTCGAGGTGGAAAATAGGTGAAAACCTTTGGTTTCTTTTAGTAGTATTTTTGTTTTCCATACCTATTGATTCGAATCTTCCATTGGATAGTGAATACTCTCGTATTCTTCAATAATGTCTGAAACTCTGAGAAACTCTTTAGCCAATAGACTATCCAAAGGTGTATTGTCATCGACTAGATTAATTAATTCTTCTAAACGACTGGTTGCAGATAGGTATTGTTTTCGAGAGATTGTTTTCATAACAAATACTTTCAACTTGGTCATTTGATAAATTTAGGGATATCCCTTCTACCATGTAAGACCCTTGCAATTAAGATATACTCTTCATGTATTTCATAAAAAATGATATGCTCCTGTTCAACAATACTATAAATGCCTTTCTTTATTTCCTTTCGCTCTTTTCCGAGATTGGGATTTTTGACCAACCGCTCAAACAAGTTATCCAAATCTGATAAGTATTTAACAGCTTGATTAAAACCATGTTCAGTTTCTGTATAGTCAAAGATTTCATCTAAATCCGCATCGGCATCATTGGATAATAGAAAGGATTTAAGTTTGTCGTTTCCCATCAAGCGGTTTTCCTAGATTTACGCTTGGCCTCGATAATGTCTTTCACTGACCTTATGCTAATACCACTATTTAAACCTTTTTCAATCTCTGCCCTTAAGTCTGCAATCACCTTATCGCGATAAATTTGATGCAATCGAAGTGCATCTCTTATTACCTCGCTATTGTTTTGATACTCTCCAGATTTAACCTGTTTAGAGATATATTCTTCTTGTGTTTTTGTGAAACTTATGTTCATTTTATCTGTTTTTAGAAGATAAAGATACTCTATTTATCTATATATAGCAAATTTGGACATTATTAATGTTATTCTATTTGATTCCCAAATCTTACCCCAAAACTTTGCGCATGGCTCCTGTGGAATTTCTTCCGCGTTCGGGAAGATAAGCGAGAAGCCCGCCAGAGGCGGGTAAAAAGAAATTCCGTAGGGCGCAAACTACTTTTTGCCTGTGGGGTCGCGCCATTCTTCGTAAAGCGCACCTGCCTCTGGGTTTTCCTCCATAAATCGCTCAAAGTGCCGAACTCCTTATAAGAAATAAAAAAATAAACTTATTTACTTCCCGATACAGAAATTAGAGAATATATTTCCTAGTAAGTCGTCAGTTGTTACATTACCTGTTATCTCACCAAGGTGGAACAGCGCTTCTCTAATATCAATGGTCATTAAATCGCTCGAAAGCTCTATTTCCATGCTTTCTTTTACTTTCTGAATTGATTCTAAGGCTTTGAGCAACGCGTCATAATGACGGTTATTAGTTACTATAGTATCATTTTTGCCCAATTCACCCGCATTTGAAAGTTTGAGTAATTTTTGTTTTAAATCTTCTACGCCCTTTCCTGTTTTTGCAGAAATTAGTTGAATTGAAGGAAAATCATTTTTTAGTCTTAGCAAATTTTCTGCATTTGCTTCATCAACTTTATTGGCGATTAATACTATTTTCTTATCCGAATATTCTTGTTCCAACCTTTTTATGTCTTCTTTTTTATCTTTTGAGGCTTCAATAAGATAAATAACCAATCGAGCTTGTTCTATTTTTTCAAAGGCTTTGGCTATTCCTATTTGTTCTACCTTATTATGGGTTTCGCGTATTCCAGCAGTATCAATAAATCTAAAATTGATTCCACCGATTGATATTTGATCTTCAACAGTGTCACGTGTGGTACCAGGAATATCACTTACAATAGCGCGTTCTTCGTTTAGCAAGGTGTTCAATAAAGTTGATTTACCAACATTTGGTTCACCAACAATAGCAACGGGTATTCCATTTTTGATAACATTGCCGAGGGCAAAGGAATCAATTAGCTTTTTTAATAGCTCTGTTATTTTACTTAGGAGCTCTTTAAATTGGGCTCTATCGGCAAATTCTACATCTTCTTGAGAGAAGTCCAGCTCTAATTCAATCAATGATGCAAAGTCCAATAATTCTTGTCTCAGATGAGCAATCTCATTACTAAAGCCACCGCGCATTTGTTGCATTGCAATTTGATGTGCTGCTTCACTGTCACTTGCGATCAAATCGGCCACGGCTTCAGCCTGGCTTAAATCCATTTTACCATTTAAAAATGCCCTAAGGGTAAATTCCCCAGCTTTTGCAGACCTACATCCATTGCGTAAAAAAAGCTGAACGATTTGTTGTTGAATATAGGGCGACCCGTGACAAGATATTTCAGCTACATTCTCACCTGTATAAGAATTAGGATCTTTGAATATAGATACCAAAACCTTATCAATGATTTTACCTTCATCAACTATGTGCCCTAAGTGAATTGTATGCGTTTTTTGATTTTCAAGTTTCTTATTTCGAACGGATTGAAATTTTTTCGAAACTATGCTGATAGCATCTTTTCCAGATATACGAATTACCGCAATTGCTCCAGTACCAGAGGGGCTTGCAAGAGCTATGATGTTATCATTGTATGACATATGGCAAAAATACGAATTAGACTGTGGTTGTAACATTTTTGTAAAAAATGCTACCAATAAATACATCATTAAATCAATCAAAAATGGAAGTAGTAAATCAAAATGTTTTAAGAAAAGACAACACACTAGTATCTATAACCCATTTGACACAGTTATTACATTATGTAACTGGTTTTGGCGGGTTTCTAGTGCCATTAATAATATGGCTGAGCTCAAAGAATAATGTTACCGGTATGGCTGAGCATGGCAGATCTATCATTAACTTTCAATTAAGCATGCTCCTTTATATTGTTTTGAGTATTCCTGCAATATTATTATTAGGATTGGGAATTTTAACTTTAATTGGAGTGGGAATATTAGGGTTTGTTTTACCAATAGTGAATGCTGTTAAAGCTGCAAATGGAGAATCACCTTCATATTTTTTAACTATTAAGTTTATAAAATAAAAAAGGTAGTGTTATTAGACACTACCTTTTCAATATAATGGGTTGGTTTGTTTAACTGTTGAGCATTACTGGCATAACTAACATGGTCACTTGTTCTCCTTCATCAAGTCCGTCAGCTGGGGTCAATATTCCCGCACGATTGGGCAAGCTCATTTCTAATGAAACTTCATCAGAAGATAAGTTGTTCAACATTTCAACCAGAAATCTAGAATTGAAACCAATCTGCATATCGTCACCTTGATAGGCGCATGACAAACGTTCTTCAGCTTTATTGCTATAATCAACATCTTCAGCTGAAATATTTAATTCAGCACCTGCAATTTTAAGCCGAATCTGGTGCGTCGTTTTATTAGAAAAAATAGATACTCTTCGTACCGAGCTTAAAAGTTGATTTCTTGAAATTGAGAGCTGGTTCGGATTTTCTTTTGGAATCACAGCTTCATAATTCGGGTACTTTCCATCTATCAATCGACAAATAAGTTCAGTGTCATCAAAAGTAAATTTAGCATTACTCTCGTTATATTCAATTTTAACTTCAGATTCTGAGCCCGCTAAAATTCCTTTTAGCAGATTCAAAGGCTTTTTAGGCATAATAAACTCTGCTACTTCCGTCGCCTGAACATCATTTCGTTGGTATTTTACCAACTTGTGTGCATCTGTTGCAACAAAGGTCAAATTCTCTGATGAAAACTGAAAAAAGACACCACTCATCACAGGTCTTAAATCGTCATTACCAGCGGCAAAAATAGTTTTATTGATTGCTGTTGCCAAAATATCGCCCATTATGTCGGTAGAGCTTGGATTTGAGAGTTCTACAGCTTTTGGAAATTCTGCACCATCAGCGTAAGCCAATGCATATTTACCATGGTTTGAACTAATTTCAATAATATTATTGTTTTCAACAATAAAAGTAAGAGGTTGCTCTGGAAATGTCTTTAAAGTATCTAAAAGTAATCTGGCAGGCACCGCAATGGCTCCTTCTGATTCTGAATCCACTTTAAGGACAGAACTCATAGTAGTTTCTAAATCTGATGCAGAAACTGTCAATTTGGATTTACTTAAATCAAAAAGAAAATTATCTAATATGGGCAGTGTATTACTGCTATTGATTACTCCGCCTAAAACTTGAAGTTGTTTTAATAAATAGGTGCTTGATACAATAAATTTCATTTTGTCAATTTACATGGTTCTTTGTTGGTTTAAAGCCAATAAATGAAGATATAGCTTTCTAAACCAGTGAAAACAAAGATATTTTAAAACTGTCTTCTTCTAAAACAATTTTATCAACATCTAAAGACCAAATTTCTTTTTGCGGAAGAAATTGAACATAAGCCCCAAGAGTAATGTGATAGTCACTGGAACACCAATGTTTATCAGTTGCCATTTTGATTTTTGATTCTTGATTTTTTGGATATCTAAAAGTGGAATGGTCACTTTTTTGTTTCGAATGTTTATAAGTCCCGTATCATCAAGAAGGTAATTGATGCTATTGACCAAGAATTCTTTGTTACCATAAGTATTATTGGTCCACTTGTCATATCCCAATGCAAGTGGTCTATTATTTCTAATTTGATTTTTGATAATATCGCCATCAGCTACAACCAACATTTGGTTTTCACCACCTTTTTTTAGTGCATTTTTCAGTTTAACTGGCTTGACCCTATTGGCAAAAGCTGAAATGAACTCTCCTTCAATCAATACAGCTAACGGAAGATTTCCTTTTTTTAAATAAGATTCTTTTTTTGGTTGAACGTTTAACATAGAAAGACTGATTTGCTTTGGTACACCATCAGATTTTGACAAGGGAGAAGAACGTAGTAAAATCGTTTTATCATTTTGATTGGTTATGGTATCAATGGAATTTGCAAATTGTAATCGTGATGCTTCAATATTGGTGTTGATAGGATGGTCATTTTTTGAGAAAACCATTGGATGATAAATCCATGGTAGTGGATTGTACTGTGAGTCGTTGGCTTCACCTGATGCCAATACAATAGGGGTGTTGTATAGATCATTGATCAAAACGGGATTGACTCGAACACCATATTTAAAGAAAAAATCATCTAAATTTAAATCTCTGCGAAGTGCTATGGCACTTCCGTCTTTATTAAAAAGGCTGTCAAGTTCAATGCCAACTTGGTCTATAAGCCAAATAGACTTTCCGCCATTTATAATATACTGATCTAGAATGAATTTTTCTTGATCACTAAAAGGTTCTGTTGGTTTTGCAATTAATGCCAAGTCAAAATTATTTAGTTGGTCTAAAACATTTTGCGGATTACTACTAACAGAATCTAAAGTAATCGCACCGATATTGTAGTAATCACGAATAGAGGTTAAGTAATCGGCCAAAAAAATATCATCAAGCTCACCATTGCCTTTAATAACAGCTACACGCTTCTTTTCTTCGATTGCCAATTTGGTAAAGGCATCTGCAAAAGCATATTCCAATTGCTGAACCGAATTGTTGATGCGATCTTCGGAGGTAGCACCTAATTTGTTCTTTAATAGTGGAACTTTTACTGTAGTATTGTCATAATTCACCATGGCCCATGGAAATACCAATTCATTTGATACTTTTCCATCTTCTTCAATAGTTACATTGGCAGGGATTAAACCTAATTGCTGTAATTCTGCAATGGTCTGTTGTTGATTTTCAACATCTTTTAAAGGGTTAATGAAGTTAAATTGGATGATGTCGTTCTTCGATTGAAACTGCTCCAAAAGCAGAATCGTTTCAGTTTTAAGTTTGGCAAACTCAGCAGGTAAATTCCCTTCTAGTAGAACATCAATGATTACGGGGGAATTAAATTTTTCAATAGTAGAAATAGCTTCTTCTGAAAGGGTATATCTTTTGTCTTCAGTCAAATCAAAGCGAGCATAAATAAAACTAGCCAGAATGTTGGTAGCTATCAAGAATCCTAATCCTTTAAACAAACTTAGAATGACCTTTTTTCTCATTTGTTTAAATTTTTAAGTTGTGCATAAGTCAGATAGATAAAAAAGAAAGTCAATACCAAAAAATAGATAATATCTCGAGTATCAATGATGCCTTGTGCAATAACTTCGAAATGAGCTTTAGCCCCAAATGATTTTATTACTTGCAGCTTATGCCCATCGGTAATTAAAGTTGCGAGCGCTTCAAATCCAAAAAAGAGGAAGAAGCAGAGTACAATGGCAATGATGAAAGAGAGAATCTGATTATCAGAAATAGAAGATGAAAAAAGGCCAATACTGGTATAAGCAGCTATTAGAAACAACAATCCAAAATACGACCCGATTACCACTCCAAAATCATAATTACCCTCTACTATACCCAAACTAGATATTGAAAAGACGTAGATAGTAGTAGGTATGACCGCAATAAGACAGAGCGCGAAGGAACCCCAAAATTTGCCAGAAACCAACTGGAGAATGCTGACAGGTTTAATCAATAGTAATTCTAAAGTGCCTAGTTTATGTTCTTCAGAGAAACTTTTCATCGTAATTGCAGGAATCAAAAAAAGAAACACCCAAGGAGCCAATAGGAAAAAGTTACTTAAATCAGCAAAACCATAATCAAAGATGTTGAAATTACCCTTGAATACCCAGAGAAAAAGCCCATTTAGAAGTAGGAATAGCCCAATAATCAAATACCCGATGGAAGATGTGAAAAACGATTGAATTTCTTTCTTAAAAATGGCTATCATAGAATTTTTAGCTCAAAATGGCTTTTTTCGTTACGCTCCATGCTTCAGGTTTGGCATCAAATAATACTTTGGTTTGTGACCAGACCGATTTGAAAAATTCAGATTTTCGGTAACTTTCCAGATTATTTGCATTCTCCCAATAGCTATAAGTGAAAAAGATATTAGGATGCTTTTGGTCTTGATACAATTCCAATAGGGTGCAACCTTCAAAATTTCTAATATTTTTTTTCGTTTCCTCAAAAAGCGATTCAAAACTAGAAATATTTTCTGTTTTAAAAGTCAATTTTACAATTCGCACTAACATTTATAAAAAGTTTATGGTTATCATGTCAAGATGTTTAAGGCCTAATAAAGTTGAGGCTCCCCCGACAGACTTTAAATCACTTTTGTAAATAGCGAGCTCAATATATCCTG
This sequence comes from Croceitalea rosinachiae, assembly GCF_031846445.1. Taxonomy (NCBI): domain Bacteria; kingdom Pseudomonadati; phylum Bacteroidota; class Flavobacteriia; order Flavobacteriales; family Flavobacteriaceae; genus Croceitalea; species Croceitalea rosinachiae. Next base: position 1,005,677 of record NZ_JAVRHR010000002.1, on the reverse strand, counting down.
AAGAATTGAATAATGCGAGTAAATCACTAGGTCCTAATCGCTTATTTTCTGGCAGTTCAAAATTTATGATGCTATTATAGCTATTGTGTATTGAAGTTATTTTTTGACGCCGTGCAATGATTTCAAAAGCTCGTCCATTTCTATAGGCCTCAAATATAGCCTTGGTAATATTAGTAACCACATTACCATAATTATCAGTATAGATTACATTGCCGATTATTGTTCGCCCATCATTGGTGACTCTAGGTTCTAATTCCCTAATTTCTTTAAGGTTTTTGAACGGTTTGCTAACTACCCCAAGTTTGCCTCCTCTTGCCAAGTGACTCGCTACTTTAGTAAATATTTCCATAGAAGGAAACGAATTTATCGAAGTATTCGGAATGTTAATCTCAACCAATTGGTCGAGATTCAGTTCTTTTGCAATCAATGAGATAACCCCGTTGTTCGCACCTATAAAGTAATGGCCATTCAATTCAGCTGCAATATGTTGATTTTCTGGGGAAACTTCAGAATCCATGCCAATAATATGGATAGTGCCATTTGGGAAATAGGGGTAAGCATTTTTCAAGATGTATGCGCATTCTTGCACATCTAATGGAGAAACAGCATGAGAAATATCAACAATATTTGCATTCGGAACTTCATTTAGAATAGTTCCCTTTATGCCTGCAACAAAATGGTCTTTGTACCCAAAATCTGTCGTTAATGTAATGATTGCCATGCAGTCTGTTAATATGTTTTTGCGCTAAAAAAGGCTTTTTTTGACTATGTTTGTGTACGAGTATAAGACGTAAAATTAAACAAAAAGGAAGAGTAATTTTTTCCTAAATTCCACAAACCCCATAAATAGTAAAATTTCTTTGAACGAACTTGTAATAGAACTCACCGAAATTAGCCCAAGAGATTTTTTTGGGCAACAAAACGAAAACATAGAATTATTAAAAAAGTATTTCCCAAAGCTTAAAATTGTTGCCAGAGGCAGTAAGATTAAAGTTTATGGTGATGAAGAGCTTCTTGAAGAATTTGATAAGCGTTTTGATATGCTTACCGAGCATTTTGCCAAATACAACAAACTAGATCAAAATTCTATTGAAAGGGTATTGACAAGTAATGGAGAACAAGAAAATTCTTCCAAGGCCAGTGGTGAGGTTTTGGTTCATGGTGTTAGTGGAAGGTTGATTAAAGCGCAAACTGCCAATCAACGCAGAATGGTAGATGCCAGTAAAAAACACGATATGGTTTTTGCTATCGGGCCTGCTGGTACAGGTAAAACCTATACAGGTGTGGCACTAGCCGTAAAAGCTCTAAAAGAAAAGCAGGTGCGCCGTATTATACTAACAAGACCGGCAGTCGAGGCTGGAGAAAACTTAGGTTTTCTTCCTGGTGATTTAAAAGAGAAATTAGACCCGTACATGCAACCTTTGTATGATGCGCTCCGTGATATGATTGCTCCTGAAAAGTTAGAAAAGTATATAGAAGATGGAACTATTCAAATTGCACCTATGGCTTTTATGCGCGGTCGTACTTTAGATAATGCATTTGTCATTTTGGACGAAGCACAGAATACCACGCATGCCCAAATGAAGATGTTTTTGACCCGAATGGGCAAAAATGCTAAGTTTTTACTGACCGGTGATCCCGGACAAATAGATTTACCCCGTCGTATCATTTCAGGATTAAAAGAGGCTTTGCTAATATTAAAAAACACTGAAGGTATCAGTATCATTTATTTGGATGACAAAGATGTCATTCGTCATAAATTGGTCAAAAAAGTTATTGACGCTTACAAAAATATTGAGCACCAAAACTAGCTTAGCATGTCAAATACCGTAATGGACACTGATTTTTACTTTTCTGGACAAAAGTCGGTATATAAAGGAAAAGTAAGGGAAGTTTATACCTTAGAAAATGATATTTTGGTGATGGTGGCTACAGACCGCCTATCAGCCTTTGATGTTGTAATGCCAAGGGGTATTCCCTATAAAGGGCAAATCTTAAACCAGATTGCAACAAAAATGATGCAGGTTACAGAAGATATTGCCCCCAATTGGTTATTAGCTACACCTGACCCTAATGTTGCTGTTGGTAAAGCTTGTGAACCTTTCAAAGTAGAAATGGTGATACGAGGCTATATGTCTGGTCATGCAGCTCGCGAATATAAAACGGGCAAACGAATGCTTTGTGGGGAGTCAATGCCTGATGGAATGAAAGAAAACGACAAATTTACTGAGCCAATAATTACCCCTGCTACAAAAGCCGAAAAAGGAGATCATGATGAAGATATCTCAAAAGCTGATATTTTAAAGAAAGGCATTGTCTCCAAAGAGGATTATGAGGTTTTGGAAAAATACACTAGGGCTTTATTTCAACGTGGTACGGAAATTGCCGCAAAGCAAGGATTGATTCTAGTAGATACCAAATACGAATTTGGCAAAACTAAAGATGGTAATATTGTGCTTATCGACGAAATCCATACCCCGGATTCGTCACGCTATTTTTATGCAGAAGGCTATGCTAAAAGACAGGCTAGGGGTGAAGCCCAAAAGCAACTCTCTAAAGAATTTGTACGGCAATGGTTGATTTCTAAAGGGTTTCAAGGCCTAGAAGGTCAATCAGTACCAGAAATGAACGATGAATATATTAAATCGGTCTCAGAGCGTTACATTGAGCTCTATGAAAGTATTATGGGGGAAGCTTTTGTGAAAGCTGATGTTTCTAATATTCAAGAACGGATTGGGCAGAATGTTCAGGAATATCTTAATGAAACTACTTTTATCTAATAAATATTTTTTCTACATAAAGATTATCAATATTTCTTAAGTTCAATAAATAAAGACCTTCAGTTAAATTATTAAGCGAAATATTATAATTTCCTTTAATTTCAATGGTCTTCTGTAACACCAAACTACCTGATAAAGAATAAAGAGCCATTTCATAAGTACCATTTTCAATACCAACAATATTGACATTTGTATTGGAAAGAGCTGGATTCGGATAAACTTTAACACCTTCGGCGATATCATTAGTGATAATAGCTATAAAGGATTCGGATACAAAGTTTCCATCTTCAGTAGTCACTATGATAGTCACGGTTCCTTCTGAAACTCCGGTTACCGTTCCATTATCATCAACGGTTGCAATGGTCTCATCATCGCTCGACCAACTTACTGCTTTATTAGTGGCATTTGCAGGCAAAACTTCGGCGATTAATTCTAATGAGGCATCGATTGCGATGGTCGGATTTTCAGGGCTCAAACTGATGCTGGAAACGGCAACTGCTTCCATACCACTAATGACAGTTACTAACGATTCTGAAGTAAAACTTCCATCTTCAGTAGTCACTGTGATAGTCACGGTTCCTTCTGAAACTCCGGTTACCGTTCCATCATCATTAACGATTGCAATGGTTCCATCACCGCTCGACCAAGTTATAGCCTTGTTAGTGGCATTTGCGGGCAAAACTTCGGCGATTAATTCTAATGAGTCGTCGATTGTTATGGTCGGATTTTCAGGGCTCAAACTGATGCTGGAAACGGCAACTGCTTCTCCCCCTGTATTTTCATTACATATTGATTCTTCCAAACTTAAATCTGTTGCATTAGCAAAATCATTGCTCAAAACAATTCTATCAAGTAAATGATGGTTTGACCTGCCAGCAATTTCTAGAGTATAGGTGCCAGGCTTGTCGAAGGATACATAAATTTTATGGGAATCATTATCACTAGTATTGGTGGACCAAGTCCAATCCGTTGTACCACTTAGAAAGACTTTGAACCAGCCATCGGAACTTGAGCCATTGGGATTTGGGGTTTTGCCACTTCCATTGGGGTAAACAATACTACCATTATTTTTTTCACCAAAAAAATCATCCGCATCAGGAAATCTGAGCCATGAATCATTACTTTCGGTGCTATTGTTTCCTTCACCTACCTTTGACCGCCATCTAAACAGGTAAGTTCCAGGACTGTTTATTTGTATTTGAGTAGTAATGAGTCCGATTCCAGGCGAATTAAAATTATCTCCCCCTTCCCACTCAAGATAGGAGGTGCCTGAAAAACCACTAATGGAATTTTTTTCTACCCAACCATTGCCCACTTCCAAATTTTCTACTTCTATAACGACCAAACCATCATTTTCTACATAATCTACATTACAGTTGCCATCAGAATTGTCACCCATGTCACTATCATCATTTCCGTCACCATCATCGCTTGTTTTTTCAATCAACACAGTCCAGTCAGAAGAATCATTGCTTGGCGGATTACCAATACTTTTATTGCCACCACCGGTAATTTCAGTAACACTGCCATCATTGAGGTTACCACCATTTCTAGGATCAAACCATTTTATACTAAAAGTACCGTTGACATTTGATAAATCTAAATTTGCAGAGCCACCATCGGGAAGGTAGACTAGATAGACCTCACCATCTTTCACAAAGCAGTAGTCATTGTTGTCCGAAGTCAACCCATCATCCGATTGCATCTCCCAAAACGGAATATTTTCCTTAAAAAAGTCAATGGCTATTTTAGCATCGCTCCATTTTGTATCGCGACTCCTAAAATCTTGTGCGGTAAGATCAGTTTCTCCCGTTCCATAACCAAAATAATATTCTACGCCAGACCCGCCTGCCATAAGGGTGCCCCATAACACTTTGTCTCGGACATCGTTGCGATTATCACCTTGGCTACCCTTGTCACCGCTGTAATTGGCATCTGCGGCTACCCCAACTTGGGCTCCACCTTGTTCATCATTGGCCACGACCCATTTTTTACCTGAATTTCTTGAATCTATAACCCATTTCTTGACGTCATTATGAATGTTGTTGATACCGGATTGAATCGAAGGACCCGTATATTCTGAAGCATTGCCTAGTAAAGGGTTGTAAACTTGATTTTGTTGATTTGGATAAGTATGTATTACTATATGGTGTCCATAAGGATCTAAATCTTTAAAGAATTCAGCCATTTCTTTACGCTGATTATCGGTTTGAGTATTTTCTTCACCCATATTCCAATTTAAGACAAGATGGTGACCAAAACGAGCTATTAGCTCACGATAGTATAATTTTCGTTGCGTACCCAATTCACCTCCGTCCAATAATTGGTCATTTTCGGTTTCTTGAGTTTTGAAATGTAGAAACATTCCTTTAGCGTCAGCATGTGAGAACAAGATTTCCCATTGTTCCAATTTTGAAACATCGTAGCGCAATCTATTATTTGCATCATTTCCTGAATCGCCATCAAAATCCCCATTATTGGCAGCAATCCAAGGCCAAACATCTTTACCATCACCTTTTACGTTCATGGTCAAAAATGAAAAAGCATTCATACCTTTGTTAGAGAGATAATTAATGGCACCTATCAGACCCTTTCCTTTTTCATTACCCCAGGTAGGATTTCCAGTTTGCCAATCACCTATATGAGGTGACCAATTTTTACTGTTTTTTGTGTTATCAAAATCACCAAAGGCTAACATATTTTCAGGTGAGTCTGACCCAGCTTTGATAAAATATTCATTAGTTTCTTCAAACTGTAAGTAATGTTCACCTATATAATTTAGTCTTCCCTTAGCCCTATTATCAGGAATGTTTTTATTAGAAGCGGAAATTGAAAAATTGCCCGAGTCCCCATCAAAAAAGGTAGGACTACCTGCATTATTATCCAAAGAGACTGCAATATTGTTGCCTGTTCTGAAGGAAGAAGAATAGGACCATGAACCAGTTTCGTTAGGTGTAAAACGAACCTGCCATACATTTCCTGAACTTGAGCTACTTTGTGCAGCATTTCCATCCGCAGCATAAAATCCGGGCACAAGCCATGTTTTACCGGAAGGACTTGTGAAAGTTACGTTCAATCGGTATTCAAGAAAAGGGTTGGTGTCATCAGTTTCTGTGACCATTGGACCATTAAATGATAAGGTTACCGTATGCCATTTTTTTAACTCTCCTGATATTGTTGATTGAGAAGTTATAATATTGCAGAAAAACAACATTAAAATTACTGTTAGATGGGGCGTCAGTATTTTCATTGATTTAAGTAGGTTTAAGTTTTTAACAAAAATTATTACTTTATTTCAATTCGAAGCTTATAGGGTTCTGTCTAATACAAAGAAAAACACTTTTTAGCTGTTTGTCGTTTTTTTTGGCACTTTATCGATGAATTACATCGATAAACTACTCGAAATCAGATTATTTCAGGGATTTTAATTGAGACTGTTATTTTTGAGGCCTAGTTAGAATAACTTATTTTTTCGAGATTGAATAATTATCGATTAGGATTCGTTTTTGTAGTATTGTAGATATTTTGAATGAAGTAAATGTGAAAGAAGTTGACCGTAAAAAATACTGGCGAGAAAATTTGAAATACCTCGCAATTCTTCTCACAATTTGGTTTATAGTTTCTTATGGGTTTGGTATCCTTCTGTTAGATGAATTAAACACTATCCGTTTAGGTGGTTTTAAACTAGGCTTTTGGTTTGCTCAACAAGGGTCAATATATGTTTTTGTGGTGCTCATTTTTGTTTATGTACAATTGATGAACAAGTTGGATAAAAAATACGGGGTAAACGAATAGACTATGGGAATTCAAACATGGACGTTTATCATTGTAGGAATCACTTTTGCACTTTATATAGGTATAGCTATTTGGTCTAGAGCTAGTTCTACAAAAGAATTTTATGTTGCAGGAGGTGGTGTTTCTCCTTTAGCTAATGGATTGGCAACTGCGGCAGATTGGATGTCTGCAGCCTCTTTTTTAGGAATGGCAGGTATTATTGCTTTCTCTGGCTATGACGGCTCTGTATACTTAATGGGATGGACTGGGGGCTATGTTTTATTGGCGCTACTCTTAGCGCCATATTTAAGAAAATTTGGAAAATTTACGGTGCCAGATTTTATTGGAGATAGATACTATTCTAACATTGCACGTACAGTAGCAGTAGTAGCAGCACTTTTTGTGTCATTTACTTATGTAGCAGGACAAATGCGTGGTGTGGGTGTTGTTTTTTCTCGATTTTTAGATGTTGAGGTCAACACTGGCGTATATATTGGTATGGCAGTAGTTTTATTCTATGCTTTTTTAGGTGGAATGAAAGGCATCACATATACACAGGTAGCACAATATTGCGTATTGATATTCGCCTTTATGGTTCCCGCAATTTTTATATCTCTTATGGCTACGGGCAATCCTGTACCTCAATTAGGAATGGGTTCAGCCGGAAGTGATGGCGTGTACCTTTTGGATAAGCTGGATGGATTAATGACAGACCTTGGGTTTACGGCTTATACAGATGGCACAAAATCCACTACGGATGTCTTTTTTATCACTGCAGCTTTAATGCTGGGAACAGCTGGTTTACCACACGTTATTATTCGATTTTTTACAGTACCTAAGGTTAAGGATGCTCGGAAATCTGCAGGGTATGCATTATTGTTTATCGCAATTTTGTATACCACAGCGCCAGCTATTGCAGTTTTTGCAAGAACTAACCTGATGGAAACTGTTCAAGATACACTTTATAAAGAAATTCCTGATTGGTTTACCAAGTGGGAAGAAACAGGACTTATTGCATGGACTGATAAGAACGGAGATGGAAAAATTCAATATTTGCCAGGTACAGCGATTGAAGGTAAAAAGCCCTTGTTTTCAGAAGCCAGAGGGGCAGTTGGACAACGTTTAATTTCTAACTCAAGCGCAACAAGGAACGAGTTGTATGTAGACCGAGATATTACGGTTTTGGCAAACCCTGAAATAGCGGGCTTACCCAATTGGATTATTGCTTTGGTAGCCGCAGGTGGTTTGGCAGCAGCACTTTCAACCGCTGCTGGACTATTGTTAGTGATATCTACATCTATTTCACACGATTTAATCAAAAAACAGTTCGCACCAGAAATTTCAGATAGAAAAGAATTATTGATAGCCCGCTTGTCAGCGGTTTTGGCCGTTATTGTTGCTGGTTATTTTGGAATCAATCCACCAGGATTTGTAGCTTCTGTAGTAGCCTTGGCTTTTGGTTTGGCAGCTTCTTCGTTTTTTCCTGCTATTGTGATGGGAATCTTTAGTAAGCGAATGAATAGGGAAGGAGCTATTACAGGAATGATAGCCGGGCTGGTAATCACTTCATATTACATTGCACGTTTTAAGTTAGGCTGGATAGGTAATCCAGAAACTAATACTACCCAAGATTGGTGGTTCGGTATTTCTCCAGAGGGTTTTGGCACAGTTGGTATGCTCGTTAATTTTGTACTTGCCATAGTAGTATCACGATTTACAAGTCCGCCACCAGAAGAAGTGCAAGAAATTGTTGAGAATATTAGAATACCTAGTGGTGCTGGGGAAGCGATTGAACATTAAATAGAGCTAAACTTGAACTGTTCAAACAAAATTACAAGTGAACCTTTGTTTTTGTATCTAAAGTTGGAAATAAGATATAAGTCTTAAAGTTTCTTTTTTGCTATTTTTAATTTCTTATTTCATTTTCCATGAGTAACTATCATATTAAACATTTAGAAGAGTATTTTCAAGTGTACCGCAAATCGGTTCGCAATCCAGAAGGATTTTGGGAAGAAATTGCAGAAGAGCATTTTGTTTGGCGCAAAAAGTGGAATACCGTTTTAGATTGGGATTTCTCAAAGCCAGAAATCAAATGGTATGATGGCGCAAAACTGAATATTACTGAAAATTGTATTGATAGGCATCTGCATATACGAAGCGATAAGACCGCCATACTTTTTGAACCTAATAATCCAAATGAAGAGGCACGGCATATTACTTACAAACAATTGAAGGAAAAAGTTTGTAAAATGGCCAATGTGCTAAGTGAAAAGGGCATCAAAAAAGGAGATAGGGTAGTGATTTACCTCCCTATGATACCAGAATTGGCAATCTCGCTTTTGGCTTGCGCAAGAATAGGCGCAGTACATTCTGTGGTATTTGCGGGTTTTTCTTCTACAGCGCTATCAACTCGTATCAATGATTGTGGAGCAAAAATGGTATTGACTTCTGATGGTTCGTATCGAGGTTCAAAGACCATTGATTTAAAGGGTATTGTTGACGACGCCCTAGAAGATTGTCCTGATGTGAAGTCTGTATTGGTTGCAAAACGAATCAACTCCAACATTGTGATGAAAAAAGGTCGAGACGAATGGTTGGCTCCACTTATGGAAAAAGCCTATGGAGATTATCCGCCAGAGGTTATGGATGCTGAAGACCCGCTTTTTATTTTATATACTTCTGGATCTACTGGTCGTCCAAAAGGCATGATGCATACCACTGCGGGTTATATGGTATATTCAGCTTATACTTTTAAAAATGTGTTTCAATATAGAGAAGAAGACGTGTATTGGTGTACCGCTGATATTGGTTGGATAACGGGTCATTCTTATATTGTTTATGGTCCTTTAGCTAATGGTGCGACTACGGTCATGTTTGAAGGTGTACCTTCATACCCGGACTTTGGACGTTTTTGGGATGTGGTGCAAAAACACAAAGTAAGTCAATTTTACACCGCTCCAACTGCAATTAGGGCTTTAGCAAAAGAGAATTTAGATTTTGTTACTAAATATGATTTATCGAGTTTAAAGGTACTGGGCACGGTTGGTGAACCTATCAATGAAGAGGCTTGGCATTGGTATAATGATCACGTGGGTGAAAAAAAGTGTCCTATAGTAGATACTTGGTGGCAAACAGAAACAGGTGGAATATTAATTTCACCCATACCTTTTGCCACACCAACAAAGCCCACATATGCCACACTGCCTATGCCAGGAATTCAACCTGCATTAATGGATGAGAATGGTGAGGAAATCCAAGGAAATCAGGTAGATGGAAGATTATGTGTTAAATTTCCTTGGCCATCAATTGCCAGAACTATTTGGGGTGACCATAAACGCTATAAAGACACGTATTTTTCAGCTTATGAGGGAAAGTACTTTACAGGCGACGGGGCATTGCGCGATGAGGTGGGCTATTACCGAATTACGGGCAGGGTAGATGATGTCATTATTGTTTCTGGTCATAATTTGGGTACTGCGCCTATTGAAGATGCTATTAATGAGCATCCTGCAGTTGCAGAATCTGCTATTGTTGGTTTTCCACATGATATTAAGGGCAATGCACTCTATGGCTATGTAATACTTAAGGAAACAGGTGAATCACGTAATCGTGACAATTTGAAGAAAGAAATCAATCAAATGATTACTGAGCACATAGGGCCTATTGCTAAATTGAATAAAATTCAATTTGTACCAGGACTCCCTAAAACTAGAAGTGGAAAAATTATGAGACGTATCTTAAGGAAAATTGCGTCCAAAGACACTAGTAATTTAGGAGATACCTCGACATTACTGAATCCAGAAGTAGTTGATACGATTATGAAGGAATCATTATAAGGAATGTTTTATTTATCATAATTTAAAAACCCCGTCTCTTTTAAATAAGTCATTTAAAGAGGCGGGTTTTAATTTGCTTAAAATATGGAGGAATGCAATTGCTGTGATGTAGGCATCTCCTAAAGCCGTATGTCTGTCATTAACAGGAATTTTATATTTTTCTGCCAAGTTATCTAATGTAAAGTGTGAACCATATTTTTCTTTCTCACGAATGCTCAAAGTTTTGGCGAATAAGGTCGAAGTGTCCAATACTTTATTCTTTAGTTTAGGCAGTCCTTGTCGTTTTAAGGCATTATTGAGCATGGTAACATCATACATGGCATGATGAGCCACCAAAACAGCTTGTTCCAAAGTTTTTAAGGTATTTTTCAGGGCCTCTTCCTCTGCAATCCGTTTTACTTTGCCTTTCTTAAGTATGCCATGAATTTTAACACTTTCTTTACTATAATGCTCCTGTTCTACATAAACCTCAAAAGCTTCTGAGGGTTTTATTTCCTTATTATTGATGACCAATGCACCTATACTCAGTATTCTGTCATTTTTTACGTCAAATCCAGTTGTTTCGGTATCCAGGACAACAAATTTGTTGTCTTTGACCTCTCTTTGAATTCCGTTGTCAAAAGAAGCTATATAGTTGTTCCAATAGTTAGGATATGTTTTTTTTGCCCACATATTAACTCACCCTTGAAGTCATAAAACGTAATGAAAGCACCTCTTGAATATCTTTTATAGTGCTAAAGGTTCTTTTTAATTTAATGCGCTCTTCCTTACTTAACTTTTCCAATGATATAAACCGCCCCGTATCGTTATTTAATAGTCCTTGTCGTGTCCTAAATTTTAAGAGTGCCTTACTGGCATAAGAGCAAGATAAGTACTGTTCTGAATTATTGGGTTCCAATTGTGCTAGTCTTTCATAGCGTTCCCAAGTATTGCTGATTCCTGTCATGTTATGTGATAATGTCAATACACGAGCCGCATCTATTAGAGGCATCAAAGCCCTTCTTTTTAAATCGAAAAAATCTTTGTGCTCTCCATCTTGTTCGACCAGAAATTGTCGAAAAAAACCTGTGGGCGATGGATTTTGGAGTGCTCCACTTGCCAAGTGTGCCAAGAAAATGGGATATTTTGAAACGGTCTCAAAAATGTGCTCAGATAGATTATCGACCAGTTCTTTATCACCATAAGCCCTGTTGTAGTCAAAAAAGATAGATGATAATAAAATTTCATCGGGTCCGGGGTTGGTAATCCAGGATTTGGTTTCTTTTTTAAATTCATCCAAACTCAAGCACCATTTCTTATTTGACGCCATCATATCTGCCGGACAGTATTCATAGCCTATATGGTTTAATCCTGCGGTCACTTTTTTAGCTAAATCTAAAAAATAGCTACGGGTTTCTTCAAGTTGTGATTTGGCCACGTTTTCAAAAATGAGGGCATTGTCTTGGTCAGTGTGTAACAATTGTTCGCTGCGCCCTTGACTGCCCATGGCCAGCCATGCAAATACAGCAGATGGTGGGTTTTCCATTTTAGCTAATGATAAGGCAACGATTTGCTTTATACAGGCATCATTGAGTTCAGAAATTATCTTTGAGGTCAATGCCATGGGCAGGTTTTGTTCCAAATACCCCTTGAGCAAATTGGTGATACCTTTTCGTATAGGTTTTATTTCGTCGACACTTTGAGCCCTTTTAATAGCTTTTACAAATACCGCGGGATTATTGCCCAAGGAAACCATAACGTCATGTTTGGAAAGAATACCAATTGCCTTGGTGTTGGTTGTGCCATCTTCTGTCAATACCAAATGACTTATGTTACTTTTCATCATGGCCATTTGTGCTTGGGTAACAGTAAGTTTTCTAGGATATGTTATTAAAGGACTTGACATTATATGCTTTGCCTTGCCAGTAATGGATACTTCGCCAGTAGCAACTTTATTACGGAGGTCCTTATCGGTAATTATTCCGACGGGTAGCTCATCTTTTTCAATCAACATGGCGCCAACCTCTTTTTTTGTCATTTTTTGGGCAATGTTTTTTATTTTGGTTCCGGGTGAGCTGCTTATGATACTTTTTGAATATTCTACCAATTGAACATCCAATAGTCTAGAACCCGAATTATTGGGATTAAATTTTACCGTATCTCCTAAAAGCTGTCCTTTATGGCTTTTTGAGTAGGGATTACGGGTATTGGAAGCAAAACTTTCTACCAAAAAATTACCAATGCTGGCATTTACTTTACTATATGGCCTAAAAAGTTCAATAGGAATGGCATATAGAATACTCTCTTCTTGCGCTTTTGCTTCTAGCCTATAATTTTCATTGGCCATTAAAGGGCGTAACCCGAAAACATCTCCCTCGTCACAGATATCAATTGTGATACCCTCATCCTTTTTAATAAGGTTTATAGCGCCTTTATTGACGACATAAAAGTGCGGATGAGGTTTTTCTTCGCTTTCAAAAATAACGTCGTTCTTTTCTTTATGGACAATGGTTATTTCTTGAGAAAATTCTTGTAATACCTTAAGAGTCAGATAGGAAAAAGGAGGGAATTTTTTTAAAAAATCAGCTATTCTATAGGATATGGCATTCTGCATATCTTAAGATACTGATTTATTTGTTTTTTGAAAAATGAACTAAATGAGAATTGAATATTTTAAATCCTAGTTAAGCATAAATTGCTTTTCTATGCTATAGATTTGCTTGTACTCCAAAACTTTAAATACAACCGGACCGTTTCCTAAATTTTCAAGGTCATTGATAAGGTTCTTTTCACTATTCTCAAAAAACTCAGTGTCTCCTTGACTTACCCTTATCAAGGAAATACGACCATTGCCCCATCGGCTTTTTAAAATGGCATCACTTTCAGAAATCCAAGAATAATCTTTATTATGTCTGACAAATGGCATCCGCTCACCCTTATTTAGTTTTAAATTCCACAGTTTTATAGTATCATCTTCAAACAAGAGCATATTACCTAGGGCATCTTTAAATTCGAGGGAATGTAATTCTTTGATGTACTTTTCTTCCCATTTTGTAAAATCGTTTGCCGAATTTAGTTCTAAACAATCCATTGGATAAAATTTTGAGGCGGCGAAAATACCTACTTTTTAATATTTAAATATCTTATTTTCAGGGTTTAACTTATTATTGTGATTGTAAGAATATTTTTTAAAGAAGAATTATTAATATCTTAAATATGAGCAATATATTTTATGGATTTGATTAATAACCTGTCCATAGGTAATTTCTTGGCCCATGAAAATAGAATGGAAATCATCACTTTTGTGCACAAAAAAACCCCAATCCTTTATAGAATGGGGCCTGATTGTAGCGAGAGGGGGACTTGAACCCCCGGCCTCCGGGTTATGAATCCGACGCTCTAACCAGCTGAGCTACCTCGCCAAGGTACTGCTAAGCGGCTGCAAATATAAATCTAATTTTTCGCCGAATCAAAATTCAGAATTAATTTATTAATTGACATTTATTTTTTTATATTACCGAACTATACAAAAACATCAATAGTTAACGAACAGATAATGAGTGATAAAATAAAATTTGAAATTGAGTTCGTGATTCAGTCATCACCACAACTATTATATAACTACATTTCTACACCTTCAGGCCTTTCAGAATGGTTTGCAGATAATGTAAACTCTAGGGGAGAGCTTTTTATTTTTATTTGGGATGGTGCTGAGGAGAATGCAATATTGCTAAAGCGTAAAAGTGACGAATTTGTTCGATTCGCTTGGGAGGAAAATGATGATGATGACTATTTTGAAATGAGAATTATTGTGGACGAGATTACTAAAGATGTTTCTCTTTTTATAACAGATTTTGCTGAAGAAGATGAATTAGATGAGGGCAAGATGTTATGGGAGAATCAAATTTCTAGCTTAAAACAAGTACTCGGTTCAAAGTAAATTAGTAGTATTTGAAAACGTATCTTTGGCCTTGATTTTTTCAAGGCTTTTTTATGGTCAATTATAACGGACAATTACATTCAGGATCCACTTTTTTTTTGAATCAAGACAGCCGTGGTTTACAATACGGAGATGCTCTTTTTGAAACTATTCGTGTCGTAAATGGTAAGGTTTTCTTTTGGGAAGAACATTACTTTAGGTTAATGGCAAGCATGCGTATTCTGCGTATGGAGATTCCTATGGAATTTACCATGGAGTTTTTAGAAGCAGAAATTGCTAATACTATTAAAGCCAATAAATTACAAGGTTCAGGCGCTCGAGTGAAACTTATGATTTGTAGACAAGCAGGTGGGCTTTACGTGCCTCTAAGCAATACCATAGATTATATTATTAAGGCAGCACCTCTAGAAAATTTGTTTTACGTTTTATCAAATGAAGCTTACGAAGTAGAGTTATTTAAAGATTTTTATGTGAATGCTGACATGCTTTCCAATTTAAAAACTACCAATAAGATTTTAAATGTTGTTGCTGGAGTTTATGCAAAAGAAAATGGCTATCAAAATTGCATTTTGCTTAATAGTAAAAAACAGGTTGCTGAAACTATTAATGGAAATATTTTTTTGGTAAAAGGAAAAGTTATTAAAACACCTCCATTAGAAGACGGCTGTTTAGATGGAATTATTAGAAAAAAACTTATTGAACTAATAGAAGGGTCAGAAGAGTATGATGTGCTACAAGAATCAATTTCACCCTTTGAGCTCCAGAAGGCAGATGAACTTTTTATTACCAACGCTATATCTGGTATCATATCTATTACAAAGTATCGCAAAAAAGAATTTATCTCAGAAGTTTCAAAAAGCCTTATCGGTAAATTGAATGCAAGAGGTAGGCTAGCTTAGTTTAGTTAAGAGTTGGATTTTCAGGTGCGTTGGACCAAATGAGATAGTCGCCGCCTAATTCCACCATCTTCTCTTTCCAAAAAGCTGAAGATGATTTTTCAATAATACTACTTTGATATTCATTATTGACTACAACCCAAGATTTTGAAGTGAGCTCTTGGTCAAGTTGCAGTGAATCCCAACCTGAATATCCTAAAAAGAATCGGATGTCAGTTTCAGAAATGGTTAATTCATTAATAAGTTTAATGGTTTTTTCAAAATCACCACCCCAATAAATACCATCAGAAATTTCAATACTTCCCTCTATCAAGTGCGGTACTTTATGAATAAAATAAAGATTGTCTTGCTCAACAGGCCCTCCATTAAATACTTTAAATGGAACATTTATTTCGGTAACAAGATCGCTGATATCGTACTCAAGGGGTTTGTTCAAGATAAACCCAACGGAGCCTTCTTCATTGTGTTCGGCCAATAGTACCACAGACCTATTGAACGATACATCGCCCGTCAAAGCTGGTTCTGCAATCAATAATTTTCCTTTTTTTGGCACTATACTTACCATTTTTATACTGAAACTTAACTAAATGTAAGATTTTATGCTATAATTTCAAAAACTCTATAAACAATAAAAGCACTTCTTTTAGGGAAGTGCTTTTAAAGTATAAAAAATATAGTTTTTAGTTTACTGCGTTACCCAGCTCAGTACCTGCTTTAAACTTTACAACATTTTTAGCTGCAATCTTGATAGTTGCTCCAGTTTGTGGATTTCTACCATCTCTTGCATTTCTTCTAGAAACAGACCAAGATCCGAAACCTACTAGAGAAACTCTGTTTCCTTTTTTAAGAGAACCTTCAACATTTCCTAAGAAAGATTCCAATGCCTTTTTGGCCGCTGCCTTTGTGATGCCAGCATCAGCTGCCATTGCATCGATTAATTCTGTTTTGTTCATAATTGAATTAAATTAATTGTTGTTAAAATAATTTTAATGCTGAACAAAAATATACGGATTTGGCGTTGAGGCAAGTAAAACCAAGGGAAATCAGCGTTTTTGTTGATAACTTGAAGGGTTTGTTGATAAACCTAACCATTTTTGGCTAAAATTCATAATGCTAGTGACAGTAAGGCTTTAGCGGACATAGGCATCCTCGGAAATAGAAAACCCGTTTAAAACCTCTTGGGTTTTCATTCTGCGTTTTCCAGGTAACTGAATTTCCAGCAGATCGATATAACCATTTGTAACTGCAATTTTAATATGTCTTCTATTGACAATTACCTTCCCAACTTTATATCCATGGTTTTCAAATTTAATAGCGGTCTTATAAATCTTAATGATAATTTCTTCTACCTCATTGTTCAAGGTTGTCCAGGCGACAGGGTAGGGGCTTAAGCCTCTAATATGGTTATAAATACCTTCAATAGATTGATTCCAATCAATTTCGCAGGTTTCACGATAAATTTTATACGCAGATTTAAGAACCTCTCCATCTGTTTGCTTGCAAAGCTCAACGGTATCATTTTCAATTTGAATTACGGTTTTAAGAATCAACTCAGCCCCTAAGTGCATTAATTTGTCATGAAGCTCACCAGCTGACTCATCAGCACCTATTGCAATTCGTTCTTGAAGAATGACTTCGCCCGTATCTATTTTCTCATCGATAAAAAAAGTGGTGACTCCAGTTTCAGTTTCCCCATTTATAATTGCCCAATTAATTGGCGCTGCACCTCTATATTGTGGTAGTAAAGATGCATGAAGGTTAAAAGTACCATATTCAGGCATTTGCCAAACAGCTTTGGGCAACATTCTAAAGGCAACTACAATTTGGAGGTTAGCATCTAATAACATTAATTCCTTTAAAAAATCTTCATTTTTTAGGTTTACAGGTTGCATTACCATTAAATCATTTTCAAGAGCATATTTTTTTACTGCTGACTCTTGTACCTTTCTTCCTCGACCGGCGGGGCGATCAGGGGCGGTAATTACGCCGACAACATTATAATCATTTTCGATTAGGCTTGCTAAACCAGCAACTGCAAAATCTGGAGTGCCCATGAAAACTATTCTTAAATCTCTTTTTTTATTTTCTGATAGCATATTGGTTTTTATGATTTAATTGTAAAAGGCCATCTTCTAACAGTTCTTTAATTGCATTAATAATATCTTTTTCTTCAAAATCTATTAATGATACTAGTATTCTTGACGTTTTATCGCCGCTCTGTAATTGTTCTAAAATAACCTGTTTTATAAGATCCAAGACAACAATTTTTTTGTCGCGTTCTTTGCAAACATCGCAAACACCGCAATTGGTCTTTTGAATCTCACCAAAATAATTTAGTAAAAAATTGCTTCTACAAGCGTTATTTTCATTTAGATAAGAGAGCATGCTTTCTAAGTTACTCGTTTTAACATCATTGAACTGCTTTATCTTTTTAGCAAAGCGATTAATACTTTTTTCATCTTCGCGAGGTACTAAAAAAGTAATCTCTAAATCATTATTATTTGCTTTGTAGGCTATGATATCATCTTCTTGTAATTGAACAAAAATTTGATGAATTCTCTTCTCACTTAAACCACTTTTTCTTGCAAGAAGAAATGTATTTATTTTTGTTTCAAAATCAAAAATTCCTCCATAAGTCCTCAATGTCATAAGAACAATGGCTGAAATTGTTTTTTTGTTTTCTAAATAGGTAAATAAAGAGTCTTTTGAAGCTGTAAACTGCACCGTGGTTTTTTGATGGAAATTTTCAGAAAGGGAAAGCACCCCATTCTGATCTAAAATGCGCAGGGCATTATAGGTCATAAGCTGATCTAATTGATAATGGTTACAAAAGGCATTAAAATTTAAACTGAATGCCCTACCATTTCCTTCTCCATAAGCTATCTGAAAATTACTGTTCAGTTTTTGATAACACTTTTTCACAAAAGTGGTATTGGGCAATGATTTTAGAAATTGTTTTTTTGCTAGTTCTTCATCATTATTGTTAGTAATTATAACTGCATCAGATGGAAATCCGTCTCTGCCAGCTCTCCCTGCTTCTTGAAAATAGTTTTCAATACTATCTGGTATTTGATAATGGACTACTAACCTGACATCGGGTTTGTCAACTCCCATTCCGAACGCATTAGTCGCAACCATCACATTGGTTTTATTGGTAAGCCAAGCATTCATTTTTTCTTTTTTATCTATTGCCCTAAGTCCACCATGATAAGG
Source organism: Croceitalea rosinachiae (assembly GCF_031846445.1). NCBI lineage: Bacteria > Pseudomonadati > Bacteroidota > Flavobacteriia > Flavobacteriales > Flavobacteriaceae > Croceitalea > Croceitalea rosinachiae. Next base: position 987,259 of record NZ_JAVRHR010000002.1, on the reverse strand, counting down.
AGTGGCATTCCCTCCAATTTTGTTCAAAAACTCTGCAACTTCAATGGTCTTTCGCCGAGTTCTAACATATACAATGGCGCTTTCAGTATAATAGGAGAATAGCTCCTTTAGATAGCGTTGTTTGTCATCTGTTTTCTTTACGCTAAATGCGATATTTTTTCGAGAAAAAGAATCTTTGATTACAAGTGGTTCACTAAGATGTAGATTGGTGACAATTTCATTGACTACTATTTTCGTAGCTGTTGCAGTGAGGGCAATAATAGGAATCTTTGGTTGAAGCTCACGCAACACAGAACAATCTAAATAAGCAGGTCTAAAATCATTACCCCATTGCGAAATACAATGTGCTTCATCTATGGCAACAAGATTGACATTCATTTGTTGAATACGTTCCCGTATTAAGCTTTGTTGCAATCTCTCGGGTGATAGGTATAGGAATTTGTAATTACCATAAAGGCAATTATCAAGCAAGTCGTTCAACTCATTGAATGGAATTCCACCTGTAAGTGCTATGGCTTTAACCCCCATTTTTTTTAGGGTATCAACTTGATTTTGAATTAATGCTACTAAAGGTGAAACTACAATACAGATACCTTCTAACACCAATGCAGGAACTTGATAGCAAACAGATTTACCACCACCTGTGGGCATTAACGCTAGAATATCTTTACTTTCAAGAATTGAAGTGATTATTCTTTCTTGTGATCCTTTAAACGTGGAATACCCCCAGTATTTCTCTAAAATCTCATTTGGATTTCGCAGCACTATCCAAGTTTTAATTTGTTTACTATAAAGGTAATACGTTCGTCAATAGAAGTTTTAGGAACAATAATAGGTTCGTAATTAAATCGTTGATAGGTTTTCATCAAACAATTATGAATTGCTTCGGCTTCTTGAAAAGTTTCTAAACGTTCATTATCTGAAATATAAATTTCTTTCCATGGGGGCATTATAAAAAGAGCGTCATAACGATAGTTCTCACTGGCAGTAATAAATTCTTTTTCATACTTCTGGTCAAAATAATCCATGTATGCCAAAACATCAGGGATACCACGATCAAAAAAGCTAACGGGACCTTCTATTTGCTTAGATTGTGAAAAATGTTCAATCCTTCCATTTAATAAGTTCATATTAAACTGGTAAGGATCTTCGACAAAAACCAAAGGATTAGAAACCAATTCTTTTGAACTTTCATCATTCTTGGCCTTAGCGGTCATACTCCGTATAATTTCATGAAAACAATGGTATCCTTTTTCTTCAAGCTGTTCAATAACAACTGTTTTTCCAGTCCCTGGTGCTCCTGTAATGGCCACTTTTTTTGAATTCAAAAACCTTGGTTTAGTACTGCAAAGAAATGAAAACCAATCAAGGGATAAAAATTCTTGCACAACCCATTATATTTGTAAAAAAATGAAATGGAAGACCAAAAGTCAGAAAAATTTTATGCTAGATTGAAAGAACAATTACTTGAGACTGGAAAATGGCCTTCTAATTACCTATATAAATTTATTGTCCCAACGGACAAAAGCAAAATAGACGGCATTACAAAAATCTTTGACAATACTGGAGCGGTAATAGAATCAAAACAATCTAAAAAAGGCACATATACCAGTGTTTCCGTTACAGTAAACCTTAAAAATCCTGATGCAGTAATCGAAAAATATAAAGAAGTATCCAATATTGAAGGGGTAATTTCGCTATAAATACAATAAAATGGCATAAATTTCTTATTTTGCAGCCGTCAAACAGTTACTTCCTGTTTGCTTTAATCATAAACTTTCCAGATTGAATTTAGTAGAAAACTTAGAATATAATACCGAGAGACCGCATTTGATAATTCCCGAATATGGACGTCATTTTCAAAAAATGGTGGATCATGCTGTCTCAATTGAAGATAAAGAGGAGCGAAACAAAGTGGCTAAAGCTATCATTAGTGTGATGGGAAATTTACAGCCCCACTTGCGCGACGTACCGGATTTTCAACATAAATTATGGGATCAGTTATTTATAATGTCCGATTTTAAATTAGATGTCGATTCTCCTTTTCCAATTACATCAAAAGAAGTTCTACAGAAAAGACCTGAAGCACTTGAATACCCCCAGAACTTTCCGAAGTATCGTTTTTACGGCAATAACATCAAACGTATGATTGATGTAGCTGTTAAATGGGAAAAAGGCGATTTACGTGATGGATTAGAGTATGCCATCGCCAATCATATGAAAAAATGTTATCTAAATTGGAATAAGGACACCGTTGAAGATTCTGCTATTTTCGCTCATCTTAAAGAGTTGAGCAATGGTGAAATTGATTTAGGACAGGATGGAGCTACACTTACCGAAAGTAATCAGTTCTTGAAAAATAGGGTTCAAAAGTCGAATAGATCTAATTCTCATAATAAAAAGAACCAACGTAATCACAATCGCGGTAAAAAAAGGTATTAACTTCTCAGTTAAAAGGTTTCATGGGAACATTTAGAATTGAAGGGGGGCATCAGCTAAAAGGTGAAATCACCCCACAAGGCGCAAAGAATGAGGCTTTGCAGATTCTTTGTGCAGTTTTATTGACGGCAGAGAAAATAACTATTCATAATATCCCGGATATCGTAGATGTTAACAAGCTAATTGCCTTATTAGAAGATTTAGGCGTAAAGATTCAGAAAAAAGGGAAAGGCTCTTATACCTTTAAGGCGGATGATGTCAATCTTGATTATCTGCAATCTGACCAATTCAAGCACGATGGTCGTGGCTTAAGGGGTTCTATAATGTTGGTTGGTCCTTTGTTGGCACGTTTTGGTAAAGGCTATATACCCAAACCGGGGGGAGATAAAATTGGTCGAAGGAGGTTAGATACCCACTTTGAAGGATTTATAAAACTTGGCGCGAAATTCAGATATAATCGTGAAGAATATTTTTATGGAGTAGAAGCTGAAAAACTAAAAGGCACCTATATGCTTTTAGATGAAGCTTCAGTGACTGGAACGGCAAATATTCTTATGGCAGCTGTTTTAGCGGAAGGTACTACCACAATATATAATGCAGCCTGTGAGCCGTATTTACAACAGCTAAGCAAAATGCTAGTTCGGATGGGCGCTAAGATTACCGGTATAGGCTCTAATCTGTTGAAGATAGAAGGTGTTGAGAGTTTAGGAGGAACAGAACATACCATGCTCCCCGATATGATTGAAATTGGTAGTTGGATTGGTCTTGCCGCCATGACCAAAAGTGAACTGACCATTAAAAATGTAAGTTGGGATGATTTAGGTCAGATACCTAATGCTTTTCAGAAATTAGGTATTACTGTTGAGCGACATGGTGATGATGTTTATATTCCAAAGCATGAAAAAGGGTATCAAGTTCAAAACTATATTGATGGATCTATTTTAACCATTGCTGATGCACCATGGCCAGGTTTGACACCAGATTTGCTAAGTATTTTGTTAGTAGTCGCCATTCAAGCTAAGGGCGAGGTGGTCATTCATCAAAAAATGTTTGAAAGCCGCCTGTTCTTTGTTGATAAGCTATTGGATATGGGTGCAAAAATTATACTTTGTGACCCTCATAGGGCCACAGTGATTGGTCATAACTTTCAATCTACGCTAAAAGCTACCACCATGACTTCACCAGACATTAGGGCTGGAGTTTCATTATTGATTGCAGCACTTTCAGCAAAGGGTACTTCTACCATTCATAATATAGAGCAGATTGATCGCGGTTATGAAAATATTGATGAACGTTTGCGAGCCATAGGAGCTAAAATTGATAGGATCTAAGATTGTTCATTAGATCAACAATCACTCAAAAATACCCCAACGGCTAGACCACCTTCTGAAGTTTCTTTGTATTTGGTACTCATGTCTTTTGCAGTCTCCCACATCGTATTTACTACCTTATCTAAGGGTACTTTAGCTTCTCTTGGGTCAGTATCCATGGCCAATTCGGCGGCATTGATTGCCTTAATGGCTCCCATCGAATTACGTTCAATACATGGTATTTGTACCAGCCCACCAATAGGGTCACAAGTTAATCCTAAATGATGTTCCATTGCGATTTCAGCTGCGCAAAGTACTTGTTCTGGAGTACCTCCCATCAATTCAGTAAGAGCACCAGCTGCCATTGCTGACGAAACACCGATTTCTGCTTGACATCCTCCCATAGCCGCTGAAATGGTCGCCCCTTTTTTAAAGATGCTCCCTATCTCACCGGCGACCAATAAAAAACGTTTTATATCATCGAAATTGCCATCATGGTTTTCAATGACTAGATAGTACATTAATACCGCCGGAATCACTCCGGCACTACCATTTGTAGGTGCTGTCACCACACGGCCTAATGATGCGTTTACTTCATTCACAGATAGAGCAAAACAACTTACCCACTTTAGTATTTGTCTAAATTTGACTTCAGTTTTACGAATGGTATGTAACCATTCAAGAGGAGTGGAATAGGGGAGGCCTCCCTTCAATTTTTGGTGAATATCATAAGCTCGCCTCCGTACATTTAATCCGCCAGGCAAAATGCCTTCAGTATGACAACCGATGTACATACATTCTAACATGGTATCCCAAATATGTTTAATTCCAGAGTTAATTTCTTCATCGGTTCGTAAAGAGCGTTCATTTTCCAAAACCAATTCAGAAATAAGTTTTTTCTCTGTTTCACAAAATCCTAATAATTCAGTTGCCGTTTTTATCGGAAAAGGAAAAGTCTTGAAAACGGCTTTGTTTTCTTTGGCATGAATGAGCTCTTCTTTTACTACGAATCCACCCCCAATGGAATAGTAAGTTTCCTCTAAAATCTCACCCCTTTTTAGCTTGGCCTCAAATTGAATTCCATTGGAATGAAATGGCAGGAACTCTCTGAAAAAGATGATGTCTGATTCAAAATTAAATGGAATGTCACGATTGCCACCTAATTTCAACCGTTTCTTTTGTTTTACGTTTTCAATTGATGTGGTAATTTCATGGATAGGAATAGTAACAGGATCAGTGCCCAATAAACCTAAGACCACAGCTATATCTGTTGCATGACCTTTTCCTGTTAATGAAAGCGAACCGTAGAGCTTCACTTTGATATTTTCAACTTTATCAAAATGTTTGTTTTCAAGCAATTCTTGAATCCAACGTTCCGCTGCGCGCCATGGTCCTAAGGTATGCGAACTTGAGGGGCCAACCCCAATTTTTAGCATATCGAAAATACTAATACATTCCATATGTTAAATTTTTGAGATTCAGTCTCCTTGTGTAAGGATTTTTATCCACCATTTCTCATCGATTTTTTCAAAGACCATTCTAAAATCCCGAACTGGTGATACCACATAAGTCCAATACACATAACCACATTTCGCACCATCAACAGTACAGATATAGTGCCATAGATATCCTCCCAAAAAATTAGATTCGGAAGATGTACTTTGATCATTTAACAATTCTACTAAATCATACTCTAATTGACCAACAATACTGGATTCCAAACTTGGAGCATCCCTAAGGTTTACATTTTTCCCTGTGATTACTGCATAGCTATAGGGGTCATAAATAGAATCTTGTTTTTCCCAATCTGAAAAGGTATATGGAATAGTGTAACGATTTGAGTTCTCTGGATAACTCGGTAATCCAATTTTTAGTAATTGTTCCATAAGTTTCCAAAACTTCGAATCCGGCTCATTAAATGTCCACCTTTCCAGAAATGCCTCAGTACCATAGGAATCGCCATCAAAACCCATAAAAATATTAGGATGTAAATGTTTTTTGATAAAAATAGAATCCTTTTTGCCAACGGCCAGAGTAAACTCTGTCAAGAATTTGGATAGGGTATGATCTGAAATTTCAATCTTTGGTGGGTAAAAGGTTACTTGCCCCAACAAATTTTGTAAAATCACAAAGAAGAAAGCCAAAAAAAGGAGTTTTTTCATAGATGACCGAATTAAAATTTGTTTTCGAAAAGAAATGATAAATTTTATAATTTCCTCAAAGGTAGCCAGTCTGCTCAAATAAAGAGATGGCCAACAATTTTTTTAATCTGCCACCTTGTCATATTTTTCGGCATGGCATAATCATTGTCATTTCACAAGCGAGTAAAAGAAGTATAAAGTTTAAAATTCTAATATATAGACATGAGCAAAATAATCGGAATAGATTTAGGGACAACCAACTCTTGCGTTTCCGTAATGGAAGGTAATGAGCCTGTGGTTATTCCAAATGCTGAAGGTAAACGAACAACACCTTCTGTAATTGCATTTGTAGAAGGTGGTGAAATTAAAGTGGGTGACCCTGCAAAGCGTCAGGCAGTAACGAATCCGCATAACACCATTTATTCTATCAAAAGATTTATGGGGAATAAATTCTCGGAGTCTTCTAAAGAGGCAAACCGAGTTCCTTATAACGTAGTAAAAGGAGATAATGATACCCCTAGAGTAGATATTGATGGACGTAAATATTCTCCACAAGAATTGTCGGCAATGATTCTTCAAAAGATGAAAAAAACAGCTGAAGACTACTTAGGTCAAGATGTTACAAGAGCCGTAATTACAGTACCAGCATATTTTAATGATTCTCAGCGTCAAGCCACTAAAGAAGCTGGTGAGATTGCTGGTTTGACAGTGGAACGTATCATCAACGAACCAACTGCGGCTTCATTGGCGTATGGATTGGATAAAAAAGATACAGATCAGAAGATTGTTGTTTTTGACTTTGGGGGCGGTACCCATGATGTCTCCATCTTAGAATTAGGTGATGGAGTTTTTGAGGTGTTATCTACAGATGGCGATACACACCTTGGTGGTGATGACGTGGACCAAAAAATCATTGATTGGTTGGCTGAAGAATTTAAGAAAGACGAATCAATGGATTTGCGTGAAGATGCTATGGCATTACAAAGATTGCGTGAAGCTGCTGAAAAGGCCAAAATAGAATTATCTTCTTCTGCACAGACAGAAATTAACTTGCCTTATGTTACTGCAACGGCTTCAGGTCCTAAGCACTTGGTACGTACTTTGACAAAAGCAAAGTTTGAGCAGTTGATTGAAGATTTGGTAAAGCGCACTATTGAACCATGTCAAGCTGCTTTGAAAGCTGCAAGCCTTTCAAAAAGTGATATTGACGAGATTATTTTGGTTGGTGGTTCTACCCGTATTCCTGCCGTACAAGAAGCGGTAGAAAAATTCTTTGGAAAGAAACCTTCAAAAGGAGTAAATCCCGATGAGGTTGTCGCTGTTGGTGCAGCGATACAAGGTGGTGTTTTGACTGGAGATGTTAAAGATGTATTGTTATTGGATGTTACACCACTTTCTTTAGGTATTGAAACTATGGGTGCTGTGGCAACAAAATTAATAGAGTCCAATACTACAATTCCGACCAAAAAATCACAGGTTTTCTCAACGGCTGCAGACAATCAACCTTCGGTCGAGATTCATGTATTACAAGGTGAGCGGCCGATGGCAGCAGATAACAAGACGATTGGTAGATTTCATTTAGATGGAATTCCACCAGCGCCTAGAGGAACGCCACAAATTGAAGTGACTTTTGATATTGATGCTAATGGTATCATTAAGGTTTCAGCTACAGATAAGGCTACAGGTAAGTCTCAAGATATTCGTATTGAAGCTTCGTCAGGATTGACAGATGAAGAAATTCAAAAAATGAAAGCTGAAGCTGAGGCGAATGCTGAAGCAGATAAGGCTGCGAAGGAAACCGCTGACAAATTGAACGAAGCTGATGGAATGATTTTCCAAACAGAAAAGCAGTTAAAAGAGTTCGGTGATAAATTATCTGATGATAAGAAAAAACCGATTGAAGAAGCTTTAGAAGAATTGAAAAAAGCATATGAAACCAAAGATTTGGCCGTAATTACTCCAGCTTTGGATAAAATTAATGAGGCTTGGAAAGTTGCTTCTGAAGAAATGTACAAAGCACAAGCTGAGGCGCAGCAGGCTGGGGGAGATCCTACGGCAGGTGCAGGTGGTGATGCCACTGATGCAGGAGATTCAGCTGAAGGCGATAATGTTGAAGATGTTGACTTTGAAGAGGTGAAATAAAATTCCTTCTTTAGAATAAAAAGCCCTGACCGTTTTGGTCGGGGCTTTTTTCTTATACCTCTTAATATTTATGAAGCCTCTAGCAATCTTAATTTTTCAAGAGCTTCAGATTTTGAGTTCACATTGAGTTTTAGATAAATATTCTGAATATGGAAGTTCACTGTGCTCGGTGTGACAAATAATTTATCAGCAATGGTTTTATATGTTGCACCTTGACTTAAATACTCTGCAATTTGGTTTTCTCTTTTCGAAAATGAATCATAATTTTTCTTTTGAAAAGTGGCAATCACCATTTTAGCAACATCATGGCTCATTGCAGCACCATTCTCTTTTAAAGAATTTAACGCATGAGAAAGACGTTCTTCAGAAATTGGTTTTGTCAAATAGCCATTGGCACCGGCCTTGAAAGCTTTTTTAATGATATCAAAATCGCTTTTAGAACTGACCATAATTATTTTGACCTTACCATCCTTCTTTCGGAGTCTTTCAATACCATCAATACCAGAAATACCTTGTAACGACACCTCAGATATTACGATATCAGGTAAAGTATTTTTATAGTTAAGTAAAGCTTCACCTACTGATGTATAAGCGTTAACAAGTTCATAATCAATAGAATTAAAAAAATAGGTTTCATACATTTCATTCATTCTTGGGTCACTGTCAATAACAATAATCTTAAGCGGAAAAGTTCTCATAATAATTCGATTTGGGGTTGAAATTTTTTGAGTAATTATTGATGGAATTCTTTTAATAATAGAGCAATGATAAAGCATGCGGTTAGTTATAGGTTAAAGATCACCTAACGGTAAATACCTATACTACAGTCAAGTATATTCAATGTGATTAAGCATTGAATTACCACTGAATAAAAAAGAATCCATTAAAAGGTGTTTGCCACCTTAGGGTCTAATTATGAATGCTTATCAAAAGCGTAGAGGAGGTTTATTTGAACCATTCATAATACTGTGTAATAATGCATTTTTGTAGGAGTTGTAGTAAGATTTCATAATACGGGGTTTTCGGGGTTTGAAAATCTATTTGAGTTATTTTCATTAGCAATATATATTTTTTGATGAACTATCAAAAAAAAATGTAAGTATTTTCGTCCAATGGAAGGTTGTTTTTGCAAAATCCTCGACTAAAAACAAAAGAGACTGTCCAAAAAGACAGTCTCTTGTCAAAAGCATTCGGTACATTATGAAACTAATGCCCTAAAAATCAACCCCGATTTCCGTAAGCTTCTGGTAATGTTATTTTTATTCAAAACTGATATCAGCTGTAGCCATTGGATTATAGACTTCCATAATCCACTTATCTTTTTCATAAGCACCATCTAAGTGGTTAACATGTGCTATTGATGCATCATCTTTTGTTTCAAAATCTGCCAAGTATACATAGTGTAGGCCATTTTCTTTATTGTAAAACTGTCTGGCATCCAATCCATCTTTTTTAAGCTTATCTATGAATGACCTCAGATAAGTTTTATTCTTAAATACATTGGCAATGATATAGTACCCAGATTCCACGCCAATTAAATCAGACCTATTTTGAGCTTTAATCATGGAATCATCGAATAGTTCTTTTCTGTTGTCTTTTGCTTTTTTATTTTCAGTTGAATTTTCTGCTATACCAGTTTCTGCATACCTACTTCGTATTTTTTCTTTAGGAAGTTTCTGTTCTTGCCTCATTTCATGCCTTAGCAGTCTTACCATGGTTTCAAAACGCCTTTCAAACATTCTATCTCTGGCACGTTCAATAGAATCTTGTCTTAAAATCAATTCATCAAGCACCAATCTATTTTCAAATGCCAATGAGTTTTCATCTTTGGGCACAATGCTCTCTTCTTTCATTTGTTGTCTTAATTGAACGATTTGTTCTTCATAGTTGCGAACAATCTCATCGACTCTTTCGTCCTCAGAGCTAACGATATTCACATCTACCCCAAGACCTCGTAATTCATCATTGAAAGAATAAGCAAGGGATAACTCATGATTCCAACCTAAATTATCACCTATAGCATCTAAGTTTTTCTCCATTAAATACCCTAGAGAAAGTTTTTTGTTGAGATTAAACCCAATTCCTGAAGAAAACCCATAGGTATTGTCATAAGTAGATTGTACCCATCCTACTTTTGGCAATTCTAATAGTAACGAGCCAGTATAAGATAGTTCATCATTTACGTTTGTGCCTAATTGAACTAAAGGCATAAACCGTCCATTTTCGAATATACCACCAGCATTTTTGAATTTGTGGGTGTATTGTAACATGGTATTGAGGTTTTTGCTTCCAAAGTTGGTCAGGAGCTCTTCTGTGGTTTGGTTGTAAGAAACCAGGTCTTTAAAGAATACCCCAAAATCGAATTTACCCACAGTCAAGTTAATACCGGGTTCAATATTGATTTTATTCTCTTTTCTAGAATCTTCAATAATTGGGTCACTTTCATTGGTTATAATTCTGTTTTTATCAAGACCTTGACTTAGGTAATTAACATTTGTACCAAAAGCTAAAGCACTTTTTTCACCCAGCTTTACTGCTGTGGCATAATTTGCGTTAAAACCAAATTCTTGTACAATTCCAGACCATCGACCATAAACTCCGAGCCCTAATGCGGTATTTTCATCAAGCTTATTGCTAAATCCTAGATAATAGTTTTGATTATTGTCGTCATAGCCTGAATATTGATTACGCATCAAAACATTTAAATATGATTTATTTTCTCTTACCAAAGAATACGTTGGGTTTATCAAAAATCGATTGAAGAACAATTGATTATGAAATGGACTCTTTACATTATATTGATTAGAAGTTTCTTGAGCTTCTATAACTTGTGGAATGATGGCCAAAGCTACAGCAAGTAACAGGCAAATTTTTGGGATATATATTTTTGAAGGATTCATTTTTTCGGGGTTTTAGGGTAAAAAGGATTTGTTATTGTTTACTCGACAAAGCTAGAAGCCTAGTTGTCAAACACAGTAGAAGAATAATCTGTTTCAGTTTTGTCATTTAGCACTTTCATTAGCTCATTGTCATCTTTTTCGGCTAGAAAACCAGCCCCAGACCTTGAGTATGTTATTGCTACTTGACTTACCTTATTTTTTGAATCTCGGTTAGACATTACATAGCCCATACCATTTTCTGGGGAAAGTGAAAGCGAGAAGTCATCATGAGCGCTATTTATTTGGCTACCTAGGTTTATGGATTTACTAACACTATTTTTTTCAACCTGAACGGCAAACAAATCAAGACCTCCGTAACCTTTTCTGCCATCAGAGGCATAAAAAAGCAGTGAACCGTCTGCAAGGCTAGGGTAAAGATCATTCTTTTTGGTATTTACTTTTGGGCCTAAGTTTTTAGCCAAACCTAAACTTCCGTCTGCTTTAATTTCAGAAACATAGATGTCATATTTTCCATAAGTTCCCGGCATATTAGAAGCAAAGAACAAGCGAGAACCGTCAGCTGATACCGTAGGGTGTTTTGCTGAATAATATTTTGGGCATACAGCAACTTTTTTAAAGTTTTTCCACTCGCCATTTCTATTTTCTGCACGATATATTTCATGCACTATTTCTTTTTTTGAGAAAATACCACACTCTGGTTTGGTCTGCACAGCTTGGCTGAAAAATGCCACTTTTCCGTTTTTGGTTATGCTCATTGCTGGAGAAAAGTCTTCATTCATAGTTTTACCCGGCATGTTCAATGCTACTGCTTGTGCTTCAGACCTTTTCTTTATGGTATAATCTTGTCTTATGCTAGCTTCCCAATCTATATCATTGGTTGTTTTTGTATTTGACGTTGATCTATTTAGAGCAAAATCATAGCGTTCTTTATAACTGTCAGGAATAGTCTCAACTTGTGCGATTTTAAATAGTTTTTCATACCAAAAAGAAGCAGCCTCATAATTTTCAGTTAAAAAGTTAACATTACCGAGATCTTGAAAAATTTCGATTTCTGTATATCCTAACTTTAAAAGTTCGAGGTAATCATCAATTCGCTGTGTAGTTTCGCTATTGTCTTTCTTTTGTGCATTAGAATTTGAAAAAACTAATAACGCCATGAACGCAAAAGCAATTTTGTAAGTAAGGGAACGTTTCATAATTGTAGATTTAGGACGTTAATACCCTACAAATATCTACAAAGGTCAGAGAGAAATACTTATGAATTTTTCATAGGTTTTGCATTTTAACGCAATTATAGGCTTTACATCGATGTTTTGAACAAAAAAAATAGACAGACTAGTCTACTCAAAATAATAACCCTAAAATTAGAGATGTGTCTTAGAAGAATCAGAAACTAACCTATTGATTTCGTGCAATTCAGCTGTTGTCAAGTCACGCCATTTTCCGACTTCAACATCCAGATTAACGTTCATGATTCGCACACGTTTTAATTTTCTCACTCGATAACCTAAATGCTCGCACATTCTTCGAATTTGTCGATTTAGACCTTGAGTTAGAATTATTTTAAATTGTTTTTCGCCAAGTTGCTCTACATCACATTTTCTAGTAATGGTATCAAGAATTGGAACACCATTTCTCATTTTGAGTATAAATTCTCTGGTGATAGGTATGTTTACATTTACGATATATTCTTTTTCATGACCATTTCGAGCCCTAAGAATTTTATTGACGATATCACCATCGTTAGTCATTAAAATAAGTCCTTCACTGGGCTTATCTAACCGTCCGATAGGGAAAATACGTTTAGGATAATTAATAAAATCAATAATATTATCTTTTTCTACCCTAGTATCAGTTGTGCAAACTATTCCCACGGGTTTGTTAAACGCTAAGTAAACCGATTTTTCTTTTGGTTCAGAAATAAGTTGCCCATCTACTTTGAGGATGTCACCTTCAATGATTTTAGTTCCCATTTCGGGTACTTTACCGTTGATGGTTACTCGACCTTGTTCAATTAACTTATCCGCAGCTCTTCTAGAACAGTAGCCAACTTCACTTAAGTATTTATTGATTCGGGTTTCTTTCATTTTAAATTCTTAGATGCAAATTTAAAGACAAAAGCCCTAATGGTTCTGCTTGAATTTCTAAGAAATATGGTAGATTTTTTTAAAAGATGCGATAATATTATCTATATCCATATTTGTTTAACCATATAAAGACTTTCTATTTAAGAATTTTTTCAAACCAAAGATTTCTAACTGCGTCGTTTCTAACATAAAAGCCTTTTACTTCTTGGGTAGCGTCTAAAACGAACTCTATGCTTCCCATATACCACGTATCTCCAGCAAAGATTTCTTGATATATTGGTTTTAAATTGATTGAGGTCGTTTTAACGTTCGAGGCTACTAATCCATTATTTTCTCCTTGAATGGAATAACCTGTTCCTAATGTTTTACAATAATAATCGCCTGCGTATTTTGAGCTTAATACTTCTGTAGGTATTATTTTGGGAGTATACTTTACAAACTTGAATGGCGTAGCTTCTCTAAAGAAATATTCCATTTGAATGTTATTTTTAGCATCTCGAGAAAAAGTGAGGATTATTTTATCATCGAAATCTGTTTTCATTTGAAAAGTATCCCTTGATAAAGGGATTAAGGCTGTTTTATTTCCATTAGGCCTTACATAACGTAAAGTGTCATTGTCAATACGGAGCTCTCGCGATAATTCACCAACAGCATCCCAATACATTCCTTCATAAGTTTTATGATATTTTTTGTCTAATGGTATTGTTTTTAGCTTGCTAAAATTGATAGAGGTCGGTTCTTTAAAAGCGTGTGCCAATAAAGAATGTGCTGACAACATACCGATATAACCGTTATACCCTTCCCCATTGTTACTTAAAGTAATAACGCTAAAGTTTTTACTTGGAAAATTAAATACAGCACTGGCAAAGCCGTCAATACCTCCTGTAGACATTGTCGTTTCAAGCCCCCTCTCTTTATGAATGTTCCGCTGACCGTAAATAAGTGTACCAGATGGAACATTAAATTGAGAACCATCATCTAGTGTCACATAGCTTTTAAAATGGTCCGCAGCTGCTTTGGTCTCTCTTGAAGGAGAAAAGAGGTTCATTTCCCATTTTGTCATATCTTCAATGGAAGATGAAATGTTGATACTTGCATAAGTTTCTTTTTTTGACGGAATTGGCATAACAGTTCCTGTTTCATCAATACGATATGATATTGCTAACTTTTCATTGGTTTGATTTTCTGTGGAAAGCACAAAGGTATTTTTCATTCCTAATGGTAGAAAAACGTATGTCTCCATATAATCGGCAAATTCCATTTGAGATGCTTTTGCTATTACTTGTGAAGCCAAAAGCATATTGGAACGAGAATTAGAAAATTCGTTACCAGGTGCGAAACAAGTTTCACTTTGCGATGCTATTAGTTTTAGTGCATTCTCAATAGAAAAGGAAGAACTATCATCCCAACCAACTATATTTTTCAAAACCTCATAGTCTTGAACACCCGAAGATTGCTGGAGCAAATGTTTTACTTTAAGCTCTTTTGATAGCTTATTCAATTGGGGTAAATAGTTGCTTACATTGTCTTCAAGAGAGATTTTTTTCTGATAGTGAAGCTGTAGTATTGCAAAGGCTATAAAACTATCAGACATTTGAGCTAGTTGAAAAGGAGTTTGGGGTGTGATTGATTTCGCCGTTTTCACATTAGCTTTTCCCACTGTTTTTTGTAGCACTATATCACCATTTTGAATAATGGCCATTGCACCACCTGGATGATTAGGTTTTTTCCAATGTGAAGTGAGACTGTCTATATATGTTTGTTGGATAGCATTTGGGTTTTGTGCATTTAAACTAATACTCCACAGAAGTAGCATTAGAATAATAAGTTTAATGAAGTTCATATCTACTGTTATTTTGTTATTGTAGTGTAATTGTTACTTTAGGTATTAAATCCTTCGTTATCTACTCTTGCTTTAGTCTGCATCTACTAAACTTGAGTTTATGGTGTCGCTTTCATAGAAGAAACTGAAATGCCTTTTCAGTATAACCTATTGTGCATATAAAATGCATGAAAAAAATGTGCCCTCTTCTTTTTTAAGACAAGAATACATCTGAGAAGATAAAAAAGGGGTGTTTTTAATAATTCTGGAGTACGGAATAATAATTTTAAACTCCTAGGCTTTTAAAACTTGGTCTCTGAATTTTGAAGGTGTCATGCCTGTGTGTTTTTTAAAAGCGGCGTAAAAAGTAGATTTTGAATTAAAACCACAATCCATTGCAATAGCTTCAAAGGTGTAATCTCTTTTGTTGTGAACCATTGCTTTTGCTTCTTGAATTCGATACGCATTTACAAAATCATTGAAATTGGTGTGGAGGTATTCATTTAATGCTTGTGATATTTTGCCTCGATGTACATTAAGTAGTTTGGCAACCTGATCAAGAGATAAATTGGCATCTAGAAATAGGCGTTCCTTTTTAAGTATATCTTCAAGTTGAGTACCAAGTTCTTTCGCGTCTTTAGCATTGAGCTGATTACTCTTGTATTTTTTAGTCTTTAAAAAAAGGAGTTCATCCCTTCTTTTATGGAAGGTAAGCAGTAAGATAAGCGCGTAGAACACAAATGAAAAACTGAGCGCTCCAACAATATACGATGTGTAATTTCCAGTATTAAATGCTAAACAAATAATAAGGTTTCCAAAATAGATACTTGCTAACCACAATCTAAAAGGTTTGTTTTTGCTATTAATGAACCATTTGTTTCTATACTTATGCAATATCCATCCTGTAATAACAACAAAACCCAACCATTGTAAATAAATAACCTTAATGAAGTAGTTCCATAAATTATGATATGCCGACCAAGAAAAAAGAACATTAATTGCTATCCCAATAATGGATAATAATAAAATTAAAAGAGTAGCCTCCTTTACTAAAGTTGATTTTGGAGTAACAGCACTCCTTACATAATAAAATAGCAATGGACCAATGAGCCAACAGGCAAAAAGACCAAACTGTATATATACATCTGCAATAGTATCATAAAAATAAAGGAATACTGATTTGCCCACCCGTACACTTAATGCTAGAAACAAAGCTCCTAAAAGCTTGTTCGATAGATTTTTTGGCTTGATGAAGAAAACAAAATAAAGACCAACAAGAAGCCCATTAAATGCTCCTATAGCACTAAAAAAGAATAATAGTTGTTGATTCATACCCATATTGAATTCAGTATACAAAGTACAAATCAATTTGAACATTGAATATTTTTTGAAGGATATTTATGTAACGAAACTGATTACCTCTTAAGCCATTTTCCTTCATCCCGATATCCCTTTTCAGATGCTGTGGAACGAGACATTATATTTTTAATAATAAAGGATAAATCATATCAACTCTGGTAGAAAACTTTTTTTGACTATTTGAAAAAATAGAATGTACGTTATTGCTTAAATATGTAAATATCTAATAATCAAATGATTAAATTTTTAATAACAAGATATAACTTATACTGAATGTTAAATAAAATATAATATAGTACCTTTTTATGCATAGTACTGTAACAAAATGAACTACGCATCGTCTAGTAGATGTATTACAATTTTAAAACGTCAATTAAACATCATTCTTAAAACAAAATATCATGAAAGTATCAAGCAGTAGAACAGCAACAGAATCAAAAACAGGACAGTACTTCTCAACCCTTAGTAGGAGCAAAAGAGCACAATGGGCACAGTACAGAAACTATAATCGCTAAGAATTGTTTGGAGCTAGAAATTAGCAATTGAATCTTTAAAAACTACAATTGAGTAAAAACTATTTCAACCTCTAAACAAGCCGAAGGAAATTTGTACCACTATTGAAAACAATAATATTTAAAACAAAACATCATGAAAGCATCAATCAGCAGAACAATAACAGAATCAAAAACAGGTCAGTATTTTTCATCTTTTGCTACAAGTAAAAGGGCACAATGGGCACAATACAGAAACTATAATCGTTAATCACGATTCTTGACGACACATTAATCAATAGAACATCAATCATGAGAACTTTTATCAATCAATCATCAATAAAATCTAGAAGACTGATATTCCTTTCTAATCAAAAGGAGAGCAAAAGAATTCGTTGGTCAGCACCAAAAGATTTACGCTAGCAAAAACTTGAATATTTAACTTTATGAGATTTTCCTTTCTTATCTCATAAGATTGCTATTTTATTGGATTCAGCACAGAACCGATAGCGATTATTCTTATGGTCCCCTTTTTTATGTTCTTTGGCTCACCTTTTAAGGGTGATTTCTGAACTCATTATTGGTTCACACTTTTTAAGAACTATTTCGAAAGAATTCTTATTTCAATTGATATTACATAATTTCAAAAGTTATTTCCCTAGATATTATTTTATAAAATTTTCAGGATCAATAGAATTTGTGTTGTATTGCCTAAATCTGATAGACAGGAAAAGCAAACCTTGTTTGCGTTTTTTGTGGTGACATTAGGACGAAGAATGTTAAGCAAGAGGATAATGATATTATCCTTTTTAGATATTGTATATTTGCAATAAACGATTACTTATGAGAATCCGGGCATCCATAACAAGCCGATATATCAATGAAGCGGACCTTAAAATGGCAGAAATTGCTAATGCCCTAGCACATCCTCTCCGCGTTGCCTTAGTTCGTTATTTACACGAAAAGAATTCTGGTAAAGGGGTTGATAATGTTACCTGTAATAAGGATTTAGTACAATTATTTGACTATTCTCAATCCACAATTTCACAGCATGTAAAAATTCTTAAAGAGGTTGGGTTATTCCAGACCGAAAACATGGATAAATTTATCTTCTACCACCTTAACAAAGAATTACTACAAGAATTCAGTGATTTCTTGAGATTATATCCATGATTAATTTGATGTTAAAAATAAAGGAATGAGGTCAAAAAATATTACTTTCGTATATCGCTTATAAACGATTTAATAAAAACAATATGTACTCAAGAACAGTTTTTCTACTTTATTTATTTTGTTTCTCACATATGGTTTCCCAGGAAATTCATCCTCTTGAAGCACCGAAGGGACATTACGAAACCTTTATGGCTTTAGATGACGGGCCAAATCCTTCTAATAGTAGACTTGATGAAATAACATTTCCTATGTCCGAAGCAAACTCTGGATACAAGATATATGTAGGCGCAACACCTGTGTATTTAACCGACAATCAAGTGGAAAACTTAAAAAGTTCTATGGAATACCCAGCAAATAGCTCGGTACAAACAAGGGCAGAGCTTAATTTTCTATTAGAATGGCAAGCCAAACGAACTAAAGAACAAGTAAAACGTGTTGCAGATTTTCTAGCACCAATCGGGTATTGGCCTCATATTGATGAAAATAAAGGGCATAGTGGATATGAAAAAAACCTGCAACACCTTTTTTACGAGGGGAGAACAGTATTAGGAGAAAATTGCAACGAAGAGAATTATCCTAATACGTCCAAGCTTCTAAAAGGAATAACCAAAGATATGCGCATTATGGAATTCACGGTGAAATATCATTTGCTTAGAGCTAGACCTTATCATCTTGAACCCAAACTAGAACCTTTAGCGCAGATGGGTTCACCAGCGTTTGCGAGTGGTCACACCCTTTGGGCATACATCCATGCTTTTACTTGGAGCGAACTTGTTCCTCAAAAACGAGAAGAATTTTTAAAAACTGCTTATGAGGTTGGAGAGTCAAGAGAAATTATGGGCATTCATTATCCTAGTGATGAAGAGGCAGCTAGAGTTCTTGCATACCAAATGTTGGTAGCAATGATGGAAAATGACAGTTTTAAGAATGACCTTTATTTGGCAAAAGCAGAATGGGATTAATGAAGTCTTATGCAAGTCTTATTACTATTTCCTTTTTTTATGGGAAAAGTAGAGGAGGGGCTAAAACATGGAATTTATTAAAACCAACTTTTTCTTCAAATTGTAAAAAGCAAACCCTGTAAATTATTGATTTACAGTTTTTTGTTTAAAGGCGATATATCTCAGTGGAGTAAGAGGTTATCTCCAGATTCTTGAAGAAATACTTAGTTCTTGTTATCAATTTGATTAAACGGCTTTATATCTTACCAAATGGCTTTGAAAAGCGAGCAAAATTTTATTTCGCGCTGCAAACCCAAAGTTTGCTAAACTTATTTACTTACAATTCAAATATTAATTTTATTCATAGCCTAAAATTATAACGTACTTTCAGTAAAACCTGTCGATTTTGCAGCTCCCAGGGTTGATTAATATTGTTGAAGGTATTGTTGTTAAAGACCAAGAAGACATCACCTAGAGGTGAGAATATCCAATGGATACGGGCATTTAATCCCAATATGCGACTATCCGTATCGTATTGCAAATAGCTGTTCAATTGTAGATTCGAGGTCACATTAAAGCGTACACGAAGTCCTGCCAAGGTCTGGTCGAAATCTCCGAAGGGCAATCTGGCCCTGTTATGAAGTCCATTGAATTCAAAAGCTAACAGCGCACTTGGGTTCCAATTGAGGGTGAGCTCAAACTCGTTTAAGGTACCTTCATAAAAACTACCGAACCACCATGTAGCTTGCCCACTTACCCGTCGTTTACGAGCAAATTCTCCTTCTAATCGATAGCGCATAAAGTTGTATTCTCCTACAGGAATAGTAACCCCATCAGAAATTTCAAAAGGCTCTAAAATATTCTCACCTACAGGCCTAATATTGGCTTCAATACGGTCGCCACTTTCCAACCGCCAATTGATAGGAGCTGTAAAGACGCTGTAGGATTGCCATGGACCTGAAATGTTGTTGATGTAGGTAACGAAAAATTGATGGAACATTTGGCGTAGCCATGGTGTTTTTGGTCTAGGGGCGAAGGTACCTCCAAAGCGATAGAAATTTACACCGCGTCTAGGCACAAAACCCAAAGATGGATCAAACTGTTCTCCAATTCGGGCATAGGTCATTGCAATATCCCATCGATCATTTGGGTAATCAATTTTGAATCCCGCTGCTGAACGGTCACCCGATAAATCTTCTCGGTCAGCGAATAAAACCCAACCCCCGACCAAAAAGTTTTTATCCCCATTGAATCGGGTAGTCTGAAACGTAAAATCTCCACCCGACATCCAACTACCGTCTCTGCCCAAAGGATCACCAGACGATGCAATAAATCCTATCGAACTTTCTTTCAGTACATTGCGGCGAACTCGAACTACTCCCATATTGGTGGCATCAAAATTGTCATCGCTCAAATTGAAATCATTGGTGCGAATACCCAATCCGCCAAAAGCAGTTTTTCCAATGCGACCGTTGAGTTTGGTTCCCCCAACTACCGGTATTTGCACATTGTTTCGCAAGCCAATTCGGCGACTAAAAAAGGGAAGTACTGTGCTTGTGCCTGTACCAAAGCCAAATTCGAAAATATCAGAACCTTCTAAAAAAAACGTTCGTTTTTCTGGAAAGAACAGAGGGAAACGGGTCAAGTTGGTTTGTCTTGTATCTACTTCGGTTTCACCAAAATCAGTATTTAGCGTAAAGGTGGCGAGAACATTTGGGCCAATACGTTGGTTGGCATCTAAACTAATATCAGGATTTAGGACCATAGCTCCATTGGAGCCCATCTGATTGGCATTAGAAATTAATGATGGGCGTACGTTAATGCCAATTCCATAATTAAATTCAGGCAGTCCGGTAACCAAACCAGCACGACTGGTCTGGGCAATCCATTGGTCGCGTTTGACATTCGACCATCGGACGGTCTCCAAATTACGTTGTATTCTTCGTTCCACATTAAACCCCCACTTGGATAAGCCTTTTTTGAAGGCAATACTTTGAATGGGGATTACGATTTCTGCCGTCCACCCCTTTTCTGTGATTAGTGTTTTGGCATCCCAAACTGCATCCCAATCTTCATTCTCACTTTCACCACGATTCGATACTAAAGCGTCATACCGTGCTCCTAGGGAATTTATGGCAAAAATATAACCCGATTGACCATCTAAAAAAGGATCAATGACCACTTTTACATGATCTTCTTCAGAAATATCAGCATCCCGAAGTTTAGAAAATCGAATAATACCATCTGGATTACTATCGTTGCAGGCAATGCCAATTACCACCGTTTTAGGATTGGCAATAACTTGAATCAAAGTAGTCTGTGAAGGCGTACCCCCTTCTTCAGGAACAGTAGTCTTTAGATTGGTGAGTACTGGAGCATTCTTCCAGTCATCCTCATCTAATGTCCCGTCAAAATCCAAAGACCCGGTCAATTTTCCAGATGCAAACTCAGGTCGCTCAATGGTTTGACTCAAGACCGTCTCATTGAGAACAAGTAACATTATAATAAAGAAAACTAAATTGGGGAAGTATAATAGTCGTCTGGTTGGCATGTTGGGTCGTGAAGACATGACTCAAAGTTAAGAAGTTTAGTCTTAACTTAAAATTAGTTAAATATTCAATTATATATATAACTAAAAAATAAAAGCCTTGTAAATCAACAGATTACAAGGCTTTTGCGGAGAAAGAGGGATTCGAACCCCCGGAGGTGTGACCCTCAACAGTTTTCAAGACTGCCGCATTCGACCACTCTGCCATTTCTCCTAATGCGGGTGCAAATATAATAACCTTTTTTATTCTATGGAACATAAATTTGTGTTCCGTAAAAACAATTTAAAGATTTAGCCATTGCCTGAATTCTGAAGCTCTATTCTTGCTTATAATAATATCAACCTCAGAATTGGGATTCACTAAAATTTTGAGCTGGTTATTCCCATATTTTACTATTTTTTCAATAGCAGAAATAGCTATAATGAATTGTCTATTTGCCCTAAAAAAATAGGTGCTGTCCAAATTAGAAAAAAGCTCATCTAAACTTGAGTTCGAGGTAGAACGTTTTGTATCGATACAAACCACATACGTAATGGTGCTCTCCGTATAAATATAGGCAATATCTTCGGTGGACACGGGTCTCAGTTCATTTCTGTGATAAGTAAGGATTCGTTTTTTAATAGAATCATCGTTAAGATTTACAACTGATTTTTCAACTACTTTTTGTTGATAGGCATCAACTGCACTGTTTAATTTGGCCAAATTCACTACTTCATTAGAAAGTTTTAAATTCTTTGCCTCTAATCGTTTTTCATAGGTGCTACCAATCAATCTTACTGCTAGAACGGAAGAAACGATCATAACCAGTCCCATGATTATTAAAATAGTATAAAACTTACTTCTAAGGTCGCTAATTTGGGCCATAACCAATTGCGTATTAGCATGTGCAGCAATTATCCAGTCAGAATTCTTCACGGGATATAGGTATACCACTTCCGATTCTTGTAAATCATCTTCAAAATCGCGAATACCACCTGCCTCTTCTTTATTCCGTAAGAGGTTATAAAAATCTTTAGAGGTGAGGTTGTCTGAAACTGATGAAACAAATGACTGTTCAGGACTGATACTTTCTCCAATGGTCTTGACATCTGGATGACAAACTATTTTGCCAGACCAATTGAACATACTTACAAAACCAGTTGTTTGATCTGTATTCTCAATACTTTCTTGTAATGCAACAGCTACCGTATCTTTTAGAATGCCATTTTTTAATTGTGTCTCTATTAACGATGCGACTTCTCTTGCTTCTCTCTTACTAAACTCTAATTGTGTTTGAAGCACTTTATCCACACTAAACTTTACAAAGTAACCGACAGCGACACTAGATATGATCAAAAATATCAGAGTCACCGCTAAAAAGGTCAAAAGATAGAGACGGTCTTTACGCATAATTAATTGTTGGCCGCTAAAATAAGAATCTTATAAAACATAATTGGATAAGAAAACTCGCTCAGCCTTGAAATAGCGAAAAGCTTGAATTTTTCAAGCCTAAATATTCCCTATTAAGCCTAAATATTCCCTTTCACCATACTTAATAGTATGTATAACAGAGCGTATTGGTTCATTTGAACTGAGATAACATAAACGCTTAAAATTGAAAAAATGAAAACAACCAAATTATTTGTAATCTTTTTATTCTCCTTATTTGTCTGTAGTTGCACAAATGATAGTGAAGACGATTTGACCGACATTGATCAAGAACAAAGTGATGATGACATTGAAACAACAGATGTTACTTACAACAACACCGTAAAGGCCATAATTGATGGCAGTTGTATTAGTTGTCATGACAGCCCACCCAGAAATGGAGCCCCCTTCGCACTTGTAAATTTTCAACAGGTTAGCCAAAGGGCAAATGCGATTTTTAACGCCATGTCTCGTCAAAATGGTGCTGCTGGAGCTATGCCACCCGCGGGAAGACTACCTCAAAATACTATTGATCAAGTACAAGAGTGGATTGATAATGGGTCACCAGAGAACTAAAATTAAATTCTAACTAATAAAATTTTAATATGAAAAATAACAAAACCCTTTTACTAGCCCTCATACTATTTATCGTTAATGTATTTGTTTATAGCTTACAGGCACAAGAAAGATATATTGATAAATCTGGATATATAAAATTTGAAGCTTCTGAAAAGCTGTTTGAGCCTGTTGAAGCTACAAATAATGTTGTTACTGCAGTTCTAAATGCTGACAACGGTGAGTTTGCCTCCTTAGCACTCGTTACGGGATTTCGTTTTAAGAACTCCTTAATGGAAGAGCATTTCAATGAAAACTATATAGAATCTGAAACCTACCCCAAAGCGATATTCAAGGGTAAGTTACTTGATTTTGATCTTTCAAATTTGTCCGAAACTCCAAAGAAATTTGAAGTAGATGGGAAATTAGAATTGCATGGAAAAGAAAAGCAGGTCAAAACAAAAGTTAGCTTACATAAACTGAATGGAGTCATAGTCATGAAGGGCAACTTTGCCGTTGCCCCTTCAGACTTTGATATTGAGATTCCGTCTATAGTAAAGAACAAAATCGCTAAACAAGTAAATGTTTCTCTCAATTTTAATCTGAAGCAATGAATAAAAAAAGAATTGGATATATCGTATTGGCTTTGCTAGGATTAGGATTAATAACTGGTTTCATAGTTTATAAAAAGGTCATAAACCCTGAGCATAGAGAAATATTTGAAGAATCTACAGATTTTATTATTGATGCCGAAGATTTACAATTCCACTTTCTCAATGACCCTGAAGCAGGCACTCTAAAATATATGAATAAAGTCATCGAAACTTATGGCACTGTGACTGAAGTGGGTTCAAATCTTATCATAATTGAGCAGAAAATACAAGCAAATTTTCTAGAATCAAATACTCAAAAAGTTCTGGTCGGAGATGTTATAAGAATTAAGGGCAGATGCATTGGATTTGATGAATTTCTGCTATTGGTAAAAATAGATCAAGCAACAACAATTAAAACAAACTAATGAAAGCAAAAATATATTTAAGCGCATTTCTTCTTGTAATGGGCATAACAAACGCGCAAGAAGATTTACTTGCAGAATTCGACTCTATACAACCTAGCGCTTTTAAAAGCGCAGCTTTTAAAGGTCTGAAGATTGTAAATTTTGAATCGACAAAAATGATTTCATCAGGGGAACTATACTTTGTGGTATCGCACCGTTTTGGTTCTGTAAAGACTGGTTTTGAAGATTTTTTTGGCTTGGACCAGGCAGTTACACGATTAAACTTTTTATACGGAATAACCGATGGAATCAATATAGGAATTTCAAGAAGCTCTTTCCAAAAAATTTATGAATCCTCATTAAAGTTAAGACTGGTAAGAGAGAAAGTGGACGGCTTTCCTTTCACAATAGTCAGTTCAAACAATATTTTGATCAATACTGCATTGGATAAACAGTTTTTACCTGGATTGAAGTTTGAAAACAGATTAGGATATACCACTCAATTGTTGATTTCAAAAAAATTCAATAAAAACTTTTCCCTACAAGTAATGCCCACCTTTTTTCATGACAATTATGTTGTTATTGATGAGCAAGATAATTCGCAATACGTATTAGGTTTTGGAGGTAGACATAAGTTGACTAAACGATTTTCGCTCAATTTTGATTATGGACTGCACTTAAACAGAGCATCCAATTCACCTTTTGTAAATCCATTTTCCATAGGCGTAGATATTGAAACTGGCGGTCATGTTTTTCAATTGCACTTTACCAACGCTCAACCAATGAATACCAATGGCTTTTTAGGTCAAGGAACTGGAGATTGGGGTAATGGTGATTTTTTCTTTGGGTTTAATCTTTCAAGAGTTTTTAATTAAAAATAGAAAAATGAAAACGCAGTTAGCAAGAATACAAGTTCAGAATGCCTTTTGCACAAATTGTAAAAATTCAATAAAGTCTAGATTGTCAGATATAAAGTCTATTTCGAACATTCAACTTTATGTAACCGATTCTTTAGTTGTTTTTAACTTTTTAAGAGCGAATGAACTATCGGATGTTTTAAACGTTCTTTCAGAAATAGGCCACCCAGAAATTGGTGAACGATATAGTGGTACCAATCAGGTAACATCAAAATTATGTTTGTGTTAATTAGTTTTAAGTAGTTTGAAAAAGGCCTCTCGAAGGGGAGGTCTTTTGAAACAAAAGATTGCTGCAAACAATTAACAATTTCAATTCCCTTTTAAAACCAAATATTCCCTTTCGCACAAGTTTAATCTTTAAAGACAACCATGCGGGTTTTCTTTGACATCATTAATAAATCATAAAAAACAAAAAAATGAAAAAATTATTCTTATTAGTAACCATCACATTTTTAGTGATGAGCTGTAGTTCTGATGATAACGACCTTGGAAATGATCAGAATCAAGATCAAGATCAAAACGCTGGGGGTGATGACGATGACCCAATAGCAGTAGAGAATGCTGTTAGGTTGGTTACAGATGCTACCTTTGGCTCGGTTTTGACCAATTCAGAAGGCTTTACCTTATACTTTTTCGCACCCGATAGTAAGGGCGATTCCAATTGTTTAGATGGTTGTGCAACGACATGGCCAGCATTCAATACCACTGAGCTAACATTAGATTCAGGGCTCAATGCCGCTGACTTTGGTACGATTACCAGAACAGATGGAGGAGAACAAACTACCTACAAAGGATGGCCTTTGTACACTTTTTCAAATGACGCCTCCCCAGGTGATATCAATGGAGATGGAGCAGGGGGTACTTGGTTTGTCGCCAAGCCTGATTATTCTGTGATGTTCACAAGATCTCAATTGATAGGAAGAGATTCAAACGGTGTTGAGACCAACTTAAACAGTTCTTTTGAGCCTGGTGATGAAGAGACGTTTTATATTACCGATGACGAAGGCAATACACTTTACCATTTCAGTAATGATGAAAACGGAACGAATAACTTCACTGCTGCAGATTTTTCAAATAATGAGGTCTGGCCAATTTTCCACACAGAGCTATTGAATGTACCAAGTATCCTAAACCTAGGAGGTTTTGGGGTAATCGATGTTTTTGGACAACCTCAATTAACATATAAGGGCTGGCCACTATATAAGTTTGGGGGTGATGAGAACAGAGGTGACAATTTCGGAGTGGGCTTCCCTGTAGCGGGAGTATGGCCAATTTTAAATCTTGATACTGAAAATGCGCCAGAGCCTGTAGTCGTAGAAAACAATGTTAGGTTGGTTACAGATGCTACCTTTGGCTCGGTTTTGACCAATTCAGAAGGCTTTACCTTATACTTTTTCGCACCCGATAGTAAGGGCGATTCCAATTGTTTAGATGGTTGTGCAACGACATGGCCAGCATTCAATACCACTGAGCTAACATTAGATTCAGGGCTCAATGCCGCTGACTTTGGTACGATTACCAGAACAGATGGAGGAGAACAAACTACCTACAAAGGATGGCCTTTGTACACTTTTTCAAATGACGCCTCCCCAGGTGATATCAATGGAGATGGAGCAGGGGGTACTTGGTTTGTCGCCAAGCCTGATTATTCTGTGATGTTCACAAGATCTCAATTGATAGGAAGAGATTCAAACGGTGTTGAGACCAACTTAAACAGTTCTTTTGAGCCTGGTGATGAAGAGACGTTTTATATTACCGATGACGAAGGCAATACACTTTACCATTTCAGTAATGATGAAAACGGAACGAATAACTTCACTGCTGCAGATTTTTCAAATAATGAGGTCTGGCCAATTTTCCACACAGAGCTATTGAATGTACCAAGTATCCTAAACCTAGGAGGTTTTGGGGTAATCGATGTTTTTGGACAACCTCAATTAACATATAAGGGCTGGCCACTATATAAGTTTGGGGGTGATGAGAACAGAGGTGACAATTTCGGAGTGGGCTTCCCTGTAGCGGGAGTATGGCCAATTTTAAATCTTGATACTGAAAATGCGCCAGAGCCTCAGTCAAGTACTACGGTCTATGAAGTTGGAAATCAAGGGGCTTCAGCGTATATTTTTTCCGGTGAAGGTTTAACGAATGCTGTTAATCCTGACTTTACACTTAAAAGAGGTGAAACATATGAATTCAATGTCAACACACTAGGACATCCTTTTATAATTAAGTCTGTACAAAGCACAGGTACTGGAAATGCTTTTAATGAAGGCGTCACCAATAATGGAATTTCTATAGGGACCATAACTTTTACGGTTCCAATAGATGCGCCAGATACCCTATTTTACAACTGTGAGTTTCACGGCAGTATGACAGGTGTTTTTACAATTATTGATTAGTGTTCATTTTCGAGAAAGCCCCCAAGTTCAATTGGGGGCTTTTCTTTAAATTTAGACTGATGGGTTTCTATAAATCCATCATAAAGTATTAGTTTTATTCATTGTATCTACAAAAGAATATGGTAAGGTTTTCTTCTTTTTTGTTTGCTATAGTTTTTATTTTTTCCATCTTTTTGTTTGTAGGTTGTGGAGGACGCATAAATGAAGATCTTAGTTCTGTTGAACCAACGAAGCGCTATTCGGCTGAAAACCTAATTTCTACTTTACAATCGAATAAGGAATATAACAGTGAAGAAGTTATTGCTGTTTCAGGGATTGTTTATGAAGTCAACTCTATTAATAAGAGAATCACTATTTTACTCGCAGGAGACACCCTTAAGGAACGCTTTGTGATTTGCGATATGAACACCAGCCAAATCAGTATTATAAAAACCATAAGAAAAGGAGATTCCATTTTAATAAAAGGTCTTTTGAAAGGAATTTTAAAAGATGTTATAATGTTAAATTGCGTAATCGAGAAGGATCAATAGAATGATAAGAGTTTTAGCCATTTTTTTTCTAATTGCCGGAAGTACAAACCTTGTAGAAGTAGACGAAAAAGTAATTGCCAGACAAGGAAAGGTTTCATTTTTTTCGTACACCTCGGTCGAAGATATAAAAGCTGAAAACAATCAAGTTCTCAGCGTAATTGATCTTGATCAGAAGAAGATTGCCGTTAGTATGCTCATGAACGCCTTTATATTTGAAAAGGCATTGATGAGAGAACACTTTAATGAAAGCTATTTAGAGTCTGACATCTATCCTAAAGCAGTTTTTGAAGGTGAAATTATAGACTTTGATAGAACTATTACCGGAGAGCAGACCCGAATAATAAAAGGAGTTTTTGCAATGCACGGTAAATCTAAAGAGTTAGAAATAAAAAGTAAGATCGAAAAAAAGGACAATAAATATATAGTATCGGGTGTTTTTGAAACACTTGTAAAAGACTATGATATCAATATTCCGCCATTACTTGCAGGAAATATTGCTAAAAGTATTTCAGTTGAATTTAGATTTGAATATGAGCCCTATGAAGATTAGAATTACAGTTACGATCATAATGGCACTGGTACTGGTCAACAAGTCATTTTCACAAGATTTATTGGACATTTTGGAATTTGAAACTTCACAAGAAACTCAATTTATTCCTGCTACTTTTAATATGACCCGAATAGCCATTGGTCACTCAACTGAAGTAAGGAGTAAAGGTATTCTTGAGGTTTTTGTTGCAAATAGATTTTGGAACTTACCTTTGGAAAGATCGCAAAGCTTTATAGCCGATAGAATGAGCAGTCGTTTGGCATTGGAATATGCCATTTCTGATAATTTAACTTTTGGAGCTGGATCCACTACTTTTGACGGCCTTTTTGATGCCCATCTTAAATATAGAATACCTACAAAAAGTGGTAGTTCGAATGTACTACCTTTTAGGGTAACACTATTTCAAAATTTTAGCTATAACAGCAGTCCAATTGCAAATCAAGGTATTGCTGATGATTTTTCTGATAGAACGGCATTTACTTCTCAAATATTGCTTTCAAAAAAAGTATCCAAAGATTTTTCTTTACAAATTGCCCCAACGTATGTCAATAAAAAATTAGGCCTGCAAGACAATGACTCTACCAATTTTTTTGCTTTTGGTGTTGGAGGCCGTTATAAAATCGGTAGTCATTTGAGTATTGTATCAGAATACTACCATACATTTAATCCTGTTGAATCATTCAATACATACAATCCATTCGCTATTGGTGCAAATTGGGAACTTGGAGATATTATGTTACAGTTTATGCTCACCAATGCGGTTAATATGGTGGAAGACACTTTTATCACCCAGACCAGAAATAACTTCAATTTTCGAAATCCCAACCTAAATTTTGGCTTTAACGCCACATATGTTTTTCACTTTAAGAATAAGCTTAAAGAGAAGTAGTGCAAAATTTTGGATTGGCACTGGTTTAATTACAATTTAAAATTTTCTAGGCCATCTAACGGTAGTATTTTTGCCAGATGCATGAATGGTATCATTTTGCGCTATTGGTCATTGTTGGTTTTGTAGTCGGTTTCATAAATACAATAGCCGGAGGTGCTTCTTTAATCTCTTTGCCAACACTAATATTCTTGGGTTTGCCGCCCGCTGTAGCTAATGGTACAAATAGGGTGGCTATTATTTTTCAGACTGCAATGGCCACAGCGGGCTTTAAGAGCAAAGGCATCAGCACGTATCCGTTTAATGTTTATCTAGGTATTTCTGCTTTGTTTGGAGCTATAATTGGAGCTCGAATTGCAGTAGATGTAGATGGAGAGGCTTTTAACAGAATTCTTGCCATTGTTATGATTGCAGTAGTTTTAATTATCATTTTCAAACCAAAAATCAAATTAAACGATCTGCAAGAAAGGTTAACCGGTAAATACTTATGGATTGGTATAATAGTTTTTTTCTTCTTTGGTATTTATGGTGGATTTATCAATGCAGGTCTTGGGTTTTTAATGCTGCTATTTCTTCATTTTGTAAATAATATGACTCTGATTCGCGCAAATGCCACCAAAGTTGTCGTGGTCTTTATTTATATGTTATCTGCGTTGGCTGTATTCGCTTTTAATGATAAGGTAGAATGGCTAATTGGGTTGGTATTGGCAGTTGGTAATGGTACAGGAGCTTGGGTTGCAAGTAGATTTTCCGTAAAAAAGGGGGATGGATTTATAAAGTCATTTTTAGTGGTCATGGTCATTGCCATGTCAATTAAACTTTGGTTCTTCACATAATTGGAGTTCAATCGTAAATTTGTATTTTTTAAAAGATTAATAAAAGTATGCCAGGATTCGAATTATTCGGAGAAAAAGAAAAAGCTGAAGTGCAAGATGTATTGGACAATGGCGTATTGATGCGCTATGGTTTTGATGGCTTGCGAAATGGGCATTGGAAGGCTAAAGAATTAGAAAAGGCTTTGGCGGTTCGCATGCGGACCAAGTATGCCCAAGTAGTAAGCAGTGGAACATCTGCTTTAACAATAGCATTGGTCAGTGCTGGAATTGGGGCAGGGGATGAGGTTATTATGCCCACATTTACCTTTGTCGCAAGTTTTGAATCTATTTTAGCTATTGGTGCTATACCGGTTTTAGTTGATGTTGATGATACCTTGACATTGAACCCTGAAGCGGTTAATAAAGCAATTACTAGTAAAACGAAGGTTGTAATGCCCGTGCATATGTGTGGTTCAATGGCCGATTTAGATGCTTTAAAATCAATATGTGAGGAACATGATTTGTTGTTAATAGAAGATGCCTGTCAAGCGATTGGAGGTAGTTATAAGGGCAAACCTTTAGGAAGTATTGGCGATTTGGGCTGTTTTTCTTTCGATTATGTAAAAACCATTACCTGTGGTGAGGGTGGCGGAATTATTACGGATAGTGAAAACTATTTTAAAAATGCTGATCATTATTCTGATCACGGACACGACCATGTCGGCAATGATAGGGGAGCAGAGACCCATCCTTTTTTGGGCTATAACTTTCGAATCTCCGAGTTGAATGCCGCTGTAGGTTGTGCACAAATAGAACGCTTGGATGAGTTTTTATCAATTCAAGAAAAGCATTATTCTATTTTGCGTCACACATTAAGTGAAATCCCTGAAGTTACTTTTAGACGAGTGCCCGAAGGCGGTGTAGAAAACTATTCCTTTTTAAACTTTTTTTTGCCTACCGAAGAACTTACTCGAAAAGCTCATAAAGCTCTTGGTGAAGCTGGTGTCGATGGATGTTTTTATTGGTATAATAACAATTGGCACTACTATCGAAAATGGGAACATTTAATTGAGAAAAACGTTTTAGGAAAATTACCTAAGGATGTATTGCAAGGACTCCCGGATTATACCCAGTATGATTTTTCAGCATCGGATTATTGGATTAGCCGCACCATTTCTTGTCTTATAAAATTAAGTTGGACAGAACAAGAGACAAAGGAAAGAGCTGATAAAATGAAAACTGTAATTTCTGGGTTACTATCCTAGGAATTACTGTGAACTTATAACTTAATATTTCACATATTCCACAATCTCTAATCCGTAACCTACAATACCAACACGTTTGGTTTGTTCAGAGTTAGAAAGCAGTCGGACCTTAGTGATGTTAAGGTCGTGAAGAATTTGGGCACCTACACCAAAGTCCTTAGCATCCATATCAATCTTTGGGGCTTTATGAATACCTTCTCCTTGCAGTGCTTTTAATTCTTTTAGCCTGCCCAAGAGATTCATAGCTTTTGGTTCTTGATTGATAAAAACGAAAGCACCTTTTTCTTCGTTGCCAATGGCTTTGAACATATCGTTTAACTTATCATCAGGATTGTTGGTCAACGTACCCAAAATGTCGTTATTGACCAAAGTAGAATTGATACGAGTCAAAATCAATTCATCTTTTTGCCAACTTCCTTTGGTAAGTGCAATATGTACTTGTTCGTTGGTCGTTTGTTTATATGCCCGCAAACGAAACTCCCCAAACCTGGTCCGTATACTGAAATCTTCTTTCTTTTCGATAAGGCTATCATGCTCCATGCGATAAGCAATCAAATCTTCTATCGAAACAATTTTTAAATCAAATTTTTTGGCTACTTCAATCAGCTCTGGTAGTCGTGCCATACTACCATCTTCATTCATGATTTCAACAATCACCCCTGCCGGTTTTAATCCCGCTAAGCGTGCAAAATCGATGGCAGCTTCAGTATGTCCAGTTCTACGTAAAACACCACCTTCTTTAGCAATCAGCGGGAAAATATGTCCTGGTCGCGCTAATTCATGGGATTTGGTGGAATCATTGGTCAACGCCAATACTGTTTTTGCCCTATCCGAGGCCGAAATGCCCGTAGTAACTCCGTTACCTCTTAAATCAACGGATACGGTAAACGCTGTTTCTAATGGATCCGTATTATGCGTAACCATTTTATGCAATCCTAAGGTATTACATCGTTTTTCTGTCAATGGAGCACAAATCAATCCTTTGCCATGAGTGGCCATAAAATTTATGGTTTCAGGTGTTATCAACTCAGCAGCAGCTAAAAAATCCCCTTCATTCTCCCTATTCTCATCGTCAACAACTATAATCACTTTGCCAGCTTTAATATCGGCAATTGCATCCTCTACCGTATTGAGTTTAAACTTAGGTGTGGCGTTTTCAACCATTTAATTTGATTTTTTTTTCTTTTTAAATACAGAAGTAACTTTATCAATTACATTTCCAAAACTCATTAATCCCTTGTCCGCTGTTGCTCGTCTAGTTAACGAAATTCCCAATGGTAGCATAATTAACGTGGATAACCACGCTCCAAAAATAGGGTGCATAGCACCTTTTTTAGCATAATTATCGGCAAACACACCAATAAAATAATATACTAAAAACAGAATTATGGCAACTACCATAGGCAAGCCCAAACCACCTTTTCTAATTATTGCCCCCAATGGCGCACCAACAAAAAATAAAATAATACATGAGAATGCCAGGGCAAACTTTTTATGCAACGATAAAATATGTCTATTATATACTTCGTATCTTTTGTTGAGTTCGGTTTTTTTGCCACGAACAGTATTTAATATATTAGCAATTGAATTTTTCGCATTGTTTATCAACTGACTTTTCTGCCAAACGGGCAGTACTGTTGTAATATCGTTTCTATTAAAAGAAGTATCTATTTTTTTTGACGGGATTGGTTTTTCAGTTTGTTTAATTTTTCTACTCTTTGCAGAATCTACTTTTTTGATGGGGAATGCTCCCATTCTGGCAGTAATATTTTTAGAAAATGCCTTTACTTGTTTAATGTTATTGAGCTTTAAAGAATCAATATCCTTATTTAGGCGAAAAACATTTTTCATTTTATCAGTTGTGATATCTGATTCTTGCTCAATATCTTGATCATTTAAGGTTGAAACATCAATATTCTTAATATAAGTCTCAAATTTTGAACGGGTAAATGGCTTTTTCTTCTTTTCTTTTGATGATTTGGGTTGCATTTCATCATAGTAATACCCATCGTTAAGTACCAATTGAATAATATCTGATTCTTCACTACTTATTAACTCTCCGGTTTTGGCTTTTATGACCGTAGTATTTAGGTTAGAAACAGTTTTTTGGTGAATAATGACATCTTCTAAAAAACGATCTTTCTCTCCTGATTTTCTTGCAACCTTAATGTTCATCTCAGTACCTTCAATATCACTAAACACCCCTTCTACAATAACTGCAGCTGGTTTCACCTTAGCAATATTTCTTCGCATATTGAATATTTTTTGCTCAGAGGCAGGAATTACATTATTGGCAAAAAAGAAGGTTACGCCGCCCAGAATTGTTACAAATACGATTAGGCTTCGCATGGCTCGTTGTAATGAAATTCCGGATGCCTTCATTGCAGCGAACTCATAGTTTTCGGCAAAAGAACCAAAGGTTAAAATAGAGGAAAGAAGAACTGTTAGCGGAAGAACTTTTTCTGTAAGATTGGGCATCAAATAGAATAAGAACTTTCCAATTATTATTAAGTCCAGATCTTTACCTGCTAAGTCATCTATAAAAAGCCAAACCGTTTGAAATATGAAGATGACCATCAGTATTACGAACGAGCTGAAAAAATTGTAAAGAAAACTTGTTAAAATATATCGGTCTAAAAGCTTCAAGACTTTAATTTCTTATGATATAATAGCCATCATTTTTGTATTTGGCCTCATCAAAAGTAAACAAGCTTTTTGACAACGGTTGATTGGTTTTAAAAGAATTAACGGTTATCGTGGTCTTGGTGCTATTTTTTCCTGTTTCAATTAGTTTGTAGATGTGTTTTGTTTCAGCATCAATTCCTAATAATATGGATTTTATTTCGGTATTGGTATCAATAGGAGTAAGCTTTACAAATTGAATTTTTCTTCCTTGTACATTTTGAAGTATATCCCAGTCATAGGTATGCCCTTCTTTATAAAAAGTAAGCATTTTTGAAGGAGTGACTGTATTTTCGCCTTCACTGGGGCTTTCAATAGTTACTTCTTCATTATCAGGGACAATAGTATATACTTTTGAACCATCGAATAGTTGTTTGGCACCAAACAAGTCTACTAAATACCTATCTCCTTGTAAAGACACATTACCTTGGGTTTCACTTTTAGTGTTAGCCTCGGTATTCTCTAAGGCATATTTAAAGTCAATTTGAATATTGTCATACGAATTGACTTTGGAGTATACTTCGTCCAATAGCGCTTTTGCCTTTTGGGAACTTTGTGCAATTGCTGAAAAACTGATTGCCGAAAGCATTAAAATTGTTAGTGTTTTTTTAATCATGGTTTAAATTTTATTCGATAATCGACATTAAAATCATATGTGGATAACCTAAAACTTTATTTTGTCTCGTTTTGTAATAGTTGATCTAGGGCATAAATGTCTGGAACCAGTACTTGGCGAGCTTTACTTCCTTCAAAAGGACCAACAATTCCTGCAGCTTCCAGCTGGTCAATAATTCGACCAGCTCTATTATACCCTAGTTTTAATTTTCTTTGGATTAAAGATGCAGATCCTTGCTGAGCTATAACAATGACTTCTGCAGCATCGCGAAACATCTTATCTCTATCAGCTATATCGTTATCAAGACTCGTGCCAGAATCTTCACCGACATACTCTGGTAATTCATGGGCGCTCGGATATGCTCTTTGTGACCCAATGTACTCCGTGATTTTGGCTACCTCAGGGGTATCTACAAAAGCGCATTGTATTCTTGTAACATCATTTCCTTGAGTATACAACATATCACCTCGACCTATTAGCTGGTCAGCTCCTTGGGTGTCTAAAATAGTTCTTGAATCAATTTTAGAGGTTACTCTAAAAGCAATTCGAGCTGGAAAATTTGCTTTTATAATACCGGTGATCACATTAACTGATGGGCGTTGAGTAGCAATTATCAAGTGTATGCCAATAGCTCTTGCTAATTGTGCTAATCTTGCAATAGGTGTTTCAACTTCTTTACCAGCGGTCATAATAAGGTCGGCAAATTCATCAACGACTAAAATGATGTAGGGCAAGAACTTATGTCCGTCATTCGGATTTAATTTTCGTGCTTTAAACTTGGTATTGTATTCTTTTATATTACGAACCATGGCTAATTTTAATAGTTCGTATCGATTGTCCATTTCAATACAAAGTGAATTAAGCGTATTAATTACTTTGGTATTGTCTGTAATAATTGCCTCATCAGAATCTGGTAATTTAGCCAAATAGTGACGCTCGATTTTATTGAAAAGTGTCAGTTCTACCTTTTTCGGATCGACTAAAACAAATTTGATTTCTGCTGGATGTTTTTTGTAGAGCAAGGAAGTGATGACTGCATTTAAGCCAACAGATTTACCTTGTCCGGTAGCACCAGCCATTAATAAATGGGGCATTTTGGCCAAATCGACAACAAAGGTTTCATTGCTTATGGTTTTACCGAATGCAATAGGTAATTGCATTTCCGCATTTTGAAACTTTTTTGAAGCAATTACGGAGCGCATTGAAACGATGCTTGCATTTTTATTTGGAACTTCAATGCCAATAGTTCCTTTACCCGGAATTGGTGCTATTATACGAATACCTAATGCAGCGAGTGAAAGTGCAATATCGTCTTCAAGATTTTTAATCTTAGATATTCGAATTCCTGCTTCGGGCACAATTTCATATAAAGTTACCGTAGGGCCAATGGTAGCCTTAATTTGTGCAATACCAATTTTATAATTTTTGAGGGTATTTACAATTCGGTTTTTATTTTCTTCTAACTCTTCTTGATTAATGGTTATTCCGCCACTAACCCCGTGTGGGTCCAACAAATCGAGTGTGGGAAATTTATAGTTACCTAGCTCTAGTTTTGGGTCAAACTCCCCAAAATCTTTTACTAACTTATCTGCTTTAATAGTTGCCTCTTCTTTCTCTTCTGCAACCTTACTGACCTCTAAATCAATCGCAGGTTCTTCTTTGGGGAGGTTTACATCCAGTCCTGCTTCGGTATTTAAAGGTGGAATATCTTTTTTATGGGTGTAGGTATCAATTTTTACTTCAGAATCTGGTTTGGTTTCAAGATTAAGCTCTACTTCCCCAGAAGTCACAGTAACAGGTTTAAATTCATCTTTGACTGTTGCTCTCCTTTCCCTAAAATAATTTCCAATAGCTTCTGGCGAAAAATTAAAAAGGCGTACTAGAATTACCACTAAAGCAAAAATTAAGATTAAAAAAACTCCGATTTTACCAATGTAATCCTGAAGAAAATCGTTCATCTCATAACCAATGAGTCCACCTAGTAAGGGTTGCTCGATTGCAAAAAACCCTAGAGCAATTGAAATCCAAATAACACCTATTAGTCCCCAAATCCATTTATTCCATAGGCTTTTACCTTCTAATCCTAAAAAGAGATAAAGACCGGTTATTGCTAGTAATATTGGGAATACAAATGATGCTAAACCAAAACCTTGGTACATGAAGAAATGGCTTACCGCGGCGCCAAATTTGTTCAGCAAGTTAGAAGCCTCGGCATTACGATTTGTAAACTCAGTCAAAAGACTTTGGTCTTCTTGCCAAGTGAAGTAGTAAGATATAAATGAAAAGAAAAGTGCTATGCTTAAAACAATGAGCAAACTACCCAAGATGACCTTGTCTTTTTTAGAAAGCTTAAGCGAACCGCTCTTCTTTTTACTGGTCGTAGGTTTAGATTTTCTGCGCTTTTTGGCCATTAAACAAACTAATAAGGGGCTAATTTACAAATTTACGAAGCTTCTATATGTTTAGGACGTTAGCTCAGATAATTTTAGGCAAATAAATTAAAAGTCCAATGATGACTGCGATTATGGAAACCAGCATCACGGCCCCAGCTGAAATATCCTTTATAAAACCAATTTTTTCATCGTACTCAGGCTGAACATAGTCAGATAGCTTTTCAATAGCAGTGTTCATACCCTCAATACCCATAACTAATCCAATTGAAATACATTGCAGTACCCATTCTGTAGTGGAAATATCTAAATAGAATCCAAGAGCGGTCATTATCAAGGCAATAACCAATTGTATCTTTATGCTGGCCTCAGTAAGCACCAAAAGGAAAAGCCCTTTAAAAGCAAAACCAACACTATTTATACGATTAACTAAAAAAGATTCTTTAGGCATCCATCAAGGCTTCAAGCGCAGCTTTGTAGTTGGGTTCGTCAGCAGTTTCTTGAACCTGTTCTGTGTGCAATACTTTTCCATTTCCATCTAGAACTACAATACACCTTGAGTGTAATCCGCTAAAACCTCCTGTGGCAAATTCAAGCCCATAAGCTTTTCCAAAATCACCGGTCTTAAAATCAGAAAGCATGACAACATTTTCAATGCCCTCAGCGCCACAAAAACGCTGTTGCGCAAATGGAAGGTCACGAGAAATACACAAGACCTTAGTTCCATCCAGTTCCGCTGCTTCTTCGTTGAATTGACGAACCGATTTTGCACATGTACCGGTATCAACGCTAGGAAAGATATTCATGACCACTTTATGTCCACTGAAATCGTCTAAGGTTGTTTCTGATAAATCGGTTTTGGTCAATTTAAAATTTGGTGCCGAAGATGTTATTGAAGGAAGCTCGCCAATTGTAGTAACTGGAGTTCCGCCTAAGGTTATAGATGCCATATTATATTTTTTTAATTTGGTGTGAAGTTATGAAACCGAATTACTAAAACCAATAAGAACAACTTGAAAAGTTTAAGCTTCAATTTTATTAGTCAGTTGCTTAAGTTTAATACCCAAGGCAGCAAATAGTAAGGTCATTATCGGACTCAACCAATTGAAAATAGCATAAACAAAGTACTCAGCCACACTTACTCCTAAAACTCCACTGTGATATGCTCCGCAGGTATTCCAAGGTACTAAGACCGAAGTGACGGTGCCAGAGTCTTCCAAAGTTCTACTCAAATTCTCTGGCGCTAAACCACGTTCTTCATAGGCCTTTGAAAACATTTTACCAGGCACTACTATTGCCAAGTACTGGTCAGAGGCGGTTACATTTAAAGCCAAACAACTACCCACTGTACTAGCAAAAAGACCAAAAGTCGTTTTGGCCATCACTAATAATGATTTGGTTATGCGTTCCAATGCACCTATACCATCCATAATTCCACCAAATACCATAGCGCAAACAATTAACCAAATGGTTCCCAACATTCCAGACATTCCTTTTGAAGAAAATAAATCGTTTAAAGCTGGGTCAGAAGTTTCAATTGAGGTGTTTATTGTAATGGCGTTCAAAATGCCTTTATAGCTTGATTCGAAATCTAAACTAGTACCTCCGCCAATTGTAGTGATAATTTCTGGTTGAAAAACAAGGGCGAAGACAGCTCCTAGAAGGGTTCCGATTAACAAGGCGAGCAATGGAGGGGCCTTTTTTACAATCATAAAAATCACAGCAATTGGAACTAAAAATAGCCATCCGTTGATATTAAAGGTGTTATCAATAGTACTCAAAATGGCATCTGTATCAGCGACTCCTGAAGTATCAATAGTAAACCCTAAAATTATGAACACAATAAGGGTAACTGAGATCGTAGGTATTGTGGTCCAGGTCATGTATTTTATATGAGAGAAAAGCTCACCACCAGCCATGGCAGGAGCTAGATTAGTGGTATCGCTCAAAGGCGATAACTTATCTCCGAAATAAGCACCAGAAAGTACAGCTCCAGCGGTCATGCCCAATGAAATACCCAATGCTTCGCCAATGCCTACTAATGCAATACCTACAGTTGCCGCAGTTGTCCAGCTACTTCCAGTGGCTATAGAAATAATGGCGCAAATAATGACACAAGCAGCTAAGAATATAGTTGGGTTTAAAATTTGCAATCCATAGTAGATCATTGCGGGAATTATACCACTAACTAACCAAGTGCCCGATAAGGCACCTACCATCAATAATATTAATAATGCACCGGTGGTCGAACGGACATTCTCGGCAACTTCTGCAATCATCTGCTTGTAAGATACTTTATTTAAAAAGCCAACAATAGCGGCTACGGCACCTCCTAGAAGTAAAATAAATTGATTGGAACCGCTTAATGCATCATCGCCAAAAACATAAACATTATAGGCTAGCATTCCCACCAAAACAAATACAGGAAGCAGTGCCTCCCAAATATTCAATTCTTTGTTTTCTATGATTTGTTCATTCTCACGGTACTTTGGTTTTTTTGTTTTTTCAGACATCTGCTGTGGTTTGGTTATAGGTAATATTACGATTTTGACCTATGTTCTCCAAACATTAAAAGATTCGGATTACACCATAACGGCGATATCTCTCAGAATTCCCAAAGCAATCATACATTTTTTAATTTCCAAATAGGTCTTGTGAATATCATTGTCAAGGCCAATAGAAAAGCGAATTAGACCATCTGAAAGTCCCATTTCATCTTGTTCTTCTTTAGAAATTTCAGAAGAAGTCGATGTTCCTGGGGTACTAAAAAGTGTTTTGTAAAAGCCTAAGCTTACAGCCAAATAACCAATATTTTTGGCTTGCATCATTTCCATGAGGGCATTGGCCATTTCTAGAGAGCCTACATCTAAAGTCATTAGCCCACCGTAACCATACTCACAGTTCATCTGACTCTTAAAAGTTTTATGGCCATCATGTGATTCAAGCCCAGGATATACGGTCTTTAACCCATCTTTTTCGAATTGTGTTGCCAGATATAAGGTGTTTTCGCTGTGTTTCTTCATGCGAATGTGAAGCGTGCGCATATTTTTTAAAATTGAGGCAGCT
Organism: Croceitalea rosinachiae; assembly: GCF_031846445.1. Classification (NCBI taxonomy): domain Bacteria; kingdom Pseudomonadati; phylum Bacteroidota; class Flavobacteriia; order Flavobacteriales; family Flavobacteriaceae; genus Croceitalea; species Croceitalea rosinachiae. The sequence goes on along the minus strand of NZ_JAVRHR010000002.1, from coordinate 946,830 downwards.
CTAAGACTATCTAGAGTGCTACCAAATAACATTCCTGCACCATCATTAACATCTTTTAGGGCAAGACAGAAGTCTGTTGAAGCACAAACTGCCCCCGCAACACAATCACTGGTACCGTTGATGAATTTGGTTAAACTATGAATTACTACATCAGCACCTAATTCTGCCGCACTAATGCTCAAAGGGGAGAAAGTATTGTCAACTACTAATGGGATACCACGCTTTTTGGCAATTTTTGAAAGGGCATTAATGTTTGCTACTTCTAATAGCGGATTGCTAACTGCTTCACAATAAATCATTTTGGTTTTAGCCGTAATGCTTTGCTCCACAACTTCCAAATCGGTGATATCAATGAAAGAGGTTTGGATATTAAATTTCTTCAAGAAATTTTTAATAAAAGCATAGGTGCCTCCATAAATCGTTCTACTGCTAACAATATGATGACCTGAATCACATAATTGCATAATAACGGAACTTATAGCTCCCATTCCGCTAGCATAAACGTTGGCACTTTCGGTGCCTTCCAGTGCAGCAAGCGCTTCACCCAAATAGAGATTTGAAGGAGACGAATGACGACTATATAAATAGCAGCCTTCTGTATTTCCTTCAAAAGTATCAAACATAGTTTTTGCTGATATGAAAGTATATGTAGAGGAATCGGATATGGAGGGATTTACACCACCAAATTCTCCAAAGTACTGTAATTCTTGAATTTTATCAGCTGATTTATGGCTCATTGCTTATATGTTTTAATGTAAAAATAATTCTAAGTAGAGTAAAAATCAATATTTATAAAATTTATTAGATAAAAAAACTATATTTTAAAATAAAAATAGATTTTTAAACTAATTTAAGTATTTTTGATGCTATATTATGATTCTCATTCTTTATGGTATTTGACGAAACCGACCGAAAATTGCTTTCACTTTTGCAAGAAGACTGCAAAAAGACCACAAAACAATACGCCCATGTATTAAATCTTTCTACTACAGCTATTTATGAACGCATACGTAGATTAGAACGTGAAGGTGTAATCACCAGTTATGTTGCGCTTGTTGATAAGGAGAAGATCAACAGAAATTTTACCGTACTCTGTCATGTAAGATTAGTGCAACATACAAAAGACAATGTGTTACGTTTTGAACGGCAAGTACAACAGCTTGATGAGGTTTCTGAGTGTAATCATATTAGCGGTGATTATGATTATATTTTGACCATAAATGTTGAAAACATGGCAGCATACCGAGAATTTATGGTTCATAAACTAACGGCAATTGACCAAATTGGCAGTACACAAAGTGCTTTTGTTATCAATACCGTTAAGAAGTCTACTGCTGTTTTTATATAAACTTTAACCTAATATGCTGTTAAATTACAAGATGTTACACAATGATGTTTTTAATTTCAAGTTCAATCAAAAAACATCTTTTCATGACTGCTCGAAATCGTATGTTGTTAACTCTAGCTGCAACAGTAATTGGTGGGTTTTCACTCGCTGTTTTTAGTAAAATCTCAAAAGACATTCTATTTGACGGGCTTAGTCTATGTTCTTCTACATCTTTAGATATCACTTTAGGTAGTTTGTTATTATTTACCTCTTCTTTATTGGCAGGTTTTATAGCTTCGATTATTGTAGTCAGAGATAATTATCTACCTCATATTTTTATCTCTACCGCTATTTTGGCTAAAATGTCTTTTATTGCCGTTTGTGGTCAAGCAGTAAGCCAGGTATGGTTAGATACTGGCTTGAGTATAACATTGATACTAGGGCTTTGGTTGGGATATTATGCAGCTTTGAAATTTCCGCTAGCACCAATATAGCAATCTTTTTTACCCAAAACATTCGTATTTTTGTATTCCTTTTGGATAATACTAATAAATCAAATTACATAAAAATATGAGTCAATACGACGTAGTTGTTATCGGTTCTGGACCGGGCGGATATGTTGCGGCAATACGATGTGCCCAATTGGGAATGAAAACAGCAATTATCGAAAAATATTCGACCTTGGGAGGTACTTGCCTCAATGTTGGCTGCATTCCCTCTAAAGCTTTGCTAGATTCTTCTCATCATTATGAAGATGCTATAAAGCATTTTGAAGAACACGGTATTGAAATTCCAGGAACGGTAAAGGTCAATTTAGAAAAAATGATTGGCAGAAAACAAGCGGTAGTTGACCAAACTACGAAGGGTATTGAGTTTTTGATGAACAAGAATAAAATTGATGTGTTTAATGGGCTTGGTAGTTTTAAAGATGCTACACATATTAATGTCATCAAAACAGATGGTAAAACTGAAATAATTGAAGCAAAGAAGGTTATCATTGCAACAGGATCAAAACCTTCTAGTTTACCTTTTATTGAAATAGACAAAGAACGAATTATCACCTCTACAGAAGCTTTGGAATTAAAAGAAATACCAAAGCACATGATTGTAATTGGAGGTGGGGTAATTGGTTTGGAGTTAGGTCAGGTATATAAGAGGCTAGGTGCTGAAGTTACCGTGGTTGAGTATATGGATAGAATCATCCCAGGTATGGATGCAGCACTTTCCAAAGAATTAATGAAAGTACTGAAAAAACAAAAAGTCAAGTTCAGTCTTTCCCATAAAGTAAAATCCGTTGAGCGCAAAGGCAATCAGGTCATCGTAAAAGCAGATGATAAAAAAGGACAAGAAGTTGAGTTTGTTGGGGATTATTGTTTGGTATCGGTTGGGCGTAGACCTTATACAGATGGTTTGACTGCTGAAGCCGCTGGAGTAAAGTTAGATGATAAGGGAAGGATAGAAGTTAATGCGCATTTGCAAACTAATGTCTCAAACATCTATGCTATTGGTGATGTTGTCAAAGGTGCAATGTTGGCCCATAAAGCGGAAGAAGAAGGCACTATGGTTGCAGAGATTTTAGCAGGACAAAAACCACATATCGATTATAACTTGATTCCCGGAGTCGTCTACACATGGCCTGAAGTTGCTGCTGTGGGTAAAACAGAAGAAGAATTGAAAGAAGCAGGTATTGACTATAAGGTAGGTCAGTTTCCAATGCGTGCCCTAGGTCGTGCCAGAGCTAGTATGGATATTGATGGGTTTGTAAAGATTCTTGCAGATAAGATCACAGATGAAGTTTTAGGAGTACATATGATTGGGGCCCGTTGTGCCGATTTAATTACAGAAGCAGTTACAGCTATGGAGTTTAGGGCATCAGCAGAAGATATTGCAAGAATGAGCCATGCTCACCCAACCTACGCCGAGGCTGTTAAAGAAGCAGCGCTTGCTGCGACTGAAGATAGGGCATTACATGTATAAGTTATTTTTAAGAGTTGTTTATATAAAAAAGGATGCAAAATTTTACATCCTTTTTTAATGAATTAGCTAAGGTTTAGTTTGCTTGATTGGGGAATCAAGATTTGGGTTACTTTTGATTTTACATTGTAAAAGTACCCAAGCCATAATGTTTTTGAGGGGGTTTATTGCTGGATTACCAAAAAGTGTAGATGAATAGGGGTAAAATATCCTTTGTTGGTAGATTGACAAAGTTTCTGGACAATCTAGTTACGGACAATGCCCAATATTCTATTTATAAATAGACGAACACGACTAAAAACTTCCCTTAATATAGGGTCAACATTCTTTTGAAAAGTTAAGACTTGATATTTTAGATAGATAAATGCAAAAGAAAACTGTTTTTTTAATACTACCTCATACTTGCCATATTGTAAAGCTAAATAGGTACATACAAACATAAATACCAATGCGCCTGGAATGATAATAGAAGGAGATAGTTGATGGTTGAAAAAACTATACAATCCCAAACCTGTAAAACTTCCATATAGAATCACAAAATGAATCACGTAAATAGAAAGCGTACTGGCACCAATTTTTAAAATAGTCTTATTACTCATTATACCGCGCATTAGCATAAAAATTGCAAAAACAACGAAAACATCCCCCAGTCTAATGAATAAATAGTTATTGAGTTCAATTAGTTTAAAAAGTGTAATCCTAGTAGTGTCAAATAAAAACACAAATAAGTCTGACGAAAAGAAAATCAAACTTAACCCACTTACTAAAGCAATGGTAATTGCTGTTGGATATAAATATTTAAATTCTTTAAACCTAGTAAATAGAATAGATAAAAATGCGCCCATGGAGGTGTAGCCTAACCATGGTATGATGGTAAAAACAGAGCCATTCATTTTAGTGAAATAATTGGCTATGGCAGTAGGTAAAAAACCGAATGACCATTGTTTATATAGCGGTTCAAAAAGGAATAACAACAATGTGAAAGAAATCAATAAGGAAGGGAACAGCCATTTTTTTCTTGAAGCAGTAAACACATATATTCCAACGATTGCCAATATTGATATACCAATACAGTGCAATACGTCAACCAAATAAAAGCTGTCGTATATTTTTCCCGAGAACAATCCAAAAAGGTTGAGTCGAAGTAAATATCCAATCAACAACAATTGTAGGCCCCTGCGTATACCTTTTTTTACTCTTGGGTTGGTAAGTCCGCGCTCAGGGTCGCGAACAAGAAGATAGGTAAAAATAAAACCAGAAACGGTAAAAAACACGGGAGCGGTAATCCCTCTAAAATACAACCACGTTGTATAGACCATGTTTTCAGGATTACGAAAGACAGTATCTAATAAACCATCAATGAAATGTCCTTGCAACATCATGAGAATGGCCCATGCACGCATTGCATCTATGAAAAACAATCTAGTCGAACTTGGTTTCATTTTTAACTTCTTAAACCTATATACTTGTGCTCTAGGTCTTTTGGATGTTTTGCGGAGCAAAATTAGGCAAAATTCAGGCAGATGTTCTCTTTTTAAGGTATTTTCGTTGAATAAATAAGATTTTAAGGTTATGGCTAAGATTTTAGTGTTTGCAGGTAGCAATTCTTCAGCATCCATCAACTATGAGCTTGTAAAGTATACGGCTAGTATCATTGAAAATCATGATATACAGCTATTAAATATGGCAAATTACCCATTCGCTTTATATAGTGAAGATATTGAGAAGAAAGAGGGATATTCTAATTCTTTAGTTGAATTAAAGAATGATATACAAAATGCCGATGGTATTATCTTGGCTGTAAATGAGCATAATGGTAATCCATCTGCCTATTTTAAGAACATTTTAGATTGGTTATCACGATTAGAGCGGAAATTCATGTCTGAGACTAAAGTGTTATTAATGTCCACTTCGCCAGGGAAAAGAGGGGGTATAGGCGCATTAGAAATTGTAAATACTATGTTGCCAAGGTTTGGAGCAGAAATTGTAACTACTTTTTCTTTACCATCTTTCCATGATAATTTTAGTCCTTCAAAAGGTATTTCGGATACTGAGCTATCAGATATTTACGAAAAAGCACTCGAAGCGTTTTTAAATTCCCTTTAATCTTCCATTGAGAAAAAGTCACTTTTTTAAAATAGACAATCCCAACCAATTTAGAAAACAGTTGCTCAGATGGGCGCAACAATTTGATGAGCTGGTCTTTTTAGACAGTAATCACCATAAACATAAGTACAATGCTTTTGATATAGCCTTAGCTGTAGGTTCAAAATCTCATATCAAAACCAATAGTAGTACTGCTTTTCAAATGCTATCAGACTATAAATCGAAAACCAAAGATTGGATTTTTGGTTATCTATCCTATGATTTAAAAAATGAATTGGAACAACTTTCATCAGACAACTATGATGGATTGGACTTTTATAGCCTTCATTTTTTTCAACCGAAGAAACTACTTTTTTTAAAGGGAAATAGAGTTGAATTTCAATATCTAGAGAAATATACTCATGAAATAAAAACTGATTTAGAAGATATTCATAAAATCAATTTAAATAGAGGCATGAAAAAGCATTTTGAAACTCCGAAAATCAAACTGCGAATACATAAAGATGCCTATCTAAGCAAAATAAAAAGTGTTCTTGAAAAAATACAATTAGGTGACATTTATGAAGTAAATATTTGCCAAGAGTTTTTTGCACTAAATACAGAGATTGACCCTCTAACAACATTTGAAAAACTGAATACGATTTCTGAATCGCCTTTTGCAGTCTATTTAAAGCTAGACGAGAACTTTGCCCTAAGTGCATCACCGGAGCGCTATTTAAAACGCATTGAAAAAAAAATAATATCACAACCCATTAAAGGAACAGCAGCCCGATCACAGAATTTTGATGAAGATCAGTTTTTAAAAACCGTACTGGAAAAAGACCCTAAAGAGCTATCAGAGAATATTATGATAACGGACTTGGTTCGTAATGACCTTTCAAAAAACGCTCTAAAGGGTTCTGTTAAGGTGGAAGAATTATGCAAAGTGTACTCTTATAAACAAGTACATCAAATGATTTCGACTATTAGTGCAGCAGTTGAAGACAATGTTGATTCTGTTCAATTGCTTAAAAACACTTTTCCCATGGGAAGCATGACTGGCGCCCCAAAAATAGCGGCTATGCAGATAATTGAGGCTTTGGAAGAAACTAAGAGAGGGCTTTACAGCGGAGCAGTCGGTTATTTTGACCCTGACGATAATTTTGATTTTAATGTAATGATTCGCAGTATTTTGTACAATTCTAAAAAGAAGTACGTTTCTTTTTCTGTAGGTAGTGCGATAACTGCAAAGTCCATTCCTCAGAAAGAATATGAAGAATGCCTATTGAAAGCAAAGGCCATGCGCAAGGCACTGGAACAAAAATGATATGATTAATTTTGTCTTGTGTTAACTACATTTAAAAAACATATAGAAACCCAACTTCATTTTTTACAAGAAGCAAAACTTCTTGTTGCATGTAGTGGAGGTTTAGATAGCATGGTATTGACCCATTTGTGTCAATCTTTGAATCTAAATTATAGCTTAGCACATTGCAATTACAATTTAAGGGCGGATGAAAGTGATGGGGATCAAAAATTCGTTGAAGAATATGCCTTAAAGAATGATTGCCAAGCTTATCTGACTTCTTTTAATATGGATGACTATAGAAACAATACCAATAGCTCCATACAGCTGCTTGCTCGTGATTTACGTTATGAATGGTTCAACAAGCTGATGCAAGAACGTAATTTCGACTATGTTTTGACCGCTCATCACGCTGATGATAGTCTTGAAACCTTTCTTATTAACCTTTCGCGAGGAACTGGAATTAAAGGATTGACCGGGATTCCTGAACAGAATGGCAATATTGTTCGGCCGCTGCTGCCATTTTCCCGCGAAGAAATTCTAGCATTTGCCAATAGTCGACAACTAAAATGGCGAGAGGATAGCAGTAATATTGAAACGAAATATTTAAGAAACAAAGTACGACACAAAATTGTTCCACTGCTTAAAGAGTTGCAACCTAATTTTCTAGAAAACTTTAAATTAACGCAACAAAACTTATTTGGGACTTCTAAACTGGTTGACGTTTACGCAACTGAAATTCAAGATGCCCTTTTTACAGATAAAAATGGGGTAAAGAATATCAATATTGAAGAATTAAAAAAAAAGAAACCATTAAAAGACCATTTGCACTTATTGTTTGACCCCTACGGGTTTGGGCAATGGGATGATATTGAACAACTTTTAGATGCTACCAGTGGCAAAAAGATCTACTCTAAAACACACCAGTTGACTAAAAACAGAGATTTTTTATTGTTGTCTGAGTTCAGAGAGACTGACCAAAAAGAGTATTTCTTTTTTGAAGTTGACGACCTAATCAATGAACCCATTTCAATGAAAATCACACAGGTTGACAGTATTTCAAAAAACGATTCTAATGTGCTTTATGTAGATAGTGAAAAGTTAAAATATCCTTTATTGTTAAGAAAATGGAATACTGGCGACTATTTTTACCCATTAGGTATGAAAGGGAAGAAAAAGCTATCAAAGTTTTTTAAAGATGAAAAAATAGACGTCCTTTCAAAAAAAAATATTTGGTTGTTATGCTCAAGTGAGAAAATTGTTTGGGTTGTTGGCAAAAGGGCAGATGAACGTTTCAAGGTTACAGAGAACACCAACAAAATATTAAAATTCGAATTGCATTGAAAAAACAAATAGTAGTAAGTCTCGCTCTTTTTTTGAGTTTTTTAATTGTTCATTCTCAAACAGATGAAGAACCAGCGGTTTGGAGTCACGAAGTTGAAAAATTATCAGATTTAGAATACAAACTTACTTTTAAGGCAGCTATTTTCAAAGAATGGTATATCTATTCCCTTTATACAGCTGAAGGCGGTTCAATGCCAAGTGAGTTTGAATTCATTAATGCAGGGGTAGACTATGAACTCATAGGTAAAACAGTAGAAGGAAAGACATATACTAAATATACGGAGGTATTTGATGTTGACGAGACATTCTTCAAAAACGAAGCACTTTTTGAGCAAAAAATAAAACTCATAGATCCTGATTTAAAACAGATTTCGGTTATTCTGTACTATCAAATATGTAAAGAAGTTTGTGTATTAAGAGAAGAGGTTTTTGAAATTTCTCTAGATGGTAGCACTTTTGTTTCTCAAAAGAAGAAAACCATAGATGAACGAAGTGCTTTAATGTCCTCCGCATTAAAACTGGATTTAAAGAACAAAGAATTATTAGAACAATCAGAGTTGAATTCTACCGAAGGCAGTTCAGCTCTTTGGATGGTTTTCGGATTAGGTTTTTTAGGGGGCTTAATAGCCTTGTTTACCCCTTGTGTTTTTCCATTGATTCCATTAACAGTTTCTTTTTTTACCAAGCAATCCCAAAATAAATCGAAGGGTATTGTCAACGCTGTTTTGTACGGATTTTTTATTGTCTTGATTTATTTCTTGCTGAGTTTGCCGTTTCACATATTTGATTCAGTTGATTCTCAAATTTTGAATACTATCGCAACTAATATCTGGTTGAATATTTTCTTCTTTTTGATTTTTGTGTTTTTTGCTTTTTCCTTTTTCGGTTATTATGAATTGACACTTCCAAATTCTTGGGCAAACAAAATGGATGCTGCTTCCAGTAAAGTTGGTGGTATACTGGGTATCTTTTTTATGGCTATGACTTTGGCTATTGTTTCTTTCTCATGTACGGGACCTATTTTAGGAGGTCTATTAGGAAGTACAACTTTGGCGGAAGGTAGTGTTGCAACAAATTTAACCTTTGGCATGACAGGTTTTGGTTTGGCTCTGGCCCTGCCTTTTGCATTGTTTGCACTATTTCCTGCTTGGCTGAACTCTTTGCCTAAATCTGGTGGATGGATGACAACAGTAAAGGTAACACTTGGGTTTTTAGAATTGGCTTTGGCATTTAAATTCTTGTCCAATGCTGATTTAGTTGGTAATTGGGGCATTTTAAAGCGAGAAATTTTCTTAGCTATTTGGATTCTGATTTTTGTGTTGATGACATTGTACTTGTTCGGTGTTTTTCGTTTTAAGCACGATGGACCAAAACAAAAACTATCTAAAGCAAGAAAGGCATTGGGTTTATTGAGTGTATTGGCAACAATTTATTTGATAATGGGTGTTTTCAATCTAATAAGTCTAAAGACATTGAGTGGTTTTCCCCCTCCTGAATTTTATAGCATCAATGAAAAAGCATCAGATTGTCCATTGGGCTTGAATTGCTTTAAAGATTTTGAAGAAGGCGTTGCTTATGCAAAGACAGAAAACAAGCCCATATTACTTGATTTCACAGGTTGGGCTTGTGTAAATTGTCGTAGAATGGAAGAAAAGGTTTGGAGCAAACCAACCATATACCCCATACTTCGTGACGATTATGTATTGATTTCGCTATATGTAGACGACCGAAAGGAGCTTGAAAAGGAAAAACAATTTGACTTTAAATACGATTCTGGCCGCATTAAAACCATCGAGACCATTGGTCAAAAATGGGGAACTTTTCAGACAATAAATTTTAATTCTGCTTCACAACCTTATTACGCATTGCTAACACCAGATTTGGAAGTCTTGAACTCTGGAGTTCAATATGTTGATGCTGTTACTTATGAAGAGTGGTTAAGACAAGGTTTAAAAAGGTTCCAAGCCAGTTCTGAATAAATTCTAAGTTTTTCTTTACTTTAGATTCTTATTCTATATTCATTTTCTATGCGAAAGTTAAAGAAAACACTACTTGTTTTAGGTGTTCTGCTTTTTATGGCCTTTTTAGGTGTGTTTATTTTCTTGAACACCTTAAAGCCTTCATATTCAGGCGAAAAAACCATGCCTGGTCTTAGCCAAGAAGCTACGGTTTATTTTGATGATTATGGTATTCCACACATCTATGCTGAAAATGAAGCGGATGCTTTTAAAGCCATGGGATATGTTCATGCCCAAGATAGGCTATGGCAGATGGAATTATTGCGTCGCGTCGCAAAAGGTGGACTTTCTGAAGTGTTTGGAAAAGACTTGGTGGAAACAGACAAGCTTTTTCTTTCCTTAGGGATTGATGAGCATACCAAGGAGACCGTTTCTCAATTAGATTCCAATACCGAGGTAGTAAAATTAACGGAAGCTTATTTATCTGGAATCAATGAATTTATAAAAAGTGGACCTACACCTGTTGAATTTTATTTAACTGGTCTCGAAAAAGAACCATTTACTATATCTGATGTATACAATGCTATAGGATATATGGCTTTTAGCTTTGCCATGGCCCATAAAACCGACCCATTGTTGACAAATATTAAAAACAAGCTGGGTGAAGAATATATAAATGATTTGGCAATCAGTTCCGATACCTCTACGGTTTGGATTAGAAATCATAAGAAAAGTAAGTTAGATACATTGTCTAATTCTTTAACAGCTAATGTTTCAAGTGCCTTAAAGGCTTTGCCGATTCCTCAATTTATTGGAAGCAACAGTTGGGTGTTGTCTCCGGAAAAAACAAGGAATGGAAAAGTTATTTTGGCGAATGACCCCCATGTTGGTTTTGCTCAACCGTCAGTTTGGTATGAAGCCCATATCAATACACCTACTTTTGAAAAGTACGGATATTATTTTGCAGGCATCCCATTTCCTGTTTTAGGTCATGATAGAAATCTGGCTTTTGGTCTTACCATGTTCGAAAACGATGATATTGATTTTTATTTTGAAGAAAACCATCCTACTGATAGCACAAAATATAAAACAGAATCTGGCTGGAAAGATTATGAATTTATGGCTAAGACAATAAGGGTGAAAGATGAAGATCCTGTGAAATTTACTTATAAAAAATCACGTCATGGATCCGTTTCTGAGTATATGACAAAAGGATTTGAAGGAGAAAACCCTATTGCGACATCTTGGATTTATACCAAAATAGATAATGAGGTTTTAGATGCGTTGTACCAGATGAACCATGCATCCAATATTACAGAGTTTCAACTGGCTTTACCTAAAATTCATGCTCCAGGACTTAATGTGATGTATGGCGATGCGAAGGGCAATGTTGCATGGTGGGCGACAGCAAAACTATATCAAATGCCAGATAGTGTATCTACAAAATTTATTTTAGATGGAACAAATGGCATTCAAGAACCACTTCGATATTTGGATTTTTCTGAAAATCCACAATCAATCAATCCTCCACAAAACTATGTGTATTCAGCCAATAACCAACCTGACTCTATTGCCGGTATGGTATATCCAGGATACTATCTTCCAGAAAATAGGGCAAAGCGAATAGTAGAATTATTGGATGCCAAGGATGATTGGGATAAAGCCTCTGTATCTGAAATGATATTGGATATAACGTCATCTGTGAATCCTGAGCTTGTTACTGATATGATTAAGCTAATTGATATTTCGGGCTTTAATGAACAACAGCTAATTTTAATGGACGAGTTAAAAAACTGGAAAGGAGATTACCCGAAAGAAAGTATAAGTGCTACCTTTTATCACCGATGTGAATATTTTGTTTTAAAAAACACGTTTGAAGATGAATTGGGCAAAGAACAATTTGAGCAATTTTTGAGCACTCATTTAGTTAAGAGACATATAGCCTGGGGCGTTAAAATGGATGATGGAGTATGGTGGGATAATGTAAAAACGGAAGATATCGTTGAGACAAAAGGCGATATTGCCCTAAAATCACTTCAAGATGCTTGGACTTCTTTGATAAATGATTTTGGCGAGGATACTATGCAGTGGCAATGGGGCAAAGTACACACCTTAGAACATGGCCATCCTATTGGTCGAGTTGATGCCTTAAGAAAATACTTTAACGCGGGCCCATTTCCTGTACATGGCAGTAGGGAAGTTATCAATAATATGGCTTTTCCGTATGATAGTACAGGGCTTTACAAAGTAAATTCAGGGCCATCAACAAGGAGAATAATAGATTTTTCAGATGTTGAAAATAGCATTAGTATTTTACCCACTGGTCAATCTGGAAACCCGCTTAGTGAACATTATAAAGACCAAGCGCAAATGTTTGTGAATGGAGAATTCAGAAAAATGATGATGAACAAAGAAGAGATAATAGAAAAAAGGAAATCAATTCTCAAGTTTTTAAAAAAATAGCAGCAACTCCACTAAAATAAGTTTTTAAACCCTTTTTAACTAAGAAAAAATCAAATATCAGGATAGTTTTTTTGATAATTGTTAATTCTTAATTACTATGTGATATATAGGAATATTAGCCTTATTTTCATTATTCCATATTTTTTAGATGAAGAAGAATAAAGCTGATACTTCAGTTGCCAACAAACCAATCATGAGCCGATTTCCTGTCTTTTTTTTACTATTGCTTATAATTTTTTTTTCAACCAAAAATACCTTTGGACAAGAACAACCCGCGGAGTTTTATAATACCTATTTTGATAAAATAATGGGTATACAAAATACCGGATTATACCAAGGCATAGTATACTCAGAGAAATACAGAACCATAAATGAAGAGACCCAATTTTTCAAAACAAGCCGGTTTTTATCAGGATCGGTGAACTATGAAGGACAAGATTATTATGACCTTGACCTTAAATACGATGTTTATGATGATAAGGTGTTACTAAAGCTTGCAACATCTGTCGGAGGAGGAACTTTACAGTTATTTTCTGATAGATTGAACAGTTTTGTAATTGATGGTCATAACTTCATCAAAATATTGCCCAAAGATACGCCCCAGATTAATCTTTATGGCTTTTATGAGGTTTCTATGTCTGGGACTTACTTCACACTTTTCACGAAGTTGACTAAAAAAAGTTTTCAACGCAATGATCGCAGTTCCATTTATTATGAGTTTGTACCGGGTAAAAGTGAATATGTTTTATTGTATGATGGAGCTTATCATGTAATAGGCTCAAAAAAAGATGTGACCAAACTTTTCCCAAATCAAAAAAAACCGATAGATAAGTTCTATAATCTAGCTAGGAGATTAAGAAGTTCAGACCTAGATGCCTTTCAAGTCGCATTGATGAAACGCATCGGCGTGCTGTTATCTCAAACCAACAATCAATAAAGTAGATGAAAAAAATTTGTATCTTATTTCTCTTGGTATTTTTAAGGCATGGAATTGCCCAAGAAACGGATTCCAAAATATCGATTGCTTTTGAGAATGTAAAAATGGCGGATGCCTTAAAAAGAATTGAAGATAAAACCAATTATCAATTCTTTTATTTAGAAGAATGGATAAGCGCTGAAAGGGTTTCTGGAAGTTATCAAAATGCAGAAGTAACATCAATTCTCGAAGAAATTTTCAAGAATACGGTCATCAACTTTTATATCATGGATGACAAAAGCGTTGTCCTTACCCAAAATAGTTTGGTGTATGATACCCTACCCGATGATTATTTCGGTAAAGAAGAAGCCGAAGTCGTAGATTACGAACAGCTTGAAGAATTAGGTCCTCTCTTTTTAAATACCAAAGAAAATACTGCACAGAGAACGATGGAAACGGTTCGCATTGGCAAGGAAAATAGGAACAGTACCTCACGAACTTTCACTTTACGTGGCAGGGCCATAAATTTTATTGATCAAAAACCCATAGCTGATTTGGCAATCATCGTAAAGGGCAAGGATATTGGCACCTCAACCGATGCTAATGGCAGTTTTACCATCGAGCTTCCCGCTGGCGAAAATATCATAGAAACAAGGGCATTGGGTATTCAAGATTCAAAAACCCGGATTATCATATATAACAATGGAGTATATGACTTTAAATTAAACGAAAGTTTTGAGGCATTGGACGAAGTTGTTGTACAGGGCAATCGGAACAGAAATGTAGAAACAGCCTTGACCGGGGTTACACTTATTGATGTTGAAACAATTAAAAATATCCCTTTGGTACTTGGCGAGCGCGACATTTTAAAAGCCGCTATTACCTTACCAGGCGTTTCAAATGCTGGTGAAGGGGCATCGGGATACAATGTGCGTGGAGGCCGTACGGATCAAAACTTAATTTTATTGGATAACGGAGTTGTCTATAATCCTGCCCATTTTTTTGGTATTTTTTCGGCATTGAACCCTTTTTCAACTGAAACTGCTGAAATTTATAAGGGAAACATTCCTGCCGAGTTTGGGGGCAGACTATCATCGGTGTTCGATATAAAAACAAAAGATGGAAATAATGAAAAATTTTCTGGCGAGGCCTCTATAGGGCCTGTGACAAGTAATGTTGTTCTTGAAACCCCCATTGTCAAGGGTAAATCCGCTTTACTATTAGGGGGTCGCGCGACATACTCAGATTGGATATTACGCTCGTTAGATGACGAACAACTACAGGACAGTAAAGCTTCTTTCTTTGACGTCGTGGCCAAGTACAACCATACCATAAATGAAAATAATGAGATTGAGGCGACAGGTTATTATAGCCGTGACGCTTTCAGCATTACATCTGATTCGATTTTCGATTATAGCAATCGATTGGTTTCCCTAAAATGGGACCACAAATTCAATGACAAGAACGCGATGGATGTTATCCTTTCAAACAGCGAGTACCGATTTGGTATTGAATTTGACGGAGAATCAAATGATGATTTTGATTTGGGTTATAAAAACAATGAAACTGAGCTAAAGCTCAAAATGAAGTATATATATAATGATAAGCATACGTTTGATTATGGTTTTGCCAGCAAATTATACAATGTTTCTCCTGGTAATATAAATCCATTAGGTAACGAATCCGAAATCATACCGTTGGCGATACCCGAAGAACGCGCATTGGAATCAGCCGTTTTTCTATCTGATAGTTATAAAGTAAGTGATAAACTATTAATTGATATGGGTCTTCGATATTCCTTTTATTTTGCACTTGGTGCAGGAATCCAGCGTACCTATCAAGAAAATGCACCACTCAATAATGGCACTCAAACGGGAACAGAGGAATTTGATGATAATGAAATCATTGAAACGTATGGCGGGCCAGAAGCAAGGTTTTCGGCACGGTATTTTTTAGATCCAACCTTCTCGATTAAGGCAAGTTATAACAATGCGTATCAATATATTCATACACTTTCAAACAATACTACGGTATCGCCTA
The DNA here is from genome assembly GCF_031846445.1 of Croceitalea rosinachiae. Taxonomy (NCBI): domain Bacteria; kingdom Pseudomonadati; phylum Bacteroidota; class Flavobacteriia; order Flavobacteriales; family Flavobacteriaceae; genus Croceitalea; species Croceitalea rosinachiae. The sequence goes on along the minus strand of NZ_JAVRHR010000002.1, from coordinate 931,417 downwards.
CGGATACTTGGAAACTTTCTGATCTGAATATTGAACCTCAACAAGCAAATCAAGTTTCTCTTGGATTGTACAAAAACTTTGAGGGAAATAAATATGAGCTAAGCCTCGAGGGGTATTATAAAAGGCAAAAAAACTTATTGGATTATAAAGTAGGTGCCCAGTTATTGTTAAATGAAGCTATTGAAACTGAAGTTATACAAGGTGATGGAAAAGCGTATGGAGTGGAATTTTTATTGAAAAAAAATGAAGGTAAATTGAATGGTTGGTTGGGTTACACCTATTCTCGTTCTTTTGTTAGGTTAGATAGCGAATTCAGCGAAGAAAGGGTCAATAACGGCGAATTTTTCCCATCTAATTTTGACAAGCCACATGATGTGAGCGTGGTTGCCAATTATAAGTTTACAAAGCGATTGAGTGCTTCTGCAAATTTTGTATATCAGACTGGTCGTCCAGTTACTTTTCCTATTGGTAGTTTTGAGTTCAACAATTCAGAGTTTGTATTTTATAGTGACAGAAACAAGTTCAGGATTCCAGATTATTACAGGTTGGATTTAAGCTTCAATATGGAGGGGAATCACAAAATCAAAAAATTTGCCCATAGCTTTTGGAGCTTTTCAATTTATAACGTTTTGGGAAGGAACAATCCGTATTCCGTATTCTTTGTCACAGAAGATGGGGATATCAAGGCTTTTCAAAGTTCAATCTTTGCGATTCCCGTACCTACAATAACCTATAATTTTAAATTTTAATACCAATGATGATGCAGTGGGTAAAAAAAAGTATGAAATTATGGTCTTTAATTTTCATCATAAGTCTTTGCTTTTATGGGTGTATTGAGCCCTTTGAAGCTGAATTCAGCGATTTTGAAAGCGCTATAGTGGTCGAGGCTACCATTACCAATGAGATGAAGCAACAGCAGGTGTTTCTGACCCGTACGTTTGAATTTGAAGCAGATGGTCCCTCTGCCGAATCAAATGCCAATGTAAGGGTTATTGCAGGCAGTGTCACGTTCAACTTTGAAGAGACGAATCCTGGCGTTTATGTGTCGACGCAAGCCTTTGCCGCCCTGCCGAACACGGCTTATCAATTGCGCATAGAGACACAAGATGGTAGATCCTATAGTTCTAATGAAATACTATTACCCCCAGCTACTCAAATAGATGGGGTAAGGGCTGAACGTATGACCAATGATGATGGCGACGATGGTATTGCAATTTTGGTCGATAGTTTTGACCCTACCGGCAGTTCGGTGAACTACCGTTATACCTACGAAGAGACTTATCGAGTTATTGCTCCTGATTGGTCGCCTTTTGATTTGGAAGAAGCATCAGAAGGAAGCTGTGAGATGGTAAAAGTAGCCAAAGAGAATGAAGAACGTACTTGTTATGGCACGGATTTTTCCAATGAAATTATCCTGACCAACACCAGCGATTTACAAGAGGATAGGGTCAGTAATTTTATGGTCCGGTTTATTAATCGGAACAATTATATCATTTCACATCGCTACACCATTCTAGTGCGACAGCTCATACAGTCCAACGTTGCTTTTTCTTTTTATGAAACGTTGGGGCAATTCTCTGGCAGCGAAAGTCTTTTCTCAGAGACACAGCCCGGTTTTTTGGAAGGAAACGTTTTCTCTGAGCAAGATGAAGAAGAGAAGGTCCTTGGCTTTTTTGATGTGGCCTCCGTAACGGAAAAGCGCATATTTTTTAATTATACGGACTTTTATCCAGATGAACCTTTGCCACCCTATGTAAGCCCTTGTCGTAGATCTGCTCCGGTTCTTTCCGAATTTGGCAGTTGTATTTTACTACCAATTTATGAAACAAATGCTGTTCGTTTTGCTGCCGATAATGATACACCTCAGGCCGGTGAAGGACCATTTTTTATTGTACAACGAGCATGTGGTGATTGTACTGTTTTGGGTGGCGCCGAAGTGCCAGAATTTTGGACGGAATAAATATGAAATATTATGATGCAGTTAGTAAAACATAGTGTAAAGTTATGGTCTTCAATGGCCATGATGAACCTATGTTTTTATGGTTGTATTGAGCCTTTTGAAGCTGAATTTATTGATTTTGAAAGTGCCATAGTAGTAGAAGCTACCATTACCAATGAGATGAAGCAACAGCAAGTATTTCTGACCCGTACTTTTGAATTTGAGGCCGATGGCCCCACTGCCGAATCAAATGCCAATGTGAGGGTAATTGCCGGTAGTGTTACTTTCGATTTTGAGGAGACCGACCCAGGTGTTTATGTGTCGGCACAAACCTTTGCCGCCCAATCCAATACGGCTTATCGATTACTCATAGATACACAAGACGGCAGATCATATAGTTCTAATGAAATACTATTGACCTCCGCCACTCAAATGGATGAGGTTAGGGCAGAACGCATCAACAATGATGACGGTGAAGATGGTATCGCCATTTTGGTCGATAGTTTTGACCCTACGGGCAATTCGGTAAACTACCGCTATACCTACGAAGAAACCTATCGCATCATCGCCCCTAAATGGGCGGATTTCACTTTGATACCCGATCCAGAGGGACCAACAGGTTGCGAAATGATGGCAGTAAACAGAGAGATTGACGATCGTGTTTGTTATGCCACAAATCTTTCCAATGAAATTATTTTGACAAACACCAGCGATTTGCAAGAGGATAGGGTCAGTAGTTTTATGGTACGTTTTATTGACAGAAACAATTACATCATTTCGCACCGCTACACCATTTTAGTACGACAGTTCATACAGTCCAATACCGCCTTTACGTTTTATGAGACCTTGGCGCAGTTTTCTGGCAATGAAAGTCTTTTTTCAGAGACTCAGCCAGGTTTTTTGGAAGGCAATGTGTTCTCTGAGCAAAATGAAGAAGAAAAGGTCCTCGGTTTTTTTGATGTGGCCTCAGTAACGGAACAACGCATATTTTTTAATTATTCAGACCTTTATCCAAATGAACCTTTACCACCTTTTGTAGACCCTTGTAATCAATTTGCACCTCCTTTAGCCATTATGGGTGCTTGTATTTTACGACCGGCTGTTGAACGCGGTGACGTCCGTTTCTTTGACGATAATCCAAATCCTCAACCCGGCGCGGATGGAGGTGAAGGACCATTTTTTGTTGTACCCCGGGTATGTGGTGCTTGTACCGTTTTGGGTGAATTGGAGGTTCCTGAATTTTGGACAGAATAAAATAATATGATACAGTCGGTAAAACAAAATATGAAATTATTGTCTTTACTATGCATAATGAGTTTATGCTTTTATGGGTGTATTGAGCCTTTTGAAGCTGAGTTCGTCGATTTTGAAAGCGCCATAGTGGTAGAGGCGACCATTACCAATGAGATGAAGCAACAGCAAGTATTTCTAACCCGAACGTTCGAATTCGAAGCGGATGGGCCCTCTGCCGAATCAAATGCCAATGTACGGGTCATTGCTGGAAATCTTACGTTCAACTTTGAAGAGACAGATCCCGGTGTCTATGTATCCACACAAGCCTTTGCTGCTCGACCTGACACGGCCTATCAATTACGCATAGATACGCAAGACGGTAGATCGTACCGTTCTGATGAGACCATTTTACCTCCAATCAACCAATCATATGGGGCTAGGGCAGAACGTATGACCAATGATGACGGTATTGATGGCATCGCCATTTTGGTTGATAGTTTTGACCCTACGGGTAATTCGTTGAACTATCGCTATACCTATGAAGAAACTTATCGCATCATTGCCCCTAAATGGTCGCCTTTTGATTTGATACCAGTCCCATTACCAGGCCCACTTGAAGAACGCCTAGAAAGACCTTGTGCTATGATTAAGATACTTAAAGATATAGAAGAAGAAAGTCGTATTTGCTATGCCACAGATTTTTCCAACAAAATCATTTTGACCAATACCAGCGATCTGCAAGAGGATAGGGTCAGTAATTTTATGGTACATTTTATCAATCGCAACAATTACATCATTTCACATCGTTACTCCATTCTGGTTAAGCAGTTCGTACAGTCGAACACCGCCTTTACGTTTTATGAAACTTTAGAACAATTTTCAGGTAGCGAAAGCCTTTTTTCAGAAACACAGCCAGGTTTTTTGGAAGGGAACGTGTTCTCTGAGCAAGATAGAGAAGAAAAGGTGCTTGGCTTCTTTGATGTGGCCTCGGTAAAGGAACAGCGCATATTTTTTAATTATACCGACCTTTACCCTGGTGAACCTTTGCCACCTTTTGTCAGCCCTTGTAGGGAAATTGCTCCACCTGAGGAAACTATTGACCGCTTTTGTTTATTACAAGATCTTTATGCGCTGAATACCACGCGTTTCTATGACGATAATATTAATCCACAAATTGGTGTGGATGATGTTGAAGGACCATTTTTGCTTGTACCAAGGGTATGTGGAGATTGCACCGTTTTGGGTGAACCTGAAGTACCTGAATTTTGGACAGAATAAAATATGAAATACAAAATGAAATAGAATGAAAAACCTTACTACACTGCTTCTTTTAATAACGACATGCTCTTTTGGTCAAATGGCTTCCCAGAACGCATTGGCCAACATTCCTCAAGAAAGTATTTATATACACCACAACGCCTCATTATTATTTTCGGGTGAGCGCTTAGCATATAAGATGTATTGCTTAAACAATAGTGATAGGGCTTTAAGTGCTATTAGTAAAATGGCATATGTCAGTTTAGTAGCAAATGATGGAACAATTGTTTTTAACCATAAAGTGAGATTACAAAATGGCGAAGGATATGGAGACTTTTTTGTGCCCACATCCGTAGCCACTGGCAGTTATAAACTTTTAGGGTATTCAGAATGGATGAAAAACGGTAAAACTGCAGATTTTTTTCAATCAGATGTTCGAATTATTAACCCTTATCAGCCCATACCAGAACCCTATTTGGAAAAAATAGTGGTAAAGGATTCTTTGGACACTATTGCCTCAATAAAAACCCCCAAAGAGATTTTGGTTGACAAAAAGTTGACAAATATTACCAGTCCCTTTGTTACTATGACTGTAGAAAAATCAGCCGCAGAAAAGCGTGACAAGGTCGGTTTAAAAATTTCGGGGCTTACTGAATCAGCAAAAAAAGGAACATACTCGCTTTCAGTTCGACATAATGGTAACATTGAAAGCCCTAAAAACAACTCACTGAATGATTTCTTCACTGGTTTTTTGAAAAAAGGCACAACAGGCGAATCTCAAAAAAATGGGATTAACCATTTACCCGAGCTGAGGGGAGAAATCATTTCAGGTAGGGTTATAAACAAAGAAAAAAACATTGCTGAAGCGGGTAAAAAGGTATCCCTTTCCCTTCCCGGAAAAGACTATCTTTTAAAAGTTACAACCACTAGCAGTGATGGTAGGTTTTATTTTAATTTTGACAGGGCCTATGACAATCTTTCTGCGGTTGTACAATTACTGGATGAAGATTGGGACACCTACCAAGTTGAAATAGATAAACCTAACCTTGATTTTGGCCAATTCGTTTTTAACGATTTCAAGATTTCAAAAGAACTCGAAGAGGATATCTTAAGAAGGAGCGTTCAGAACCAGATTGAGAACGCTTATGTTTCTGTTCGCTCAGATTCCATTGTTCCGGCTAAACATGCAGCTCCTTTTTATAGAGATCTTGAGACCGTCTATGTTTTAGATGATTATACCCGTTTTAATAGTATTCAAGAAACTATCATTGAAATTGTGGATCAGGTATCTATTAAAAATTTAGGCAACGGTAAACGAGTATTTCAGGTACGCCCTCCGGAAGGATTGGCTGACTCTGGCGTTTTGCCTATGGTTTTTGTAGATGGCCTTTTTTTAAAAGAACATGAAAATGTCATGGACTTCAGTGCCAAAAAACTAAAATCCATTAGTTTTTCAAGAAATAAATATCTTTTGGGCACTGCGGTTTTTCAAGGTATTATCTCTTTCGAGACCTTGGAGGATGATTTTGTTGACACATTTTATGCACCACACATTCAAAAAATTGATTTGTTCAAACCCGAACCTCAAAAAGAGTACTTTGCACAGCACTATGGTTCTGATGAGCAAAGTGATAGGATTCCAGATTTTCGACACCAATTGCTTTGGATACCAAAACTATTTCTTGACGCCGATGCTCAAATAGATATTTACACCTCAGACGTGCCAGGGGATTGCGAAATCGTTCTTGAGGGATTCACAGCTGATGGCAAACCTGTTTTCATAAGAAATTGGATCAAAGTCGAATAGAATCAGCTTCTTTTTTATAGATTAGTTGCTTAACATTGGCAAGATTCACTTATGCTCATTAAGGTTTTTGGAAGTGCCGTTTTTGGCGTTGAAGCTACTACTATTGTTGTAGAAGTTAATATTGATAAGGGTATTGGATACCATTTGGTAGGTTTACCTGATAATGCAATAAAAGAAAGCAACTATCGCATTGCTGCCGCACTTCAGAATAATGGGTACAAGATTCCTGGTAAAAAAATTACCATCAATATGGCCCCAGCAGATCTTCGTAAAGAAGGTTCTGCTTATGATTTAACCCTTGCACTTGGAATTTTAGCAGCTTCTAATCAAATACAATCTGAGGATATTGAAAAGTATCTTATCATGGGAGAACTTTCATTGGATGGTAGTGTACAGCCAATAAAGGGGGCTTTACCTATTGCCATAAAGGCTAAAGAAGAAGGTTACAAAGGTTTTATATTACCAGTTCAAAATGCAAAAGAGGCTGCTATTGTCAGTGATTTAGAAGTTTATGGCGTTGAAAATATTAAGCAAGTCATTGACTTCTTTGATTCGGGAAAACCTTTGGTTCAAACAATTATAGATACCCGTGCAGAATTTTACAAAAGCCTAGATTTTCCTGAGTTTGATTTTTCCGATGTGAAAGGGCAAGAGAGTATTAAACGCTGTATGGAGATTGCTGCAGCCGGTGGACACAATATTATTTTGATTGGTCCGCCCGGAGCTGGTAAGACCATGTTAGCGAAACGACTACCTTCTATTTTACCTCCCATGACTTTGCATGAAGCACTAGAAACTACCAAAATACATAGTGTGGTTGGTAAAATAAAGAATATGGGACTAATGAGTCAACGGCCATTTCGTTCGCCACACCATACCATTTCAGATGTGGCCTTAGTGGGCGGTGGAGCATATCCACAGCCAGGTGAAATTTCACTTTCTCATAATGGGGTTTTATTTTTAGATGAATTACCAGAGTTTAAGCGAGGTGTCCTAGAGGTGATGCGCCAACCTTTAGAAGATAGGGAGGTGACTATTTCGCGTGCAAGATTTACTGTCACCTATCCAAGTAGTTTTATGTTGGTGGCAAGTATGAACCCAAGCCCAGGAGGTTATTTTAATGACCCAGATGCTCCAGTTACTTCTTCACCGGCAGAAATGCAACGCTATTTGAGCAAAATCTCAGGACCGCTATTGGATAGAATTGATATACATATAGAAGTGACTCCTGTCCCTTTTGAAAAACTTTCTGAGGAAAGAAAAGGAGAGGGTAGTGTTGAAATTAGAAAAAGAGTAACTGCAGCTCGAGAACTACAAACCAAGCGTTTTTTAGAATTTGAAAACGTGCATTATAACGCCCAAATGAATACCAAACAGATTAGAGAACATTGTAAATTAGATGATACTTCGAAAAACTTGCTTAAAAATGCCATGGAACGATTAAATCTTTCAGCGCGTGCGTATGACCGTATCTTAAAGGTTGCAAGGACAATTTGTGATCTAGCCAATGAAACTGATATAAATGGAAATCATATAAGTGAAGCGATACAATATCGTAGTTTGGATAGAGAAGGCTGGTTGGGGTAGTGAGTCCAATACCGTTAATCTGTATTTTTAGCATAAACAATTTCTCCATCATAAATTGTCATCATTACTTGAGTTTCCAAGAATTTTTCTTCCGGTACAGTCATTAAGTCCTGGTCGTATATCGTAAAATCTGCAAGTTTTCCTGCAGTAATGGAACCTTTGATGTTTTCTTCAAAAGCACCATAAGCAGCATCTAAGGTATAGGATTGCAATGCTTGTCCTCGGGTCATCCGTTCTTCGGGTTCATAACCTTCTTCTGGTAATCCTTTTAAAGTCTTTCGGGTAAAACTTGCATACAAACTTGCTATGGGGTTTAATGGTTCAACTGGCACGTCGGTTCCATTTACAATAGGAACTCCACTTTTTAAAAGTGTTTGCCACATATAAGCACCATCCTTAATCCGCTTTTCGCCCAAGCGATCAATTGCCCAAGGTCTATCAGAAGATAAATGCACGGCTTGCATTGCAGGAATTACACCTAATTCTGCAAAACGTGGTATGTCATCAGGATGTAAATGTTGAGCATGCTCAATTCTAAAACGATGGTCGCTGGTCAAATCAGGAAGCTCGTTAAAAGCAAACTCATAGCGGTCTAGTATTTCTTTATTTGCCCGATCTCCAATGGCATGTGCACAAACTTGAAACCCGTTTCGTAAACCGTTTAATGCCGTTTCTTTTACAAAAGGCATAGGTAAAGTTTCATGACCAAAATGCCCAGGCCTATCAGAATATTCTTCCAATAACCAAGCCCCCCGAGAACCCAAAGCTCCATCACAATTCAATTTTACCGAGCGTATGGTCAATCGATTGTCGGGGTCTACCATAGGCCCTTTTTCGTACCATTCCATTAATAAATCCTCATCCCAACCAGTAAGCATGGCATACATGCGAACATTCATTTTGTTAGAAGCCTTCATATTTTCATAAAGCGCAATGGTCTCTTTACCGATACCGGCATCATGAAAACCTGTAATACCATTTCTTTGGCAAGCTGCGATGGCCAATTCAAAAGCTTTAGCTTCTCGTTCTGGGGTCGTCTCAGGAATATGCTTGGTAATCAAGGTCTGGGCACGTTCATTGAAAATGCCTGTTGGTCTGCCCAAAGCATCTCGCATTACTTCTCCACCTTCAACTTGAAATTTATCGATTCCTTCTTTTGCCAACACTGAAAGACCAGCAATTTCCATCGCTTTGGCATTGGCAAAGCCTGCATGCCCACTCGCATGCCTTAAATACACTGGATTGTCAGGAGAAACTTCACTTAATAAATCGTGTGTTTGGAATCCATTTACCAAATTGTCGGGCATCTTGTCCCACTTACTTTGATGCCAACCTCGCCCTAAAATCCATTCACCCGGTACGGCGGTTTTCGCCTTTTCTGCGACCGCATCAACAATTTGCTGATAACTGGCTGTATTGATAAGGTCAAGATTTAGTTCATTATAACCTAAACCCATAAAATGCCCGTGCCCTTCAATGAGTCCTGGGGTCATGGTTTTGCCTTTTAAATCCAGTAATTTAGTGCTTTCGTCTTTATATACTTCTGCATCCGCCAGATTACCGGCAAACAAAATGATGCTATCTTTTATTGCAACAGCCTCCACTTTTGTTTGTGTGGTGTCAACCGTATATATTGGGCCGCCAAAAATTAACATTGTGGCAGTTTCTTTTTTTGCTTTGGAGCATGAGGATGTTATTATAAGAAGCGCCAGGATCAAAAAAAGAGAAAGGTTTTTTAGTTTCATTATGGACGGGTGGTTAAGGTTTTAAATACTAGAATTCTGCTATCAATATAGTTTAATTTAGCTCATTCAACCAAGTACTTTTTTAAGCGCACTATCAAATCGTTGTATATCTTCCATGGTACCTGTACTAATTCGGGCCCATTCATAAAAGGGAGGGAAGGGCCTGCCAATAATAACATCTTCTTTTTTCATTTTAGTAATCATGTCCGAAATAGGCTTACCCGTTTTAAAAAAAATGAAATTGGTATGTGATTTAATGTATTCAAGATTCAAATCATCTAATGTTTTATAAATAGCTTTTTTGGCTTCTACATTCTTCATTAAACTGAACTTATAAAACTCATCATCCTTAAGTGCTTCTTTAGCGGCTTCAATTGCTAACACATTGGTCATTGCCATAACATTACCTCTAAGCCTTTTAGCAATATCAGGGCGTGCCACTAAATATCCGATTCGCATTCCTGCTAAACCATAAACCTTTGAAAAAGTCTTAGAAACGATGACATTCATACCTTCTTTTACGAGCTCTACCATCGAAGGGTAATCTGGCTCAGTGATAAAATCATAGTAGGCTTCATCACTAAAAACCATAGTTTTTTTACTAATACTGCTGCAAAAATCTCGAAGCTTGTTTTTATCCAATAAAGTTCCTGTAGGGTTATTGGGATTGCAGATAAATATCAACCTGGTCTTAGTGTTGATACGATTGGCCATGGCATCTAAATCATGCTCCATGTATTGGTCGACAGGAACGCGATGTACATAAGCACCAAAGTTTTCAGCATATCGCAGCATTGCCTGAAATGTTGGGTCTGCAGCAATGATTTCACCTCCGTCAATACCATAGGTGATTCCAGTTGCTTTTAGACCTTCTGTCGACCCGCCAGTAATTACAATATGGTCGGTAGATACTTCTTCTGTAGCAGCTATTTGTTCTAAAAGTGGTCTAAAAACAACAGATGGATATCGGCAAGCATTATTAAATGCCTTGGTTATCGCAGTTCTAACTAGCTTTGATGGCCCAAAAGGATTTTCGTTTGAATTTAGTTTAGCAAAAGAGTTATCCTTTAAAACCTCAGTTGGTAAAGATGAATCCATTGCAAGCCCGCTTAGGCCCCCTAGTAGGGTAAAACCACCAGTTAGCCCCATTGTTTTAAGCCATTCTCTTCTTTCTATAGTCTTCATAAGTAACTCTTATTTATGTAGTAAAAGGTACGAAAGAATAGAGAAAATAAGTGCTATTGCACTAAATTACCTTGATGTTTGCCTTTAAACCTTGAATGATTCCTAAGATATTGGTCACAGTGTCCTTTAAATAATATTTGATGACAACATGTGGTATTCTGATGGTGGTAAATCCATTTTTAAAAGAATGCATTGCCTCTTCTAAATCATTTATTGCTTGCTCATGGGTAATCATTTGATAATCAGTGTCAATCTCAATGTTTAATTTCACTCTTGAAATTGCAATATCTACTGATTTATGGCCATCCCACCATTCGAGCATTGGGTTTGCCCCAGCTTCTTTTAGTGCATAAAATAGCTGCACTGCTTCGATGGGAGTGTCATTTTCTATAATTACTTTTTCAATAAGTCGGGTATGCCGTTCACACAATTCAACACCTAAGGTTTCGGTCGAATATTTAAACGCGTCATAGCCGATATTTTTGTTACAATCTATACATGCCATGTAAGTAGGTCAGTTTGGTCAATTTTTCAATTTGGGACTATTATAACTTGTACATTTTTTTTATCGTATGTGCTATCGATGTATAGCACCCCTTTTTTAGATGAAATGCATTTTTTTAGATGAAATGCAAGGTGGCTTGTTGGGAAACTGCTATTTTGTGTGGTGTAAATTTTCAGTATGTTTAAAAAGATAGGCCCCGGAGTTTTAATCGCAGCCGCATTTATAGGGCCAGGTACGATTACTGCATGTACAATTGCTGGGGTAAGTTTTGGTTACGCACTGCTTTGGGCAATGCTACTATCAATAATTGCTACGATGGTATTGCAAGAGATGGCTGCACGCTTAGGAATTATTACCCAAAAAGGATTAGCGGATGTCATTAAAAATGAACTTACTGATAGACGGATCAGGGCGTTGACGATTGCAATAATATTAGGAGCTATTTTAATAGGAAACGCAGCTTATGAAGCTGGTAATATTGGCGGGGCAACTTTGGGCTTAGAAGCTTTGTTTGGAGAAAAGTACGCGAAATTTTATCCAATCGTGATAGGATTTTTGGCATTTGCGCTTCTTTGGTATGGAAGTTATAAGGCCCTTGAAAAAGTATTTATCATACTAATCGCTTTAATGAGTTTTTCATTTGTGATAACGGCAATTTTGACAGGACCTATTCTAGGGGAAATTTTAAAAGGGCTGTTCGTTCCTTCAATGCCATCAGGAAGTTTATTGACAGTAATTGCATTAGTTGGTACTACAGTAGTACCTTATAATTTATTTTTACATGCCTCGTTGGTCAATGAAAAATGGAAATTAACAAGCGATTTAAAAACAGCTCGTTGGGATACCATAATGTCAATTGGTTTAGGGGGGCTAGTTTCTATGTGCGTAATTATAGCTGCTGCTGCAATACCTTCCGACGAAGTCAAAAGTGCCATGGATTTAGCTATGGGTCTTGAACCGCTCTTTGGAAACACGGCTCGTTACTTCATGGGAATCGGACTTTTTGCCGCAGGTATCACATCTTCTATTACTGCGCCTCTAGCTGCTGCTTATGTTGCCAATAGTTGCTTTGGTTGGAAAGCTGGTTTCAAAGACTGGCGCTTTCGACTAGTCTGGATTTCTATATTGTTAGTAGGTGTGTTTTTTCTTTCTTTTGGTATTAAACCTATTGAGATTATAAAGTTTGCTCAGGTGGCAAATGGTATTTTGCTACCTGCTATTGCAGTACTTTTAGTTTGGATGGTTAATAAAGCAAATGTTATGGGTGTATATAAAAATAACTTGACCCAGAATATAGTTGGGTATGTAATTGTCGCATTTTCTTTGTTCTTAGGATTGAAAAGCATTGTTAAAGTTTTAGGCCTGTATTAATGGACACTATTTTAATTGATATTAACTGTGATGTTGGAGAGGGTATAGGTAATGAGGCTGAATTATTGCCACTAATAAGTTCTTGTAATATTGCCTGTGGTGGTCATGCAGGTGATGAAATTACTATGCAAGAAGTAATGCAGTTGGCAAAACAGAATGATGTGAAAGTAGGGGCACACCCTAGTTACCCTGATAAAGAGAATTTTGGGCGAAAAACTTTAAACATTGCGAATGAAGAATTAAAAAAAAGCATCAAAAATCAGCTTGATGTATTCATAAAAATTCTTGAAGAGGCCCAATTACCGCTGCATCATATTAAACCGCACGGAGCTTTGTATAATGATGTTGCTAGAAATTTAAGTTTAGCAAAGGTGTTTTTAGAAGTGATTAAAGCATATAAAGAACACTGTTTTTTATATGCCCCTTTTGGTTCGATAATTTCGAAAGAGGCAATTGAACAAGGCTTTCAAATTAAATATGAAGCCTTTGCAGATAGAAACTACAATGCAGATCTGAGCTTGGTGGCAAGAAGTCAATCTAATGCAATTATTGAAGCCCCTGAATTAGTTCTAGAACATCTCTTAAACATTGCTAAAAATGGTAAGGTGATTTCATCTACCGAAGAAAGTATTGTAATTAAGGCAGATACGTTTTGTGTGCATGGTGATACGTCTTCTGCATTGGAAATATTGACGTATCTTTCAGAAGAATTACCAAAAAACCAAATCGAAATACGAAAGTGAGATACCCCATTACCATCAAACCTTTTGGTGCTCATTCCATTTTGGTAGAATGGCCCAATAATGTAGCAGACACGATATTGGAAGATATTCTTCAATTCAATACATTTTTAGAGACTAAGCTTGAAGGCCAGTGGGAGTTTGTCCCTTCATACAATTCTTTGGCACTTATACAAGACTCGGTAATATCAGACTTTAAAATACTCAATAATCAACTATTGGAGTTTTATAGGGAATTAGACTATACTAAGAGAACAGAACGACATTTATGGAAACTTCCTGTTTGTTATGATTTGGAATTCGGACTTGATTTAGAAGAAGTTTCCAAAAAGCTCAATATGTCTATTTCTGATTTAATTTCAAATCATTCATCTAACGAATATACAGTCTATGGTATTGGATTTTTACCTGGCTTTATGTACTTAGGCGGGTTACCGCAATCCTTAGAAATAGCACGTAAAGAAACTCCACGGTTAAAAGTAGCTAAGGGTGCTGTGGGACTTGCGGGGAAGCAAACAGGTATTTATCCTCAGGAATCTCCAGGGGGATGGAACATCATAGGAAGTTGTCCGATTCCAATCTTTAATGTCAATTCAGAAAAACCTTGTTTTGTAAGTGTTGGTGATAAGATAAAATTTGAGGCCATTTCACGAGCAGAGTACGAGCTGCACAAAATTGAAGGAGAAGTAGGCATTTACCAACCCAATAAAACAATTTTGGATGCTTAAAGTACTAAAACCAGGATTTTTTACTTCTATTCAAGATAATGGTCGGTACGGCTACAGAAATAAGGGGGTGCCTATTTCAGGAGCTATGGACTCGAGAGCCCTAAATATGGTCAATTCATTATTGGAAAACCCTGTTAACGCAGCTGCTTTGGAAATTACCATGACAGGACCAACGCTTATATTCGAAGAGGAAACCTATGTCAGCCTATCTGGCGGAGTCATCTCCGCGACATTAAACAATGAACCTATTGAGAATTATAAGGTTTATAAAGTTGAAAAAGGGGATATCATTTCCTATGGTAGATTAGAATCAGGTTTTAGGGGGTATTTGGCTGTAAAAGGTGGATTTTCCCTTAAAAAAACTTTAGGTAGTTCTTCACAATATTTTCCTTTGACTGCCAAAAGGTGTATTTCAGAAAAAGATGAGATTCCTTTTGAACCCACATTGAACTTTGTGCCAAAAATATCTGAATTAAAAATAGACTCCTATTTAACGGAAAAACAGCTACAGGTGAGTAGGGGACCAGAATATACGATACTTAATGACAAACAATTGGAGGCTTTATTTTCAAAAGGTTTCACGGTTGCAAAAGAAAATAATAGAATGGCATATCAGGTTTCTGAGTTTATTGAGGGGCATTCGATACCCATGCTTACATCGGCAACCTTGCCCGGAACTATACAACTAACCCCGGCTGGAAAATTAATTATCCTTATGAAGGATGGTCAAACTACAGGGGGTTACCCTAGAATACTTCAATTGACCGAAGAGGCAGTCTGTGTATTGGCACAAAAAAAATCTGGAGATAGTATTAATCTTAAATTGAATTAAACCTCGCGGTATACCTCTTTAAAAGGAATTCTAAAACGTTCTCCATAAATTCCCTTTTCATCTCGAATTCCACAACCAATAACCATGTTGATTTCAGCACCTTGAGGTAGTCCTAATATTTTTTTAACCCTCCATGTATCACTCCCTTCCATGGGGCAAGTGTCATAACCCATAGCTGCCATACTTATCATGAAGTTTTGTGCTGCAAGCCCCGCACTTTTATGGGCTACTATTCGCATATCCGAATTTCTAACTTGTCTATAAGTTGGTTTGAATAAACCTACCAACTGAAAAATCAAAAATTTTATCCAACCCAAAATTCCTAAAATATCAAAATACACTGTTGGTATTAATTTAGAATAGTAATTCAAAGCAAATTTCTCTCTTCCAGAATATTCAGATGGTTTCTTATCACCCATGCCAGCTTTAAGAAAAGAAATATTGGCTTGAGCACGTTTTCGCCATAAATCTTTTCTGGCTACAACTACAACCATTTCTTTTGAATATTTTGCAGCATTTTGCCCTAGGCATGCAACCGTCATCTTTTTTAGTACCTCTTTATCTTTAACATGATAAAACTCCCATAACTGCAGGTTACTACTTGTTGCCGCTAGAGTTGAATTTTGAATGCACTGTTTTACTTTTTCTGAATCTAATTCTAAATCTTCTCGAAAGATGCGCACAGAACGACGATAATTGATGGCCTCGGTAACTGTTTTTTCCATAGTGGCCAAAAATATAAAATTGAATTTGACTTTGGAGTAAAAATAAAAATAGCTATTCTTGTCATATGAATAACAAAAGTATTGTGATTAACGTAATTGTGATTTCTCCTGTATCAGGGTGATTTCAGTTCATGTTATTCAGAAAAGCCCTGACAGCAACGTCAGGGCTTTTTTTGTGGCTTTTGTCAAGGAATGAATATGGTATTTTAAATTACTGTAATAAGCTGTTATTCAGATGGATAAACAGATATCAATTTAAATGAATTTAGAGCCTGCTTTACTGTTAAAATTATTCGGTATTTGAAAAAATTATTTTTGAATGCTGAAGTATTTATAAGCTTGAGGCACAATTTGAAAGAGATTTTCTAATGGAATTGAATAAGTATAGTAAAAACGTTACCCAAGATCCAACTCAACCAGCTGCTCAGGCCATGCTATATGCCATAGGTTTGACTGAAGAGGATTTAAAGAAACCATTGATAGGTATTGGTAGCACAGGTTACGAGGGAAACCCCTGTAACATGCATTTAAACGAATTGTCTAAATATGTCAAAGAGGGAATTAACTCATCTGACTTGGTTGGGCTAATATTTAATACCATCGGTGTGAGTGATGGAATATCAATGGGTACTTATGGAATGCGTTATTCGCTTCCCTCTCGTGATATTATAGCCGATTCTATGGAAACGGTAGTTCAAGCGATGAACTACGATGGTTTGGCTACTGTGGTTGGATGTGATAAAAATATGCCTGGGGCCTTAATGGCAATGATTCGATTGAATCGTCCATCTGTTTTGGTTTATGGCGGTACAATTGCTTCTGGATGTTTGAAGGATAAAAAATTGGATGTGGTCTCCGCTTTTGAGGCGTGGGGAGAGAAAGTAGCGGGCACCTTAAATGAGGAAGATTACAAAGCCGTAATTCAAAACGCATGTCCAGGTGCCGGTGCGTGCGGAGGAATGTATACGGCAAATACCATGGCTTCAGCAATTGAAGCATTAGGGATGGCAATGCCTTATAATTCATCAAATCCGGCTACAGGAAAAGAAAAAAAAGATGATTGCATTGCCTCTGGTGAGGCATTAAAACATCTTATCGAAAAAGATATTAAACCGTTAGACATCATTACTCGAAAATCATTGGAAAATGCTGTTCGGTTAATTACGGTACTTGGTGGTTCAACTAATGCGGTATTACATTTTTTGGCGATTGCCAAAGCAGCTGAGATTAAATTCACCTTAGAAGATTTTCAACATATAAGTGATACCACCCCATTCTTGGCGGATTTAAAACCCAGTGGTAAGTTTTTGATGGAAGATGTACATCGCGTTGGTGGTGTACCTGCCGTGATGAAGTTCATGTTAGAAAACGAAATGCTACATGGTGATTGCTTGACGGTAACAGGTAAAACTGTTGCTGAAAATTTGGCTAAGGTCCCTAGTCTAAAAGGAGGTCAGCAAGTAGTTAAAGGTCTAGATGATCCGATTAAAGAAACTGGACATTTGCGTATTCTTTTTGGTAACCTAGCAGCAGAAGGTTCTGTTGCTAAAATTACCGGAAAAGAAGGCTTACATTTTTCTGGTCCCGCGAAAGTCTTTGAAGGAGAATTTAAAGCCAATGATGGTATTCGTGATGGCTTGGTAAATAAAGGAGATGTTGTCGTGATTCGTTATGAAGGCCCTAAAGGAGGACCTGGAATGCCAGAAATGTTAAAACCAACAGCTGCTATTATGGGTGCAGGATTAGGAAAAGATGTCGCATTGATTACAGACGGTCGCTTTTCAGGGGGCACCCATGGCTTTGTGGTGGGGCATATCGCTCCTGAGGCTCAAGATGGTGGAAATATAGCGCTATTACAAGATGGCGATATGATTACCATTGATGCAGAAAAAAACAGTATCTCGGTCAATCTAACCGATAAGGAGCTTTCAAATCGAAGAGCTAACTGGAAGCAACCCGCTTTGAAGGTTAGAAAAGGAAGTTTATATAAATATGCAAGAACAGTTTCTTCAGCCTCAAAAGGTTGTGTAACTGATGAATTATAATCTGGATGCCTATGGAAACGCTTAAGGTGCAAAAAGCAGAAAACAAAACAAAAACCACTATCAAAATTTCTGGAGCGGAAGCAATTATTCATTGTTTACTTGCAGAAGGAGTGGATTTGCTATATGGATACCCAGGGGGCGCCATTATGCCCGTGTATGATGAATTATACAAATTTCAAGATAAATTAACCCACATTTTGACAAGACATGAACAAGGAGCTACCCACGCAGCGCAGGGTTATGCTAGGGTTTCGGGTAGAGTTGGCGTCGCTATGGCCACTTCAGGACCTGGAGCCACAAATTTGGTCACGGGTTTGGCCGATGCTCAAATAGACTCCACACCTATAGTTTGTATTACAGGTCAAGTACCACGACATTTATTAGGTTCTGATGCTTTTCAAGAAACTGATATTATTGGTATTTCAACTCCTGTTACAAAATGGAATCATCAGATTACAAAGGCTTCAGAAATTCCTGAAATGATGGCAAAGGCCTTCTATATTGCAAAGTCTGGTAGGCCAGGCCCGGTTTTGATTGACATCACTAAAAATGCGCAGTTTGAAGAGTTTGAGTTTAGTTATGAAAAGTGTACTGGAGTTCGCAGTTATAACCCAGTTCCAACGCCAGTCATGGCTTCAATAGAAGCTACTGCAGAACTTATTAATAATGCCAAAAAACCTTATATCGTTTGGGGTCAAGGGGTAATTTTAGGTCAAGCTGAAGAAGAACTTAAAGCTTTAATCGAAAAGGCAGGTATTCCTGCAGCTTGGACGATTATGGGGGAATCTGCAATTTCGACGAGTCACCCATTAAATGTAGGTATGGTAGGTATGCATGGCAACTATGGACCTAATGTATTAACAAATGAGTGTGATTTGCTATTGGCCATAGGAATGCGTTTTGATGATCGGGTGACGGGTAGTTTAGATACTTATGCCAAACAGGCTAAAGTCGTACATTTTGAAATAGATCCCGCAGAAATCAATAAAAACGTAAATGCAGATGTTGCTGTTTTGGGAGATTCAAAAGAAACATTGTCATTACTGATTCCTCTCGTAAACGAAAACAAGCACGAAGCTTGGCATAACGAATTCAAAAAAAGACACCAAATAGAGTTTGATACAGTGATCAAGAATGATATTCACCCCACAAAAGATGGTCTGACCATGGGCGAAGTCATTGAAGAAATAAATTTAGCTTCAAAAAACAAAGCGGTGATTGTTACCGATGTAGGGCAGCATCAAATGATTGCCTGTCGTTACGCAAAGTTTGAAGAATCAAAGAGCAATATAACCTCTGGCGGATTAGGGACTATGGGATTTGCACTTCCTGCTGCTATCGGAGCGAAACAAGGCGCAATGGATAGAGAAGTGGTTGCTATTATTGGTGATGGAGGGTATCAAATGACAATTCAAGAACTTGGAGTTATTTTTCAGCATAACATTCCGGTAAAAATTGTGGTCTTGAATAATGACCATTTGGGCATGGTAAGGCAGTGGCAAGAACTGTTCTTTGATAAAAGATACGCCTCTACCGTTATGGTCAACCCTGATTTTGTGAAGATTGCCGAAGGCTATCATATTGAAGCAAAACGAGTTAGTGAACGTAAAGATTTAAGGGCTACTATTCAAGAAATGATTGCTTCCGACAAGCCTTATTTCTTAGAAGTAAAAGTTGAAAAAGAAGACAATGTATTCCCTATGATACCATCTGGGGCCTCTGTTTCCGATATACGATTGAAATAATGCATGAGTGTAGTTTTACAAGAATAATTGAAAAATATGAATAGGAGAAATTTTGCCAAAAATGCATTGATTGGAACTATTGCTATTGGAGCAATCAGTTCATCTTATGCTTTTAGCGAAATAATAACTGAAAAAAACTTTGATTTCATGTCTCAAGACCATCCAAATATCATATTGATTAACGATTTCTTTGCTGCGTATTCAAATAACGATTTAGAAGGGATACGCAAAGTAGTCTCAGAAGATATTAAATGGCATATACCTGGTGAACATCCTTTAAGCGGAACGAAAATCGGGATTGAGGAAGTTATGACATTTTTTAAAAACCTTAACAAAGGAAAATTCAAAGCCTCCCCAATCATTATGGGTGCAAATGATAATTATGTAATTGATTGTCATCAGAACTGGAGTAATCTTGAAGATTCTGAAAATCTAAATGCCATGTCTTGTTTGTTGTGGCGGATTGCGAATAATAAAATTATTGAGGTTCATAATTTTCCTCAAAATCAAATAGATGTTGATGCCTTTTTCAGAAAATTATATGGATGACATAGAGTTTTAGTTTAGATTGACCCTAAGTAATAACAGCTACTAAGATGAACGATTCAAATATAAAAGACATTCCTATTATCCATCATCAGATAACTCAAAAATCTAAAGAGATTGGGTTTACGATGCCTTCGGATTTATTTATCGGAACGCTTTTGAAAACTTTGATTGCTAGTAAGCCTAGAGGTCTGTTTTTGGAATTAGGCACCGGTATTGGTCTTTCATTATCATGGATGATTGACGGTATGGATATTAACTCAAAATTGATAACCGTTGACAATGACCCAGAATTGATAGCTATTGCCAATCAATATTTTGGTGCCAATGAACGAGTCAAAATTGTTTGTGAAGATGGAACAAAATGGATCAATAATTATAAAGGCAACCAATTCGATTTGATATTCGCAGATGCCTGGCCGGGCAAGTATAGTGAATTGGATGAGATTTTAAATTTGATACAAATAGGAGGATTTTATGTTATTGATGACATGAGCACACAGCCCAATTGGCCAGAGGGCCATCAAGATAATGTAGATGGACTTATTACTTATTTGGAAAAAAGAGAAGATTTTAATCTAACAAAAATGAACTGGTCAACTGGTGTGATAATAGCGGTTAGAACAAAATAAATAGTATGGAAAATCAATGGTTCACCATATCGGTTTATTCCGAGAATAACGTAGGATTGTTAAATAGAATATCAGGTATATTTTTAAAGCGACACATTAATATAGAGAGTTTAAACGTCTCTAAATCAGAAATTGATGAAGTTTCTAAATTTACTATTGTAGTAAACACTACAGAAAAATGGGTGCACAATATTGTTGGTCAGATTGAAAAGCAGATTGAAGTAATAAAGGCTTTTTATCATATCGATGATGAAACTATATATCAAGAATCTGCATTGTTTAAAATTAAGTCTGCACTCCTTTTTGATGAAAGACAAATTCAAAACATCATAAAAGAAAGCAATTCTCAAATTGTGACGGTAGCAAGAGAGTTTTTTGTACTTGCAAAATCCGGTCGTAGGCATGAGATAGACGAAATGCACGACCAGTTGAAGCCTTTTGGTATTATGCAGTTTGTTCGTTCAGGACGGATATCAGTATCAAAGGAAGAAATGCAGATTTCTGCGATGCTAGAAGAATTTCATTTAACTAATTAATATATAACCTTTCTAAAGATTTCTGTTTTTGGCAGAAGCAAAAATTAAAAATTTAAAAATGGCAAATTACTTTAATACACTATCATTAAGAGATAAATTAATCCAATTGGGAAAATGCAGATTCATGGAATCTAGCGAATTTTCGGATGGTGTTAGCGCTTTAAAAGGAAAGAAAATAGTCATTGTTGGTTGTGGAGCGCAAGGTCTAAATCAAGGCTTGAATATGCGAGATTCTGGATTGGATATATCATACACCCTAAGAGAAGCGGCTATTAAGGAACAAAGACAGTCTTATAAAAATGCTTCTGAGAATAATTTTAACGTGGCCACATATGAAGAATTGATTCCTTCGGCGGATGTGGTTATTAATTTGACTCCAGATAAACAGCATTCAAATGTTGTAAGCACGGTTATGCCAATGATGAAAAAAGGGGCGACCCTTTCCTATTCCCATGGTTTTAATATAGTTGAGGAAGGAATGCAGATTCGTGAGGATTTAACCGTCATTATGGTAGCTCCTAAATGTCCAGGTTCTGAAGTACGTGAAGAATATAAAAGAGGTTTTGGCGTGCCGACCTTAATTGCTGTGCATCCTGATAATGACCCTCAAGGGCACGGTTTGGCCCAGGCAAAAGCTTATGCTGCAGGCACCGGTGGTCATAGGGCAGGTGTGCTGGAGTCCTCTTTTGTGGCTGAGGTGAAATCTGATTTAATGGGAGAACAAACAATCCTTTGTGGTTTGTTACAAACAGGTTCTATTCTTTGCTTTGATAAAATGGTCGAAAAAGGAATTGATGCTGGATATGCATCTAAATTAATTCAATACGGATGGGAGACCATCACAGAGGGAATGAAATACGGAGGTATTACTAATATGCTTGACAGATTAAGTAACCCTGCTAAAATAAAAGCGTTTGAGTTGGCTGAAGAGTTAAAAGGTATTATGCGTCCACTGTTTCAAAAGCATATGGACGATATTATGACCGGTCATTTCTCAAAAACCATGATGGAAGATTGGGCTAATGACGATAAAAATTTACATACTTGGAGGGCGGCAACTGGAGAAACCGCTTTTGAAAAGACGCCAGCAGGTGATATGGAGATTTCTGAGCAAGAATTTTATGATCATGGGGTTTTAATGGTTGCTATGGTAAGGGCAGGAGTAGAGCTTGCTTTTGAATCTATGACCGAATCAGGAATTATAGCTGAATCTGCTTACTATGAATCTTTGCATGAAACGCCACTTATTGCAAATACGATTGCAAGAAAAAAACTTTTTGAAATGAATCGGGTGATTTCAGATACGGCAGAATATGGTTGTTATCTCTTTGATCATGCGTGTAAGCCATTACTGGCCGACTTTATGAAATCGGTGGATACAGATATTATCGGAACGAGCTATGGAGCAGGAGAAGATGGTGTCGATAATGCTAAATTAATAGCTGTGAACAAGGCTTTAAGAGATCATCCAGTTGAGATTGTAGGAACTCGATTAAGAGCATCGATGACTGCAATGAAACCTATAGTTTAACGACTAAATCCCTAAGCAATTAGGGATTTTTTATTTCAACTAAATTTAAGAAAATGAGCGTAAAAAATAATATACCAGAGCTATACCAGATTACCGAGACCATTAACCAAAGGCAATACTTGGTAAATGGAGAACTTAAAGATTGGAACGGAAAAACCACCGAGGTGATTTCTACTATTTCTTCTACTTCAGATTATAAGCATACCGTTTTAGGAAGTACACCTGATATGGGTGAACCTGAAGCCATGGATGCTTTAGAAGCTGCTCTTGGCGCCTATGACAAAGGAAAAGGGGTTTGGCCTACAATGAAAGTCAAAGATCGTGTAGAGCGCATGGAAAACTTTGTCAAAAAAATGGAGACCAAACGCGAAGAAATTGTGAAATTATTGATGTGGGAGATTGGCAAATCACTTCCGGATTCGCAAAAAGAGTTTGACAGAACTGTTGAATACATTTATGACACCATTGAAGACTACAAAGAGTTAGACCGTAGTTCCGCCAAGTTTCACAAGTCTGGAGATGTGTATGCCCATATTCGAAGAGGCCCTTTAGGAGTTGTGCTATGTCTTGGACCTTATAATTACCCTCTAAATGAAACCTTTGCATTATTGATTCCTGCAATAATTATGGGTAACACCACTATTTTTAAACCTGCCAAGCATGGTGTATTATTGATTACCCCTCTTTTAGAGGCGTTTCAATCTAGTTTTCCTAAAGGAGTGGTGAATATTCTTTTTGGTCGAGGTAGAGCGGTTGCAGCGCCCATTATGAAGACAGGTAAAGTAGATGTTCTCGCCTTGATTGGTAATAGTAAATCAGCAAATGCCTTGCAAGACCAGCATCCAAAAAGTAACCGACTACGATTGGTGTTAGGGCTAGAGGCTAAAAACCCAGCAATTATTTTACCAGATGCTGATTTAGATCTTACGATTAATGAAGTAATAGCGGGTACCACTTCTTTTAATGGACAGCGTTGTACTGCATTAAAAGTAGTTTATGTTCATGATGACATTAAGGATGAGTTTTTAAAACGTTTCTCGGCTAAAGTAGATGCATTGAAGTTCGGAAATCCTTGGGATGATGGCGCAAAATTAACGCCACTGCCAGAGCCTGGAAAACCGGCTTACATTCAGGAACTCTTAGATGATGCTTTGGCTAAAGGAGCTAGTGTTCAAAATAAAAAAGGAGGAGAGCATTCTGATAATTATATTTGGCCTGCCGTCTTATATCCGGTTTCAAAAGACATGCGAGTGTATGAAGAAGAGCAATTTGGACCCATAATTCCAGTGCTTTCGTTTTCTGACATTTCAGAACCGCTCGACGATATGGCGGAATCTAATTACGGGCAGCAAGTAAGCCTTTTTGGAAAAGATGTGTACAGTCTTTCTCCGCTTATTGATACACTGGCAAATTTGGTTTGTAGAGTAAATTTGAACAGTTCATGCCAACGAGGACCAGATGTTTATCCTTTCACTGGACGCAAGGATTCTGCCCAAGCAACCCTAAGCGTTCATGATGCTTTACGATCGTTTTCAATAAGAACCTTTGTGGCTTTTAAAGACAATGAGTTAAATAACGAAACGATTGAGCAGTTATTAGAAGCTAAAGTGAGCAACTTTTTGAGTACAGATTATATCTTATAAACTTGCTTTTACTAAGGGAGCTAACTTTTGGCCAATAAGTTGTATGGCCTTAAGTAGTTTTTCATGAGAAATACCAACATCCATTTGAAAGGTTATTCTTGATAACCCCCCAAGTGCTTCATTATGATGTAAGATTTTCTCGGTAATGTCTTCAGGACTTCCAACTAGTAATGCTCCTTGAGGGCTAGCATTTTGCGCATCAAAACCTGCTTTGGTAACTGGTGGAAAGCCACGTTCTTGACCAACTTTAGTGAATACTTTTTGATAACCTGGAAAATAGTCGTTAACTGCTTGCTCTGTCGTTTCTGCAACATAGCCTAGAGAATGTAAGCCCACTTTTAATTGCTCAGGAGCATATCCAGCTTTTGCTCCAGCCTGTCTGTATATATTCACTAAAGGGGCAAAATGATGGGTTTGCCCTCCAATAGCGGCAAGCATGAGTGGAAGACCTAATTCACCGGCCCTTACAAACGAAGAAGGTGTGCCACCTACTCCAAGCCATATCGGAAGTTGTTTTTGAACAGGTCGGGGGTAAATGGATTGTCGATTAAGACTGGGTCTAAATCTTCCGGTCCATGTGACGGTTTCTTTAGCTCTTATTTCTAGGAGCAGATTTAACTTTTCTATGAAAATATCATCGTAGTTTTCTAATTTGAAACCAAATAGAGGAAAAGCATCTGTAAACGAACCACGCCCTGCAACAATTTCTGCTCTGCCGTTGGAAATTAAATCAAGTGTGGCGAAATTCTGAAATACCCTTACAGGGTCGGCGGCGCTTAAAACAGTTACGGCACTAGTCAATTTGATACGTTCTGTCTTTCTGGCTGCAGCGGCTAAAATCATGGAGGGGGCAGAGTCCAAAAAATTTTCTCGATGGTGTTCACCAATGCCAAAGACATCCAATCCAACTTGGTCAGCAAATTCAATGCGCTCTATAAGTTCATTAATGGCTTTTGAACCATTGACCTCCTTTTCTGGAGAAGCTGCAAAACTGTCTATACCAATCTCTATCATTTATTGTTTTTTATTTGAAAAGGGATACTCAAAGTTGTCCCTTCTTTTTCATATTTTAAAGCTCCAATTTTATGGTCAAATAACCCATTCAAATTATTGCCCGAAGGGTCTTCCAATCGTGTATTGATGAACAGAAAATATTCTCCTTCACGCCAAAATGAATCTGGGGTGAAAAGCCAACTTTTTTCATGCTTCCCAATACTTACATCTCCTTTAATTACATTTTTTTCAGCATCAGTAACTACTAATCTTTGCTCCAAAGAAAAATAGTCTAACATACTCGGAAAGTATACTGTTATATAATCTTTAGTATTGGATTTTGGAACTCCTAAATTCCAAGAATCGATATCTGGTGGAGTAAGGTCAGAGGATTCAACCGTAAACTTTTTAGTATAAGCAGTTATCATTTTTTGATGATTGACATCTTCAATATTGTCAATTATCAATTTGTAGTTTTGACCGGGGATTAATGCCCTACCGTATTTCATATTTGCATGAAGTCCTGTTTTGACCCGTGCTGGATCTAAAATTAAAGTGAGTTGTTTTTGTTCTTTATTCCAGAGCTCATAAACGTTATTAAAAAAAACGTTTTCTATGATATTGCCCTCTCCATCCATCAATTTAATCTTTTCCAAATTATTGACAGTTTTCATGGGCTTTGAAAACTTGATATATATTCTGAGTAAATTATCTGGTAATTTATCTGAACTAGGGTAAACGGCCTGAACAAAAGGATGATTACTTTTTTCATTACAGGCCGCTGAAGTACAAAAAACTAGTATTAAAAAAAATCCTTTATAAAAGTTCATTTCTAAATTTGAAATAGAGCCTAATTACGGCTCATTGCTTCTGATGTTAATTCTGGGTAGCCCTCCATTTGTTTTGCCATATCATGGTATTGCTTTGTTGGCTGTTGTGCCTCTGAGTACCTATAATCCGGAAAATCGTATTCTGAAATAAAATCACTCAACCTTAAATAAGAACCGGTAATTTCAGAAATCAAGTCAATTTCCCCCGATTCTATATTTCTGCGTACCATGGTCAAAAACATTTGGTTTTGAACATCAATTTGCATGACGTTTGCTGTTGGTATAGCCCGAATACCATCAAGGCCAGTTGCATCCATGGCCTGCATACCAGCCATGCCTTTTCCTTCGGCACCTTCAACAATAGAATTAAAGGGAATCAATGACCCACCCCTATTTTTATGCGTAACCAAAAGACTTTTTGAAACACTTCCATCCATTCCTTGTTCTTGCACTATGATCATATCAATTGGTGTATTACCATATCCAAGTTCAGCAATGGTTTTTCCTTTGACATTGGCATTCTCTTTTATTTCGGAAGTTGGTATGGTCACGAGAGGTGTGCAGGTATAACTTGCAATTATTGTGGGTGTTCCATCAAGTTCGTCGATCAGCATGGTTCGTATTGGTGCTCTAGTTTCCATTTGCGTATGAACGGCGTGATAAATTTCAATACTGTTCACTTCGTTTTTCGATTGGTCAAAAGGATAAGCAATTTTTCTAATATTGGAAGCAAACTCTCCATTTGTAAGACCGGAAACAAATATGGAATCATCACTATAATCAATATCAGTAATTGTTAAAGAACTGGCTGGAGTTTCATTCCAAAACTTTAAATCGGCAGAAGCTGGATTTGTTATGGTGACAGTTTTAGTATTTGCTTCTTTCATCTCTACAAAACGAATTTCAGAGGTGGTAGGGCTTACAATTGCAATCATGGATTCTGCGTCTGGTGAATGCCCTTTTTTTATTGAAATATAGGCTTCTTGACTGACGGGATGAATTTTCATATCATTAATAACAACATCTCTAAGTTCGATACCTAACTTTTCAGAAAGCATATTATCAATGCCCTCTAGGTTATAGGGTACTGCATCTTTTAATTCAATCGCTTCAGTTTCAATAGCATGTATCCGAGCATTTTTACTATCTCCAACAAACAATATATTATCAGGTCCAAAGGCCAAAATATCAGCCCCTGGCAAGGAAGTATTTTCAATAACAGGGCTTGCGCTTTCTACATTTAGGGCAAGTTCTTTTATTTTTTCTTGTTTGCATGCTGCTGCCAACAACAAAAATGTGCTTAAAATGATCAATTGTACTTTCATAGTGTGATTTTTTAAATTTATTGTTAAATACGCATGTATAAGATACTTATACCATTTACTCTAAATATTAATCTTGATTAAGAAACACGAAATGTAGTGTTAAGTTTACTTTAAGTTAAAATTTAAAGCTCAGTGTTGGGGCGATGTAAAAAGTGTTTTCCGATTCTCCTGAGGACTTAATAAATTTACCGGCGATAAAGTAGGTACTTCTTAAATCAAAAGAAATATTTCTATTGAACTCATAGTTTAGTTGAATGCCTAAAGCATCACCGATATGATTTTCTTCAATTCCATTTGCTTGCCTATTCTGAAATCTGGGTGGTGTATACAGTCCATCCGCACTTTGTGTTCTATAAAATAGGGCGTAATCAACAAAAATCGAAAATTGGTCAAAAGGAAAAACAGTTAGACTAGGGTGAAAACTGGTCAAATTGGCTGGGGTATTGACACCTGCTAAACTATATAGTGCTGGGTTGACAAATAGGGGATTGAAGGTATTTAATTTTCCATCACCAATTTCTCTATCTCCTGTTGACCAGTCCAATTTTAAACCTAATGTTGGTTTCCAAACCATATTGATTAGTTTATATTTCCAGTCCGTTTCTAGATTAAAAGCACTTATAGTACTTCCATCCAAGTCTCCAAATTGATAAATGAATTCAGTATTGTAACTCAATCTTTTTCCTATTGCACCATAACTGCGAAAACCTATGCTATGACGTTTTTCTTCACCAAAGACATCGCTAAAACCAGCCGTTTTTGATTTAAAACCTAAATAATATAGTTCATAGTCCCCATTTAAGTTATAAACGGGAAACTGCATTCCAAAACCCCATAATTGCGGATTGGTAGCATCTTTATCAAAAAGACTAAACTCATTATCAAAGGCTTCAAACTGGGGACTTACTTCCTTACCATAAAAGACTTTTACCTTAAATTGGGAATAGCCGTAAATTACTTTTGCTAGGTCAAAACTCCTTCTCATATTTGGTCCCTCTCTATTCCCAACCAATCTGCTGGCTCCTAATACCAATTCTTGCCTTCCAAAACTAATAGACGAATTTTCATTTTCTCCTTTAAGAATTTGGAACTCGATGAAGGCTTGATGCAGATCAATAACATCAGATTCAGGAAATTGTTCTCCACTACTTGTATAACCGTGATATAGTTCTCCGAATACACGAAAGTATTCTCCAAGATTTAAACTGGTATGCAGTGCTAAGCGCTGCGAATAAAAAGTTTCATCATTAGAAGTGTAATCTTCATTTGTAAAATGCTCTATTCTAGGACGATATTGCCCCCCTATACTTAGGTATATGGATCGATTGGAATTGAGGGCGATATACTTCAAGTCATCTGCAAAACCCTTTTTATATGGATTTTTTTCTAAGTCCTTTAGATAGGTATAATCTTCTTGAGCCCTATTGGTCTTTAAAGCAGGAGGTTCTTGTTTTTCAGTTTTTTCTTGGGCTACAGCAAAAAGGCTTACGGAAAGTAAATTTAAGAATATTAGCCATTTCAGACATAGTTTACTTTGTTTCATTGTCTACTTTTTACTTTTAAAATGAGCAAAAAAGCTTAAGATAATTGCCAAACTAGAAACTATGGTCATTACCGTTCCTGGGACAAAATTTACATAACCTCCTAAGTCCACAAAAAGGAAATACCCTAAATCGGCTAGCCCGCCTGTTATTGCAGCTAGAAAAATTGCATTCTTATTTCCTTTCCAAATAAAAAAGGCACTGATGAATGTTACAATGCCAATCCAAAATAAGTTGAAACCATGTTGCCCAATAATTGCTCCGGCAGCATTTGGATAATCCATTTGAAGTGTTGCTGGGTCTAACGCATCGGCAATTCCCGCAATAGAAGAAGCAATGTCACCTGATAATATAAAGTTCATGGTAAGTACGCCGGCCAGAATATGTACTAATCCCCATATAATCCATAATACTGCAGAAATTTTGAATAGAATCGATAAGTTTTTCATAGTGGTTGATTTTAAATTGAATTTTGGAATAATTGAATTTTCTTGTTCAATTCTTCCTTCAAATTGCCGTTGATAAGTTCTCCGTTTTGAAAATTTGTATGAAAGTTTGGTAATGAAAATTTTGTAATCATATTACCTCCAAAATGGGGCATTAAATTGACCATAATGTTTAAGACATTTGCACCGCCCCGACCTCCAGGGGAAACTGCCATCAAAAACATTGGTTTGTTTGACCAGAATTTCATGTCAAGCCTGGAGGTCCAATCCCATAAGTTTTTAAAAGCCGCTGTAGGCAAGCCGTTATATTCTGCTAATGACAATACTATGGCATCTGCTGATTGTATAAGGTCCTTAAAATACTTAGCGTTCTCTGGGATGCCAGCTTCGATTTCTAGATCTGGACTATACAGTGGCAATATTAAATTATCCCAATTTAGAGAGATTACAACCGTATTTTCCATTCTATTTGCAACATAGGTCGCAAATAGTGTGTTTATGGATTTCTTGCTGTTGCTGCAACCTATGGCTAGCACTTTTTTCATTATGATACGGGTTTAAGACTTAACACCATAAATGTCTAGAATTAAAATAGCCTGTGCATTAATCTATGTTAAGAGCAACATGCGATTTTATTCTATTTCTCCATTTTCTGATAACAATATCGCGACTGCTCTAGTACTCTTAAATTGTGAGAATACGATAATCATCACTACGGTAATAGGAACACTCAATAACATACCTGTTATCCCCCAAATTTGCCCCCAAACCACTAATGCAATAATGGTAACCAAAGGACTTATATTTAAAGAACTGCCCATTATCTTAGGTTCAAGTACGTTCCCAATAAACCATTGGACAAGGCCCAGGCCGATAAGAATGATTATAAAAGGCGTAAATTCCCCAAACTGGATCA
This sequence comes from Croceitalea rosinachiae, assembly GCF_031846445.1. Classification (NCBI taxonomy): domain Bacteria; kingdom Pseudomonadati; phylum Bacteroidota; class Flavobacteriia; order Flavobacteriales; family Flavobacteriaceae; genus Croceitalea; species Croceitalea rosinachiae. The sequence continues at coordinate 901,034 of NZ_JAVRHR010000002.1, read as the reverse complement.
AGCTAAAAAATGCTGGAAAAATAGTGGCGATTAACGATCCAATTGTTGGAATGTAATTAAGTAAAAACATTAACAAAGCCCAAAAGAATGGGGCATCGACATCCATAAGAGCTAAAAATATATAACCAACCAATCCTGTTAGTAAGCTTACCAAAGTCTTCAAACCAATATAGTCGCTAATACTTTTATAAATTTTATTTAGAATATCTATTACACGTTCAAAATCCTCAGTTCTATTAAATATTTTTTTGAGTTTGTTTAAAAAGCTGGTCTCCTCAGAAATGATAAACATGGCATATAATAGTACCATAACAATATCTCCAAATATTCCTGAGATTGAGTCGGCAATAGTTTGTAATAGAGAGCTAAAATCAAAATCTTTCAATTTTTCAGTAAGATTTTGGTAAACATCAATATGGAAAATATCATTCAATTTATTAACAATAGTGTCGATATTACTTTGGTAACTAGGATAGGCCTCAATTAACGTATCAACACTTGAACTTATGATTCCAGCTATTAATGATATTGTAATTATGATAAACACAAAGATTATAGAACTGATCAACCAACTGGGGAGATACTTCTTAAAAAGAGGAATTTTATACGCTAAATTTTTAAAATATCGCCCTAAGAACCATAATGCTACACCATAAGCAAAGGGTATAATTATGTTCTTGGCCATTATCAATAGGGCAATTATGCCACCTATGCCAATTACCAAGAATGCTAATTTTTTCATGTGAATTAATTTTGTGAATTTTTAAGATGATTTTTTATTATCGAATTTAATATTGGAGCAAAAAGAAGTATTACACTTAGTATAAGAATTTGATACATGTTTATTTCAATAAATATCAGTACAATATAAATACAGGAAATTATCAACAAACCGCCAGTATTATTGTTCAAATATTTTGAAGTTTCAGAATGTTCATCAACAACCCTATACAAAATGGCAATACAAAGAACGATTATGACCATTGATCCTAAAAACAGATAATGCACATTTGCACTAAGGTCTTTGTTGGAATACTTTATAATATATAAAATTGATGCTCCAATACTTGTTATACTTGCTGTAAGTGGTAGATGCAAGTAGTACCAAAAAATGAAATTAGCACCTCCTTTTTTAGGTTTTCTGTGAGAAATAAAGTCATAGTAAAGCCACCAGATACCAATTGCCAATAATATGCCCAGCAGACAAAGAATGGCGACTTTAGTATTGAATTCAACATGACTAGAACCGGAAACTGCAGAAGTGATTATTTCTCCTAAGACAATTATGTTAAAAAGTCCAAAGCGCTCTACAAGCGCAGCACTAGCTTGAGGAAATTCGTGAATGTTCATTTTTTTAGAAAAAAATGAAAAGATGTACATGAAAGTAGGCGCTAAAAATGAAATAGTAATTGTAGCAAACCATAACCGATGATTTAATGGTGATTTCACGAATAATGAAGTACATAAAAGCCCAATATTTATAGCCAATAATGAGGCATATAAATTTGAAAATATTTTTGTTTTTTTCTCATGGTAACCAACTCTCAACCAAAGAAATAATAGTATGACTAAAAGAGAGATTGCCGAAATAGTAAATCCAATAGCCCCTTTGTGGAATGCTTCACTTGCAAATACGGCCATCCCGACGACAGAAATCATTTGGAGAAATGTAAAAACTCTTGTTCTAATATCGTTGTTGCCATATAAGTCATGATACAACGATCCATTAAGCCAATACCACCAAATCATTGTGAAAAGGAAAATAAACTTGAATGACCCATGCATGGTTAGCTCATCTGTTAATGCGTGGGAAAGCTGCGCTATCAATGCAACGTATACAAGGTCATAAAACAACTCTAAGAATGATACCTGTCTATGTTCTTCTAGAGCGGAACTTTGTTTAGGTTTTTTCCACCAAGTACGGATGGAATTCGATTTTTTATTCACCTAGTGAAAATCAGAAAATAATGGCAGATAAAAATTAACCTTGATTAAGAAAAAGGGGTTCAAAAAATAATTTAATGCAAGAAAGTATTAGCTCCTTTTTATTTTGCTTAAAGCTTCTGGAGTGATTCCGAGATAGGATGCAATCATTTTTTGGGGAATTCTTTGCGCTATTTTAGGATAGGTTTTAATAAAATCTTCATAGCGATCTTTTGCAGAAACACTCATCAACATGATTACTCTTTTTTGCAACATTCCTATACAGTGCAAAAAAAATTCTTTCGTAGGATCATTTTCGCTATCATCTTTATTAGATACTAATAATTCAGACTCTTCAAGGGCATCAATGTAAAATTCACATGGGGTTTTTGGTAAATTACTTTCACCAATAGTCCAACCTTCTGAGCCAAAAAGAAGAATATGCTCTTTACCGTTCGTTCCCATGGAATACATGCGTAGAACCCCTTTTTGAATTTTATAGATGTAGCTGTTTACATCACCCAATGATTGCAGTATTTCTCCTTTTCTTACAGTAATTTTTTTCAAAATAAGCTAATGAAGTTTTGTTGAAAATAAGGATTTTAATTTGACAAACACATTAACCTAGATTAAGAGTAGTTTATTTGTTAAATCTGTAGCGCCAACCAATCTCCCACTTCACTTGTTTTATAAGCTTTGCCTCCTTCAGCTAAATCTTCAGTAACATAGCCTTCCGCCAATGATTTATTGACAACATCCCTTATGGCTTTGGCCTCGTTGTGCAAATCAAATGCAGTTTCAAACATCATGGCAGCCGATAAAACCGTTGCCAAAGGGTTTGCAATATCTTTTCCTGCCGCTTGTGGGTAAGAACCGTGGATAGGTTCAAATAATGATGTTTTTTCTCCTAAAGATGCGGAAGGCATTAATCCCATTGAGCCTGATATAACGGAAGCCTCATCAGTAAGAATATCACCGAAAAGGTTTTCTGTAATCAAAACATCATATTCATTGGGCCATTGCACCAAACGCATGGCTACAGCATCCACAAATTCATAAGAAACGGTCACCTCAGGATAATCTTTTTCCATTGCCTGTACGGTTTCTCTCCACAAACGAGAAGATTCCAATACATTGGCTTTATCTACACAGCAAAGCTTCTTACCCCTCGTCATTGCCGCCTCGAAACCTTTCTTGGCTAAACGCTGAATTTCAAAACGCTGATAGGTCATGGTATCAAAAGCAGTATCTCCATTGTCTTTTCTACCTCTTTCGCCAAAGTAAACACCACTTGTCAATTCACGAAAAAACACTAAATCGGTACCTTCGATGCGTTCACGCTTTAGCGGAGATTTATCAATTAATGAAGGAAATGTAAAGGTTGGCCGCACATTGGCGAACAGGCCCAATTTTTGGCGCATTTTTAATAGACCTTGCTCAGGTCGAACCTTTGCAGAAGGATCATTATCAAAACGAGGGTGACCAATCGCGCCAAATAAAACAGCATCCGCAGCCTCGCAAATGGCATGGGTTTCATTGGGATAAGGTTCCCCAACAGCATCAATCGCAGCCGCTCCTGTTAAAGCCGGAGTCCAATTAATTTCATGTCCGAATTTGATTGCGACCGCATCGGTAATTTTAACAGCTTGGGCTATAACTTCAGGTCCTATGCCATCTCCTGCCAATAAGGCGATATTCATTTCCATAAAAATATATTGAGTATTATTTAAATTATATTGAGCATCTTTTCAGTTGCTTTTATTGCAGATACCGTTTGGTCCGAGTCTAGTCCGGTAGTAACAAAATCATTCTTATCTGTTTTCCAAGTTATCATGGTCTCGCATAGGGCGTCAGAATTGCTACCGGGTGGTATTCGCACTGCATAATCAACTAATGCAGGTAATTTGACTTTAAGCCTTTTATATACCTTATTCAATGCATTCATGAAGGCATCAAATTGACCATCACCTTGAGCGTTTTCTTCAAAGGTTTTTCCATCTACTTCCATTGAAAGGGTGGTAGAGGGTTGTAGCCCTTTGGCGTGCGTAAGTACATACGATTTTATAAATACTTTTTGCTGAAAAGAACTGCTATCTAGAACATCGGAAATGATATAAGGTAAATCTTCTTTAGTGACGCGCTCTTTTTTATCACCCAATTCAATTATACGCGCTGTCACCTTTTTAAGTTCATCATTATTTAAAGTTAAGCCCAGCTCTTGCAAATTCTTTTGAATATTAGCTTTGCCGGACATTTTTCCTAAGGCATATTTCCGCTTTCTACCGAAACGTTCCGGCATTAAATCACTAAAGTATAAATTGTGCTTACTATCCCCATCTGCATGAATTCCAGCTGTTTGTGTAAATACGTTATCTCCAACTATTGGTTTATTGGCGGGAATCCCAAATCCAGTAAACGCCGAAACCAATTTACTTACTTTATACAAAGAAGATTCATTTACTGAAGTAGTTACTTCTGGCAAAAAATCATTAATTACCGCTATAGCACTTGCCAATGGAGCATTCCCGGCCCGTTCACCCATGCCATTAACGGTGAGGTGAAGCCCATGACATCCTGCCTTCACGGCCTCCATGACATTAGCAACCCCTAAATCATAATCGTTATGACCATGAAAGTCAAAATGAACATATGGGTATCGCTTAATAATTTTATCAAGAAAATCGAAGGTTTCCGTATGGGTAATTACTCCTAAGGTATCCGGTAAAAGTATTCTTTTGATAGGTTGCTCAGCCAGAAAATCTAAAAATTGAAATACATAGTCTTCAGAATTTCGCATGCCATTGCTCCAATCTTCCAGATAAACATTGGTATCTATTCCCGCTTCATTGCCCAAGTCAATGACATTTCTAATTTCAGAAAAATGCTGTTCAGGAGTTTTTTTTAATTGATGGGTCAAATGGTTCAAAGATCCCTTTGCTAGTAGGTTTTGTACTTTGGCACCTGCCTTTTTCATCCAATCAATTGAAGTACCACCATCAACAAAAGTCAGCACTTCAATTTTAGCAATACAATTGTTCTCAATCGCCCAGTCGGTAATCTGTTTTACAGCATTGAACTCGCCCTCAGAAACTCTGGCAGATGCAATTTCAATGCGATCTACTTTGAGTTCATCGAGCAATAACTTTGCAAGGGTAAGCTTCTCAGAGGCCGTAAAAGAAACTCCTGAGGTTTGTTCACCATCCCTAAGGGTGGTATCCATAATTTCAATGGTTCTCGCCATTTTTAATAGTTAGAAAGGTCTGTTTTCAGCAAAGGTTTTGATATCTTCTTTAACGTTCAATAAATAGTCGATATCATCAAAACCGTTGGTCATATTATCTTTCTTATATTCATTGATTCCGAAAGTTTCGAATTCACCTGTGGCTAAAATTTTAATAGTTTGCTCTTGTAAATTGACCTCAAACTTTGTTTTTGGGTCGGCTTCTATAGCTATAAAAATCTTGTCAAGAAACTCGGGACTGATTTGTACGGGAAGTACTCCTATATTTAGGCAATTTCCTCGGAAAATATCAGCAAAAAAGCTAGAAACTACGCAGCGAAAACCATAGTCATAAACGGCCCAAGCAGCGTGCTCTCTAGAAGAACCCGAACCAAAATTTTTGCCGCCTACTAGTATTTTGCCGCTATAAATTGTGTTGTTCAGCACGAATTGTTCTTTTGGTGTGTTGTCTGAATTATAACGCCAATCTCTAAATAAGTTATCACCAAAACCTTTACGCTCCGTTGCTTTTAGGAATCGAGCAGGAATAATTTGATCCGTATCCACATTTTCGATTGGTAATGGAACTGCAGTGCTTTTTAATATGTTGAATTTATCGTATGCCATTTTAATAGTTGTAAGTATTAAGTCTTAAGCGATTTCCATTTCCATTAATTCCCTTGGATCTGTTACTTTTCCAGTAACTGCCGCTGCCGCTGCAACCAAAGGACTTGCAAGCAGTGTTCTTGCCCCAGGTCCTTGGCGACCTTCAAAGTTTCTATTTGAAGTGCTCACTGCATATTTACCAGCAGGTATTTTATCATCATTCATAGCTAAACACGCAGAACAACCTGGTTCACGCAGTTCAAATCCTGCTTCATTTAAAACTTCTAGAAGCCCCTCTTCTTTAATGGCGTCTTCAACTCGATGTGACCCTGGGACTAACCAGGCGGTCACATTATCTGCTTTTTTTCTTCCTTTTACAATAGATGCGAAAGCCCTAAAATCTTCTATTCTACCATTGGTACAGCTTCCTAAGAAGACAAAATCTATTTGCTTTCCCTTGATATCTTCGCCTTCATTGAAATCCATATAAGCTAAAGATTTTTTATAAGTGGCTACACCACCTTCAACAGCTTCTGCCATTGGAATGCCATTGGAGATTCCGGTTCCCATACCAGGATTGGTTCCATAAGTTATCATTGGTTCGATATCAGCGGCCTCAAAGGCTAATTCTTTATCAAATTCAGCATTGTCATCAGAATATAAAGTTTCCCAATATGCCATGGCCTTATTCCATGCTTCTCCTTTTGGTGTAAACTCACGTCCTTTTACATAGTCAAATGTTTTTTCATCAGGTGCGATCATACCGCCACGAGCGCCCATTTCTATGCTAAGGTTACAAACGGTCATACGGCCTTCCATACTCATATTTTTGAATACATCCCCAGCATATTCAACAAAATAACCAGTGGCCCCAGAAGTTGTCAATTTCGAAATAATATAAAGGGCTACGTCTTTAGGGGTCACCCCAAAACTTAATTGTCCATTAATTGTAATGCGCATGCTCTTTGGTTTTGGTTGCATAATACATTGTGTTGCCAATACCATCTCAACTTCTGAGGTTCCGATTCCGAAAGCAATGGCGCCAAAGGCACCATGAGTCGAAGTATGTGAGTCACCACAAACTATTGTAGCACCAGGCAGGGTTATACCATTTTCCGGACCAATAACATGAACGATACCGTTCTTTTCATGACCAAGACCCCAATACGGAATACCATGTTCAGCTGCATTTTTTTCTAAAGCTTTAAGCTGATTTGCAGATAAAGGGTCTGCAACTGGTAAATGTTGGTTAATGGTTGGGGTGTTGTGATCCGCTGTTGCAAATGTTTTTTCAGGATGTAAAACAGGAATGTTCCTGTTCTTAAGACCCAAAAATGCAACTGGGCTAGTTACTTCATGAACCAAGTGGCGGTCAATAAAGAACACATCTGGACCATTATTGATTTTTTTCACCACATGGGAATCCCAAACCTTATCAAAGAGTGTATTACTCATGGATTAATCTTTTCGAATTTAACAAGCAAATGTAAAAATTGTAGACCTTTCAGAGGCTATAACAGATATGTGAAATTACGATGTTCAAGCTTATATCAAAACAATTATCTGATTGCTGTACATAGATTAAAATCATTTTTTTCTATTCACTAAATAGTTAGGGCCAAAAGCCTAACCCAATAAAAATGAATGTTTTTAACAGTAATATTACTCATTTAACACAATGATAACGAATTACGGACAGCACTATGAATACTTTTAATCACAACCTAAAATTTTTAGCAACAATAAAAACAGACAAATGAAAAAATGTTACACAAGAACTGCATTATTATTTCTTTTTGCAGTTTTAAGTTTTGCAACCAACAGTTTTGCACAATTGGATTTGCCCAGAGGAAGTCAGATGGCAACGGTATCGCAACGCATTGGTATTACCGATGTTGAAATTATTTACTCGAGACCTAGCGTAAATGACAGAGAAATATGGGGTGCTCTAGTACCTTACGGAATGAATAATCTTGGTTTTGGCACGGCAAAAGAATCGCCTTGGAGAGCCGGAGCTAATGAGAATACCATTTTTAAAACTACGCATGATGTTACTATTGGTGGTCAAGTGTTGCCTGCAGGTAAGTACGGTCTTCATATGGTCATCAATGAAGATAATTCGGGTAGCGTCATTTTTTCAAGCAATTCAGGAGCTTGGGGAAGTTATTTTTATGAACCATCTGAAGACATATTAAAAGTTGACGTTACCGCCAAAGAAATTGCCCATGTTGAGCAGTTACGTTTTGAATTTAACGATGTAGATGCTTCATCGGCGGTGGCTTCATTAAATTGGGAGAAAAAGCAGATTCCCTTTAAAATTGAGGTACCGGTATCGGATTTGGTTTTAGCAGATATAAGGTCAAAATTACAATCTCAACCCGGATTTAATCGTCAGTCTTGGGAACAAGCGGCCAATTATGCCTTAAACAACGGTGGTCAGCTTGATGAGGCTCTGGGATGGATTGATGCTGCAATAGCCGGCCAATTTTTTAGTCAGAAGAACTTCAATAATTTGAGCATTAAGGCACAAATTTTAATGAAACAAGGTAAGATGAACGAAGCACTGGCCATAATGGATGAAGCCATGCCCATGGGAACTGTTTTTCAAGTACATGGTTATGGACGGCAATTAATCGGTGCTGGTCAAAAAGAAAAAGCTTTGGAAGTTTTTAAGTGGAATGCCAAAAAATTTAAAGGGCAATGGCCTGTTGATTATGGGCTGTCCAGAGGATATTCTGCGGTAGGAAACTACAAAAGTGCCTTAAAACATATAAAAGTTGCTGAAGGAAGGGCCCCGGACCAAGTAAATAAAAATGCTATTGCCTCCAATATTGAAAAATTGAACGCGGGAACGGATATTAACTAATTCTCATTTACAAGCTAGAATTTGAACGCCCAGCTTAAGCTGGGCGTTTGTGTTATTGAACGCTAAACTCAAGCGTAGTTACAGTTTTTTTTTCTGTTCCAATTTTTTTCAAATCAGAATCAAAGAGGTTTTTAAGATTATTGCCAGCTAAATCTTCTAAAATAGGATTTACCCCAAGTTTATAGACTCCCTTTTTCCAAAAATGATTAGGCTCAAATAGTATGGTCTTATCGGTATTTGATAGTTTAAGATTTCCTGAGAGTGGTGTATCTCCTTTGAACAATTTGATGCATTCCAGGGCAAGAACTGGATCCAAGGCATCATGGAAATCTATTTTTAGAGGACTTTTAGTATTCTCCAAAGGTGCAGTTATCTTCCAATTAGTTAAATCCGGACTTTTACCGTCTTTACCAACTATCTTGAGGGTTTTTGAATAGGACTGTGCTAAAGGGAAACCAGTAGCAGATTTCCAATTTTTATCAATGGTTATGGTATAGACATGACCTTGCTTTAGTGGAAGTCCTTTTTCTTTGTTTGGAATAAGGTCGGTTTTTATCCTTCCTGGATCAAACCAGAGGGTCAATCTCGTATGCTTTTTGTCCCATAGCTCGGTCTCTAAATCTAAAAAAGGATGTACCTCTATATTATCCGTTTTATCAAAGACAGTAATAAAGTCCAAAGGACTGCCTATATGTTGCATAGGGTGTGAAAATACCATATACATTTTAAGAATGTTCACAGGTACAGTATCCATTCTTGGGTAAATGACCAATAGCTCTGGTTTTTTACTAATCGCTCTAGTTTTAACTTTAAAGTGAGCAATTTGTTTTCCGTAACGTGCGATACCAAATTGATTACCATCTGAAAAAGGAATGGCAGGGGTAAAAATGATCTGTCCCTCTTTTTTGGCGAAATTCCCTAGAATAGGAGTATCCGCATTATTAAGATGATAAACATTAATTTGCTTAGCATCCCAATCACTTTTAAATAAAACTCGAACGGCCTTACCATTTTCATATTCTAAAATAGGGTCGACCATTATTTTGGTGTCCCTACATCCAAGAAAAATAAAGACAACACAAAAGAAGACCAAGCAGCTCTTGATTTTTTGTAAGTTATTTATAAGACGGATTACATCCATTTTGTACTGCGACTTCTTAGCAGCACATCACCATCAGCCGTACGTTGCACATACAGCACATTTTCATTATCAAGTAAATCCATTTGTAATACGTGGGGAAAGGGAAGATTATCATAGGGCACCCCAGTAGCAACAGCAAATTCTTCAACAGGTTCCGTTAATGTTTCTTTGAAATTGGCGATGTCTGAATAATCGAATCGCATCACTGGGCGATTGTTATTGGACATTAAAAAGTATTTTTCGCCTTCCTTTTCATATGATATCATATCGAGCGGCGAGTTCCCAGCACCCAATTCCGCAACGGTACGCCCTTTTTGATGTACTCCTTCTGTCAGCTCGCCCATGGGGAAAAGAACCAAGGGGGTACAAGTATAGCTGGCCATTAAATAATCGGTTCCCTCTAGGGTGATAACATCAAAAGTTTTAATTGGGGCGTGGGTTTCGAAGGCCCCGTGGGCAGCATGCCAAATTTCAAGGGAAGCAGCCATTTGGCTTTCAGAAAAAGGAAATGGAATGCTTCTGAACGTTGAGGCAAATTCTTTGTTGGAAAGTCCCGAAACCATAACTTTTCCATTGTGATATTTTAGGTCAGAAATTGACCAAATACGTTGTGGTCTTTCCCATTTATCTTTTACGTCTTCACCGATTGGGTCATTAATCTTAATTTCTGAATAACTTATTGCTTTTAGCGATATATTTTCAAGGTTTTCACCATTCAACCGAAGCACAACGGGAGTTCCGTCAATAGTACTGATCGAAAAATAGGGCATTTTCGATATGGGATTAACAACCATATCCATAATCTTGATGTCATCTACCGTGGTACCCAATGAAGCAGCAATTTTCTTATCAAAACCTTCAATTCTAATTTCACCACCTTTTTCTTTTATTGCCTTGTCTTGAGTGTCCAAAGCATAAATGGTGGCTTTTTTTGAATCTCCTATAAATAAAATTCCTTCTGGGCCAAAACTCATGCTATTAATAGAACTTATTTCTGGATTCCCATAAGTAAAATCAGCTGTTAATGCTACGGTATCCTTTTCGATTGCTGCAGAAATACCTAGTGCTGCCATAGCAGCTATACCTAAGACAAATAGAAATTTTTTCATGATGGTCTGTTTTAATTTCAAAATATTCTCTTTTTAGAAACTATACCGTTAAAAAAGAGGAATTAACCTAATTTTAACGAGTGAAAGTACATTTATATACTTTTGAATTCAATTCTAGAAAATATTATTGCCTTTTAACTAATATACCCCCAAATCGCTTTATCCTTAACCAAGTTGGTATAGGCTTTTCTAATAACTTGGTGTTGGGGCAATTCTAATTTTGGGTCAGCTTTTAAAAGTTGTATGGCGTAATATCGGGCTGATTTTAAAATATGATTGTCTTTCACGATATCGGCAATTTTTAGATTGAGCAATCCACTTTGCTTGGTACCCATTAAATCGCCTGGACCACGTAATTTTAAATCGACTTCGGCGATTTCAAAACCATCATTTGTTCTGACCATTGTCTCTAAGCGGGTTTTGGAATCATTAGACAATTTATGACTGGTCATGAGAATACAAAAGCTTTGTTCCGCTCCACGACCAACACGCCCCCTCAGCTGGTGCAATTGTGATAATCCAAAACGTTCAGCACTTTCAATAATCATTACTGAGGCATTGGGCACATTGACTCCAACTTCAATAACAGTAGTGGCAACCATTATTTGTGTTTCGCCTCTAACAAAACGTTCCATTTCATAATCTTTGTCCCTAGGTTTCATTTTACCATGAACAATAGATATTTGATAATCGGGTAAAGGAAATTCACGAGCAATACTTTCGTACCCATCCATTAAATCTTTATAATCTAAAGCTTCAGATTCTTGAATTAAGGGGTAAACGATATAAATCTGCCGGCCTTTTTTGATTTCATCCTTTATAAAACGAAATACCTTTAAACGATTAGCATCATAACGATGTACCGTTTTAATGGATTTACGTCCTGGAGGAAGTTCATCAATAACAGAGATGTCCAAATCACCATAAAGGCTCATAGCCAAAGTTCTTGGAATTGGAGTGGCAGTCATTACCAAAATATGGGGCGGGATGGAGTTTTTATGCCACAATTTGGATCGTTGGGCCACCCCAAAACGATGTTGCTCATCAATGACTGCCAACCCAAGATTCTTAAACTGAACTTTATCCTCAAGAACGGCATGGGTACCAACCAAAATATTTAAGTTACCATTTTCAAGTTGGTTATGTAAAAACGTACGTTCTGACTTTTTTGTGGAACCTGTGAGTAAAGCAATTTTTATAGGCATGCCTTGTACTAAATCTTTAAGTCCATTATAGTGCTGTTGCGCCAAAATCTCTGTCGGCGCCATAAGACATGCCTGATAATCATTGTCAATGGCCAATAGCATGCACATTAGGGCCACAATGGTTTTCCCTGAACCTACATCACCTTGTAATAATCGATTCATTTGAGCACTGCTGCCCATATCATTTCGAATCTCTTTGATGACTCTTTTTTGAGCATTCGTTAGCTCAAAAGGGAGGTGGTTTTTAAAAAAAATATTGAAATATTCACCTACTTGGTCAAAGGGTAGTCCTTTTATTTTATGTTTTCGGATTGCTTTTTTATTCAACAACTGTAGCTGTACAAAAAACAATTCCTCAAATTTTAATCGAAACTGAGCTTTGGTCAAAAGCTCTTGGCTTTTAGGAAAGTGTATGTTTAGCAGTGCATCCACTTTAGAAATGAGTTTTAACTCATCCAATAAGGCTTTTGAAAAGGTTTCTTCAAAGTCTGCCTTGGTCTCTATAAATAGTTGCTGAATCAATTTAGAAATGACCTTATTGGTTATCCCTGAATTACTAAGCTTTTCTGTTGATGGATATATGGGTTGCATGTTTATTTTAAGCCCCGCTTGATGCTCTGTTAAGAGTTCCATTTCTGGGTGGGGCATTGAAAAGCTACTACTATACTTATTTATTCTTCCAAAAACCACATAAAACTCATTGAGTTTTATATTTTCTCGAATCCATTTTTGACTTCTGAACCAAACCAAGTCCAACTGACCGGTATCATCCACAAAAGTTGCCACCAAGCGTTTTCCTCTTTTCTGTTCTACGGTTTTTAAATGAATGATTTTTCCAGTTATCTGAACATCAGCACCGCTATCTCTTAGCTGATTAATTTTATAGTATTGGGTTTTATCCAAATACCGATTCGGAAATAGTTGCAGTAAGTCTCCAAAAGTTTCCATGCCCAACTCTGACTTCAGGGTTTCGGCTCTATTTGGGCCGACTCCTTTCAAGTAAACTAAAGGTGTTTGAAGATAATTGGGATTCATCAGACTAAAATATGTAATTTGGATTGACTTTTGATAGTTTAGCTTTTATGAGAATCCTACTTATTGTTGTTTTATCTATTTTCTCACTTTGCGCCCAAAAGAAACCCAAAGTAAGTTTTGTAAAAATAGATATGGAAATTCTGCCAATTTTAGAATCAAAAGAAATTTTTGGTAAAGGCACCTATGATTTTGAGATAAAAACCAAGGTAGATTCTATTTTCATCGATGCAGTAGATATGACTTTTTTATACGTTGCTTTGAATGGAAGGGAAATCGAATATTCTAATTCGGGAAAGCGATTAGGTTTTGAGGCTCCGCCTACAATTGGTAACCATCAACTGTTTTTAAGATTTGTTGCTAAACCTAAACAGACAGTCTATTTTGTTAGATCAGATTCTGAACCCCTTTCGCATCAAGTTTGGACACAGGGACAGGGCAAATACACCAGTCATTGGCTACCCAGTTTTGATGATATGAATGAAAAAATTGAGCTGGATCTTACCATTTTAGCTGATCAAAAATACACAGTTATTGCCAATGGCAAACTCAAAGGAAAGTTTGTAGAAGATGGTCTTGCTGAGTGGAAATTTGATATGCTTGACCCTATGAGCAGCTACCTCTCCGCTTTTGTCATCGGGGATTATAACAAAAAGGTTTTGAAATCATCTTCAGGCATACCAATAGAACTGTATTACGAACCCAAAGACAGTTCTAAAGTGGAACCTACCTATCGATATACCAAAGAAATTTTTGATTTTTTAGAAAAAGAGATAGGCTTTAGTTATCCATGGCAGAATTATAAACAAATTCCAGTAAAAGATTTTTTATATGCGGGAATGGAGAATACTGGAACTACAATTTTTTCGAATCAATATATGATTGATTCCACTGCTTTTGTAGATAAGAACTATGTAAACGTGAATGCACATGAAATGGCGCATCAGTGGTTCGGTAATTTAGTTACTGAAGAAAGTGGCAAACATCATTGGCTTCATGAAGGTTTTGCTACCTATTACGCCTATTTGACAGAACAACATTTATTTGGTGATGATTATTTTTATTGGAAACTCTATAAAACAGCAAAGACGCTGTACAACCTCTCTGAAAATGGAGATGGAGAAGCGTTGACCAACCCAAATGCGAATAGTTTGACTTTTTATGAAAAAGGAGCATGGGCCTTAGTATTACTTAAAGATAAAGTAGGGGAGGAAGCTTTTAAGAAAGGAGTTGAGACTTACCTTAAAAAGTACCAATTCAAAAATGTAACTATCGCCGATTTCATTGCGGAGTTGGAATTGGTATCAAACAAAGATTTAACTAATTACCGCAAGAAATGGCTAGAATCTGAAACATTTCCTTGGGATGAGGTGAAAATTTTTCTTATGTCAAAGAACCCTTCTATTCGAATGTTTTTTGTAGAAAAACATAGAGAATCGTTTTCCTTAGATTTTTTAAAAGAAGAATCACCTGTTGAGTACAAATTGAATTTGATAAATAATTTTAAGGATAAGTATTCTGAATCAGATTACAAAATATTACTTGCCGATGGGGAACCAAAAATTAGACAGAAGGCAATTCAACTTCTTGTAAATATCCCTGATCTTCTTAAAAAAGATGTGGAACTACTTTTAAACGAAGGAAGTTATTTGACGAGAGAATTTGCTTTGTACAATCTTTGGGTATCATTTCCAAAAAGCAGAATTGCTTATCTTGAGAAAACTAGAGAAATGGTAGGATTGCCCAATAAGAATTTGCGTTTGTTGTGGTTGACCTTAGCTTTGGTTACTCCTGAATACGACCCTGAAAAGAAACAAGAGTATTATCGAGAATTGAATGGGTATACCCAACCTCAAAATCATTTTGAAGTACGCCAGTTGGCTTTTCAATATTTGAATCAAATAATGGCATTAAGTGATGAATCTCTCTATAGCCTTATTGAAGCCTGTCAGCATCATGTTTGGCAGTTCAAAAAGTCTTCAAGGAATTTATTGCGAGAGTTAGTTAAAGATGAAAAACTTAAAGAAAGACTTTTGAACATTTCAAGTTCATTAACTTTAGAGCAAAGAAATACATTGAATAAATTGATAAATCAATGAGAGCATTGGTTATTTCAGGTGGTGGTAGTAAGGGTGCATTTGCTGGTGGTGTTGCCCAATTCTTAATTCAAGAAGCAGCTTATAAATATGATATTTTTGTTGGCACTTCCACAGGCAGTCTCTTGATTTCCCATTTGGCTTTAGGTAAGATTGATAAAATCAAAGACATATATTCAAACGTCAACCAGAAAACTATTTTTAATAATTGTCCTTTTATCATTAAAAAAAAGCATGGCTCTGACATTATATCCATGAATCACTGGAATATTTTGAAAAACTTTTTAAAAGGAAAAAAGACTTTTGGTGAGAGTGAGAACTTAAGAAGTCTGATTAGAGAGAGTATTACCATTAACGAGTTTGAAGAATTAAAAAATGGCCCTTTAGATATTACCGTTACGGTTTCCAATCTTTCTCTGAATCAAGTAGAATATAAATCTATTAATGACTGCACCTATGATGAATATTGTGATTGGATATGGATTTCATCTAATTATACACCGTTCATGAGCTTGGTTCGAAAGAATGGCTGTGAATATGCCGATGGCGGATTAGGCAGTTTAGTGCCAATTGAAGAAGCAATAAACAGAGGGGCTACAGAAGTTGATGTTGTGGTATTGCATACTGAAGTCAGTTATTACAATCGAATGCCTTCTCGCAATCCTTTTGAACTCATCACTACTATAATTGGGTTTATTTTAGACCGAATCGAACACCAAAACATACGTGTTGGAAAATTAGTGGCAAACCAAAAAAATGCGATTATTAACCTTTATTACACGCCAACAATATTAACAACAAACTCCTTGATTTTCAATAAGGAAAAAATGACGCGTTGGTGGAAAAGAGGCTATTTATATGCTAAAAATAAAAATACTGAGAGTATGCCTATAGAACCTGATTTACAGGAGTAAAATAAAATTCAAGCTCAAGTTTCAAATTCAAAATTAATATGAAACTATGGGGTTTAACATGTGTTTTTCAATATGCTGACAACTACATTTACCCAGATAATAAATATTAATTCTCCCTTTTCGACTAGGGATTTTTGTTCTTACCACAATTCTCCTATCTCCTTCTTTACAAAGGATAGTGCCGTGGCAGATGGGGATTGCTTTTCCATGGTTTGATTTAAAATGTCTTCGCGAAGTTTATCTGCAGAATCTGCTTCGCTCATACCAGCAGAACGAATAATTTGAATAGTTGCGCTTTTCGCAGCTTTAATGATATTCCAGCACTCATCGGTCATATAAATTTGTTGTGATAAGTTATGGTCAAACTCATTCTCTACTTGTTTGATTAGTAGATTTTCATATTTGGCTTTATCTTGACCTTGAGGAGCCACACGGACAACCAAATTATTAATTGCAATACGCTCTAAAAATAGTACCATGCGTTCATAAGCTTGCAAGCGCACTGGCAGTGTATCTTTTTGAGAATCTTTATGCAGCAAAAAACGTCTTCTGCCTTCTTCATTATTAGTATGCATTCTGAAAAAGTAAAAGGCGATTGCCCCAGTTACCACTGATGGTAATAAATAAGCAAATAGTTGGAAAATTTGATCTCCGCTCATAGTTCATTTTGGTTTTGATGAAATTAGAACGCTATTTTGTTTCTAAAAGTATATTTGATGACTTACTGGAATTCTTTTTTCACCATTTGGTAAAATGCAGTGTCATTAGGAGCAATTCTTACTGAAATTCCTTCCTTAAAATTACCATCTTTTACCACGATTTGAATTTTTTCTGATCCAACACCTTCAGTTTTAGCTAATCTATTAGCAATAGTAGAGGCTTGAGCATAAGTGACCGCAAATTCTCCAGTAATATTCAATCCCTCAACAATAATTGAACGGTCTGGATTTGCTTTTACAATAGCACCAACTTTGGTAGTCCAATCCGCCCCTGATTCTGTAAGTGTCGATGCACTATCAGAACCAAAAAGCCCATCCAATGAATTTGAAATACTAACAATTCCATTTGAAACCCCGGCTTTTACTTCTGGGCCCATGGTCTGTTTTATTTGTGTGAAAATTGCAATGGCAATAGAATCGTTTCTTGAGAAGTTATCTGTTATTATTCTAAGCTGCTCTTCTTTCTTTTTTAGACTATTTAAAGCATTGCCAACAGACTCCGTATTTTGTTTGGAAATTTTAGAGAAATTGGTTAGGTTTTGGAGCAAGGTAGCATTGGCAGCCCTTAAGTCTTCATTCTCCTTTTCAAACAACTCAGCTTTAGAATTAGATGCATTGATTTCTCGTTGTGCTTGAGATACAGAATCGTTCAAGGACATAATTGTCTTCTCAAGTTCACTGACTTTTGCAATGAGTTCGCTTTTTTTCTGGGCTGAGGTTGTTGTGAAAACCAATAATGCAAAAAGGGGTAAAAATCTTCTCATACTTTAATTGTAGTTTTTAGTGCTCCACCTAAATATTGACAATCAGACAAGTCTTGCATATTTTTAAACGGCACTTGAGTTTTTTCATAACCATACACGGTCTTTAAATCACTGCTAAGATAATCATCATCTACATTTACTTGAATATCTTGCATAGTAAATTGACAAGGATGTTCATAACCAGCCGCACGAGTGATTTCTAAAAACTCTTTTCTAAAGGTTTTAAAATACTGTGCTAACCTATCTGATTTCAAAGGTACGTTGATGCCATTTTGCAACCATTTACTTTGTGTTGCAACACCAGCCGGGCAGCGGTTGGTATGGCATATCTGAGCTTGAATACAGCCAATGCTCATCATAGCCTCACGAGCAACATTGATACAATCTACGCCCATAGCAAAAGCCATGGCTGCTTTAGCGGGAAAGCCTAATTTTCCGCTACCAATAAATACAATTCGTTCTGTAAGACCTAGCTCTTTGAATATTTTGTATAAACTGGCGAAAGCATAAACCCATGGTAAAGAAACATGATCTGCGAAACTTGGTGGAGCTGCACCAGTACCGCCCTCACCACCGTCAACCGTAATAAAATCTGGACCTTTACCGGAAGTTTTCATTAAATCTGCTAATTCTTCCCATTGGTTGAGTTTCCCGATAGCAGCTTTAATACCAACCGGCAATCCCGTTTCTTGCGCAATTTTTTCAATCAATTCTAAAAGCTCAGGGATAGAACTAAAAGCTTTATGTGTTGCTGGTGACAGAACATCCTTTCCTATTTCAACACCTCTTATTTCAGCAATTTCTTTTGTTATTTTAGCGCCAGGAAGTACTCCTCCTTTTCCAGGTTTGGCGCCCTGCGATAATTTAATTTCTATGGCTTTGATGCATGGGTTTTCATCAACTAGTACTTTCATTTTCTCCATAGAGAAATTACCATCCTTAGAACGAACACCAAAATATCCAGTTCCAAAATGGAAAATTACATCGCCACCTTGTTTGTGATAGGGCGATAGACCGCCCTCACCAGTATTTTGATAAGCATTGGCTTTTTGCACCCCTTTGTTCATAGCTTTTACTGCAGCAGCTGATAGCGAGCCAAAACTCATTGCGGAGACATTGATTATAGAAGCTGGACGAAAAGGTTGCTTTCGTTTATTATATGCCCCTATCACCTTGGCACACGGTAAAAAATATGGATTTTTAGTATTTTGATGTTCTTTTGGAAGTTGATACCCAATCATAGCGTTCTTTACAAAGATGTGTTGATGGGCATGGATGTCCCTATCTGTACCAAAGCCTTCGTAATTGTTCTCCTTTTTTGCAGAAGCATAAATCCAACCGCGCTCAATTCTATTAAAAGGAAGCTCTTCGCGATTGTTAGCTACAAAGTACTGTCGCATTTCAGGACCAATGCTTTCCAGCCAATAACGCAAATGCCCGACTATTGGAAAATTGTGTTTAATTGTATGAGAACGTTGAAAAAAGATATCCCAAATAGCAACAATCACCAAAAACACCAACACCCATAGCCACCAAGAAACCCTAGTAAAGAAGTCTATCATACTCTCCATATCAAAGCTCAAGAAGACTAATTAATTTGTTATTGTCCGCTTGAAAGATAATCCAACGTCAATTCTGTCATCGCTTTAACTCCTAGTTGCATTCCGGCATCGTCAATCAAAAAATCTGGCGTGTGATGTGGAAACGATTCTGTATTGCCTGGCGTCATTCCCCCTAAAAAGAAGAAAAACCCAGGAGCTTCTCGCTGAAAATAAGAAAAGTCTTCAGCACCAGTTATAGCTTTTTGGGCTATTACATTTTCATCACCAGCAACACGTTTAAGCGTAGGTAACATCTGTGATACCAAAGCAGGTTCATTGTAGGTGATATCTGTGGCATCTTTAATGACACAAGTTGCTGTTCCCCCATACGCCTTGGCAATAGTTTCTACCATTTCGACCATGCGCTTGTTCAACTTATCTTTCATGTCATAGTCCAAAGTTCTTATAGTACCTAACATTTCTGCACTTTCAGGTATAATATTGGAACGAACTCCACTTTTGATTTTGCCCACAGTAATAACAGCGGCTTCATTTGTGAGTTCAGTTTCGCGACTTATTATGGTTTGGAGACCATCAATGATTTTAGCACTTATTAAAATGGGATCTACACCACCCCATGGTTGTGAACCATGGCTTTGCTTTCCATTTACTTTTATAGTAAAACTTTGTGCTGCGGCCATGGCGCCCCCAAATTTGTAGCGAATCATTCCTACAGGTGTTTGTGAATTAATATGTAATCCAAAAATAGCATCGACCTTTGGGTTTTCCATTACGCCCTCTTTTACCATTAATAGGGCACCACCTTCTTCACCAGGTGGTGGACCTTCTTCTGAAGGTTGAAAAATGAATTTTACAGTGCCTTTGATTTTATCTTTGTTTTTTGAAAGTATCTCGGCAACACCCATTAAAATTGCTGTATGGGTATCATGACCACAAGCATGCATCACGCCAACTTTTTCTCCTAAAAACTCTGAAGTAACGGTTGATTTGAAAGGAAGGTCGTTACGCTCCGTAACAGGTAAGGCATCAATATCTGCTCTTAATGCTACAACTTTACCTGGACTATTACCTTTTAAAAGGCCAACAACTCCAGTATGGGCGACCCCAGTTTTCACTTCAATTCCTAATGATTTTAAATGGTTGGCTATTTTTTCAGCTGTTTGGAACTCACGATTTCCCAATTCGGGGTTTTGGTGGATATCGTGTCGCCATTCAATGACCTTATTTTCTATTTTTTCATAATCTTTTTCAAGATTTGGGCCTTGAGCAAATAAGCTTGAGGTGAAAAGACAAAGCCCTAGTATTACTAATCGATTCATAAGTTTTGAATTTAGAATTTTATAAGACGGTATCCGTCATTTTGTAATTGTATTAATGCTGTCATAGCAGAAAGTGATAGTTGCACTCCTGAAATGGTTTCTTCAATAGGAAAGCTCCTTGAAAAGGATGATTGTCCGCAGAAAATAAATTCAACCCCAGCATCCATTAGTTGTTGTACCATTTTCGAATTCGGATTTTCCACACCATAACGCGCTTCGTAGGCTTCATTGGTTATAATATCCTTTGAGGCTTTGTTATGCACTACAAGAGCAACCTTCATATGCTCTTTTGAAACTCCGCTTTGCCCATGCATATTTAAAAAGCGGGCCGCCGTTTCAATACTAGCATTGCTCTTGGTCAAGTCGTCAGGGCTATTCATAATGTCAAAAACTACTTTAAGTTCTGCATTAGTTCGAACTTGATAATCGGGATTTTCAATTACCCAAACTTTGCCGAAATCTTGAATTATAGGGCCAGCTTTCTTTTCTTGTGCAGAAAGGTTGATAACTATACCCAAAAGAAAAACGAAGGCTAGTGTTTTGCTCATAGTTGTTAAATATATTCAATTTATGAGTTCTTTGAAATCATTCCCTGTTTAAAAGTATTTATAGCTTGATTTTATCTATAGCTGTAGATTAGTTATTTTCACATTTAGACTTGCTATAAAGGAAATTTCCCATGTCATATATTGATGAATTAAATGAGGCGCAACGGGCACCTGTTCTGCATAAAGATGGAGCTCTAATGGTCATTGCTGGTGCAGGCTCTGGAAAAACAAGGGTATTGACCTATCGAATTGCCCATTTAATGGCACAGGGGGTAGATTCTTTCAATATTCTAGCATTGACCTTTACGAACAAGGCAGCTCGCGAAATGAAAAAGCGTATTGCTGATATTGTGGGTAACTCGGAGGCCAAAAACCTTTGGATGGGTACTTTTCACTCCGTTTTTGCCAAGTTATTGCGTTTTGACGGCGATAAACTGGGGTATCCAAGCAATTTTACTATTTACGACACCCAAGATTCGCAACGTCTTATAGCCTCCATTATCAAAGAAATGGGTTTGGATAAGGATATCTACAAGTATAAACAGATTCAGAATCGAATATCATCTTATAAGAACAGTTTAATAACGGTTAAAGCCTATTTTCAGAGTCCTGAATTGGTAGAAGCCGATGCCATGGCCAAACGCCCGAGATTAGGGGAGATTTATCAAAATTACGTGGATAGATGCTTTAAAGCTGGAGCTATGGATTTTGATGATTTGTTGTTACGAACCAACGAATTGCTAACTCGATTTCCTGAAGTATTGATGAAATATCAAGACCGTTTTCGGTATATTTTGGTTGATGAGTATCAAGATACCAACCACTCGCAGTATTTAATCGTAAAGGCTCTTGCAGACCGCTATCAAAATATTTGTGTTGTAGGTGATGATGCTCAAAGTATTTATTCGTTTCGAGGGGCAAATATCAATAACATCCTCAATTTTCAGCGTGATTATGAAGATGTGGGCATGTACCGTTTAGAACAGAATTATCGTTCTACCAAAAACATTGTGAATGCGGCAAATTCCATTATTGCCAATAATAAAAATCAGCTTGAAAAAGTGGTTTGGACGGCAAATGACGAGGGTAATAAAATTATTATCCACCGGAGCATAACCGATGCGGAAGAAGGACGTTATGTCGCTTCTTCTATTTGGGATAATCGCATGAACCATCAAATGGGTAATGGAGAGTTTGCCGTGTTGTACCGAACCAATTCGCAATCAAGGGCCATTGAAGATGCCTTGCGCAAACGTGATATTCCGTATCGCATATATGGTGGACTTTCCTTTTACCAGCGCAAAGAGATCAAAGACGTATTGGCCTATTTACGTTTAGTCATTAACCCTAAGGATGAAGAGGCTTTAAAACGAGTAGTAAATTTTCCAGCAAGGGGAATAGGGCAGACCACTATTGATAAATTGGTGGTGGCTGCGAACCATTATGACCGTTCCATTTTTGAAGTCATGGACAACTTATCTAAGTTGAATCTGAAGATTAACTCAGGTACACAGAGAAAATTGGAAGATTTTGTGACCATGATCAAGAGCTTTCAGATTATGAATGAAGGTTCAGATGCTTTTACATTAGCAGAACATGTTTCAAAAAAAACAGGGCTCTTGCTTGAATTTAAAAAAGATGGTACTCCTGAAGGTATCGGCCGTATGGAGAATATTGAAGAATTGCTCAATGGAATTAAAGATTTTGTTGAGGGTCAAAAAGAATTGGCTGATGCAACAGGAAGCCTAACTGAATTTTTAGAAGATGTTGCTCTTGCAACCGATTTAGATAAAGATACAGGTGATGATGACCGAGTAGCGTTAATGACCATCCATTTGGCAAAAGGGTTAGAGTTTCCGTATGTATATATTGTTGGTATGGAAGAAGATTTGTTTCCTTCTGCCATGAGCATGAATACTAGAAGCGAATTAGAAGAGGAGCGAAGGCTGTTCTATGTAGCTTTAACTAGAGCAGAAAAACAGGCTTATTTGACCTATACCCAAAATCGCTACCGTTGGGGGAAACTGATTGATGCTGAACCAAGTCGATTTTTAGAAGAGATTGAAGAACAGTATGTTGAAAATTTAACACCAGTAAGTGACGGGTATCGTTATAAATCTACAATTGATGCCAATATTTTTGGCGAGGTCGATAAAAGTAAGCTACGCCAAGTAAAACCTCAAAATGGCACTCCTCCTGCAGCCGGTACTCCTAATGCAAATCAGCTTCGTAAGCTTCGAAAATTAAAACCTGAATTGGGCAGTCCTTCAAAAAACGCCAATACAATTGATTCAGATTTAGCTGAAGGGGTTTTGGTGAACCACACTCGATTTGGAAAAGGTCAAGTTTTAAAAATAGAAGGAGTGGGCAATGACAAAAAAGCAGAAATTAAATTTGAACGGGGAGATATTAAGAAGTTGTTATTGCGTTTTGCAAAGTTAGAGGTGATTTCATAATTCAAAAATGTAACTCGACAAAGTAAATTTAGCTTAAAACCATTTTTACATCAAAGGAATAAAAATCTATTTTTAAAATATAATGATTGTAAATTCTAACAAGGAGCTATGTCTGTCCTATTTAAGAAAATATGCCAATAAAGATATCAAAGGTGTTGGAGAGCTATTTGCTGATGACATTATATTGCGCGATTGGAAAATTCGGGTAATAGGTAAGGAAATAGCTTTAAAGGAAACCCGTAAAAATTTTGAAACCGTTGATTCTATAGAAATAGATGTGCTCTCAACTTATGAGAGTGAGGATAGCATAGCTGCCGAACTTAAAATAACAGTTGATAAGACCGAAGAACTATTTGTAATTGATGTGATTACTTTTAATAAAGATTCTAAAATAGCATCCATAAGAGCTTATTTAGGCAGAGGAGATAATTAATTAGAGTTTGAAGTTAGTTTGGATTAAACTACTAAATTTTCAATACTTTCTCTTGTTAAAGAAGTTGGTAAAGTAAAAGAAAAAGTACTTCCCTTGCCTTTCTTTGAAGTAATTTCAATTTCCCCGCCGTTTCTACGCACAAAATCTTTACAGATAGAAAAACCAAGCCCTGTGCCCACTTCATTTTCAGTGCCCTTTTTAGTGAAACCACCATCATCAGAATTTAATAGCACTTCAATTTCATCTTTAGACATCCCAACACCTGTATCTGTAATTTCAACTTTTAATTTTACACCTACCTCACTAATTTTAAAGGAAATAGTATCGCCACTTTTTGTGAATTTCAGAGCGTTTGATAATAAGTTTCGAATAATAAAATCAACCATATCTTTATCGGCATATGCTTTAAACCTATCATTATTCTTGAAAGTGATTTTTACTTTTTTCCTAAAAGAATTGTCTTTGAATAATTCAATGTTGTTTTCGACAAGCTTTCCAATATTAAAGGACTTTTTAGAAATATCATGATCGTTCATTTGCGATTTCGCCCAATTGAGTAGATTGTCTAATAATAATTGCAAGTTTTGAGAAGAATCGACCATGTACTTTACAAAAACACTCTTTTCATTTTCTGACAATTCATTACCATCTTGGTCTAAGATGTTAGCCAGCGAAAGTATATTACCGGTATGCCCCCTTAAATCATGTGATATGATAGAAAAGAACTTATCTTTTATTGCTGAGGCTTCTTTAAGTTCATTTTCAGATTCTGATAATTTAAGAGTTAAATCATATAACTCATTGTTATTGGAGTGTAGGTCACGTATCTGATTCCTG
Organism: Croceitalea rosinachiae; assembly: GCF_031846445.1. NCBI lineage: Bacteria > Pseudomonadati > Bacteroidota > Flavobacteriia > Flavobacteriales > Flavobacteriaceae > Croceitalea > Croceitalea rosinachiae. The sequence continues at coordinate 876,284 of NZ_JAVRHR010000002.1, read as the reverse complement.
ATTTTTGCAACTAAATCATTGTATTTTTGAGTAAGAATCTTTAATTCTTTTAATTCAAATTTTGAAGTTATTTTGTGGTTTTCCTTAAAATTTTCTTCTGAAATGGTATCCATATTTTGGATGAGTCCTTGAATAGGTTTCGCAATATGACCGGAAAATAAAAATGCAAAAACAATTGCAAAGGCTATTGTCAGGCCAAAGAACAATATAATATAAGATTTTATACTACTTTCGAGGTAGTTTAAATCGGTTTCAATTACTTCTGAAAGTTTGGCGACTTTTTTATCTAGTGCTGTGTTCGCTTGATTAAGTTCAAACAATAAGCCCAAAGATTCATTTCCAATTTCTTGTTCAATAGCTACTATTTCATTGAAAATAGCAAGATATTCTGCCAAAGCCTTTTTAGTCTTAATGGCATCTTCACTTTTAGATAGTTTTGTGATTAGTACCTCACATTCTGTATTAAGCAAATCTGCATAGTGAAGATCATCTCTAAGAAAATAATCTTTCTCCCTTCTGCGTAGCATTAAGTTTTCTGCAAGAGTCAATCCTTCACTATTATTTTCGAGCGCGTGTATTTTCTCTCGCATTAGCCCCTCCAGGCCATAATCTCGAAAGCCTCTTCTCAATTGCAATTCAACAACCTTATTAGACTTTTCAATAATATTCTCTATTTCATCTTCAACTCCTTGAATTCTTTTAGGGATAATGTTGCTTTTTGGAAATTCGGAATACTGTGCCAACCTAAGCGATTGTTTTGCTAAGTCAATATAGTGCCGTTGTTTTTTAAAGTTTGAGCTGGTTTCTGTTATATAGAAAGAATCAAGTTTAATATCTGCCTTAATCGCTATGTCAAAATGATTAATAGCCTTTAACCTATTAATATTGAGTATATCTACTTGTTCTTTTAAGTTTTTTGAATTATTTATTTTACGTAATGAAACGAATGAGAATAGTAGAAATGGTGCTATTAATAGGCACAGTATTAAAAAAGCTAGAAGTATTCTTCCTCTTATTGTTTTCATGAACGCTATATGGGACAGCTTTTTAACGCGGAGGGCTGCCGTAAATTGCACTTTTAAAGTTAAATTCGATAAAGAAAATTAAGTTTGGCAGAGTATATCAAAATATATGAAGACAACCCTAGTCCCAATCAAATAGCAAAAGTGGTTAAAGCACTGCAGAATGGGGGTTTGGTAATATACCCTACAGATACAGTGTATGGACTTGGTTGTGATATTACAAAATCTAGGGCCCTTGAGAGAATAGCTCGAATTAAAGATATCAAACTAAATAAGGCGAATTGGTCATTTCTTTGCTCAGATTTAAGTAATCTTTCTGATTATGTAAAACAAATAGACACCGCTACCTTTAAAATTTTAAAACGTGCTTTACCGGGTCCCTATACCTTTATATTACCTGGAAATAACAATTTGCCTAAAGACTTTAAAAAGAAAAAGACTGTAGGTATTCGCGTACCAGATAATTCAATAGCCCAGGCACTGGTCTCAAGTTTGGGAAACCCTATTGTTTCAACTTCGATACACGATGATGATGATGTACTCGAATACACCACAGATCCAGAGCTTATATTTGAAAAATGGCAAAACCTTGTAGATATTGTTATCGATGGTGGGTATGGGGGTAATATAGCTTCAACAATAATTGACTTATCTGAAGGCGAACCTGATGTGATTAGGGAGGGCAAAGGTTCTTTAGATATTCTTTAGAAAGAAAAAAGAGCGACAAATTTGTCGCTCTTTTTATTTTTTATTATTTGATTAAATCAACTATTCATTGATTGCTGGATCTTTCATTCCTTCTTCAATCATACTATAGAATTGATCAATTTTTGGAAGAACAACGATGCGGGTTCTTCTGTTTTTAGATTTATCGGTAGTTGAAACAGGAACAAATTCCGCACGACCGGCAGCTGTCATACGCTTAGGGTCTACACCATAATCGTTTTGTAAAACACGAACAATAGCCGTTGCCCTTTTTGCACTTAAATCCCAGTTGTCTAATAACACACCGCTTCTATATGGTACATCATCTGTATGACCTTCGACCATAAACTCAAAGTCTGGTTTATTGTTCACTACTTTGGCAACTTTACTAAGAACATTTTTGGCAGCTGAACTAATGTTGTAACTACCACTGCTGAACAACAATTTATCGGAAATAGAAACAAATACGACTCCTTTTTCAACACTTACCTCAATATCTTCATCATCAAGATTACCTAAAACACCTTTTAAACTTTGAACCAATGAAAGGTTAACAGAATCTCTTCGTGTTACCGCGTCTTGTAGTCTGCGGATTGTCAAATCTTTTTCTTGAAGACTTTCTAATGATTTTTCAAGGTTTTCAGCCCCTTTTGCGGTAAGGGTAGTTAAATCACCCATATTGTTGATCAATTCTTGATTGTTAGCTCTTAAAAAAGCGTTTTGATCCTCTAACGCATTCATTTTTGAAGTGGCAGATGCCTTTTCTTCCAAGCAATCATTAAGCTTAACAGTAGCTGAATTTAAAAGATCTTGTGCCTCTTTATGTCGTGCTTCCAGCTCTGCATATTTTTTCTGTGATACACAAGATGTCAATAATACAGCTGCACCTAAAGTGCCTAAAACTAATTTTTTCATAAATGAATATTTTATTCTGGTTAATTACTAATTCAGTAACTGGGGCAAAATTATAATAATTGCAATTTAGCAAGTTTGCCTGACAGTTAATCTTTTACTAAAATGTTAAAATTCTTCACTTGATGTACGAAGTGTGACCACACAATGGATTTCACAAAGTAATAATTTAATACAAAATTAGCTTTTTCACGCTTCTTAAAAACCCTAGAAAAGTTACGATAAAAACTTAAATGAGCTCTTAATATAGCAAAACTATGTAAGAATTTAAACTGTGCGGCAAAATGTATTACCGCAATACCATCTAGTAGTAAACGTTTGAAAATCAATTCAAAAGCATTCTTTCTTGGTAGGTTTTTGGTTATAGAGTAAAGTGAATTTCTAAAATTCAAGAACGTTTTATTCGGGTTTGAATTCTTGAGTGTGGATCCACCAAGATGGTATATATGGCTTTTTCCAATATAATACACTTTGTACCCTCTATTTTTTGCTCGCCAGCACAAATCAATCTCTTCTTGATGTGCAAAATAGGAGGCATCGAACCCTTTTAAATCAGCAAAGACCTCTTTTTTAATAAACATACATGCGCCTGTGGCCCAAAATACTTCAGTGATATCATCATATTGCCCTGTATCTTTTTCAAGGCATTGAAATATACGCCCTCTGCAGAATGGATATCCTAATTTATCAATAAAACCACCACCTGCACCGGCATACTCAAAGTATTCGCGATTTTTAAGGTCCAGAATCTTAGGTTGAGCGATTGCGATTTCTTGATTTGCTTGAAAAGCATTTATAATTGAAACTGTCCAATTTTGGGTAACTTCAACATCCGAATTCAATAAGCAAAAAACATCCGCTTCAATCCGCTTTAATCCTTCGTTATACCCTCCTGCAAACCCAAGATTTTCTTTATTTGAAATGACCTGAATTTCAGGGAAACTTGAAGTCAAAACTTCTAAAGAATCATCGGTTGACGCATTGTCAATAACGAAAATCGAAGCATCTTTTGAATACTCCACTACTTTAGGAAGGTATTCTTTAAGCAGCTTGGAACCATTCCAATTTAATATGACAATAGCAAGTTTCAAAACCGGAGCAAATTAACGGTTAAAATCAGGAATTTCCTTTAGAAAAGTGTATTTTTCTTCTTCATGATTTATTTGGCAGTAATAGTGGTTGATACCATTGCTCACCATGATATACTTTGCATTTACCTTTAAATTATAAATTGCTATTTGGTCAAATGCTTTTTGCGTGATATCTACATCAGGTGCTTTACACTCAATTAAAATATCTATTTCGCCATATTTATTGAAAATGATGATGTCATATCTTTTTCGCAAACCATTGATGATTATTTGTTTTTCAACATTAATAAGACTTTTTGGATACCCCTTTGTTTCCATTAAAAAGCAGAGAACATGTTGTCGAACCCATTCTTCAGGTTGCAATACCACAAATTTTTTACGAATCACATCAAATATATAGGTGCTATTTTCGGTATTTTTAAGGCGAAAATGATATGTTGGAAAGTTGAGCGCCTGCATTACACAAAATTGATGATTTTTTTTTAGATGGAAGAAGCTAAGCGTATTCTTAATGATATAAAAAATGGGAGTCTGAACCCGATTTACTTTTTGATGGGCGAGGAGCCTTTTTATATTGATGTTATTTCCGATTATATTTCTAAAAAAGTACTTACTGAAGTAGAACGGGGCTTTAATCAAATGGTGTTGTATGGCAAAGATACTAGTGTTGAAGAGATTGTATCAAATGCAAAACGATATCCAATGATGGCTGAGCACCAAGTTATTATTGTTAAAGAAGCACAACATTTGTCAAGAGCCATTGAGCAATTGGTTGCCTATGCCGAGAATCCGCAAACAACAACTATTTTGGTCATATGTTATAAATATAAAAAACTAGATAAGCGAAAGGCCGTCTACAAAGTTTTGTCAAAAAATGGTATTGTCTTTGAAAGTAAAAAATTATACGAAAACCAAGTAGCAGATTGGATCAAGCGTTTTATTAATGGCAAAGGATACCAAATTACCCCGAAATCAGCAGCTTTATTGGTAGAATTTTTAGGAACCGATTTGAGTAAAATCAGTAATGAACTTGGAAAACTTTTTTTGGTAGTCGACAAACAGACTGAAATCACTTCAATTCATATTGAAAAGTATATTGGCATAAGTAAAGACTTCAATAATTTCGAATTAAAGAAAGCAGTAGGAGAGCGTGATATCAAAAAAGCAACCCGTATTATTAATTATTTTGCGCAGAACCCAAAAGATAATCCCTTCGTTGTAACGGTTACCTTATTACACAGCTTTTTTACGCAGTTGTTGCAGTATCATGGCATGAATGACCATTCGCCTAAGGCCATCGCTCAAGTACTTCGCGTGAGCCCCTATTTTGTGGAAGAATATCAAACTGCAGCAAAAAATTACCCTATGAAAAAAGTGAGTAAAATAGTTTCAAATCTTAGAAAACTAGATTTAAAGGGTAAAGGTGTTGGTAGCCAAAATATATCGCAGCACGATTTACTGAAAGAACTATTAGCAACTTTATTTTAACTATTTTTTATCCACACTGTACTTGCCTGGTCCTAATAATATGATAGCAATGTAAAAAGCAGCATATAAGAATGCTTTTTCCTTGGTACCAAATGGGTCAGTACCATGAACTATGAAACCAGCTACTAACATGGTAATAAGTGCGGGTACAGCTGCATATCTAGTTTTGTAACCAATAATAATCAATATTGGGGCTATAAACTCTCCAACTACTGCCAAAAAAAGTGATGGTGCTTCACCAATACCAATAGGGTTTCCAAATTCTAAGTTGCCTGAGATTAGTTTTTTAAATTTTGGAAAACCATGAGATAACATCATTAAAGAGGGTAATATTCGCAAGACCGCCAAACCTATGTGCGCTAAACCGTTACTTTTCATCTAAGAGGGGGATTTTAGTTTTTGTAAATTTATTTATTTTTTCGATAATTTTAATGGTGTTGATATTTAGTTGATAACTAAACGTAAAGCCTAATCAAAAGAGGTTCTTTAAACTCTAACTAACAGTCATAACTAATTTACATCTTGATTTCCTTTTTCATTGTCAAAAATAGCTTCATATATTATTTTTTCAAGCTTATATTCAAAATGTATCTCTCTGTTTGGCATGTTCTTTAACTCAAATTCATCATCATTTTTCACAAATTTAAATTCAACCAGATTTTGAGCTGTTCTTCAGCAATAAAGACTTCATAAATACCGTCACTATTTTTATTGACAATTTGCATAATCACTTACCAAGGAGGACTTGTAAATTGTCTATACAGTCTGACAGATTTTGCATTATTGACTTGAACAAATTATATAAACTTAAAAATTGTTCGTATTGCTAGAAATAGAAGTTATGATTACCTTGTAGGACAGTATATTTATCAATCAAAAATCAATAGAATGAAAAAAATTATTACTGCTTTATCAGTCCTATTATTGACTACTCAGTTCTGCTATAGCCAAGATTTTGAGTTTAAGGCTAGTGACATCGATATCAAATATGAAAAATTCATATTGCCTAACGGATTAACCTTATTGATTCATGAAGATCATAAAGCCCCTATTGCTGCCGTAAATGTTTGGTATCACGTGGGTTCTAAAAATGAAAAACCTGGAAAGAGTGGATTTGCACATTTGTTTGAACATTTAATGTTTAATGGGAGCGAGAATTTTAATGATGACTATTTTCAGGCTCTTGAACGTATAGGAGCTACAGATTTAAACGGTACCACTAATAACGACCGTACCAACTACTTTCAAAATGTGCCCGTATCTGCCTTGGATCAGGTTTTGTTTTTAGAATCTGATCGTATGGGTCATCTATTAGGAGCCATAGATCAAGAAAAATTAGATGAGCAAAGAGGGGTTGTGCAAAATGAAAAGCGTCAAGGAGAGAACCAACCCTATGGTATGCAAGGAGATTACCTTACAAAAGCTATGTACCCTAAAGGACATCCGTATTCTTGGACCGTGATAGGTGAAATGAAAGATCTAAATGCGGCATCGCTAGAAGATGTGCAGGAATGGTTTAAGTCGTATTATGGAGCTGCAAATGCTGTAGTTGCCGTGGCCGGTGACATCAATCCGAAAGAAGTATATCAAAAAGTTTTGAGTTATTTTGGAGATATACCAGCCGGACCGACAATTGAAAGGCAAGAAGTAAATATTCCTGTTCATAATGGAGATACATATCAAGTTTACCAAGACAGAGTGCCTGAAACAAGAGTTCTTTTTGCATGGAACACTCCTCAATTTGGCTCAAAAGAGGATTTACATTTTGATTTAATTTCAGCGGTCCTTACTAGCGGTAAGAATTCAAGACTTTATAAGAAGTTCGTTTATGAAGACCAAACGGCGAGTAGGGTGGTTTCTTATCAAGCCTCTTCTGAGATTGCGAGTAGGTTCATTACCTATTTGAATGTAAAATCTGGTCAAGATGCTGACAAACTTAAGATGGAGCTTGAATCAGAAATAAATGACTTTATCGCTAACGGTCCAACGTCAGAGGAATTAAAAAGAGTAAAAGCTGCATATTTTTCAAATTTCATTAAGGGCTTAGAGCGTATAGGTGGTTTTGGAGGTGTTTCGGATATTCTAGCTTCTAATGAAACATATCACGGTGATGCATCTTATTACAAAACACAACTTAGATTTGTTGAAGATGCCACAATAGAAGATTTGAAGAATACTGCAAAGAAATGGCTGACAAAGGGCAAGCATGTGTTGGTATGCAATCCTTTTCCGGAGTATGTGGTTGAAAAAACTACAATAGACCGATCTAAATTACCAAAACTTGGACCACAAAAAAGCTCTAGTTTTCCTGAATTACAAAGAGCTGAGCTATCAAACGGATTAGATATTGTATTGGCAAAAAGAACAGGTGTGCCTACTGTGGTGATGAGTCTTGTTGTTGATGCGGGCTACAAGACGGATTATTTATCAAGTCCAGGAACAGCAGATATAGCAATGAATTTGATGGATGAGGGTTCTAAGGATTTCAGCTCGCTTCAAATCAATGAAAAGCTTCAACTTTTAGGTGCTTCGTTAAGTACCTATTCAAATCAAGACCTGTCAGTTGTTGATATTAATACTTTAAAACAGAGCTTTGATGCCAGTCTGGATCTTTTTGCTGATGTAATATTGAATCCGGTTTTTCCCGAAAGCGAATTTACAAGATTGCGCGATCAACAAATAAATGATATAAAGAGAGAAAAATCGCAGCCATTTTCAATGGCCTTGCGGGTCATGAATAAGTATATGTATGGTGAGGACCACCCTTACAGCAATCCATATACTGGCACTGGATACGTAGAAACTGTAGAAAAGTTGACCAGGGAAGATGCTATAAAATTTTATGATACTTGGGTTAAGCCCAATAACTCTACCATTTTGGTGACTGGCGATATGGAAATGAGCGAGTTAAAACCAAAACTTCAAAAAGCTTTTGGTAAATGGAAAAAAGCAGATGTACCTTCAGTTACCTTCAGAGCACCCAATACGAATTCAAAAAACACCCTGTATTTAATGAATAGGCCAGAATCAGAACAGTCTATTATAATTGCGGGTCATTTGACTGAGAAGTATGGAGATTTATCTGAAGTTGCGTTGGATCAAATGGTAAGTATCATTGGCGGAGATTTCACATCTCGTATCAATATGAACTTGCGTGAGGATAAACACTGGTCTTATGGTGCGGGCGGTCTTGTACTGGGTTCAAAAGAAGAAAGACCTTTTATTGTATATACCTCAGTTCAAACAGATAAGACTGCGGAATCAGTGACTGAAATTCGCAAAGAGATCTCTGAATTTGTATCGACACGCCCTGCTACAGATGAAGAAGTTGAAAAAGTAAAGACGAATCAAGTACTTAAGCTGCCTGGACAGTGGGAAACCAATAGTTCTGTAAACTCTTCCATTAGAAATTTAGTGCGTTATAATTTACCAGATGACTACTATCAGAAATACGATAAAAATGTGCGCGAATTGTCTGTGGATGATGTTAGAAAAGTAGGTAAACAGGTCATTAAACCAGAAGCCGTAAATTGGTTTATGGTAGGCGATAGAGCTAAAATGGCAACCAAGCTAGATGAACTTGGGTTTGATAATATTATAGAAATAGATGCTGACGGCAAACCGCTTGTACCGGCTGTAAAAACAGACACAGAAATAAAGAATTAAAAAGGGAAGCGGGGCGAATTGCCCCACTTTTTTATCTAAGTTTTGGATAATTACTTGAGTCTGACTCATGAATTATCTCGTAGACCTTTTCGAAAATATCTTCCTCATTTGGTTTTGAGAAATAATCTCCATCAGAGGCATATGCAGGTCTATGCGCCTTAGCGGTTAATGTTTGAGGTGCGCTATCAAGATATTTGTACGCAAGCTGCTTTTCAATTAGTTCTTGAATCAAATAAGCTGAACACCCTCCTGGAACATCTTCATCAATGACCAATAACCGATTGGTTTTTTGGATGCTTTTGACAACATCATGATTGATATCAAAAGGCAGCAGAGACTGCGCATCAATTACTTCAGCGTCTATACCAACTTCTTGCAGGTCTTTGGCAACTTTTTGAACAATTCGAAGTGTAGATCCGTATGACAAAAGAGTGATATCTGAACCTGTCCTCATGGTTTCAACAACTCCTATTGGCGTGCAAAACTCCCCAAGATTATTTGGTTTAGGTTCTTTAAGCCGATAACCATTCAAGCTTTCAATGACTATAGCTGGCTCATTACTTTTCATCAAAGTGTTATAAAACCCAGCTGCTTGAGTCATGTTTCGGGGGGTTAGAATGTAAATACCTCTAAGTAGATGTATTAATCCACCCATTTGTGAGCCGGAGTGCCATATGCCCTCAAGACGATGACCGCGTGTACGCACTATTAATGGAGCAATTTGTTTGCCCATAGTACGATAGCGTAAAGTTGCTAAGTCATCACTTAAGGTTTGAATAGCATAAAGTATATAATCAAGATATTGAATTTCTGCAATAGGTCTAAGGCCACGCATGGCTAAACCAATTCCCTGACCAATAATGGTAGATTCGCGAATACCAGTATCAGCAATTCTATATTTCCCGTATTTTTTTTGAAGCCCTTCTAAACCTTGATTTACATCGCCAATATTTCCAGTATCTTCACCAAAAACCAGAGCTTCAGGATATTTATCAAATAACCTATCAAAATTATCCCTTAAAATCATTCGGCCATCGACATGTTCGGGTTCATTCTCATAGGCAGGTTTTAGAGAAGGAATATAGGTTGCCTTATTCTCTGACTCACTAAAAAGATGAGAACTAAATTTTGGTTGACTTTCGGACAAAAACAATTGCACCCAACTTTGGAGGTTTGTTTTGTATTCGTTTTCTTCACCTATCAAATAACGTAAAGCCTTTCTGGCATGCGATGCTAAGTCTTTTTTAATAGGTTCTTCAATAGCAATTAAATCATTAAGCACTTTGGTAATAAAAGTTCTATTTGGACTATTGTTCGCAGCATTGGTCATCAAATTAACAAGTATCTTCTTTTTTTCAATATGCGGGGCCAAGAATTCTGCCCAAGCCTCTTTTTTTGCATTACGTACTTCTTGCTTGCAAGACTTTTCTATTTCCTTTAAGTACTCTTCTTCGGAAATATTGTTTTCCAATATCCATTCTCTAAAACGTTTGTTACAGTCATTTTCCTTTTCCCATTCTAAACGTTCGGCACTCTTATAGCGTTCGTGAGAGCCGGAAGTTGAATGACCCTGAGGTTGTGTCAGTTCCGTAACATGTATCATAACAGGTACATGTTCATCACGAGCAATATCCGAAGCATTTTCGTAGGCATGTATAAGAGCGGTATAGTCCCAACCCTTAACTTTTAATATTTCATAACCCTTATTCTGTTCATCACGTTGTAATCCTTTAAGAATCTCAGAAATATCACTCTTCGTAGTGTGAAATTCAGCAGGTACTGATATACCATAGTTATCATCCCAAATACTAATGACCATGGGTACTTGTAATACCCCAGCAGCATTTATAGTTTCAAAAAAATGTCCTTCACTAGTGCTGGCGTTTCCAATAGTTCCCCAGGCAACTTCATTTCCTTTATCTGAAAAATTAGCTTGGTCTATACCCTCAACATTTCTATAAATTTGTGAAGCTTGTGCTAACCCTAACAAGCGCGGCATTTGACCCGCTGTGCAAGAAATATCAGCACTACTGTTCTTTTGTTGGGTCAAATCTTTCCAGCTACCATCTTCATTGATACTATGAGTCATGAAATGCCCACCCATTTGACGACCAGCGCTCATCGGTTCTTTATCTAAACTAGTGGTGGCATATAGTCCATGAAAAAATGCTTTCGGGTTAAGATGACCCAATGCCATCATAAAAGTCTGGTCGCGGTAATAACCACTTCTAAAATCGCCATTTTTAAAGGCCTTCGCCATTGCAAGTTGCGGAAGCTCCTTTCCATCACCAAATATGCCAAACTTTGCCTTGCCTGTAAGTACTTCACGTCGCCCAAGCAAACTACATTCCCTACTAATGACCGCAAGTCTATAATCACTTAAGATTTGAGCTTGAAAATCATCAAAAGAAATATCTGTGCTTGTCTTAGGGTCAGTTTTCATGAAGTGAATTAGATTTTGTGCAAAAGTACAAAAAACGAAGCTTTTATACTAGTCCTTAAAATTTGTTTTATTAATAAAACCACAAAAAAATGTTATAAATAAAAAGAATATATAAAAAAAATGATGTGAACAGCGATTTATTTTGTTGATTCAATAATTAAAACCATCTACGTGTAAACAGTCCGGTAAGAGTTCTTGGACTGATGGTAACGACAAAACGAATGGTATTAGCATAGTTAGGTTGGGCTACTTCCCATCCATTATTGGAATAAATAGGAAAGTATAACTCGAAGTAATCAGTGACCAAGTTTAGGCGTACCCCCGAATCATAAACAAAACGTGCATTTTCACTTCTATCCCCAATAAAACCAATATCGCCATAAAGTTCGACCCAACGCCAAAGATTAAAACTTGCATTGGTTGTAGCAATCCAATCACTTCCGAATTGGTCTTCAAATTGCGATTTGAACCCCCCCTCGGCAATGATAATTTGTTGACTGGTTAAACCACTATCTTCTGAACGTCCTAAATAGCCTAGATCAAACATATAGTCTGTAGGTCTATCTAAAGCAAAACTGAAAAAATCAGAATTCGTTTTATTTCTTAAAAACTTACCTGCATAAAACCTCAAATTTAGTTGGCGGTTACTCTCGTAAAGTTTTCTATACTCCAACTCTAACGACAATTTGGTAAACTCACTAGAATGCTGAAAATCTAAAAGTGAAGATTTATAATTTATAATGTTATTGTCAAAATTTCTATAGCGAATATTAAAAACGCTATAATCAGGATTGTTTGCCAAATCTAAATCAATACTCTGATCTGCCAAGACGCCCTCATCGATAGTTCTAAATACATTTCGATGTCTGAATAATAGGGATTGCCTTCTGTTAGAACGTAAATCATTAGGTCTCCATCCAAAACTTATGGCGGGAGTAATGGTAGTAAAACGAGAGTTTTCTTGAAAATGTGATGTGCTTCCTCCAATAGAATAATTTGAAACGTAAAGCCCACTTTTTCCATGGTACTTTCGATATCGAACACTTGCACTGCCCACAAGGGTACGCTCTAAAAAAGAGTAGGTCGGAGAAATATCGTAATTGAACTGTCGCTCTAAAAAAGTTTTATTATAAATACGCATACCTGGGGTAATGCCGTCGTAAATATTGAAGTTAACTATTGGAACATAAAATACTTGGGTATAATATGGGTCTTCAGTATCCTTAAAAAACCGAAATTGAAGCTTTTTATTACTTGAAAAAAAACCGTTCAAGGTTTTCCAATTATCTCTTTGATTGAATTCAGGAATTTTTTGGTCATAATTTAATACCAGTCTGTCTTCTCCAGAACGCGGTATGGTATAGGTTTTTGAGCTGTCAATATCTGAAAACCAGTATTTGGAGACCACACTATCTTTCTGAAGTCCAAATAAAGAAATAGGCACATTGGTACCTCTTTTATTTTTTAAAGTAAACGTAATGGAATCTTCAGTCTTTTCAATTTTTTTGATTTTAAAGTCTATTTTTTTCCTAGTCCCAACATACTCGTCAAAAAACCAGTCAATTTCATCATCAGCGCACTGTTTTAAGACCTCTCTGAAATCAGATACATTAGTCTTTGGAACTAATTTTTGGACATTATAAAAATCAATAATAGTACTGTCAACCCTTTCTTTACCTATATAATCAGCCAAATAGGCCAATCCAAGTCCAGCTTTATATCGATTAGCGATTTTTTGATTAAAAATTATCAAAGAGTCATTGGGTGTGTTTAGTGATTGATCAATATTTCTTCTAGCGGAAAGCATCTGTAAAAGATAGTATTGCTCATTGAAATCCATCTTCGCTAAATGAAATCCACGCACACCCCAAACATTAGAAAGTTTGCCAATTAATTTTTGCTCAGGATAATTTTTTTCCACATAATTAATCATCAAATAGTTAGCTATGGCATCGTTTACCCAACGTTCTTTACGAGGATCTAGAAAGAGGGTCTCTTGTAGAAAGCTATTCAAGGCTGTTTTTAAGAACATCATTTCAAATTGAAACTGTTCTTCATAAGGCCGAACAAAAGAAGGTAACTGATTAAGCCCATAGAGAGGACTTTTATTATAATCTAAGGCACTTACCAACAAATTTCGGTGCGGATAGCTTCCCAAATTTTCATTTAAGAATTTAGTTACCCTATTAATGGATATTCCTTGTGAAATATCATCATACTTTGAAGCATTTATATCGGTAGTTACTGTTAATTGGCTCGTAATATGTTTGGTGAACTGTTTTTGCGGAGTAATAATGATTTGACAACTTTTACGATTTTCACCTTTGAGAGTCATGCGCTGTCCTCCTGGAAATGTGGAAACGTTTGAATAGTCGAAGTTTGATGCTGCAAACAAACCCCTTGGAAAAATTAAATTGATATCGGTCTTGGCAATATCAGTATAAAGATCATCTAACCCTTTATTGGAATATAATAACCATTCACTTTTGAAAACAACTGGTGTTAAGTACCAATCTTTTAAATAAAACCCACCATCAGCCTTGTGCCCATATTTTGTGAATTTATCATTGGGTAACTGCAGTGTGTAGGTCAAAAAAAGCTCTACAGATTCATTAGGTGCTAAAGGCTTGCTGAGCTCTATTTTGATTATATCCTGACCAGATGTTCTTTCCCAATTTAATCCGCCATAAGAGTCATCAACAATACTGGTAATTATGGTAAACCCACGTTCTTTATTTTTAGCTAAATGTAAGCTTCGATTAAAATCTTCTCCAAAGCGTTTTGAAAGTGGAGTAGTATTGTTTGAATAAGCATTGTTCCAGTCGTAAAAGTAAAGAGAATTTAGGGTCGTTTTAGAGTTATTGACATAAACGAAACGCTGCTTTATTTCAATCTGATTTGATTCCCCATCAAGACTGGCAGTTAATTCATTTACGTGTTGGGCATGCAATGAAAAAGCAAACAAAAAGAACGTAATCTTTATAAGTAATCTTAAATGTCGGGCTTTTTCCAAAGAATTGAAATTAAAAATTAGGACTCATACTATGACCTTTGTAAAAAGCATCAATAATCGCGACTACTTCATTGCCGCTATCAACTAGCTTTATTAAGTCAAGATCTTTAGCGCTAATAGTACCGGCTTCTAGCATGGTGTTCTTTATCCAATCAAACAATCCGCCCCAAAAATCAGAGCCTACCAAAATGATAGGAAACGTACCGATTTTATTTGTTTGAATCAATGTGATAGCTTCAAAAAGTTCATCTAAAGTTCCAAACCCTCCGGGCATAACCACAAATCCTTGTGAGTATTTTACGAACATGACCTTACGTACAAAGAAGTAATCAAAATCCAAACTTTTATCTGGGTCGATATATGGGTTGTCATGCTGCTCAAAGGGCAAGTCTATATTTAAACCTACGGAAGTTCCGCCTGCAAGGTTTGCACCTTTATTACCTGCTTCCATAATTCCAGGACCACCACCAGTAATAACACCATAACCAGCTTTTGCAATTGCTTCAGCAACTTCAACAGCCATTTCGTAATATTGCTCTCCTGGTTTTGTTCTTGCAGAACCAAAAATAGAAACACATGGCCCAATTTGACTCATACGCTCAAAACCATTTACAAATTCTCCCATTATTTTAAAAATGGCCCAAGAATCGTTCGTTTTAATTTCGTTCCAGCCTTTGTGATGTTGTTCTTTTCGCATATAACTACTATTTAAACAGCGTTTTTAAGTTGCTTATTACCTGCTTCTAGTTCTTTTTTCAAAAACTTTGCAGTATAACTTTTAGAATCTTTTGCCACCAATTCTGGAGTGCCTTGAGCAACGATCATGCCCCCACCACGGCCACCTTCATAACCAACATCAATAATATGGTCAACCATTTTAATAACATCCATATTGTGTTCAATTACTAGAACGGTATTGCCTTTGTCAACCAATTTATTCAAAACTTCCATTAAAACTCGTATATCTTCAAAATGAAGACCGGTTGTGGGTTCGTCCAAGATATAAAAGGTATTTCCAGTATCACGTTTTGATAGTTCTGTTGCCAGTTTCACCCGTTGTGCTTCTCCGCCAGATAAAGTTGTTGACTGCTGCCCTAATGATATATAGCCCAGACCGACATCAACTATTGTTTTAAGCTTTCTGTGGATTTTTGGAATGTTTTCAAAGAAATCAACGGCTTCGTTCATCGTCATTTCCAACACATCAGCAATAGATTTTCCTTTATATCTGATTTCCAAGGTTTCTCTATTAAAACGTTTGCCATTACAGGTTTCACATTCCACATAAACATCAGGTAAAAAGTTCATTTCAATGACTTTAAGTCCACCACCCATGCAGGTTTCACAACGACCGCCTTGTACATTGAAACTAAAACGTCCTGGTTTATAACCTCGGATTGTGGCTTCAGTTGTCTTTGCAAACAATGAACGAATTTCACTAAAAGTTCCGGTGTAGGTCGCTGGATTTGATCTAGGAGTCCGTCCAATAGGAGATTGATTAATATCGATGACCTTATCAATATGTGTTAACCCTTTAATCTTTTTATAGGGCATTGGTCTTTTGACCCCATTGAAATAATGAGCATTCATAATAGGGTAGAGGGTTTCATTGATTAAGGTGGACTTACCACTACCAGATACGCCCGTTACGCCAATCATTTTACCCAACGGGAATTCAACGGTCACGTTTTTTAAATTATTACCAGTGCATCCAGATAATACTAATTTTTTACCGGTACCTTTTCTTCTCTTTTCAGGAACTTCAATCGCTTTATGCCCAGTAATGTAATCAGCAGTAAGCGTGTCGTAGTCTTTCAAAAGGGAGGGTGGTCCCTCAGAAATTATGGTTCCACCGTGTTTTCCAGCTTTAGGGCCTATATCAATGACATGATCTGCGGCCTCAATCATATCGCGATCATGTTCTACCACGATGACTGAATTACCAATATCGCGAAGTGATGCCAAAGAATTGATCAAGCGCTTATTGTCTCGCTGATGCAGCCCAATACTGGGTTCATCTAAAATATATAGAACCCCCACCAATTGTGAACCAATTTGTGTGGCCAAACGAATTCGTTGTGCCTCACCACCTGATAAAGATTTTGAACTTCTATTAAGAGAAAGGTAATCTAGACCAACGTCTAGTAGAAAACGTATTCTAGTCCGAATTTCTTTTACGATTTCTTCCGCAATCTTTTTTTGGTTGCCTTCTAGCTTTGCATCGAGATTATCAAAAAAATCAGCTAGTTCTGCAATATCCAAATGCGCGAGCTCTGCAATGTTTTTTTCATCAATTTTAAAGTAGAGCGATTCTTTTCTTAAACGCGAACCATCACAGGTAGGGCATTCAATTTTATTCATGTAATCCTTTGCCCAACGTTTTATTGATGTAGAATTCGCCTCATCAAACTGCGATTTGATAAAGTTGGAAATCCCTTCATAATCAATACGGTACTCACGTTTTACCCCAAGAGACTTAGAATCAACGGTAAAACTGTCTTTACCGCCTTGCAAGATAACGCTCATCGCCTCTTCAGAAATCTTTTCAATGGGGGTTTCCATGTCAAAATCGTAGCGCTGCCCTATGGTTTCCAATTGTTTAAAAGCCCAAGATTTTTTGTATTCACCAAGGGGGGCAATACCACCAGCCTTGATTGATAGTTTTTTATTCGGGAATATTTTCGATTCGTTAACCTCATAAACATGCCCTAAGCCATTGCAATGCGGACACATTCCCTTAGGAGAATTGAATGAAAATGTATTTGGTTCAGAGGTGGGATAGGAGATTCCTGAAGAGGGACACATTAAGTCACGACTAAAATAACGTGGGATTTTTTCGCCCTCTTCTAAAACCATTAATACATTATTACCGCTATACATGGCCGTATTTATGGTTTCAGAAAGGCGTTTGTCAAAATCATCACCTGCGCCCACTTTTAAACGGTCTATAACAATTTCAATATCATGGGTTTTATACCGGTCGACTTTCATTCCCTTGGTGATATCTACAATTACACCATCAACTCGAACTTTCACAAAACCTTGTTTCCCAATTTGCTCAAAAAGTTCTCTATAATGCCCTTTTCTTGATTTAATGATGGGGGCAAGCACATTAATTTTCTTACCAATGTAAGATTCAATGATTAGCTGCTTGATTTGCTCATCACTATAGCTGACCATTTTTTCGCCTGTATTATAGCTATAGGCATCACCAGCACGTGCAAAGAGCAATCGTAAAAAATCATAAACCTCGGTAATGGTGCCTACCGTTGACCGTGGGGATTTTGAAGTAGTTTTTTGTTCAATAGCAATAACGGGAGAAAGTCCGTCTATTTTATCTACATCAGGTCTTTCTAGACCTCCTAGAAATTGCCTAGCGTAAGCAGAAAAGGTTTCTATGTATCGGCGTTGTCCTTCAGCATAGATTGTGTCAAAAGCCAATGACGATTTACCACTACCCGATAAGCCCGTAATAACAACAAGTTTTTCTCTAGGTATAGTGACATCAATATCTTTGAGGTTGTGAACGCGAGCACCCCGTACCTCAATATTTTCTTCGTAGTTAATCATAGCACAAGCTGCTAAAGTACGCAATTGGACTTTAAAAATGAAGCAAGGTTTAGTTGCATTTTTGTTAAGTGATACGTTATTTTTGAAATTATTATTATCAATTAAATATATCATGAAAATACTAGGTATCGGTTCGCGAATTAATCATTCAGAATATGGAAAAGGTGTGATTACCAATCTCTCATCCATTCATTATTGGGTAACCTTTATGGATAAGGGCTTAGAAACTATTGCCATTGATTCTGAATTCGAAGTAATTGAGGCCCTAGAAGATGATGTAGATTCCGTTAGTTTTTTTGATGTGGAAAGTTCTTTGGTCAAGATTTTAGAAAAGTGGAGTGATACCCATGAAAAAGTGGCTATCGCAGACAAATGGCGCAAAGGAAAGTTAGTTTTGGAATCTGGTGATACTACAGCGAGCAAAGAAATGCCCATTGACACTTTCTTTCATAAAATTGTAATGGTTCGTGACCGTATCCGTGTGATGGAACAAAAAATCAATAGTAGTAAGAATCTTGACGACCAAGAGAAGATTGATCTGCAGCAATACATCACGCGTATTTATGGTTCTTTGACCAGTTTTAATGTGCTTTTTAAGACTAAGAGTGATCATTTTGTTGGGGAGCGAGGGAAGCAAAACTTCTAGTTTTAAGAACTCTCCTTTTATCACTTAAATACTTCCTTACATTTAGGTACATGCCAGGGACAACTTTCTATTGACTTGTAATTTGTATCGCCCAATCATCATTGGCCTTTAATAAGTTTCGAATCGCATGTTTAATAATCCACTTTCGTTGTTTAGTAGCATTGACCGACCAATTTTCAATAAGTTCTTTACCCGTTTCCAGGTTATCTTTTAAAATATCGTTGATACAGTTTGCAACAGATTTTTGCACATACTTACTAGAATCATCCTTTAAATTTTCTAAAATCGGTAGGATAGGGGTAGGGTCCTTAATGAACAAATCTAATTTAGAGGCCCAAGGCAACCTTGGACGAACTCCTTCACTGGATAACCTACGTACATGTTTATTGGAATTCTTTGACCATCCTTCCATTATGGCAAAGGTTTGTTCAGGATACTTTTCCAAATATGGTCTTATGGTAAATTCGCCCGTGTTTCTTTTTGTAATTTCATAAATGGCATTCATAGAAGTTTCAAAATGCGCTAAGCCATATTTCTCTACATATTTGGCTATGGGCATTACCCAATAGTATTCTTTGAACATGCCAGTTTCTTTCTCATTCTCTGGGCCTAGAATTGGTATCAATTGCTGTATGGCAACGGCATAATCCTCATCAAGGTATGTTCGTAGTCCATCTGCAATAAATTCTACACGATCTTTTAACTCCAATGCACCGACACCATTTTCAACCAAGGCAACAAAGGCTTTTCTATCGAATTGTACGTTGTTTGCCAACAACTTAGTGGAAAGCTTTATTGCCAAATCTTTATCAAACCAAAGTTTTAACTGTTTGTGTGCCATTTTAAAAAATTAAACCGCTTGCTTTTTCTCACTAAGATACTTCCAATACCGTTTGGGTACATGTTGTGTGTGTAGTTTTCTATTGATGCGCGATTTGATATTGGTGCTTTGAAAATAGTTGTTCCAAAGCTCTTGGTAATCATATTCCCCTTCCGTAAAAGCTTTACTCTTTCTGGTGCGGTTAAAATGTATTTCTGATAGGTCTAAAGAAACCAGTTCTACACTATCTAAATTATAAAAGATACCATAGTTGCGTTTTACATCATAAATCAGCCATTGCTGGTCAGCATAACGGTTACGAAAATGCTTTGAGATAAGGGGAAGTACATCATAATCTGGTTCGATATTCGCAAAGTAGATGTCATCTTTGGTCAGTTGAAATCGCACAAAAGCTTCCATGCGATGTTTTTCACGCCCTACCTTACGCGCCAATTGCGAAATGTACAAGACTGTTTCATCAGAGAAGTCAGCTTGTTTTTTATCCTTGGTCGCCATCAGCTTTTTAATGTAATTAAATAGCATGGGTTCAATGCCCTCTGCTTCACTCAAAAAAGCAAAATAAATATTGGTAATGGCATTATGGCTTTTTGCCCGTACACCGTTCCATACCCGTTTGGCTTTGTTCACATTGGTGAAAATGGTTTCCGTTTCTGAGAACAATCCATTTTGGGCATGACCATTCTTTTGAACGTCAGCTACTTCAATTTTTTCTTCAAAAGCTATAAAAACTGCAGTTAGAAAGCCATTAAAGCTTCCGTCATAAATAAGGGTTTTTGATTTTTTCATTGTTATATTTTTTAGTGTCGGTTTGAGTGATTCGATGGAATCTAGATTTCTCAGTCGTAAACTTCTTCGAAATGACCTACGTTTTTTTGTATAATTTTTTTTAGTGTTCGTAACGATTTTTTTGATCTGCTTCTAAATTTGACATACTCATACCCCAAGTTTAAAATGGCTTGACGTTTGCGTTCTAGATAGTTTTGTTTTTCTAGTGTTTTTTCCATGCTCCTTAATTTATGTTATTAGTTCGAGTAATTCCTAACATTTAGGAATCGTATCGAGAACAAACTTTTCTTAAGATTATATTCTCAACACAATTTTCTATGCCTCGACTTCGCTCAGCATTGCGAAAACCAATCGAATTGACAAATCTTTCCATATTAGTTAAACAATGACAATTGTTGACTGTACTGATTCCTGAACTTACCACTTGAAGTCTGTAGAATCATTCCTTTGATTTTCTCCGCATCCAAATCACGGCTTTCCCAATTGCGGGAGTCACAAACCATAAAATACTTGGCACGGTTGAGGGCCACCCCAATCTTTTTAAGATGGTCCCAGTTCAGTTTTCTAAATCTTCGAGCCTGTAAAATCTTGCCTACTGATAACATGCCCAAACCTGGTATTCTGGCCAACATTTGTTTATCCGCTTTGTTGACGTCTACGGGAAAATGGCTCATATTTCGAAGGGCCCATGAGAGTTTGGGGTCAATATCAACATCAAGGTTTGGGTGGTCGTCGTTTACAATTTCGTTTACGGCAAAACCGTAAAAACGCAATAACCAGTCGGTTTGATACAATCTATTTTCCCGCAACATGGGTACTTGAGATCCAATGGAAGGTAATCGGCTATCTTCGGCCACGGGTACATAGCCCGAATAATACACCCTTTTCATGTGATACTTTTTGTAATAGTAGGTAGCTGAATACATGATGTCTTTGTCACTTTCGCCTGTAGCACCAATAATCATTTGGGTACTTTGTCCAGCTGGAGCGTATTTGGGAGTGCTTTTGATTATTTTACGTTCATTTTTGTAACGTAACAGCTCATTCTTCACCTTTAGCATAGGCTTGGTAAAGTCTTCATGTTTTTTATCAGGAGCCAATAATTTGAGGCCAGATACGGTGGGGACTTCTATGTTGACCGAAAGACGGTCTGCATACAATCCGGCCTCATACATTAACTCATCACTACATCCAGGGATAGACTTTAAGTGGATATAACCATTAAAATTTTCTTCGTCGCGCAGCTTTTTTGCTACAGCGATCAAGCGTTCCATGGTATGGTCAGGGCTTTTGAATATTCCTGAGCTTAAAAAAAGCCCTTCAATATAGTTTCTACGATAAAAATTGATTGTCAAATCAACAACCTCTTGAATTTTAAAAGCGGCACGCTTTACATCATTACTTTTTCTAGTGACACAATAGGCGCAATCAAAAATGCAATGATTGGTCAAAAGGATTTTTAACAGAGAAACACATCTGCCATCTTCCGTATAACTATGGCAAATGCCCATTTTTGAAGCATCTCCTAAGCCCTTGTTCTTGTTTTTACGATTACTACCACTACTAGAGCATGAGACATCGTATTTAGCGGCGTCTGCAAGGATATTCAGTTTTTCTTTTACTCTTTCAAAATTCATGATTGGAATTATTCCATTCAAAAATATGGAAATATTCCAATTATTGGAAATATTCCATAAAATATTTTGGAAATAATCCAAATTAGTTATATTTGAGTATGGAAAATGAGCTTACATTAAAAAGATTTATTGAAGTTCGGCGCGATTTGGGCCATACACAGGCAGAGTTTGCCAAACTATTGGGTATTTCTAGTACTACCGCCGATATTGAACGTGGGCGTACCAAACTTTCAGGTAAAGTTGTCGCCGAACTATTGCGTCAATTTAAAATAAACCCGCTATGGTTATTTGGCGAAAATGAGGCAAAGCATTTAGAAACTTCTCATACTAACGTGATTCCTAAAGTGGTAACAGTAGATAGTGCCGAACAAGATAATATGGTTTTGGTAAATGCTAAGGCGGCGGCTGGTTATCCGCAAAATATAGCAGATACAAGCTGGTACCAACAATTGCCTGCATTTGATTTGCCCATTCCTGAGTTTCGAAATGCGACCTATAGAGGTTTTCAGGTAGAAGGTGATAGTATGTTACCCAATTTGCACCCTGGAGAATGGGTGCTCGCTAGGGCAGTTGAACATGTTGACCATGTAAGTGCCAATAAAATGTACGTGGTGGTGCTACAAGATTCAGTTATGGTCAAGAAGATTGAAAAACGTCCAAACTCCAATAATATTACTTTGGTATCTTTGAACGAAACCTTTCCACCATATGATATCAAGCCCTTTCAAGTTCAAGAAATATGGGAAGTAAGCAGTAAATTGACTTTTAATGTAGATGCGACCACAGAGACCGGATTGTTACGTCAGCTTCAGGCATCTATGGAGGAATTAAAAAGACAGGTAGGGCAGGTCAAAAATTAAGAGCTATGGGTTATCTTTAAGACTTAAACCAACCCTTTACCGAAAATGTCAAGACTATTACCACTAGTCCTAATTTTGTTGAGCTTTCAACAGCACTTCTCTCAGGTTTCTGCCGACACCCTTAGAGTTGGTTTTACCAAAGCACCACCTTTTATTATTCAAGAAGATGGTTTATTGGAAGGAATTAACATTTGGCTGTGGAAACAGGTGGCCGATGACCTCAATTTAAATTATGAATTAGTACAATTGGATTTTGCCGATATGCTCGATTCCTTAAAACAAGGAAAATTAGATGTTAGCATTAATCCCTTGACAATAACTGGCGAGCGGAGCAAAGAAATGGAATTCACCCATTCTTTTTTTGCTTCTCATTCCACAATTGCCGTCGCACAAAAATCATCATTACAGCGCGTAAAACATTTTTTTGGCGCTTTTTTCCATATTAATTTTTTACGCGGGTTTTTACTATTGCTCATAATGTTATTGTTTTTTGGTCTAATTACGTGGTTGGCCGAACATAAAGGAAATCCTGAACACTTTCGACCAGGTTGGCGCGGCATATGGGATGGTCTTTGGTGGTCAATGGTCACGTTATCGACCGTTGGGTATGGGGATAAAGCGCCGAAAACACGAATGGGAAAAATTGCTGCTTTAGGACTGATGTTCAGTGGTTTATTGTTTGTTTCTGGCTTAACGGCTAGTATCGCTTCAAGCTTAACCGTTAACCAATTGGCCAATAGTACGGAAGATTTTAGTTCCTTCAAAAAAAGACGCGTTGGAACTGTCAAAAGATCTGAGGCAGATGCTTTTTTAAAGAGCCATTTTTTTAGAGATGTTAGTTTATATAAAGGCGTTTTACCTGGCTTGCAAGATTTAAGTGACCATAAAATCGATGGTTTTATTTATGATGAACCTATTTTACAATATCGGATTCGAAAAGACTCTTCCTTGAATAAAGTAGAATTATTGCCAATGAAATTTGATGTTCAGTTTTATGCCTTTGGGATTAAAAAGGATTCTGTTTTATTAGAACAAGCGATTTCACAGCGTATTCTTGAAATTATAGAAACCCAAGAATGGGAGGTAGTGTTATCAGAATTTGGATTAACTGAATTATAAATGCTTTCGGAATAGTAATAATCCCTCCTTAGCTCTAGTGATTTTTTCCTGACTTAGGAATCCTATCTTTTTTAAAAGATTAATAGAGGCTTTATTGCCTTCTGCTGTAATGGCTTCAACACTTTGAATTTGTAGATTTTTCTTTGCGTGCTTTAATATGGCATTTGAAGCCTCTAGGGTAAAGCCTTTTTTTGCAAATTCAGGAAGAATGGCAAACCCTAAATCTGGATGTTTTAAATAGTCACGCTGTAACAGTCCGCAAATACCAATGGGTTCGCGGTTATCTTTTAGAATCATTTTATACAAACCAAAACCATGCCTGGTATAGGAAGGAAGAATATTGTTTAAAATATAATTTTCTGCATCTTCTTCATTTTTGATGCCACGATTACCAATGAATTCAAGCCAACCAGCACTATTCATTAACCTAAACATAAATTGCGCATCACCTTTGCGAAGCTCTTTTATATTGAGTCTTTTAGTTTCTATATTTTCCATAAAAAGTTAAGGGTCAGTATTAGTGGAATATTATATGGCAAAGCAATAATGAAAGTAACAACCCGAAACCAAACCATTTTACTTGCTTACTGCCAAATTGCACATATTCATGTATTGGTTTAAATCCATTCTTGGCCATTGTGGGCACGGCAACCAATAAAATTCCAATACAGATGATTATTAGCGCTCGTATCAAATAATTCATATCTGGGTATAGCCATCTTGTAATTAAATTGACCGGAAGCGTAGCCATAAAGCCAATTAATGCCAACTTCTTTTTAGGGAAAACTAGAAACACTGCCACACAAATAATGACAACAAAGCCTGTATTAAAAATGTAGCGTAAGTCATTTAATGCATGGGTGAAGGCGGATTCTGCATTAGATATTTTATAGGATATTAAAAAAACAGCAGTTATGATACCAGTGAATAAACCCACTAAAATGGTTTTTCTGCCTGTAGCCACCACTTGCTGATCCGTGGCATCTTTTTTCAAGATACCTTTATAAATATCAATAGAAAATAGGGTTGCCAACGAATTAAATACAGAATCAATGGTACTCATTAAAGATGCGAAAATTGCACAAAGCATGATTCCTCGTAATCCAGTCGGTAAAAAATTCGTAACGATATAAGAAAACGCTTGATCAGGTTCATTTGCAAGCGCCTCTGGGCCTAGGATTCCTGCCAGCGCAATACCAGGAATTATTACGATCAATGCCATTAAATATTTCATGACCCCGCCGATCATCAGTCCGGTTTGAGCATCTTTTAAACTTCGGGCGGCTAAACTGCGCTGAATTACGGATTGATTGGCACACCAGTAATTTATATTTAAAAAGAACAAACCCAACATTCCAAGCCACGGTAGCTGTGGATGGTCAATAGGCAGATGAAGATGCATTAAATCAGGCGTTTTTTCATAGAGTTGTTCAAAGCCACCTAGTCTTTTGATGGAAACCCATAGAATCATAATTCCGCCCAAGGTCAAAATCCCAAATTGCAAAATATCGGTTCGTACTACAGCGGCCAAACCTCCAAAATAGGTATAGATAGCCGAGAAAACACCAAGAAAAATAATAAGGACAATCAATCGGGTCAACCTATTTGAGCTAATGAAGAGCAACTCATCTTGAAATACCAATTCAGCAACATAAGCTCCCCACATTAATGCAATACCTATTCCTAAAAAGGCGAACATCACTATGTTGGCGATAGAGTAGGTAAGAGAGACAGTTTTACCTAATTTGTTTTTAATGAATTGCGAAATGGTAACAACCTTATCTTTTAAATAGAGCGGCACAAAAATAAATGCAGCCATCCAGAGCCCTTGTATCGCGTTGATTTCAAAATTGGCCTGGGCTAAACCGAATAAGTAGGCAGATCCCATCATACCTAAAAATTGATAGCCATGAACGTTAGTGGCAATAGTTGAAAATGCTATCGAATACCACCTTAAATTCCGAGAGCCGAGAAAGTAATCGTCAATAGTGGCATCTTTATCTTGACGGCCTCTGAGTGCAATCACCATTACAAGAACAAAATAGATACCAACTACGACTAAATCCATAATTAACTCGATAATCGAGATTTAAATATTCCGACACTTGTGTCGAAATCTTAATTAAAGTTCCTTTCAATGCCTCAAGGGTTTGACCCGAGGCAGTTTATTTTCTTTTTCCATTTGCCAAGGGCGTTGAAGGAGCAGTTTTCGGTCTTCTACCATAGGCCTCAGGCAAGGAAACAGTTTTTAACCTAGGCAAAACATGTTTAGCGAATAGTCGACATTCTTCATAATGCGGATAACCTGAGAAGATAAAGCTCCGTATACCCATAGCAATATATCCTTGAATTTTTTCATATATCTGATCAGGATTACCGACCAAAGCAGCCCCACAACCAGAACGAGCTTTACCAATGCCTGTCCATAAATTGGGTTCTATAAATCCATCCATGTCCGCCGAGTTACGCATTTCAGCTTGTCTAGCGACACCTAAGGACTTTGAGTCCAAAGCTCTATCACGGATTTTATCACCTGATTGTGAATCAATTTTTGACATGATTTTTTTGGCATGTGCTTTGGCCTCTTCTTCGGTTTCTCTAACAATCATATGAATACGCAAGCCAAAATCTACAGTACGCCCTTTTTCAGCTGCTTTATCGCTCATATTTTGCATGAGCTCTTGAAGCCTTGACTTGCTTTCGGGCCACATTAAATAGACATCGCAATATTCTGCACAAAGTGTAACACCTGCAGGAGAGTACCCTCCAAAATAGAGTAGTGGCCCTCCGTTCTGCTGATAGGGTTTAATGGGATCGGTTTTTAAGCCATTAAGACTGTAAAAATCACCTTCGAAATTAATTTCTTCTTGAGTCCAGGCTTGTTTTAAAATTTGAATTACTTCTTTTGAGCGCTGGTATCTATTGGTCGAATCTAAATCTTCACCAGGTAAATTGGAAGAAATAATGTTAATGGTCAAACGGCCTTCAAGAATATGATCTAAGGTTGCAATGGCTCGCGCAAGCATTGGTGGATAGACTTCGCCACAGCGTATGGCAGCTAACAGGTTAATATTTTTAGTTTTAGGTGCTATTGCAGAAGCGAAAGTCATGGTGTCTTGCCCAACTTGATACGAACTTGGGCATAGCATATTCCGATACCCTAATTTATCAGCTGTTTTGACAATGGCAGAAGTGTTTTTCCAATTGCTTTTTAAATGGTCATCAAACTGACCCATATATTCAAAGTCTCCATTGCATATCGGAGCAAACCATGAAATTTCAGTACCCTCTAAGTCTTCTGAAGTAATTTTAATTTTACTCATTGTATCCTTTTACCTGACCCATTTCCAATTTTATAGGTCCAAATTCATGTGATTTTGGTAGAAAAGCACCACTTTCCACTACTACCCAATCATCCCAGCTCGCCTCAATACCGCCGATAGGAATTGTAGAAACCCACATTTTATAACTGTTCGGAAATCCATTTTCATTTAAAATCCATAGATAACTATCTCCGGGAGTATCACCACCTGAGGTATAGGTGACCAACAAGCCTTTGCTACCATCCTCTAAATCAACTATACTTCTCTCCGTTCCTTTATCAAAGACCTTATATGGTGCTACCAACCAAAAAGAATCATTATTAAAATATTTTAGGGCTTTTTTAATGATGTTCTTCTTTTTATTTTTTGTCAATACTGAGCCATTTTTGAACACTTTGCTTTTGTTGGGACTATTTAGATTAAAGCTACCTCATAACCATCCCATTTAACCTTGCAAATTCCCAAGACCTTATCCCAAAAAAAATGGTTTGCGCCACTTCTAAAGGTCCATTCTAGAAAGCGCGTGTTTTTATAGCGTTCCATATTAATGGTGGCAAGCATTTTTTGAGCAAGCGCATCAGCTTCTGGACCCTTATTTCCTTCAGGTAAAGGTTCGCTTTTGACCCATGCAAATAGGAGAAAGAACAGTATCCCTAAACCCAATACTAAGCTCGTAATTTTTAAGAACCTCTTCATGCAAACAACTTTTCCTTAATGCACATGGCAAATATGTTGACAGCTTTAGGGTACAATCTAAACCATAACTCTGGTTCAAAAATTTCTAATTCGGCTAATGCAAGATTTTCTTCATTGTCCTTGAAAATATCAACTCGCGCATAGATGGGTTTTTCTGGACAAGCGTTGACGACTGATTCCGCAAAATCAATTTGTTCTTTAGTAGATTGGTACAGCGCAACGGTACCACCGTAATCGTCTTGAACCCTAAAATCACCTTTTTTTGCTTTTTTGATAACCGCATGAGTGAACTGACCATTAAAAAGCATCATGGAAATTTCACCTTGATCAACAATGTTTTTTTGAAATTCTTGAAGCATTATGGTTTCTTTAGAAATGAGTTCTTGAAAAATAGCATCATGTTTTTTCCATTCAGAATAATGGAATTTGTAGGTATGTCTCGCCCCAGCAGCAATGCAGGGTTTTAACACGAATTCATCAGAATTGAATTCAAATTCTTCCATAGCTTTTTGAATGGCCTGTAAAAGACTTAGCTTTTCATCAGGTTCAACGAACAGTGTTTTTGGAATGTGAATACCTTTAGCCCTTAATTCCTGAAGATAGTGCTTGTCAATATTCCAACCAATTAATGACTTTGAATTAATAAAAGTGGTTTGTTGGGAAGTTTTTTCTACCCAATTATTAAACTTATCATAGTGTTCAAAATAATCCCAAGTAGTTCTGAAAAGGGCGTATTTTGTAGAAGTCCAATCAAAATAGGGGTCATTCCAAGCTACACGAATTACCCTTAAACCTATTATCTTAAAGGCATCTTCTAACAATTTGTCTTCTAGAAGTATATTGCGATTATAAGCATTAATTTCTTCAGGATTAATATACTTAGATTCTGTAAGAATTGTAATATCGAACATTGAATTGGAAACTATATTGGTGAAGATGGCTTAGTATCCGACTGCTTTGTCATCTCCTCTTTTATCAGCACCGCCTTCTAAACGACCATCAGGTAATACTTTTATAGCATCTACTTTGCCACCAATACGTGCTGGGCCTTCAAAAATATTATACCCTTTTTGCTTTAAGGTGGTCTTAAGCTCATCAGAAAAACCAACAGTTTCGAACATGATGATGTCAGGTAGCCATTGATGGTGAAAACGTGGGGCATTGACCGCATCTTGCATGCTCAAATCAAACTCGTGTACATTTAGTATGGTTTGGGCCACAAAATTTATAATCGTAGAACCCCCAGGAGTACCTACAACCATATAAAGTGAACCATCTTTTTCGACAATTGTCGGTGTCATAGAGCTCAACATTCTTTTTTCTGGTTCGATACTATTGGCCTCAGCACCAATTAGTCCGAACATATTGGGAACACCGGCTTTAGCGCTAAAATCATCCATTTCGTTGTTTAAAAAGATGCCTAATTCTTCGGAATACAGTTTTGAGCCGTAACCGCCATTCAGCGTGGTTGTAGCAGAAACGGCATTTCCTTTGCTATCAACAATAGAGTAGTGGGTGGTTTCCGTACTTTCCACGATTTCCACATTACCATTTGAAACGCTATCTGAAGAAGTCGCTTTATCAAAAGAAAAATCGGAAAAACGCTCCTCCAAATACGATTGGTTCAATAGCTCATCTAGGGGTATATCGGTAAAATCAGGATCTCCTAAGAAATAATTTCTATCCGCGTAGGCTCTTCTTGCCGCTTCGGTAAAAAGTTGGATAGCCTCGGCAGAGTTATGATCATATTGACCAATGTCATGTGATTCCATCATTTTAAACATTTGATTCATGGTCACACCACCACTGCTTGGAGGGCTCATAGAAATAATCTTCAAATCTTTATACGTAAAGGTGACGGGTTCACGCCATTTTGCTTTATACTTTTCTAGATCTTCTTCTGTTATAAAGCCTCCTTTTTCTTGAATGAATGAAGCCAATTTTTGAGCAGTTTCGCCTTTATAAAAGCCATCACGTCCCTCATTCATTATTTTGGTAAGCGTTTTTGCCAATTCTGGATACTTTATGGTGTCACCAGGTTGAAACCCTTGTGCAAATTTAGTGCTATCCCCGTTGACCTCAATAAAACGTTCTTTGTAACTCTCTATGCGCTTGGCCTGTTTTTCTGTGACTATAACGCCTTTGTTCGCCAAATCTATAACGGGCTGTAAAATTTCTTCCAAGGTCAAGGAACCGTGTTTTTTATGGACTTCGATTATTCCTGCAACTGTACCTGGCACCCCTATTGCGGTAGCGCCAACGGTACTCATATTCGGAATTACTTCACCTAAAGAATCTAAATACATATCTCTATGTGCTGATAAAGGGGCTTTTTCACGATAATCTAGCCCACCAATAGCACCATCCGCTTTACGATAAACTATAAAACCACCACCACCTAAATTACCTGCAAAAGGAAATGCCACAGCTAGTGCCATTTCAGTGGCAACCATTGCATCAAAGGCATTTCCTCCTTTTTGCATGATTTCAACGCCAATTTTAGAAGCTTCTTCCCTTGCGGAAACTACCATAGCCTTTTCGGCTATTTCTCCGGTTGGAATTACGGGAGCCTTTTTACAATTGATAAAGGGAATTAAAAATAAAAATAGTATTAGTTTTCGCATAGTGAGTTATATTTATGTTTGGAAAAGGTAATTAATTCTTCAAAAAAAGCGGTAAACTCGTTCTCAAAATCTGAATAGTGCTCTTCTAAGTCAACAATGGCAAAATTCATTTTTGATTTGTTTTTTGTTCTGCGGTTCATTCCATCCAGCACTCTTGAAATACCGGCTAAGTTTGCGTAATTGTACAACCAATTATCGGCAATCATATAGGGCATCATACGTTTCGTTCCTAATGGAAGGATTTCATAATTATCTTCCAATAAATCGTAAAAAGCGTCAACATAGTTGTCTAAAGGCACGTTAGAGTATCTGTTCCAATTTTTGGCTAAGAAATGGTCGTAGAAAATATCAACAATAACACGACTGTAATGGCTATAGTTCTTATGCAATCGTTTACTACTCTTTTTAGGAATAGAATGGGCATCGGTATAAGTGTCAATCTCACGATGCAATAGAATGCCCTTTTGAACGGTATCCGGTAAATGTTTGTATTTATTACCTCTTATGTGGTCGGCAAAAAAATTACCAAGCGTAATCTCAGGATTATCAAATGAGAGATAAATATGAGCCAAAAAATTCATTGACTCAATTTACAAATTCGAAACACGAATTAAGAACCATCAATCTATATTTGCAAAAACTTTTTAAACAATATGGCACTAATAAAATCAATTTCAGGAATCCGAGGAACTATTGGAGGCACTACTGGCAATAACCTAACACCCATTGATGCAGTGAAGTTTGCGGCATCTTACGGCACTTGGCTTAAAGGCTACGCGAATAAAGACAAACTAACTGTAGTTATTGGTCGTGATGCTAGATTATCTGGCGAAATGATTCAAAATTTAGTAGTTTCTACTTTTATTGGATTAGGAATTGATATTATTGATTTGGGACTTTCGACCACGCCCACCGTGGAGATTGCTGTTCCTTTAGAAAAAGCTGATGGTGGAATTATCTTGACCGCAAGCCATAATCCAAAACAATGGAACGCTCTAAAGTTATTGAATGAAAAAGGGGAATTTTTAGATGCGGCTCAAGGAGCAATTATTTTAGAGTTGGCCGAGAAGGAAGATTTTGATTTTGCAGAAGTTGATGATTTGGGCATTATTACTAAAAACGATGCTTATATAGATGTTCATATTGATGAGGTATTAGACTTGTCATTAGTAAATGCAGATGTCATTCGTGAAAAGAAATTCAAAGTGGTGGTTGATGGTGTCAATTCTACAGGGGGAATTGCTATTCCTAAATTACTAAAAGAACTAGGTGTTGAGGTCGTAGAACTCTATTGTGAACCAACAGGGCATTTTCCGCATAATCCAGAGCCTTTAAAGGAACATTTAGGTGATATATGTGATTTAGTCGTTAAAGAAAACGCTGATTTTGGTATCGTCGTAGATCCTGACGTGGACCGATTGGCTTTTATTAGTAATGATGGCGAAATGTTTGGCGAAGAATATACACTTGTTGCTTGTGCTGATTATGTCTTAGGAAAAACAAAAGGGGACACTGTTTCTAACTTATCTTCTTCGAGAGCACTTAGGGATATTACCCAAAAGCACGGCGGCACTTATGAAGCTGCTGCGGTAGGTGAGGTAAATGTGGTGACCAAAATGAAAGCTAACAATGCCGTAATTGGAGGTGAAGGAAATGGCGGTATTATTTACCCTGAAAGTCATTATGGCCGTGATTCTTTGGTAGGAACAGCCTTGTTTTTAATGCTGATGGCAGAAAATGGAGGTACCGTTGCAGATTTGCGTGCGAGCTACCCTAGTTACTTTATGAGCAAAAAGAAAATTCAATTAACTCCGGAATTGGATGTTGACGGAATTCTTACTGCAATGGCTAAAAAGTATGAAAATGAAGATCTTTCAACCATTGATGGAGTAAAAATAGATTTTGCGGAAAATTGGGTGCATTTGCGTAAATCAAACACAGAGCCTATTATTAGAATTTATACCGAAGCAAAGAGTCAACAAGAAGCTGATGGATTGGCAGATGCGATTATTGGAGAGATCAATGCGGTTGCAGGAATATAAATTATTTGCCCAAGCGATAAACAATTTTCTGGTTTTCGAATTCATTCTTGGAAATGTCGATTCTTTTATCGACATCAAGAAACAACTTCCATGTACCATCAATTTTCCTCAATCCTATATTAAATTTCCCGTAACCTCTTACTACTAAATTTTCGTCATTTTTGTTTTTACTGCTAAACTCATAATAACCAGTTTGATAGACTAAATCCCCAATATCGTTAATGGCAGTTGTCAATAGGGAGAAGGCAATACCTAACTGCCCACCATCTTTTTCAACTTGGTTCAAGAACCCACCGAATTCATCAAGATAAGGCAGACCAGATTTAACCGTGTTGTTGTCGGTGGTTACCCTAAAAATATCTGTGGTATGGATGGATTTCAGTTTTTCTGAATCCAATTCTGCATATGATTCCATAAAAGGAATCCAAACATCCACCTTAATGGAATCAACAAGAGTTTTCGATATTTCTCGCTTTTGCGATTGCAAAATCAAAGATATTGGGAGAAGTACAAGGAATAAAAATGTTCTCATGATAGTGATTTAATTACACTCTTTTCAGAGATTTAGAATAATCCGCTAATTACCCCATTTTCATCAATATCGATATTTTCAGATGCAGGATGAGCTGGTAAGCCAGGCATCCGCATAATGTTTCCCGTGATTGGGACTAGAAAACCTGCTCCAGCCGCGATTTCAATTTCGCGAACCGTAATGATAAAGTCTTTCGGTCTTCCTAATAATTTGGGGTTGTCTGAAAGTGATTTTTGTGTCTTGGCAATACAAATGGCCAAGTGTTCAAGGCCTAAGTCATTGATCTTTTTAAGGTCTCTTTTGGCCTGAACCGAATAATCCACATGTTTTGCACCATAGATTTTGGTGGCAATAGTTTCAATTTTCTCTTTTACCGATGATTTCCATTCATACATGGGAGTAAAATCTTCTGATGCGTTTTCTGCAATATCGATGACTTTTTTAGCTAACTCTAGAGCACCTTCTCCGCCTTTTTCCCAAACATTTGCAATGGCCACGTCAACCTCAAGCCTTTTTGCGACATCTTGGATAATTTTAATTTCTTCATCCGCATCGGTAAGAAACCTGTTAATTGAAATTACGGGCCTTACATTAAATTGCTTAATGTTTTCAACATGTTTCTCTAAGTTAGGAATGCCTTTTAACAGGGCTTGAGTATCGACAGTCTTTAAATCACTCAAAGGCGAACCACCATGATATTTTAAAGCACGAATCGTAGTCGTTAAGACCACAGCTTTTGGCGATAACCCAGCACTTTGGCATTTGATGTCAAAGAATTTTTCTGCGCCTAGGTCAAATCCAAAACCGGCTTCAGTGACCACATAATCTGAAAATGTCATACCCATACGGGTGGCAATCACAGAATTTGTCCCTTGTGCAATGTTTGCAAAGGGCCCACCATGAATTATCGCTGGATTACCTTCAATGGTCTGAACTAGATTCGGTTGTACTGCATCTTTTAATAGAGCGGTCATTGCTCCTTCAGCTTTTAAATCTCTTGCGTAGATAGGGGATTTATCGAAAGTATAGCCAATGAAAATGTTGCCCAGTCGTTTTTTTAAGTCCATGAGGTCTTCTGCTAAACACAAAATTGCCATAATTTCAGATGCTGCTGTGATATCAAATCCAGTCTCCCTGGGAATTCCATAGCCGGTTCCGCCAAGGCCAACGATTATTTGCCTGAGCGATCTATCGTTCATATCTACCACGCGCTTCCATGAAATTGTTCTCGGGTCAAGATTCAAAGAATTGGTTTTGCTCTGAATATTATTGTCTATTAGGGCAGAAAGTAAGTTGTGAGCTTTTTCAATGGCTGCAAAATCACCAGTAAAATGAAGATTGATATCTTCCATGGGCAATACTTGAGAGTAACCTCCACCTGTGGCACCGCCCTTTATACCAAATACAGGGCCTAAAGACGGTTCTCTTAAAACAACGGTTGTTTTTTTGCCTAATCGGTTTAAGCCTTCAGTCAATCCAATAGACATGGTCGTCTTTCCTTCTCCGGCTGGAGTGGGGGAGATTGCAGAAACTAAAATGAGATTAGCCCTGTTTGCTTTTTTCTTATCAATTAGTGATAGTGGTAGTTTGGCTTTGTATTTTCCGTAAGGTTCTAAAGCCTCTTCTCTAATATCAAGTTTTTTGGCAATTTTGGTAATAGGTTTTAGAGCAACTCTACGCGCTATTTGAAGGTCATTCATGGTATAAAGAATAGAATGGTCAATGTACAAAATATCATCCTATTGTTTGTTGGAAAAGAGGTATTGTCTTAATCTTTTAGCAGCCATTCCAATAAGGTTTTCTTAATGAGTTTTTCCCTATCCCAGACAATAAAGTGTCTCTCATTTTCAAGACTTATGGTCTCAATAGAATTTACATTAGTAAACTCATTTTGCATGAAATCGACATTTTGATAAGGTACTAGTTTATCGGCGGCACCATGTATAATCATGACATTTTGCGAAAGAGAAGCTAATTCGGGTTTCATTGCCATTAAGTCATCCTTCAACATCCAAAGCTCATCATTTGATGGCTTTAATGCGCCTGGGACCAAATACTTTAAAGGCACCCATGTCAAAGGTTTTCTCCATTTTTCTGGTTTTTCAGCTGCGGGGTCCAACGCACCTGCCAAAATCATTAAATTTTCATACAAAGTTGGTTGTTTCAATCCCATTTTTACAATCAATGGTCCACCGTATGAATGCCCAATTAGCGTAATGGGTTGGCCATTATCTATTTTTTTTACTAGTGAATTCAGTAGGTCAGCTTGTGGTTCAAGAGCCAAACTTGATCTAAAATCACTATGCCCAAACCCGGGCCTATCAACGGCAACCATTCTAAAGTTTTGCAATAAAATTGAATCTGTCAAATAGGCTTTCCAAGCATCCCAACTTCCTGGTGAACCATGTACAAAAACCAATGTTTGCTTTGAATCTTGTCCAGTTTTTATGTAATGAAGATTATCATCTTGTAGGTTAACAGTTTTGTTTTCATAGACAACTTCTTTTTCAGAAAAATATTCTTCAGTTTTTTTAACTGAAGTACGCATTGTCATACATGAATGGGCAAATATCAGATAGCTTATTAGAAAAAAATAAATGAAATAACGCTTTTTAAACTTCATTTAGCAGCTGTGCTTTTATACTCAGTCGGAACATCATTTCGATGCTTCCATCTTCTATGCGTCCAGAAATAATATTCTGGAGCCTCCCTTATTGATTTTTCGGTTTCTCGTAAAAAAGCATCCGTTATATGATAATTAGGAGTGTTATTAATATCTTCAGCGAGTAATTTAAACGTGGCCTCATAATAGCCACGTTTTACTTTTTTGACTTTTAAATAGAGCGGTGCTAAATTGTGTTGCTTGGCCAGTTCTTCTCCGCCAATGTGAACAGGTACCATGATGCCCATGAACTTTGCCCAATGTCGCGCCCGATTTAACATCGGGGACTGATCGCTAATGATGCCGACTGAAAATAATGATTTTTTTGCCTTGGCGTCTTTAATGATTTTTCGACTTTCATTGGTTACTATTAAAGTGGTTCCGAACTTACTTCTAATATCACGCACTAGTTTGTCGAAGTATTTGTTTTGTATTTTCAGGTAAATTCCATATCCTTTGGAATTGTTCTGCGCGTTTAATGAAAAAACCCATTCCCAACTTGCATAATGCGGAAGCATTATAATTGTATTCTTATTTTCCTTTTCTAATCTGTGATAGAGTTCAATGTTGGTAAAAACATATCTTTTACTGACTTCGCTGTTTGTTATCCCGATTGTTTTAATCATTTCCAAAAACATATCGCACAGGTGTCGATAAAATTTCTTTTGGATATTGATTAGCTCCAATTCTGTTTTTTCTGGGAAAACCAAAGCCAGATTATTGTAGACTACTTTTTTCCGATAACCAATTATATAATACAAAAGGTAATAAACACCATCTGCAATAAGATATAAGAGTCGAAAAGGAAGTTTAGAAATGACCCAAAGAAGGGGATAAACCAATAGGTAAACTAGCAACTGCATGTAAAAATCGTATGCACAAATATAGCTATATTTGAAACCAAACTTACTCTTGTATGTACAATTTACATGTCGCTACAATTGCCATAATTGCTGCCAATATTTTGGTTTCTTTACGTGGGTTTAGTGACACCACTTTTTTTGAGCGGTATAAGTTTAGTATTGGTGGAATTAAAGCAGGTCAAAGAGAACGCACAATAACATCAGGCTTCTTGCATGTTGATTTTTCACACTTGCTCTTTAACATGTTCACTTTATACTTTTTTGCCGATGTAGTAATTTCTTGGTTTGGTCCCTCTAAATTCTTGATTTTATATTTGATAAGTTTACTAGCTGGAAGTTTATTGGCCTTATTTTTTCATAAAGATGAACCCTACTATAGTGCTGTAGGTGCAAGTGGCGCAGTTACTGGGGTTTTGTATTCTGCAATTTTATTAAACCCTAATATGACCTTAGCCTTATTCTTTATTCCAATTCCTTTACCTGCTTATGTATTAGGTATTGGGTATCTCTTATATTCAATTTATGGAATGAAAAAGCGACTGGGAAATATTGGACATACGGCCCACTTTGGTGGTGCCATTGGCGGTTATGCGGTAACACTTTTATTTATGCCAAGTTTATTGAGTACAGATACCTTGGTAGTTGTGTTACTAGCTGTTCCAATTATAATTCTTTTCATTTTAGAAAAATTAGGGAAAATCTAAAATCATTAACATATTTTGTAAGAATATTCTTATTTATTTAGAATATTTCAATGAATTGATGTATTTCATCGAATTTATAGTACTATTCATATAAGATGTAGGTTTTTACGTCGTTTAACCAAAACCAAACTAATTAAAGACCTACCCCCATGAAAAGAATTTTACTTTATTCCCTTCTCATTTCGTTATTTATTTTTTCATGTTCAGATAGCACTACAATATTTGAAGAAGAATCTACTAATTTTGATAATGAAATCGATGCTTCAGTTTTGACCAACAGTATTGTTTACGATAAAAGTGGCGTGATGGAAATATATGAAGATGCTAGAGAAGGAGCAATTCAAGGTCGATTCGTAAATGAACAGGCAGGGGATTATCCTTTATCATTGGTCGCACAGGTTTCTCCGCCTTCTTTTAGAGGAGGAGAGAATTTAACTGCTACAGATGTGCATTTAGATGGTGATTTTGCATACATCTCATACAATACTCCTGGAGCGGATTATAAAGGAGCAGTCGATGTGGTAAACATTAGCGATCCGGCTTCCCCTCGTCTTACAGGTAGAGCATATTCTTATGACAAAGACTTAAATGCTATCCATTATGATAACGGTTATGGATATATCGTAGGAGGTATGGATGCTGAAAAATCAGCTCTGGCGACAGCAAACTCTGTAATAATTAAAGTAGCCATAAATAACGGTCGATTTAATACTTCTGATTTGGCCTACAATTATCAAGAAGGTTTTAATGCAAACGATGCTCTTGTCAGCGGTAACAGCTTGTTTGTAACAAGCGGTAAAGATGGTTATGTCACCGAATTTGATAAAAACAGTCTTGAGATTATCAATGAAGCACCTTTTGAAGATTTACGTTCAGTAGTCATTAAAGATGGTAAATATTTGGTTTTAGATGCGAGTATCGGTGTACGTATTCTGAATGCACAACTGGAAGAAACTTCACAAATACAAATAGATTCAGATTTTAGAGTTGCCGATAAAAGAACATTGGACCTTATGGGTGATAAAGTTGTTGTCTCTGAAGGAGAGAATGGGGCTGGAATTTATGATATTGCCACGGGGACTTTTCAAGAATATATTCCGATAACGGTAAACCCTGCAAATGTCGCTGAAAGTGATATTGTAACTAATGCAACCGCATTTAATGAAGGAGCGATTTTGATGGCCAATGGCGGAGGTGGTTTATGTCTATCAGAAGATAATAATGGCACTTTAAGTACAGTTGGTGTAATAGAATTGGATGGCTCTATTAATTATGTAGCCTCTAGAGGCGATTATATTTTTGCAGCGTCAGGTCGTGAAGGACTTCAAATCATTAAAATGAACAAGCCATCTGAGGACTTAGCAGCTAAGTGTTCAGGAACACCAACTTATTCTGGGAGTAACACTCTAAATGTAACGGCATCTCAAACGCTTGCCTATAGTGGATCTAAGCGTTTTAGAACTATTGATGTTGCTGGTGAGTTGTTGTTATGTGGTACTTGGACGGTGAACCTAGAAGTTGATGTTTTTGACAATGCTCTTTTCGAAATGCGAGGTACGTTTATTGTTGCTAGAAACAATAGAAGAAGAAATCTTACTGTTGGAGAAAACGCAACTTTACGAATCGAAGGAAACCTTACCGTTTACGGTGATTTAATCCTTGAAGACAATGCTACTATAGAGTTTGTTGGCGAGAACTCTCGTGTAAATATTTTTGGAGATGTCGATAGTGCAGCCAGTGCTAATGTACTTGGAAGCTTTGATGATATTCAGGATAAATTTTAGATAAAATATATAAAACACTCAGCTTAATTAAGTAATTCAGATACTTTCTGCTCCAAAGCTGGTCCTCTTAGGTCTTTGGCAACAATTACCCCATTTTCATCCAAAAGAAATGCCGCTGGTATAGCGTTTATATTGTACAATTGTGCAATTGGTCCCTTAAAATACTGCAGGTTACTAA
The DNA here is from genome assembly GCF_031846445.1 of Croceitalea rosinachiae. NCBI lineage: Bacteria > Pseudomonadati > Bacteroidota > Flavobacteriia > Flavobacteriales > Flavobacteriaceae > Croceitalea > Croceitalea rosinachiae. Next base: position 837,077 of record NZ_JAVRHR010000002.1, on the reverse strand, counting down.
TATGGTTCCATTCTAAGCCATCGGCTTCAATTGCTTTAAGCCAATCTTCTTCTTTTCGGTCCAATGAAACACTTACCACATTCAATCCCTTGTCTTTATATTTTTCGTAAACGGAGACAATATTTGGGTTTTCAGCACGACAAGGCTTGCACCATGCAGCCCAAAAATCAATGAGGGTCAGTTTTCCTTTAACATCATTCAATGCCAATAGTTCACCGCTAGGGGTTGGTCCTGAAAATTCAGGTGCTTGAGATCCAATAGCGGTTCCCTTAGCTTTTTTTAATTCTTCTTCAACACGTTTTCCTGGTTCTGTAGCCTTTATCTCTGGCGCCAATGCACCATAAAGTGATTCTACTTCATTTAAAGGCAATGTTTTAGTGGCTATTATGCGCTCTAGAATCAAGACTGCGATTAGTGCGCTTGGATTCTCTTCTATAAAGTCGATTTCATAAGACTTCGCCTCTTCCTGAAAATCAAGGTATTCTGCCCTTAAAGCCTCCATATTAGCTGTATCTTTTGCCATCCTGGCTTTTGAAAATTCGTCGTTCATGGATTTTGACATAGATCTCAGCCTTCTTGATTCCACTAAAAACTCCATGAACATATCATTTTGTGCAGTTCCTTTTACTTTTGAAAAAGCTAGACTGTCTTTTTGAGCTTTAAAGGATATTGTGCCATTTTCTAAAATCAGTGGCGCATTACCTTGAACCCCATCAAAAAACAAGTAATGAACCCCTAATTCATCTATTTCACCAGTAAAGGTAAATTGATTGTTTTCAATAGTAGTTGTATCAATATCGATTAATCCTCTTGCAAGAGAATCCGTTGTTTTTAAAAATACTTGAGTGCCATTTTCCAGTTCACCTCTAAGTTCTCCATCAATAGTATAGCCACTTGGATTTGAATTACATGCGACTATTAGAAGTGCGAACAATGAAAAAATTGATAACTTTCTTATCATGAAATTAATTTTTCCCAAAGGTAGCGATATTGATGAGCAAAAAAAAAGTGCTTGAAAGTTCAAACACTTTTTAAATTGAAATTTTGTGATTTTTAGAATTGATAGCGCAAACCTAGAGCGATATCAAATAAGAAATCATTATCAAACTCATTAAAACCCAAGAGGCCTATTTCTGGTCTAATATCCAATGAAATTAATAATGGAATATCAAAGTCATATTCAATTCCTAAATTACCAGCTGCAAAGACAAACAAACCATCATCGCGATCTCTGTTGGGTACTGGTTCAAAATCAGAATTGCCTACTCCACCTCCGAAACCATAATACCAATTGAATCCGCCATCAATATTGCGTACCCATTGATATACTCCCGCAAGTTTAAAAGCGTCAAATTCTCGACTATCTCTCCAACCAAGATTGAACTCTGCCCTATTATATCTCCCAATGGATTTTTGATACGATATTTCAGCTCCAAAACCATCACTATCGCCTAAACGAAGACCTAAGGTGTGTTCAGAAATACTCTGAGCTGTAACACCCATTGTTGCAAATACTAAAAGACAGGTAAAAATTGTGGTAATCTTCATAAGTTGTTCTTTAAATTGAAAATTAAGAATAGCTTTGTTATAACTATTGTATTTTAACTCTACTTGGTAGTCAAAAATTGTTCCAAATTGGATAAATCTTCACTTTTAAACCTAAATAGACAACTAGAAGGCGAGTTATTCTTTGACGATTTAACAAGGGCACTATATGCCACTGATGCTTCTGTATATAGAAAAACTCCCTTGGCAATTGCATACCCAAAACATGCTGATGATCTTAAATTTTTAATTGATTTTGCTACAAAACACAGTATTGGATTGGTGCCCAGAACTGCTGGAACATCTTTAGCAGGACAATGCGTGGGGGAGGGCATCATAGTCGATACATCCAGACATTTTACAAAGATTTTACATCTTGACGAGAAAAAAGGACAGGTTGTTGTGCAACCGGGTGTTATACGCGATGAGCTCAATCGATATTTAAAACCGTACGGTCTTTTTTTTGGGCCTAATACTTCAACATCCAACCGCTGTATGATTGGTGGAATGGTCGGTAACAATTCCTCTGGGACAACTTCAATTCAATATGGTGTAACCAGAGACAAGGTTGTTGCCATAAAAACGATACTTTCAGATGGTAGTGAGGTTCATTTTGGCGATATTTCTAAAGCAACATTCGAGTCAAAGACCAAAGAACCTTCATTAGAAGGCAAACTTTATTCAGCTTTAAAGAAAGAACTGTCTAATGTTGAAATTCAACAAGATATTTTAAAGGAGTTCCCTAAAGAAAATATTCATAGAAGAAATACGGGCTACGCTGTTGACGAACTCTTAAAAAATCAAGTTTTTGGTATTGATGAACCAGCATTCAATATGTGCAAGCTTCTTAGTGGAAGTGAAGGTACTTTGGCTTTTTCAACTGAACTCACCCTACAATTAGATGTGTTACCACCCGAACATGCTGCTATGGTGGCTACACACTACAAAAACCTTCAAGATTGCCTAAGCGATGTCGCTCCAGTTATGAAACATAATTTACATCTATGTGAAATGATGGATAAGGTGATTTTAGACTGTACTAAAAACAATCGACAGCAATTGGCTAATCGGTTTTTTGTAAAAGATGACCCTGCGGCCATTTTAATGTTAGAAGTGAAAGCTGAAAGTGAATCAAAACTTGAAAAAGAGATTAATGCTTTACAAAAGACTATTTCAAAATCAGGTCTTAGCTATGCAAGTCCTGTTTTATATGGTGATGATATAAAAAAAGCAATCGAATTGCGAAAAGCTGGACTTGGGCTTTTAGGCAATATGGTTGGCGATAAAAAGGCAGTTGCGTGTATTGAAGATACTGCCGTCGCTTTAGAAGATTTAAAGGATTTTATTGGTGAGTTTACTGAGATTATGGATGGTTATCAACAGAATGCTGTCTATTATGCCCATGCCGGAGCAGGGGAACTGCATTTACGGCCTATTTTAAATCTTAAAAAATCAGAAGATGTCAAACTTTTTAGGAAGATTACTACTGATGTTGCCAAATTGACTAAAAAATACAAAGGTAGTTTTAGTGGAGAGCATGGTGATGGTATCGTACGAGCCGAGTTTATCCCACTCATGATTGGGGATAAGAACTATGAACTTCTTAAACGAATAAAAACCTATTTTGATCCTAATAACATTTTTAATCCGGGTAAAATAGTCGACGCGTATCCAATGGATGAATCATTGCGCTATGTTATCGATGGAAAAGAACCTAAAATAAAGACCTTACTAAATTTTTCTGATAGCGAGGGGATTTTAAAAGCTGCTGAAAAGTGCAATGGCAGTGGCGATTGCAGAAAAACGCATCACATGCCAGGAGGTATGTGCCCAAGTTACCATGCAACCAGAAATGAAAAAGATACTACCCGAGGACGTGCAAATGCGCTTCGTGAATTTCTGACAAATTCTGATAAAACGAATCAGTTTGATCATAAAGAACTGAAAGATGTTTTTGATTTGTGTTTAAGCTGTAAGGCATGCGCTAGTGAATGTCCAAGCAATGTTGATGTTGCCACTTTAAAAGCAGAATTTCAATACCAATATCAAGAGATAAACGGGTATTCCACCAGGAGCAAGCTATTTGCTTACAATACCAAAATAAATGCCCTTGCTAGCAAAGTATCGAAACTCACTAATATCGTATACGATTCTTCTTTGGGAAGTTTGCTAAAAAAAGCGTCAGGTGTGGCTGCAGATAGAAGCTTACCTAAAGTATATGACTTTAATTTTAAGAAATATCTAAAAGAAGACACGACTTCAACACCTACAAAAAGAAAAGTTGTTCTTTATATCGATGAGTTTACAAAATATTTGGATGTTGAAGTTGGAAAAGATGCTATCACCCTTTTAAAAGGATTAGGATATGATGTAGAATTGTACTTTGGAGAAAGTGGGCGCACCTATCTTTCCAAAGGTTTCCTAAAGCAAGCAAGGGCCTTAGCCAACAAAAACATGCCTTTCCTAGAAGAGTTCACTCGTAAAGGATTGCCCATTATAGGATTAGAGCCTTCAGCTATCTTATCTTTCAGGGACGAATATAAAAGACTTCTTGATAATCAAAAGAGTGCAGATAAAATTGCGCAAAATTGTTTTTTAATTGAAGAATTTCTTTCTCAAGAGATAGCAAATGGGATTATTGATTCTAGTCTATTTACTTCAGATAAAAAACAAGTTAAAATTCATAACCACTGCCACCAAAAGGCACTTTCAAACCAAAAGGTGACTTTTGATGTACTAAACCTTCCAAAAAATTATGAAGTCACAATTATTGCTTCTGGGTGTTGTGGTATGGCCGGTTCTTTCGGATATGAGAAGGAGCATTACAAAACAAGTATGGAGATTGGAGAGTTAAAATTGTTCCCTGCTGTACGCAAAGCATCTGACCAGACTCTAATTGCTGCCAACGGAACCAGTTGTCGACATCAAATTTTTGATGGAACAAAAAGGAAAGCGTTACATCCCGTCAGTATCTTGAGACAGGCCTTGCTTATCAACTGATGAAGGATTTTCTTCTTCTGACGTTTGTACCTCAATATCACCAATATCATTTTTATCAGTTATGGAGGCTATCAATTCATTCATGTCCATTTCTTTTAAATCTTCATCCATAAAGAAAGGCGACAGCTTATCATGGTTGTATTGATATATTTTCCAACGTTTGAAAGAATATTCCAGTGCTGTTAGATTTTCTACCCAGTCCCCTGAATTTAAATACATGGTTTTACCATGTTTATTTTCATAGAGTTCTTTTTTTGGTTGGTGGATGTGGCCGCAAATGACATAGTCATAATTGTTTTCTATAGCTAAATCCCCTGCTGTTTCTTCAAAATCATTAATGTATTTGATAGCACCCTTAACACTATTCTTAATTTTTTTGGAAAGTGAATACTTTTCTCGGCCCAACTTAGTTAAGCACCAATTCACAAAACTGTTTATCAAAATAAGAAGGTCATAACCATATCCGCCTAGTTTTGCCAACCACTTTGCATTTTGGATAGAAACATCAAATACATCCCCATGAAATATCCAGGCCTTTTTGCCATCTAAGTTTAGTACAAGTTTATTGGCAATTTTAAAGTTGCCCATAGAAGTGTAAGCGAATTTTCGTAACATTTCATCATGGTTCCCCGTAATATAGAAAACCTCCGTGCCTTTTGAGGCCATTCCAATAATCTTCTTTAGTACCTTTAGATGTGATGGCGGAAAGTAACGTTTTTTAAACTGCCATATGTCAATAATATCACCGTTTAATACCAACTTTTTTGGCTGTATACTGTTCAAATAGGTCATCAACTCATCTGCATGGCAGCCGTATGTTCCAAGATGAACATCTGAAATTACGGCTAACTCTATCTTCCTCTTCTTCAATACAAAATAGTTTAATTGCAAAGTAAGGGTGTAGGAATAAACTTAAACTTAATTTGAAGTCAAGTATTTATGAGGTAATTGTTAAAAAAACATTACGGTATATTTTTTTTGTTTCAAAATCATTAAGTAACTAAGTTTCTTTTTTTAAATATATTTTAAAATTACCTTTGATTTCTACCTAAAACCAACATATGGCTGGCAACTCTTTCGGTACTTTATTTAGTTTAACAACGTTTGGCGAATCCCATGGTAGGGCTTTAGGCGGGGTTTTAGATGGATGCCCGGCGGGAATAGAACTTGATATTGAGGCGATTCAACACGAAATGAATCGCCGTAAACCAGGGCAATCAGCTATAGTCACACAGCGTAAAGAGCCCGATATCATTGAAATATATTCTGGTGTCTTTGAAGGTAAGACCACAGGAACACCCATTGGTTTTGCCATTCATAACACCAATCAGAAATCAAAGGATTATTCTCATATTAAAGATTCATACCGTCCATCACATGCGGATTATGTGTATGACAAAAAATATGGATTTCGTGATTACCGTGGCGGAGGTCGAAGTTCAGCCAGGGAAACGGCAAGCAGGGTAGTCGCTGGAGCTATTGCCAAACAATTTTTAAAGGATATCAAAATCAATGCCTTTGTCTCGCAGGTTGGAACTTTAAAGCTAGAGATTCCATATCAAAAGCTCGACTTTAATCAAATTGAATCCAATGCAGTTCGTTGTCCAGATGAGGCTACAGCTGAAAAGATGGAAGCGTATATAAAATCAATTAAAAAAGAAGGTGATACCATAGGTGGTGTCATTACATGCGTGGCCAAAAACGTACCCATTGGTTTAGGTGAACCTGTTTTTGATAAACTACATGCGGAACTAGGGAAGGCGATGTTATCCATCAATGCGGTTAAAGGTTTTGAATATGGCAGTGGTTTTGCAGGTATTGAAATGAAAGGAAGTCAACATAATGACCAATTTAATTCAGATGGCACGACCAAAACCAATTTAAGTGGTGGTGTACAAGGGGGCATCAGTAATGGTATGGACATTTATTTCAATGTTGCTTTTAAACCCGTGGCAACCGTACTACAGTCATATGAGACCATTGATAAAGAAGGTAATAAAGTTACAACGCAAGGAAAAGGAAGACATGATCCCTGTGTTGTACCTAGAGCGGTACCCATTGTCGAAGCGATGACGGCACTGGTCTTGGCAGACTTTACACTCTTATCCCGTACTAATAAAATCTAATGATTTCTCATTAGTGGTTTTCCGTTCAAAATAGTATCTTACTGCGCAAATATTCAATATGCGTAAATTAGAATTACATTGGCAAATCATGATCGGTATGTTATTGGGACTGGTGTTCGGTTTCGGTATGACCTATTTGGCTGGTGGTAAAGAAATCGTTACCAACTGGATAGCGCCTTTTGGGACCATTTTCATTAAGTTGCTTAAGCTTATAGCCGTTCCGCTTATTTTGGCTTCTTTGATTAAAGGGATATCCGATTTAAAGGATATTTCCAAATTTAGAAACATTGGTTTAAGAACTATAGGTATCTACGTTGGTACCACTACAGTAGCAATAATATTAGGACTTGTTTTGGTTAACCTCATAGAACCTGGTAATGGCGTTTCAGAAGAAACTATTGAGAAATTAACTTCTACCTACGCTAATGATGAAGGGGTGACCGCTAAACTTGAAGAGGCAACCCGACAAAAAGAGAGTGGTCCCTTAAAATTTTTAGAAGATATGGTTCCTGATAATGCCGTAAGCGCCTTGGGAAACAATCAACTGATGTTGCAGGTAATTTTCTTCACCATTTTTATGGGGATATCTATGTTGCTCATTGGTGAGGATAAAGCTAAACCATTGAAAAAGTTTTTTGATTCCCTAAACGACGTAGTGCTTAAAATGGTGGACTTAATAATGTTAACGGCGCCATTTGCGGTATTTGCGCTCTTAGCAAATGTGGTTGTCTCTTCCAGTGATCCTGAAATTTTATTGGCACTACTGAAATATGCAGGTGTAGTGGTATTAGGGTTGTTCTTAATGATTGTTTTTTATAGCATATTAGTTTCAATTTTCGCCAAGAAGAATCCATTTTGGTTCTTAAAACAACTAAGTCCGGCACAGTTATTGGCCTTTTCCACCAGTTCAAGTGCTGCGACTTTACCGGTTACTATGGAACGTGTGGAAGAGCATATTGGAGTTGACAAAGAAGTATCAAGTTTTGTGCTTCCGGTAGGTGCAACCGTAAATATGGATGGAACCAGTTTATATCAAGGGATTGCTGCTGTATTTATTGCACAGGCATTGAGTTTCGACCTTCCTTTAGGTGCGCAACTTACCATCGTTCTCACTGCATTATTGGCCTCAATCGGTACGGCCGCAGTACCAGGGGCGGGCATGGTCATGCTGGTTATTGTTTTAGAATCCGTTGGTTTTCCCCCAGAGAAATATGCTATTGGTCTCGCGTTGATTTTCGCGGTAGATCGACCTTTAGACATGCTTAGGACTGTCGTTAATATTACAGGCGATGCTACGGTCGCTACTATTGTGGCCAAATCAGTCGATAAATTACACAAGCCAAAACCAAAAAATTGGGATGACCATTACGATGAAGTAAAATAACCAATCAAAAATACAAGAGCATGAACATCTGTTTTTTAATGTACCCATGGGAGGAAATCGACCCAGAAAACGACACTAGTCTAGCATTGATTCATGAATGTGTAAAACGTGGTCATGGTGTGGCACTTTGTAGTCCTGCAAACTTGACCATTCGAAACAGTGTTACCAATGCTTTTTGTACGGTGGTGAACCGAATGGAAAAAGTGTCAAGCAACCTAAAGACTTTTTATAAACAAGCTAGTTTAAGAGAAGAAATGCTTCCTTTGGCAGGATTTGATGTCATTTTTATGCGTGCTAATCCACCGTTAGACCCTATCATGCTGAATTTTTTAGATTCCGTTAAAGATGACGTGTTCATTATGAATTCGCTTCAGGGCCTTCGTGAAGCGAATAACAAATTATATACAGCTGCTTTTGGTGATAGTCACAGTAATATTATTCCAGCGACACATGTGTCAAAAAATAAAAATTATCTAGTTCGACAAATCAAAGAATCAACTGCTGATAAAATGATTTTAAAGCCATTAAATGGTTTTGGTGGCTCAGGGGTAATACTTATTGAAAAATCTGCAATGAGTAATATAAAATCGTTACTTGATTTTTATGTAACTAACTCAGATGGAAGCTCTAATTATGTTATACTTCAAGAATATATTGAAGGTGCGGATCAAGGCGATGTTCGCATTCTTTTGTTGAATGGAGAACCCATCGGCGCCATGAAAAGAGTGCCAGGTTCTGATGATCATCGATCCAATGTGTCTGCTGGTGGATCAGTGGCAAAGCATAGTATGACCAAGCAAGAAAAAGCACTCTGTAAGCAAATAGGGCCAAAATTGGTAAAAGACGGGTTGTTTTTTGTTGGAATTGATGTTATTGGCGGAAAATTGGTTGAGGTAAATGTGATGTCACCTGGTGGCGTAACCTATATGAACAAGGTCTACAAGACAAAAATTCAATGTAAGGTCATTGATTTTGTTGAAAGTAAGGTTTTAGATAAGTTAGAGGCTTTTAATAGACGTTCTCGCCTGCGTAACGAAGTTCAAAATGCTTAGGTTATCAGTTCCTGAAATCATTCAAAAAATAGATTCAGCGGATATTTTTGAAGCAGTATCTGATGACTATTCTTTCACCCTAAAAGTTGACGATTACACTCCCTACATCTGTGGAGCTGTCCATGATGGACATCAATTTCGAAAATCCTTATGGGAAAATTGTATCCATACATCATATGAACGATGGTATGAAGAAGACCCCTGCACCAAACAAATTGTGCAATCGCAACCGATAGTACTGGCAGGTTGTGACAGCCGATTTGAATATGATTTGAACCGCCCGCCAGAAACGGCAATTTTTGATACTGCGTGGGGCAAACAGCTGTGGAAGAATCCACTGGATGAAAAAGAAAAGAAGCATAGCTTATCAAAACACGTTAATTTTTATAAAGTAGTACATGCATTAGTTGGAAAGATTGAATCGATTCATGGAAAAGCAATAGTCTACGACATGCACAGTTACAATTGGAAACGGTGGGATAGGGCAGTGCCCACATGGAATTTGGGCACATCGAATATTGATAATGAGCGCTTTGGGAAGATAGCTGAGGCTTGGAGGATAAAATTAAAAGGCATTAAGTTACCTCATAACCTGCCTCAAACCTCTTTAATAAACGATACTTTCCAAGGGAATGGGTACTTTTTGAAATACATTACCCACAATTTTAAAAATACCTTGGTTTTGGCCACAGAAATCTCGAAAATATACTGTGATGAGTTAACTGGCGTTATTTATCCTGAGGTAGTAAAGACTGTTGAGGAACAATTAAAACAATTGATACCTTTGCAGACTGAAGAATTTCTGCAGCAAATATGATTCCAGTAAAACAGCAAATCGATTTACAAGAGCAATACCCTGCTTTGTTTGACATTGATTCTAATTTGAATCGCTTGGTCAAACGGATTGAATTACTGAGCTATGTGAATCCATTGAATATTGAAAAGGAAAAACAGCGTTTTTTTTCTTCGAAATATGTTGCTGAACCAGCATTCAAATACCCCAAGTTAAAGTTTGATTCTTATAAGTTGCAACGATTGTTCTTTTCACAGCGACTAGAACGAATTCAAGATGAGACCATCAGAAAGTTTTACCAAGATGTAGTGTACTATTACGCCAATATGATTCAATGTATTGAAACCATAGGTAGGGGTAAAAAGTTCTATTACAATTCTTTACGAGTGTATGGTACTCCAACTGAGAAAGATGTGGATAACGCTAAGTTTATTTTACATTACAGTGATGAACCATTGGGTTCTGATATGGATAAGGTCTACACAGCTGAAGAAGCAAAAGCATACTTTGAAAAGTTTGCAGCTCAGTATGAATTTCCGTTGAATGTGAAATTTTCAGTTCATATTTCGGCAGATGCAATGGTCAGTAATGCCACAAGAACTCTTTTCATTAAAAAGAACACCAAATTCAGTAAGAATCAATTACTGACCTTAGCACATCATGAAATTGGAGTACATTTAGTAACAACATACAACGGATTGCAACAGCCCTTGAGCATTTTCTCCAATGGCCTGCCCAAAAATGTAGAAACGCAAGAAGGTCTTGCTGTATTGAGTGAATATATGGGTGGCGCCCTAACACTCAAACGTTTAAAAGAGTTGGCGTACCGTGTTATGGCGGCAGATAGTTTAATAAAAGGCTATTCCTTCGCAGATACCTTTGATTTGATTCATGGGCACTATAAATTGAATAGAGAAGAGGCTTTTGCTATAACCCTCCGAGCGCATCGCGGCGGCGGATTTACTAAAGACCGCCTGTATTTAAGTGGTTTGCGTAAGATTTATCAGCGCTACAAAAATGAAGAATCTTTGGATGTTTTATTGACTGGAAAAGTAGCTTTGGATAGTGAGCAGTCCATACATTATATGAAACAATTGGGTTTAGTGCATCCTATTGCCTATAAGAGCCATTCTTTTCATCAGAAATTAAACACCAATACTACTTTAGATTTTATACTGAATAATTTGAAGTAATAGAACTTTGTCACTTCGAGTAATTTTTGATGGAGCGAAGCGAAATAAAAGTTGTATCGAGAAGCTAGCCCAAAAACTTCGCTTGCAACTCAGGGGTCGGGATCATACAGGCATCTTGCTTACCGTACCATTTATATCGGTTACGGGCCACAAAATCATAAATCAGATTTCTTAACCCTACTGGAAATACTTTAAAAAAATTGGAAAGTGTTCGATATCCTTTCAGATCTTTACCGATTTCAAGTGCGGCATCAGATTTCGTATAATAGGCTACACCTGGGTCGATTAAGATAATAGAATCAATCTGAGTAGTGTCAATACCGCGTTCTAAGATCAATTCTCGACCTACCTCGCTTTGCAACGCGGCATATCTGAAAACATCATCTGTATCATGTTTTATTACAAACTGAATGGAGGAGTTACAAAGGTTGCAGACCCCATCAAACAGAATTATTTTTTTACCATCTTCCACGATACAAAGATACGGTAGGGTAGGGTGATAGCATATTTTTTATAAGGTATTTAAGAAACTACCTAAACTAGAGTTTCAAAATTTATGTGTTTTTGACATTTTCAATCTTTAATAGTACTTTATGGGGTGTTTTTATGCTTAAATAGGTTCTTATAAAAAGTGGTATTTTTAAAAGACTTTACTTCCGCCAACCAATTATGAAATACGTTATCAATGTAATGGTATTCTTTAGTATCTGTTTTTTGGTACCAAGCTATGCCCAAGTTGAACGTGAAATAGATAGCATTCTTAAAACTATACCCTCGCAAAAAGACTCGCTATTGGCCGATGCGTTTACCAAGCTACACTACAGATATAGAAATATAGGGGATTTAGAGACGGCTGAGAAGTATTCAGATTCTTTAGGAGCTCTTGCCTATGCACTGGACAATCCATGGCTTAAAGGGGATTACCATCATGCGAAAGGCGGTTACTATATAAATACCTCTAATTTTCAAGAAGCCTTAAAAGAAACTCTTTTGGCTAAAGATTTTTATACCCTAGCAAACGATCAATATTGGTTAGCGCAATGTTATAACCATTTGGGTATTATTTATAAGTATCTGGGTCAAACCGGTCTGGCCTTGGAATCTTATCTGAATTCCCTAAAAATAAAAGAGGACTTAGGACAAACGGATCCAAAAAGCTTAATGAATATAGGGGTACTTTATGCAGAATTGGACAATTTGGAGGTATCCAACGACTACTATAAGAGGGTAGAAGCCATATGCCTTGAAGAGGATATTCCTTATGGTCTGGCCTTAACACGATCCAATTTAGCCACCAACCTAGTCAAAATGGGAGATTATTCGGAGGCCTTACGATTATACAAAGAAGGCCTGTTATTTTTCAAGGAGAATGAGCTAAAAAATGATCTTGGTGAGCAATATAACTTAATGGCCGCTGCCTATATTGCATTGGACTCATTGGGAACAGCGAAAAGATATCTCGAATTGGCCCTTAACACAAATGAAGAGACAGGCGAATTAAAAGAAATTGGCCATACTAACCGCTATTTAGGAGACATCGATTATAAACTGGGAAAATATAATACTGCTTTGCGGTTTTTTCAGAAGAGTCTTGAAATTGCGGGAGAGTCATCCAATACTTTAGATGCTGTTAAGGACTACTTGAAAATTTCTGACACCTATGAAAAACTTGGCAATCTCTCAAAAGCCTATGAGTACCGCAAGAAATACTATGCATTAAACGATACCGTATTCAATCAAAAGAACAAACAAAAAATCAGCGCCCTAGAATTACAGTTTCAGGCGGAAAAGAGTCAACAGGAAATTGAATTACAGAATAAAGAGATTGCACTGCTTGAGGAAAAACAAAAGGCGAGTAGAATTCAACGTATTGCACTTATTGCTGGCTTAATAGCTACCGTATTGATATTTGGGATAGGGATTTATGCATTGCGACAGAAAATGAAACGAAATAGGCTGGAGCGAGAACGTGTTAAAACTGAACTCGATTTTAAAAAGAAAGAACTAACTACTCATGCTTTACAGCTAGCGAAAAAGAATGAAGTATTGGAAGGTGTAAAACAAAAAGCTTTAGAACTAAAGAACGGACAAGGCGATGGAAGGTCATATCAAGATTTGATAACCACCATTAATTTTGATCAACAAGGTGATAAGGTTTGGGAAAATTTTACACTCTACTTTGAAGCCGTTCACAAAGATTTTGAGAAAGATGCACTTTCAAAGTATCCGGATATTACCAGAAATGAATTGCGTTTAATGGCGCTTATAAAAATGAATCTCTCTTCTAAAGAAGTCGCCAATATTTTGAATATTTCTTCTGATGGGGTTAAAAAAGCGAGGCAACGACTTCGAAAAAAAATGCAGCTCGCGCCGGAGGAATCCCTCGATACGACCATAATGGCAATATAATTGCTTTAGAATAGAGCTGTAACACCTAGTAAAATTAAGGGTTTAGAGGGTGTACCCCAATTGTACCCCCCAGTAGAAGACCCTGTACCCCTTTCGTACCCCCCGTTTTTTTTTACCCTCAGTTTTCAACTTTTAGGTTTGTGCTGTCATTAAGTTGATAACCAAATTTTTGTGGAGTCTTGCACTGGTTAGGCTGCAGACTAAACCGGTCGCAAGTAACTCCAAAATTCAGTTTAATCCACAAATTTAAATCGTATGAAAACTCCAAGAATTTTTTATGTAGTCGTATTATTATCTGTTTTATTCGCCGGTACCTCCTGTGAAAAAACGGAAGCCTGTGAAGAAGCGAACAGTGGCACCATAACCCTTCAAAACCTAGGTACTGAAGGGAATGTACACTTGTATATCAACCCAGTGCGGATAGGTTCCAACACCCCTGGTGATCTGTCCGTTGCGCCTGGTGAAACAAAGAGTATCGATCTTGCGGCCGGGGTGCCCAACATTTTAGTTCGAAGAATTACGTCCTCGTGTGTAGGTGATCGTTGTCAAATACGAAGTACCACCCTGGAAGAAAGAACCTTAGATATTTCCGCTTGTGAGACGATCAATATGGCGTATTAAACCATAGAATGTAGCAAAAGATGAAAACAAGAATTTTAAAAACAACCGTTATTTTGTTTAGCTTATTGCTCGCAACGTCGTGTATATCCTCAAAGAACTACGCGAACAGGGTCAGTACATGGAAAGGAAGTAATGTAAATAACTTGATTTCTTCGTGGGGTCCTCCAGGCGATGTATATACCATGCCCAATGGCAATACCATGTATACCTGGTTATATACCAGTGATGGGTATGTAACCAAGCGCTTCAATGAATATACAGATCAGATCGTAGAGCGCAATAATAGTTCCTATTGCCGAACAACATTTACGGCCAATCAAGATGACATTATCATCAATTGGCAGTTCAAAGGCAATGCATGTGTGTCTTTCAAATAGCCAATCTCTGAGCGAAGCACTACCTAAAAAGGGCCGCTATAAGCGGCCCTTTTTTATAGGGTATTTAAGAAACCTGTTAGATCGGTTTCCTTTTTCAATCCCAATTTCTTTTTCAGACGGTATTTTGACTTTAAAATACTATCAGGCAATACATTTAAGGTAGCTGCAATCTCTTTAGTGGTCAGGTTCATTCTAAGAAAAGCGGCCAAACGAATTTCCTTTTCTGAAATATCGGAGGATAACGTTTTTAGTTTTTGGTCAAAGTCATTATGCACTTCTGCGAAGTAGGTTTTAAATACCTCCCAGTCTTTGTCGGAGGCATTTTCTTTCTTCAATAACATGACGATACGTCGAAACTCGGTTTTAAACTTGTCCGGAGAGTTTTTCACATTCTCCAAGTTTTCCATAAGCTCCTGAATAAAGGTGTTTTTTTGTACTAAGTGCAAAGTCTGACTGGTTAACTCTTTTTGTTTGTGCTCTATTTCTTTTTTTAAAATCTCCTCTTGTTTTTCTCTTTCGACCTTGTTTTTCTTCATACGTTGTCTAAACCCAAAGAATAGTAATCCAGACAAAGCCAGCCCAGAAATGGCGCCACCTGCATAAAGCCCCTTAGTAAGTTTGTCGTTTTTAGCCTTTTCATTAAGAGTCTTTATTTCTTCCTCTTGCAGGGCGATTTCGGCTTCTTTCTTTTCTGTTTCGTAGATAGTTTGAAGTTCGGCCATACGCTGACCGTTATTGATGTTATAAATGCTGTCATTGTATTTTTTAAACAGTTTATGGTTAACTAACGCCTGCTCTTTATTTCCTGACTGCTCATTTGCCTGAGATAAAATTTTGAAGGCTTTAACCTGATTTTCTAAAAATTCCTTATTCTTTGCCAGTTCAAGAACTTCGTTTGCTATGTAAATTGCTTTGTTATAATTCTTTTCAGTAATTGCTATTTCAGAAAGTAATATTTGGTTGTCTATGATATTTGCTTTTTGTTTCAAAGAGTCAGCTAAAGCTAATGAGCGTTTTAACCTTTTTTTCGCTTCATTATAATTCTTCTGTTTTTTGTAATAATAACCTAATCCATAATTTGCCATAATTAGACCGCTTGGGTTTTTCATTTCTTTTGCAATTGACTCGCTCTCAAGAAGCATTCTTTTAGCTTCTTCAGAATTATTGGTATTGTCTGAATTAATTTGGCCGATAAGAAATAGGTTATATAAAAGGCCATGCTTATCGTTCTGTTCTTTATGGATTGCTAACCCTTTATTTAAGTAATCAATTGCCAAAAGGGTATCCTGCATTTTAAGATAATTTCTAGCAATTTTTGTCATCATACTTACTTCTCCTTTTCTAGCTCTATAATGATCATATTTATGATAAGTATTCATAGCTTCAATTGCATACTCAAGGGATAAACGATATTGACCTTTTGTAAAATATACATTAGAAATAAGACTTTGGCACCCTGCATACCCTAAAGAATCGTTCCACTTTAAAAATGCTGGAATTGCCTGTTTTGCATGATATATGGTGCTATCTTCTTGGTTTAAGATGTTATGATTCGTTGCTATATTTAAATGCATTACGGCAATACAACTATAATCCTGTTTATCTATGCTAAGTTTTAAACCTTTTCTATAATATTTATTAGATGTTTCATAATCATCGGTATAGGAGTAGGCTATACCCATACGTTGATATCCGGTATATTCAGCGGGCACATGATTTAAGTCTTTTCCAAGTTTAATGATTTCACCGGCATACATAAAGGCACTATCAATATTGTTGTCAATATGTGCTCTCCATAGATTTGTTAATATGGATGTATGCGTTGTGTCTCTTTTTGTGTTTTCTAAAAGATTTTTTAGACTATCAATTTGTTGAGGGGTAGCATCATATTGACCTATTGCCTGTACATGAATTAATAATGATAGAACCAGACCTAAATAACTTATAACTTTCATACTTATTCGATAACTATTGAATACTAAGATAGTTTATTATGCAGTTGAGTACCATAGTTTGAGATTAGGCAGTATAAGTATTGTCCATGCATAGTCTATATAATTTTTATATATTATCGAATCATTATTCGATTTAAAATATTGATAAACAGTTATTTAAAACCATATATTTTTTTTGGTTAAAAATTCCTGTCCATGATGTATTAAGGGTAAATATATGTTACTTGTCCATACTTTGTCCATGGACAAAATTAGGTTTGAGCTGGTTCCGCTTCTAGTTTTGAGGTGTTGAATCTTAAAAACCAGAAATTATGAAAACAAATCGATTACAAACCAAAAGCTTATTGAGGATTACGTATTTATGTGCTCTCATGCTTTTTTTTGCCTGTAGTAAGGATGAAAATATCGAACCTATAGGCGGTTCGGATGACGATGATCCCATATCTCAGGGAGGAGATGAAAATTTTAATAGTCAACTTGCTCAATTGCAAGCATTTTCACAGCCAGATGAAATTCCAGCACCTGAGCTTTTAGCGGAGGAAGATCCGAAACGTGATTTGGACTATGAATGTACAGTAAGGCGCTATAAAGCCGCACCAGGTTTTGATGAAATGCTTGCCTTAGATCCATCCACAGATGTAATTTACCCTGGAGCAATGTTAAAGGGAGAATCTATCCCCACTGGAGAATATATAGGAATCAATGGTGGACGCGCTCCTATTACCTTATCCATTTCGTTGGAAAACATTGATGGTAGTGCATCTGTGGAAATTGATGAACCCGATTTGGATGGCGTGAGAAATGGCTTGAATGAATTACTTAATCAAGGTGTAAATGGTGCAACTCCTGCTGAATTAAATTTTACGGTTGAGGAGGTATATTCAGAAGAACATTTGGATATTGCCTTAGGTGCCAATTACCGTTCCAAAAACAAAGATGTTTCGGCCTCTTTCGATTTTTCAAATTCCACATACAGATATAAGTATGTAGTGAAGTTTTTTCAGGAATACTATACCATTGATATGACCTTGCCTCCGAATGAAGACCCTGGCTCACTTTTCACAACATTGCCGAATTTTAATGGAACAAGTCCGGTCATTGTGTCTTCCGCTATGTATGGTCGAATGGTCTTATATACGGTAGAATCGGATTACTCTTATTTAGAGGTGAAATCCGCCTTTGGTCTTTCCTTTAGCCAAGGGCAATCGAGCGGAGAAGGAGGAGTTGACGTAGACTATGAGAAGATCGTAAGTAGTTCTAAAGTTGAGGCGTTGGTTATCGGTGGATCTGCTGAAGATGCAGTTGGTGTGATAACAGGTCCTGATGGTGTGTATAGCTACATTATAAATGGGGGCAATTACTCTAAAGAATCCCCTGGAAAGTTATTGGCCTACAAGCTACGCTATATTAAAAAAGATATGCCCGTTGCTAGGGTAGTATTGGCTTCGGAATACCCTGTTCGCTCCTGTGAAGAGGCATGGTTTAAATACAAAGTGACGATTGAAGAGATTTCTAGAACAGGAATCGCGGAAAAAGAAATTTTTGGTAATATCACTGCTGGAATACGAAAAAGCGGAAGTACTGATTACACGGGGGGCTCTGCTTCTTGGTCAAAGAACGATGACAATCATGTTGATGTTTCCCCAACGGATCCAAAAACGATAAATACATCAAAAGAAATTGAACTCTATAGGCCTAATCTAAGCTCTGATGAGGTCTACCTTTATGCTCATCTGAAGGATAAAAATTTTATTGGATATGATGATTTAGGGGATGATAGCTTATCCATTGCACTGGAGGATATTGGATATGTCCCCGTATTGACAATAATTGACAACCCAGATGGCACAAAAGGTCCTAACCGCAATTATTCACATTCCTTGGATTCTTTTGAAGATAAGATGAAGGTCACTTTTACGGTAAAAAGAGTGGAATATGAATAACAAATGAAATACAGTCGGCCGCTCAGGTTCGGTTCAACAACTTGATGCCGGCTGTTATCTTTAAAAAAGTGGACCTTATATAGTCCACTTTTTTAATTGAATAATAGCAGGTGTTTCTTATTGTATACTATCGATTGCCTTATTTAAAAGTGCCAAGGTAGCAGCGATTCCTTCTTCTTCAGAAAGAACATTACCTTCATATTCGATACCGATATACCCTTTGAAGCCTGAATCTTTCACAATTTTCAACATTTTGTAGAAATCGGTATGGATTTCATTTCCTTGCTCGTCAAAATCGTGTGATTTCGCACTTACCCCTTTGGCGTACGGCATTAATTCAGACATTCCTTTATAGCGATCGTATTCGTTAGCACAACCATCAGAACTGCGCTCAATACAAAAATTACCATAATCTGGAAGTGTGCCCACATTGTCCATGTTCACTTCGGCCATGATTCCAGCCAACCAAGTGCCATTTGAAGAATACCCTCCATGGTTTTCGACAATAATGTTGATACCCTGGGTAGCCCCATATTCCCCTAATTGTTTTAGACCGTCGACTGCGTTTGCGGCCACTTCTTCAGCACTTCCTTCACCAGCAGCATTTACGCGAATGGAATGCGCCCCTAAAAATTTTGCAATATCCACCCATTTATGATGGTTTTCCACAGTTCTTTTTCTCGCTTCGGGGTCGGCATCCCCAAGATTACCCAATACATCACACATGATCAATCCAACCGTTACGCCAGCTGCATCACAACGTTTTTTAAAATCTTCCCAAAAGGCTTGGTCATCTGCTTTTCCATAATAGAAGGTATTTACCAATTCAATGGAATTGATACCAAACTTTGCGGCCATTTCTGGAAAGTCCTTTGGGTCAGCTTCTCCTAATAATATATCATCAGGTGATTCTTGTAGCGTTTTCATAAACCAATCCCAATTTCCTTCTTTCAGAGTTCCTAAATATGCTTTATGAAAAGACCATTGGGCCAATGAAATTTGAAAGTCTGGTGTCTGAACTTCCATTTCTTGGGAAGTTTCAGTTATAGTATCTGACTCTGAATTGGACGCTGACTTCGTACGGCAAGAAATGATAAATAAGAGACTTACTGCGGCAATGATGATGCTTTGTTTCATTGGAAAATGATTTAATAGTGAGTAAAATAGTATAAAATTCGTTTCCTCAGATTTTTATCTAAAAATAATAAGTTCTTAATTGAATCCCATTATATTTTAAGATAGAACTGTTCAAAAAGGATAAATGATTACTTTTTAGCTTCCACCAAATCTAACTGTTCCACACTCACATTTGTGGTAAAAAGGCCATAGTTTACTACTGCTTTATTTTTTTCTAATTTATCAATAGTTCCAACAGCTTTGCCATCAAAAAGACGTACTCGATCACCAACTTTGAAGACAGGCCTGGGTTTTGCCTTTTCAGCTTGAACCGCCTTTTTCTTTTTGATAACTTTCTCTTTACGGACCTTAACTATTTTTTGCTCGAGTTCGTTTGCTACCTGTTTCTTTTGTGCTTTCTTAGCTTTGGCCTGTTTTGCTGTGGTCTTTTTACGTTTGCTATTCTCCGTTTCAACAATGCGGAGCAATTCTGAAATCAAGGGGCGTTTTTTATGATCTAGAAAATATTTTTCGGCGATATCATTTAGTTTATTTCCTAAATAGATCATGCGTTGGTTATGATCATATTGTTCTTGATAATTTTCAAGCTTACTCTTAACCTTGGCATTCAAAGCTTCTAAACGCTTTGTTTCTTCTCTGGCTTTGGTTTCCTCATCTTGTAAACGAGAACCTGTTTTCGCCATTTTACTACGTTCTTGTTGCAGTTTGGAAATGGTCGCGTCAAAACGAACTTTGCCGCGGTCAATTTTTTTCTTCGCTTTATTGATTAAGGAGTAAGGGATGCCATTTTTTTGAGCTACCTCAAAGGTAAATGAGCTCCCAGCTTCGCCCAGTATCAATTGAAAAGTGGGTTGCAAGGTTTTATTGTCAAAACGCATATTGGCATTGGTGGCATGAGGCAGTTCATTGGCCAATAATTTTAAGTTGGCATAATGGGTCGTAATCACGCCATAGGCGCCACGTTCGTAAAAAACCTCTAAAAAACTCTCTGCCAAAGCACCGCCCAGCTCTGGATCAGAACCCGTACCAAACTCATCAATCAAAAAAAGTGTTTTGTTATTGCACTTCTTTAAAAATTGATTCATGTTTTTTAAGCGATAACTATAGGTGCTGAGGTGGTTTTCGATGGATTGGTTGTCACCGATATCCGTTAAAACCTTATTGAAAAAACACACTGTACTGCGCTCATGAACGGGTATCAACAAACCACTTTGCAGCATCACTTGTAAAAGCCCTATGGTCTTTAGGGTAATACTTTTACCACCAGCATTGGGTCCAGAAATTACTATGATTCTATTTTCGGCATGTAATTCAATAGTCTGTGGCCACGTTTTTTCCTTTTTCTGTTTATTATTTAAATACAGCAGCGGGTGATAGGCATCTCTTAAAAACAAACGGCGTTCTTCACTGATTTCAGGAAGAATGGCATTCATTTCATTGGCATATTTTGCTTTTGCCGAAGTAATATCAATATGGGTAAGGTATTCTTGATAGGCTGATAGTACTTCTTGAAAAGGGCGAATACTATTGGTCAACTCATTAAGAATACGCTGGATTTCTTCTTTTTCATCAAATTCAAGATTACTTAATTCTGAACTAAACCGTAGCGTGGCCTCTGGAACTATATAGGCGATACTGCCTGTTTTTGAGGTTCCCATAACGGTACCATGCACTTTCTTTCGATACATGGCCTTAACAGCCAAAACTCGGCGGTTGTCTACAACAGATTCCCTTATCTCGTCTAAAAATTCAGAAGCCTGATATCGGGTTAATGCTACCCCAAAGCTTTGATTGATTTTTCCGCGTACTTGATTGATTTGATGCCTGATTTGTTTCAAGTCTAGAGAGGCATCATCTCTTATTTCACCAAACTTGTCAATGACATTGTCAATACTTTCGGGAATGGAAGAATTCTGTTCGACAGTTTCTGAAAATGCAAAAAGAAGCGGGTAATATTCTTTAAATTTTTTGAAGAACTTTTTATGGATGATGATGGTATTGCAAATCTGTTTGATGCGTCGGAACCCAGAAAGCTCTAAAGTGGTATTTTCGATTTTGAGCAATTTTAACTCTCCATCTATGGTGTCAAAACCATGGTTTGGTATACGGTTATCATTTTCAAAAGATGCCAGATATTCAGAAGTTTGCTTTAATAGGGTCAGCACCTTGTCTTCATCATTGACAGGCGATAAGGTTACTACATGTTCCTTACCCATCTCCGTATTGCAACGCGCTTTGAGTTGCTCTAAAACAGTTGGGAATTCTAAATCTTGAAGGGTTTTCGAATTGATTTGCTGCATGTTCTTTTTATAGCAGGGCAAAGATAACTATTCTTTAATCGCCTATTTTGACATGTTTGCTCTCAAAGTTATTTGTAAAACTGTAGCATCGCATTATCAATAGCATCAATGACCTCATCAACATTATTCTTAGTGAAACACAAGGGAGGTTTTGTTTTTAAAACACTATCGTCTGGACCATCCGTACTAATTAAAATATTTTGGTTTCGCAATTCATTTTTTAAGTACTGCGCAAGTTGATGATTGGTATTTTTAGTTTCAGGATGTACCATATCAATACCAATAAAAAGACCGGCACCTCGAACATCTCCAATTACAGGATACTTTCGCTGTAGCTTTCTAAGTTCTTTTTGATAGTAATTACCAACCTCTTCAGCTTGTTGTTGCAAGCCTTCCTCTTCAATCACTTCTAAAACGGTCAAGCCAACTGCACAAGAAACGGGATTGCCGCCAAATGAACTAAAGAACTCTACGCCTTTTTCAAATGAAGCTGCAATTTCATCGGTAACCACTACCGCACCAATGGGGTGCCCGTTGCCCATAGGCTTGCCCAAAACCACAATATCAGGTATGACTTCATGCATTTCAAATCCCCAGAAGTACTTTCCCAATCGGCTAAATCCTGTTTGTACTTCATCACTAATACATACCCCACCTTGTTTACGGACAGCCGGGTAGATTTCTTTTAAATAACCATCCGCTAGCGGTACTTGACCACCGCAACCAACAATAGGTTCTGCTATAAATGCAGCAATTGATTCATTAGTGCTTTCTAACTCATTGATGGCATCTTTGGCAAATAGTACTCCTGCATCCGTAGTTGTGTATTTACCGCGATAACTATCTGGGATAGATGTCTTTAAAATATACTCCTTTTGTCCTTGTCCTTTTTTATTGCTGAATTTATAGTCGCTAATGTCTATGGAGGTTTGGGTATTGCCATGATAACCATGCTCCATGACCATAATATGCTGTCTTTTGGTATGTGTCTTTGCCATTCTAATCGCCAAATCACTAGCAGCACTACCCGAATTCACAAAAAATACTTTGTTTAAAGGCTTTGGAAATTTTGACAGTAGCTTTTCGGCATATTCACCAAGCACATCATAAACATAACGCGTATTGGTGTTTAGTTTTGACATTTGTCTTTGACCCGCAGCTACTACTTTTGGATGTGAATGACCAACATGTGGAATGTTATTATAGGCATCTAAAAAAGTATTTCCACTAGTATCATACATATACTGGAAAGCAGCAGCTTCCATTTGAATAGGTTTTTGATAACTAATTGAAAGAATCGGGCTTATGTGCTGAAACCTTTTTGCCAATGCCCTATCTAGGGCTAGTTGCTCAATTGGAGAGAAACCAACCGCTTGCCTAAATTCATTTTTTACTTGAATAGGGTTTAAACGAATCCATTTTCTTAATGTTTTCCAAGCGTTTACTTCGCTTATGGAGGCATAATTATTCTCAGGGTCCGTTTTTTTAGAATGTGCAGAATTACAAACACTGGTGCAGAGCCGGGCAGCTATTAAATAATATAACAGATCAATTTCTTCTTCTAAAACAGGGTTGACACTATGGTAACCTTTCAATAGTGCTATGACCCAGTTCAGCGGCTTTTCCTTATCATAGGCAATATAGGTTATGGCAATGGCCAATTCATTGACCAATGGTGAATAGGCTATATCTCCAAAATCAATAATACCTGTTACCTCATTGTTTTTGACTAGAATATTCCACTCATTCGCGTCATTATGAATGATTTGTTTTCTTAATGTGGGTAAAACGGGAACTATACTTTTTTCAAAGTGCTGAAAAAAGTATAAAACCAGATTACGGTCTTTTGAATCTGTAATTGCAGAAAGGTACTTTTTGTTCAGTGGAAAATATTGTAAGTCCCATTCCCATTTACGTGCGCGCAAGACATAATTCTCAAGAGAATTTAATTTCTTGTTCATATTGGCCACAAACGCACCAATAGCATTTGCGATTTCCATGGTTGGCGTAGTATCTCCTACAAATTCCCCTTCTAAGAATGTGAGCAGCCTAATGATAATCTGTTCTTTGTTGTGAGAAATATTTTTAATAAAAGATCCATCAAGAAAAGCAATAGGGCTTGGTACTGTATCTAATCCAGAGTCTTTAAGTGCAATTAGCACCTTGTTTTCTGAGCCTAATACGTCCCATAAGTATTGGGAATAATGATATGTTTTTAAAATGTAACGTGAGTTATTCTCAGTAACTAGGTAGTTCTTGTTGTCATATCCAACCAGTTTCTTGATTTTTTGGGACTTAAAACCAAATTCTTTTGTTAGAAGTTGTTCTAAATTCAAAATAGCTAGTTTGAGAGTAGGGCGTTAACTAATAAATCGGTTCCAATCCTGACCACATCTGTGGTAGGCAATTGCGTCAATTTGGCAATGTCATCCATTTTTATTGCTGCCAGTTCATCGTTTAATCCATTGGTATTCAAAGCTATTCCAATGGTTTTGGCTTTGCTGTGACTACCACAGACTTCGGCAACGCTTTCATTTAATCGAATAAACTCATCAAGAGGTGGTATCGGTATATGGGAAACCGGATAACGAAGATGGGTGTGTGCTGCTTTATGGCATAAAATCATATGAGTGGGTTGAGAACCACGGATCAAAGGTAGGGTAGCGGTACTACCAGGGTGCGCTAAGGAACCCTGTCCTTCAATTATGATAATATCATTGTCAGATTGTTCTAAAACAGCCTGTTCAACGGCCCCAGCTGCTTGGTCTACTTTTATGGCATCTAAGGGAATACCTTTACCCATAAGTGTTATTCCGATTTGACCAGTTGGCACAAACCCCACTTTGATTCCCTGTTCTTTAAGTGCTGCATAAAGCTCTAACCCTGCGGTCATTTTGCCTGCAGCCATATCAGTACCGACCATTAATACACGTTTGTTCTTCAATTGGGCTGCTTTAGCTGTTGCAATGGGGTAGGAGTGTTCGGGTTTTCGTACATCCCAAATGACTTGTCCCTGTCTTGATAACAAATGACCTAACCTAGCATTCAAATCATCATGCAGACCATTAACCAAAGATAAGCCTGATTTTAAAGCTGTTGAAATAGGCTCATCCCATTCAGAAGGAAAACGACCGCCTGAAGGGGCAATGCCCAATGCAATAATTTCACTACCCCGTTTTATGGTATCTTCTACTGTTTCAAAAACAGGAATGTCATATGGTAAGCCCACTGCTTCACTAACGGTTTTTCCAGCAAATTTTGAATCAATGACTCCAATAATTGGGTGTTTTGAAAATCGCATGAGGCCAAAACCCATTTTACCAGAATCATTATCAAGCGCACCTTCCATATAAATGCACATTTTTTGAGAGGCATCAAACATAATCAGGAATTTAAGATTTGAATTTTCCCCCATGACCAGAAATATCCAAAGGCATGGTAATTTCGTTGATTAAAGGAGCTCCCTCACATGGGTCGGGATTCAGATTTAAATGGGAGTCTAAATCAATATGGTCCAAAACCCCAGAAACTGCAGCACCTGCCGCAATGGAAATAGAAGATTCACCCATGCAGCCAATCATAGTTTGTAAATTGAATGCTTTGGCCGTTGCAATTATGCTTAACGCACCAGTTATTCCTCCGCACTTCATCAATTTCATGTTGACACCATCGACAGCGTTTGCCCATTTTGGAATATCAGTGGCCAATCTACAAGATTCATCTACAAAAATCGGTAATGGTCTATTCTCATAAAGCTGAGGTAAATCAAGTTCTTGCCCTTCTTTTAATGGTTGCTCTACATAGTCGCAATTACGTTCTGCCAACCATTGCATCATATGTTTGGCCTCATCTAATGTCCAACCTCCATTGGCATCGACTCGTATGGCCAAAGGATATTTTTTGTGATATTCCAAAACCTCATTATACATGGCTTTATCAGCTTCGATACCATCATTATTACCCAATTTCACTTTTAAGGTGCGAATATCCATATTTTCTAAAATCAAAGGAAGGCGGACCTTTGCTTCCTCGGGGCTCATAATCCCCAAAGTGATTGATGTGGCATGCTTTGGTTTTGGAAAACCTAATAAATGATAAAGCGGTAAACCGGCTTTTTTTGCCAAGAGATCCCAAAGTGCAATATCGAGAGCTGCGAGCGCACATGGTGCCAGTCCAAAAGATATAGCTGCATCATAGGTTTGGAATGGCGAATTAAGATTTGGGCTGGTCGCTAAAAAGGACTCCAATTGCTTTTGAGCTTCTTCAGGTGAAGCGGCACCTTCTGATTGCCCTGGTGATGTTTCTCCCCAGCCCGTATAGCCATTATCGGTAACAGATAAGTATAAATTCGACTGCCCATCGCGTACGCCACGACTAATTCGCAAAGGGAACAATTTTTTTAAGTAAACAATTTTATAGTCTATTTTCATTTTAGAAGATTACAGCACATAACTCATCTAAAATAACCATTATCACTATAAATACACAGATAAAGTAAGCATTAGTATTCCTAAAATTGCAATGATGCAGACTAGGGGCCATACAAACTTGAGCCATTTATCATAGCCTATGTTCACAATAGCTAAGGAAGCCAAAATAATACCGGTTGGATTAATAAATTTAAATAGTCCGGTACCATATTGATAGGCGTTTACCATGATAGATCTATCTATACCAGCGGTATCAGATAGTGGTGCCATAATTGGCATTGTTAGTACAGCCATACCTGATGATGATGGAATAAAAAATGTCAAGCCAGAATATAGTAAATAGGATACATTGATAAAAAGACCTTTTTCCATTCCTGAGGTAATTTGGCTTGTATAATAAAGTAGGGTATCGCTGATTTGACCATCTTCCATTAAAACAGTTACCCCTCTAGCAATACCAATAATAAAAGCCACACCCAACAAGTCTTTTGCTCCCGAGATGAATTCTTGTACAAACAACTTTTCGTTCATTCGCATAAGTACGCCAATGATTAAGGCTCCAGCCAAAAAAATGCTCGTCATTTCAAGAAACCACCAGTTTAATTGTGATACGCCATAGATCATGACAATAAAACAACTGGCGAATAGAAAAAGTACAAATTTTAATTTCCAATCAAGTTTGATAGTTTTAGTAAAGTCGATATCGGCAAATTTCTTTTCTATCGCTTCTTTTTGGCTATAGATAATGGAACTCCTAGGGTCTTTTTTTACTTTTTGAGCATACCTGATGATGTAAGCAATACAGATAATTAGCCCCAAAATGAGCATTAACAATCTGCCATATAAACCCTCGGTCCAATTTATTCCTGCAGCATCTGATGCAATGATACTGCTAAATGGGTTTACCGTTGAAGCCATTGTTCCAATAGATGATCCTATATAAATTGTGCCAATACAGACTAAAGCATCATATTTCGCCGCAAGAAAAATAGGGATTAAGATGGGGTAAAAGGCAATAGTTTCTTCTTCCAGTCCGAAAGTTGTGCCTCCTAGGGCAATCAAGGTCATCACTAAAATAATTAGAATATATTCTTTGCCCTGTAATTGGTTTCCCAACCAAGCGATACCTGCCTCAAAAGCTTTTGTGGCGTTTACAATTTGCACTAAACCCCCAATAATCAAAACGAGTAAAATAATATCAGCAGATTGCATAATACCTTTTAAGGGAGCTTGAATAAAATTTACCAAGTTTTGCGGACGACTAGATATGGATGTATAGCTATTAGGGATACTAATGGGTTTGGATAAAGCTCCCGAGGTAAACTTTTCTAGTGGTATTTGAATATCCAAATTTGTTAAGGTTGCTTGTGTTGCAGGTAACTCAATAATTTTATCTACAGAACTTCTAATGAACAAGTCATTTTTACTGTCGTACGCCAATCGTTCAAATTGGCCAGATGGAATCACCCATGTCAGTAAACTTACAATAGCTAAAATCAAGAAAAGCACAGTATGCGCAGTTGGAAATTTTATTTTTTTTAAAAATGGCATATGTTGATTTTTAATCTACAGATAAGAAAGATATTATATTTAGATTTATGCGAAGAATTTATATGAAATGAATGTTTCCATTGATCCATCTTGGAAAAAGCACTTAGGGGCAGAGTTTGAAAAACCCTATTTTAAATTACTGACCCAGTTCGTAAGAAATGAGTACCAGCAACATAAGTGTTATCCAAAAGGGACAGCCATTTTTTCAGCTTTTGACCATTGTCCTTTTCATGAAGCTAAGGTGGTAATCATTGGTCAAGACCCTTATCATGGTCCCAATCAAGCTAATGGACTTTGTTTCTCCGTTCAAGATGGTATTCCACATCCGCCTTCTTTGGTCAATATTTTCAAAGAAATTAAAACCGATATAGGAATACCCTATCCAGAAAGTGGCAATTTAGAGCGATGGGCATCTCAAGGTGTATTACTCTTGAACGCTACCTTGACTGTTAGGGCCCATACTGCCGGCAGCCACCAAAAAAAAGGCTGGGAGCAGTTCACGGACAGTGTAATACAAATACTTTCAAAGCATACAGAAGGCCTTGTGTTTTTGCTGTGGGGTGGATTTGCTAAAAAGAAAGCTGGTCTGATTGATGCTTCCAAGCACCACATTTTAACCTCTGGTCATCCTTCGCCATTAAGTGCCAATAGGGGATTGTGGTTTGGAAACCAACATTTTAGTAAAACCAACCAAATTTTGTCCAAAATGGATAAACCGTTAATAAGTTGGTGAATTACATTTTTTTTGAAACTGTTAAAACAATAAGAAAATTACTACGTTTGTTGATTAATAAGCTTTCAATAAAACCTAACGGGTGGGTAAATTAAAAACAGTTTTATTGGTTGATGATGATGATACAACCAATTTTTTGAATAAATTCTTTCTTAAGCAACTTGATGCAAACTTAGAAGTAAATGTTGCTCAAAATGGGAAAGAAGCAATTGATTTTTTGATTTTAAATGCAGTAGATATTACCCCATGTCTACTAATTTTAGATACGAATATGCCGATTATGAACGGTTGGGAGTTTTTGGAGGCTTTTGAAAATAAAATTGATGAAAAGACTAAGAAAAAAATAGTGATTGTAATGCTTACTGCTGTCGATACCGATTCGGTAGTTGCAAAAGCTATGGAAAACCCTAATGTTTCGGACACTTCTCAAAAACCACTTTCAGATTTAATATTCAGAACATTGATTGCCAAACATTTTTCTTAATCAATCTAACAGAAAAACTTCATTCTCTTTTATATCTGTTAAGAGCCCCAAAGAAATTAGTCGCATTTGAACATTGATTAAATCATCTTTCGAAATTTGCTTTTGGCCCCAGGTAGTTTTTGATAACCAGACTTTTACATCTTCCAATTGTTGGCCGTATCTATTGGCAATAGTTCTGTCGATACTAGGTATCATTTTAAACTCGGCGGTATACATATTTATAACTTCAAGAATATGCCGTAGCATCGATTTATTTTCTTGAACAAAGCAATCGGTTACGGCTATTACGAAACAAGGCCATGGAGTAGGGCAATCGCCCAACCTTCTAAAGGTCTTATTGTCTACCAATGGTTTCGTAGTAAAACGCTCCCACATAAAATAATCGGCATGGCCTGAGGTCAATCCTTCAATAGCGCCCTCCAAATCATTAATAACTTCAAATTTAAGGTCGTTAGTCTCCCAACCTTGGTTTTGCGCATTGACAAAAGCCATCAAATGACTGCCGCTACCGTATCGACTAATGGCAGCTGTAGTCGCTTTTAGTTCTGTAATGTTTTTGTAAGAACTGTCTTGGGCAACATGAATACCCCATAATAATGGTGATGCGATATATTCTTGGGCAATTTTTGTGGGGTTGCCTTCTGAGATACTTTTTATAAGCCCTTCGGTTAAAATAATGGCTAAGTCAGTCTCTCCGTCAGCCAACATTTTAGACATTCTGCCGGTACCCTCAGGGATATCGGTCCATTCTAGGTTGATACCGCGTGTTTCAAAAGCTCCATCTTCAATGGCCAAATGCCAGGGTAAGTTAAAGTGTTCTGGTACTCCAATGATGTCAACTTTTTTCATGAAGTCTATCTTTCAAATAATCATAAATCGCATATTGCGAGCGTATCGAATTTTCATTGGGCTCTTTCTTCACCCGAGTGTTAGAATCTTCAATATCTAAAATACGGGCTTTTACATTATCGGCAAGTTGAATTTCTAAAATATCCTTTAACTCCTTAAAAATATCCTTATCTAAAATAGGGGTCAATACTTCAATACGTTTATCTAAATTTCGTGTCATCCAATCCGCAGAACCAATATACATGAGTTCTTCACCCCCGTTTTCAAAGACATAGATTCTGCCATGTTCCAAAAATCGGTCTACGATACTGGTGATATAAATTGGTTTTTCTCCTGGAAGTAATTCAGACTCCTTTTTGGGAATCAAGCAACAGAAACCACGCACCAATAAACGTATTTCAACCCCAGCCTCACTTGCCTCGTAAAGCGCGGCAATCATTTTAGAGTCTTCTAAACTGTTCATCTTAAGGGTGATTTTTGCTTGTTTATTCCGCTTAGCGTTGTCTATTTCGTTTTTAATAAGCTCTAAGAATGTACTGCGCGTGGTAAATGGAGACACCAGAAGGTATTTCAGTTTAGGAATTATAAGCTTGCGTTCAAGAATGTCAAAGACTTGTGATAGCTCTTCTGTTATCTTATGATGAGCAGTGAACAATCCGTGATCACAATATAACTTTGCCGTTTTGGCGTTAAAGTTTCC
The DNA here is from genome assembly GCF_031846445.1 of Croceitalea rosinachiae. Taxonomy (NCBI): domain Bacteria; kingdom Pseudomonadati; phylum Bacteroidota; class Flavobacteriia; order Flavobacteriales; family Flavobacteriaceae; genus Croceitalea; species Croceitalea rosinachiae. The sequence continues at coordinate 806,495 of NZ_JAVRHR010000002.1, read as the reverse complement.
TGTGCCGATATACGCATAACGTTCGACTTTGTTATCTATGAGTCGCGCTACCAAGGCAATCTTTGAGTGCACTTTTATGTTTGGTACACTGAATAAAACAGTGGCGCCTTTTTCTTCAAAAATTCTACCCCATTTTATATTATTTTCTTCATCAAAGCGTGCTTGCGCTTCAACAAACAGTAGCACTTTTTTTCCGTTCTCCAAGGCTTTTAAAATGGAGTCTGTAAGCTTTGAGGTCTTTGCAATTCTATATAAAGACATCTTTATACTGGAAACAGTATCATCTGAAGCAGCCTCATTTATAAAACGTTCAACCGTTTCAAACTCTTGATATGGAAAATGGACCAATTGGTCTTTTTCTGCAATAACTTTAAATATATTCTTGGTTAATGATAAGGTAGGGTGCTTTAAAGGTGGTTTGGACATATATTGCAATACAGTACTATTTTCGGGGGTTGGAAACCCAAAAAAATCGGACATATTATGATATCCCCCCCCTAAGAACATATCAACATCACTGATATCTAGTTGTTTTTTTAAGGCATCTTGCAATTCTGTAGGCATGTTCATATCATACAATAAACGGGTAGGTTGTCCCGATTTTCTTTTGCCTAAAGATTGATATATTTTTTCGACCAGGGCAGCATCTGTATAATCATCTTCTAAATAGAGCTCAGCATCTCTAGATAATTTGATAGCATAAGAATTGATCACAGTCTTCCCTGAAATTATTTTGTGTATATTAAGTCTGATTGCATCATCTAAAAAGATATAATTGCTTCCCGCTCCAGGGATTTGAATAAACCTTGAACATTGCTTGGTAGGAATTTCAATGACATCAAAATCATCTGATTTAATATGAACAACAAGGTACAAATGCCCATCTTTTAAATCAGCTGGACTAACAATATCAATGGTTTTGCAATGAACTAGTATTGAAGTGTCAAAAAAGGAATCAAGAAAATCTAACTGCTCTTGATTAAGTTCACTTCTTTTTCTAATGTAGGTATCATGTTGCCTAAGCTCTGTTAAAGTTTCTTCAATAATCTTTCCGAACTGGGTTTGTTGCTCAGAAACTTTAGCCAAAATAAACTTCAACTTCTTATTTGCTTTGAGAACCAGTTTTTTTCTCAATTCTTTGTCAACAGCTTTTAATTGCCTTAATTGCGAGATTCTAACTTTGAAAAACTCATCAAGATTAGACGAGAATATGGCTAAAAACTTGAGACGTTCTAGTAGGGGGGTAGTTTTATTTGCGGCTTCGAGCAATACGCGCTCATTAAAATACAGCCAATTGACATCACGGTTTTTAAGTTTTCTATTTTGCATAACTACATTTTCTCAAAAATAGTTATTAGAATTACCAGCAACTTAAAGCTAATGTTAAGTCAATTGTTGTAAGCAATACTGAATTAAAGAATCAACGGTTTTATTGGGTTCTTTTGAAAATGCCCCAGTAGCTCTATTGGCTAAAATAGCATTCATGGAAACTGCCTTGTGCCCAAGTAATTTGGATAAACCATAAATACCTGCGGTTTCCATTTCAAGATTTGTAATAGCCCTATTTTTAAAACGAAATTCTTGAAGTTTTTGATGGAAGTCCGCTAAGTTGGGTTTCAAACGTAACTGCCTTCCCTGTGGAGCGTAAAAACCAGCATTTGTTATGGTAACACCTAATCGTATATGATTTCCCAAAAATATTTTCGCTACAGTTTCATCACAGTCAAATGCGTAAGGCCTGATGCCTTTATGGTTCCAGTTTAAGTATGGTTCCAACTTTTGGAGTAATTCATTATTCTGGAGGTTTTTTTCTGAGTAAAAGTGTAAAAGTCCATCCAAGCCTATTGCAGTTTGCGACAAAAGAAAAGTATCTACAGGAATATCCTTTTGAATCGCCCCGGATGTTCCAATTCTAATAATATCTAGACTGGATTTTTGCTGTTTTACCTTTCTGGTCCTCAAATCAATATTGACCAATGCATCAAGCTCATTTAAAACAATGTCAATATTGTCAGTTCCTATGCCTGTAGAAATGACAGTGATTCGTTTTTTATTTAAAATGCCGGTGTGGGTAATGAACTCACGCTTCCCTTTTTTTAATTCAATGCTATCAAAATACTTGGAAACATCATGAACACGTTCTGGATCACCAACCGTTACAACTGTTGGTGCAATGTCTTCTGGAAGAAGGTTTAAATGGTAAATACTGCCATCAGGATTGAGAATCAACTCTGATTCGGCTATGGACATATTATAATTTTAAAATTCTGTCGGTATCAGTATTGTATAAGAAGTTATATTTTAAAGCACCACCTAAAAATGCTTCATTATCGCGAAGCGATGCGTAATAATTACTTTCATTAGCTAAAACTTGCTTGCCAACTTTGGTAACCCTAACAGGGTTGAATGAAGAAAACAAAGGTTTTATTGAAGTTAGTAGTCGTTCATATTGAGTATCACCATACCCATAAAGGTTAGGCGTGGTTAAAATCTTTCTTAAAAAGTCTTTTTTAGACTTGGGCTTTTCAGTAAGCGCAATGTTCAACATACTGCTTTCAACTGCATTAAGTCCATTCTTGATACTCGGGAATCTTTTCAAGTGCGCAGTAACGGCATCAGAAAGGTAATCAAACTGGTAATTTTCAAAATCTGTCAAGTTTTCTAATCGTATCGGATTGTCGCTACAATAAAGTTGCCAAACATAATCGGCATATTCGACATCGTCTTGAGATAGAACTATACGATTTTCATAAAGCCCCAATAATTGCTCATCGTTCAATTCTCCAAGAGCATAAAGCTTATCTGTTTCGTCTTCTTTACCACTGCATATCAAAGAAATTTCAGCATGCCTTCGGTGTGTTTTCAACCAACTCAATACGGCTAACATATTTATTTGGCAGAAGAGATCATATTCAAACCATAGAACTATTTGATCTTGTTGTTTGTGGTTACAAAGCGACCGATATTCCTTTAGGGTCTTTTCTACAAACCAAGATTTTGAAACTTTATAATTTTTATTGAGAAATTCAAAACGTGTTTTCCAAAAGGTTTCACTGCCCACGTTACAAAGGGTCTGGCCTTCACAGAGCATTTCTCTCCAGGTAATAATATCGCCTTTCAGGGGGAGCGATTGTAGTTTATTTGTGAAACTGTCCCCGTTGGTAATATGCAACAGTGATTTCATTTTCAGTCTTAGTTTCGTTGGTTAGAATTTCTAAAAGTAAACTTAAAACAAAAAAAACAAAAATAATTTCATGAAAACATAGGTCGTTCGTCGTTAAATTTAACAGTTGGTCGAATAATCGAACATAATAAAGCAACCTTTTAGAGCATTACCCCCCAACTCTTTTTACTAAAAAGCCTTTGTCTTTCAAGAAGTCCATTATCTTATCGCGATAGTCCCCTTGAATAATGATCTTATCATTTTTATAACTTCCACCGACGCTCAAAAACGATTTAATTTCTTTTGCTAATTGTTTAAAGTCCTTATCTGCACCAGTATACCCCTCTAAAATAGTAATCGGTTTACCCTTACGTTTTTCATATTTGCAGATAATGGGCATTTCTTGCATCCAAATATTCGAATCTGGAATTTTGGCTGAAGTATCTTCTTCAGGAGTATGGTCTGGAAATAGATTCTTGAGTTGGTCGCTTAAATCCATAGTTATTTCTTTACCAATCCCAATTCAATTAAACGCTCTTGCAAGTAGGCACCAGCAGTAATATCCTCAAAGTTTTTTGGGTTATCGGCGGTCACACAATCTTCAAGGCAATTAAGCGGCATCTCGCTCACTGGGTGCATAAAAAAGGGAATGGAATATCGAGAAGTGCCCCATAACTCTTTAGGTGGATTCACTACTTGATGAATTGTAGATTTTAATTTATTGTTCGTCAATCGCGACAACATATCACCAACATTAATCATTAATTGGTCTGGTCTGGCTATGGCATCTACCCATTCTTCATTGTGATTTTTTACTTGCAAGCCTTTACCGTGTGCGCCCATCAATAAGGTTATAAGATTGATGTCGCCATGGGCAGCTGCCCTTACCGCATTTTTAGGTTCTTCCTTTATGGGCGGATAGTGTATGGGCCTTAGAATTGAGTTGCCATTCTTAATCCATTCGTCAAAATAGGTTTCTTCCAAATTTAAATGCAAGGCCAAGGCACGAAGTACATACTTTGCTGTTTTTTCAAGCATCTGGTAGGTTTCTTTGCCAACCGAATTAAAATTGGGCAATTCTTCAACCATAACATTATTAGGATATTCAGCTTCCAATCTCGGGTTGTCTTCAACATACTGCCCAAAATGCCAAAACTCTTTTAAATCACCTTCTTTTCTTCCTTTAGCATGTTCTTTTCCAAAAGAGGTGTATCCACGTTGACCACCAATCCCTTCAATTTCATAGGCATCTTTTGTTTCTTGCCGCAGTGCAAAGAATTTTTTGATTTCATCATACAATTGAGCTACTAGCTCTTCGGAAAGAAAATGCCCGCTCAGCGCAACAAACCCGATGTCTTCGAACGCACTTCCAATTTCTTTGATGAACTTGGATTTACGTTCTGGATTTTCTGAAATAAAGTCCTTTAAATCAACACTTGGTATAGCACTCATGACGAAAATGATTTTAGAGAATCAAATTTAAACATTCTTGACTAACCTATTCATATGAAATACAACTGTGCCTAGCTTTTTTACTACATTTAACCCATTGAAAATTTAGGTATGCGTTATCATATTGGCGATTTAGACCAAGAAACACTTTTAGGGCTTTATGAGAAGATGTTAAAGCCCAGAATGATAGAAGAGAAGATGTTGATTTTGCTTAGACAAGGCAAAATTTCAAAATGGTTTAGTGGTATTGGGCAAGAGGCTATTTCGGTAGGGGTAACTGCAGCTTTAAAAGAAGAAGAATATATTTTGCCAATGCATCGCAACCTGGGTGTGTTTACCACAAGAGATGTCCCGTTAAATCGTCTTTTTTCGCAATGGCAGGGCAAAGCTAAGGGGTTTACAAAAGGTAGGGACAGAAGCTTCCATTTTGGTTCTCAAGAACATAGAATAGTGGGTATGATTTCGCATTTAGGCCCTCAGTTGGGTGTTGCTGACGGAATCGCATTAGCTGATGTACTTCGCAAAAAAAGAAGGGTCACCGCCGCATTTACCGGCGAGGGAGCTACTAGCGAAGGAGATTTTCATGAAGCTTTAAATGTGGCTTCAGTTTGGAACTTACCAGTGTTATTTTGCATCGAAAATAATGGATATGGACTGTCAACCCCCACAAACGAACAGTACAATTGCGAGCATTTGGTGGATAGGGCGAAGGGTTATGGAATGGAGTGTCGTATTATTGATGGCAATAACATTCTTGAAGTCCATTCTAAAATAGTAGAGTTATGCAAAGCGCTAAGAAAACGTTCACGACCAGTTTTATTGGAATTTAAGACCTTTAGAATGCGGGGTCATGAAGAGGCAAGTGGCACAAAATATGTGCCTGAGAAATTAATGAAACAATGGGCCAAGAAAGACCCCATCTCAAATTATGAAACCTTTCTTTTGAAAGAAGGAGTACTATCGGAAAAAAAAATTGAAGGGTTAAAAGAAAAGATAGCTGAAGAGATCAACGCTAACCTTGAACTTGCTTTTGCAGAAGACGCTATTAATTCAAATGTAAGTAATGAATTAAATGATGTGTATCATGGTTTTAATTATCAAGAATTTAAAAGAAATAATGAAGTAAAAAATATTCGGTTTGTTGATGCGATTTCAGATGGGTTGCGGCAATCTATGGAGCAGCACAATGAGTTGGTGATTATGGGGCAAGATGTTGCTGAATATGGAGGTGTTTTTAAAATTACGGAAGGTTTTGTAAAGCAGTTCGGAAAAAAACGGGTCCGAAATACGCCTATTTGCGAATCCGCTATTGTTTCGGCTGCCATGGGCCTATCCATTAATGGCATGAAGGCTGTGGTTGAGATGCAATTTGCAGATTTTGTAAGCTCAGGGTTTAACCCTGTAGTCAATTATTTGGCAAAGGTGCATTACCGTTGGGCACAAAAAGCAGATGTGGTTATTAGAATGCCATGTGGAGGTGGTGTTGGGGCAGGACCTTTTCATTCTCAGACCAATGAGGCATGGTTTACAAAAACACCAGGATTAAAGGTGGTCTATCCTGCTTTTCCAGAAGATGCGAAAGGACTTTTGATTACAGCGATAAACGATCCGAACCCTGTTCTGTTTTTTGAACATAAAGGTCTATATCGAAGTGTTTATGGTGATGTTCCAGAAAATTATTATTCAATTCCTCTTGGTGTTGCCAGCCTTTTGAAGGAAGGTGATGAAGTGACTATTGTCAGTTATGGCGCAGGGGTGCATTGGGCATTGGAAACTTTAGAAAATCATCCTAAACTTCATGCAGACTTAATTGATTTAAGAAGCTTGCAACCTTTGGATTGGAAAGCAATATACTCATCAGTACGAAAAACGGGAAGATTAATAATTCTGCAAGAAGATACCTTATTTGGGGGGATAGCTAGTGATATTGCCGCACAGGTTATGGAGCAATGCTTTGAATATCTTGATGCTCCTATTAAAAGGGTAGGCAGTATTGAAACTCCAGTTCCTTTTGCTAAAAACCTAGAAAATGACTACTTACCTCGAAAACGTTTTGAAGATGTCTTGCTAGAATTGGTTGCTTATTGATACTTGTTATTGGTCGATTTTAACAAATATTAACAAAAGTTGGAAGTCGATTTTTTAACCTGTGCGTATATAAATAAACACTCAAAAATTTAATTATGCGAACGACACGATTTTTATGGATAATGACCTTTGTTATCATCCTATCTTCTTGTTCAGTTTCTAAATCTGCTCGAGAACAGCGAAACCTTTTAAGCGGAACCTGGCAACTGAACGATATTTCTTATCAAAACAATACTGGAAACTTCAAATCTGTAATCTTTGGAGATGCCGAAGACATCTGCTTTGAGGGCAGTGATTGGTTTTTTAGGGATAATAACAGTACGGGGCGCTATACAATAAAGAGTAGTTCACTTTGTCAATCTGGAGATCGTTTTATAAAATGGTCCGTTATCGAACCAGCAGACCGATTGAGCCAATTACAGTTCAAGTTTATTGATGAAAAACGAAATGATGTGTCAGGCGGTCGCGGATATAGGTTGGACATAGCGAATCTAAATGCGCAAACCATGACATTGAAATCTAATGTTTCTGTAGATGGCGAGCCAATTACAATTGTATACGAATTCACAAAAAAATAAAACGATGAGAAGACTCATAAAAAAGAGTACACTATTATTTTTAGCATTTGGATTGCTGTTAGGATGCAAGACCATTCAAAACGCTAACAACAAGCAAAAGGGAGCGGTTATTGGAGCTTCCGGCGGCGCCGTTCTTGGTGGGGTCATTGGTAACAACGTCGGTAAAGGAAATACTGCCTTAGGTGCGATTATAGGCGCTGTAGTAGGTGGTGCGGCTGGCGGATATATCGGCAACCGAATGGATCGTCAGGCCGAGCGAATTGAGGAGGAGATACCTGGTGCTGAGGTAGTGCGCGTAGGAGAAGGCATCAATGTTACTTTTAATGAGGATGCCGGAGTCTATTTTGACACCAATAAATCTGAAGTTAAAGGCACTTCAGCAACAACCTTAGATAAACTGGCTAGTATTTTTAGTGAATATCCCAACTCAAATATTTTGGTAGAAGGCCATACGGATAGTGCAGGGAGTGATGAGTACAATATGTCGCTATCTCAACAGAGAGCTGAATCTGTTACAAAGTATTTAGTAACCAAGGGAGTTAACAATAGTCGTTTTAGTACTAAATGGTATGGAGAAAACCAACCAAAGGCCAGTAATGAAACCGCAGAGGGCAAAGCGAAAAATCGAAGAGTAGAATTGGCGATTGTTGCTAGTGAAGAGCTAAAACAAGAAGCATTTGATCAGACTAAGAATTAATTCTATCCAATTTTAAAAATAAATCCCGGCCAATTGGTCGGGATTTATTGTTTTAAGAGGTATCTTCCTGCCGCTATGAATTATGATGTCGTTATCATTGGAGGCGGTTTGGCGGGACTGACCGCTGCCCTTCATTTAAACCAAAGTGGTTTTCAGGTCTCGGTCGTTGAAAAAAACCAATATCCAAATCACAAGGTTTGTGGCGAATATGTTTCAAATGAAGTCAAGCCTTATCTAAAAAACCTAGGAGTTGACTTGGATAACATGGAGTGCCCCCAAATTGATACGCTACAACTCAGCACGCATTCTGGTCAAAGCATTACTGCTAAACTCCCCTTGGGTGGTTTTGGGATCAGTCGATATGAGCTTGATGCTATTTTATATCAAAATGCATTGGTTAGAAATATTCCGTTTTTCTTTGGAACGGCCACTGATATTCAATTCTTAAATGATAATTTTCACATTACTGTTCCAGGCCATCAAAAGCTTAAGGCAAAATGGGTCATTGGTGCATATGGTAAGCGATCTATTCTTGATAAAAAGTTAAATAGGACCTTTATGTCCAACAAATCACCTTGGCTTGGTGTCAAGTGCCACTATGCCTATGATGATTTCCCTAACAATTTAGTGGCATTACACAATTTTAAAGGTGGTTATGGAGGCCTCTCAAAAACGGAGCGAGGACACGTGAACTTTTGTTACCTAACCACTTTTGAGAGTTTTAAAAATTACAAAAACGTGGCCGAGTTTAATCTAAAAGTTGTTTCTCTAAACCCCTTTCTCGGGCAATTCTTAAGAAATGCAAGTCCAGTTTTTGAAAAGCCGATAAGTATTGCTCAAGTATCTTTTGAAAGAAAAAAACCGGTACAGAACCATATTTTAATGTGTGGTGATAGTGCAGGGCTTATACATCCACTTTGTGGCAATGGTATGGCCATGGCTATCCACGCAGCTAAAATCGCATCTGAATGCATAATCCAAAGTAAAGTTCAGAGCAGGGATTTCATAGAAAAAGCGTATGCTAAAAGATGGAAAAAAGAATTTCGCAATCGGTTGTGGACGGGGAGGCAGCTTCAAAGGTTGTTGATAAGTGAATTCGGTGCAAATATGGCGATAAGGACGGTGACAAAGTCTGAAAAATTATTGCGGAGCATGATTAGGCGTACTCATGGAAAACCTATATTAGTATAATGGACTTTACATCGCGTAGCAAAGAATCAGAATTGATGGATGATCCAAAAATGGATGCTGAAAAGTATCGCGAAGCATATTTAGACATTAATCGGTGCAACAGATTATTAGGCGGATATGGAATAACCATCAATGCAGTTAAAAGTTTGCTCAAGAAGCCTGTTAAAAAATCGTATACGATTTTGGATATGGGATGCGGAGATGGTGAAATGCTAAGAAGAATCTCGAAAGCATTTGAAAAACAAGGACTTGAGGCCAAACTAATAGGAGTAGACTTAAGGGATGATGTGTTGGATATAGCAAGGTCAAAATCAAAAGAATACACAAACATAAATTTTACAAAACAGGATATTCTTGAGTTAAAGGATGATTTTGATTGCGATATTGTCTTGTGTACTTTGACCATGCATCACTTTACCGATGAGCAAATACATATATTTTTAAAAAAGTTCAATACTCTTGCAAAAATAGGAGTCGTTATCAATGACTTAGAACGAAGTAAACTGTCTTACGGTCTTTTTAAACTGTTCAGTATAGTATTTATTAAAACTGCAATTGCTAAATATGATGGTTTGGTTTCCATTAGTAAAGGTTTTCGAAAAAAAGAACTATTGACTTATTCAAGACAATTAAAAACAGCAATCCATACCATAAAATGGAAGTGGGCCTTTCGCTACGTGTGGGTAATGCAAACAAATCGACTAAATTAAGCTATGGGTATCGTAAAGATAGCGGGTGTTTCAAAAGCATTGCCAAAATATACCAGAACAACATCTGACATTATTCCTTTTGTAAACCTTTGGCTTGCAGGTAAAGATGAGCGTTTTCGTCGAAAGGTGGTGAAGATATTTGAAGGTGCCGGAGTGGATAAACGCTATGGAATTATGGATATTGAAGAGGTTTTTACCGCTACTTCATTTAAGGCTAAAAACGACATCTATGTTCGGGAAGTAAAAGATTTAGGCTCAAAGGCCCTGACAAGGGCCTTGACTAAGGCCAATTGGGATGCTGGGAGCATTGATTATATCATTACCGTAAGTTGCACTGGGATCATGATTCCGTCATTGGACGCCTATTTGATCAATGACTTGGGCTTAAAACAGGACGTTGTTCGCTTACCAGTCACTGAAATGGGGTGTGCTGCAGGGGTTTCAGGTATCATCTATGCGGCCAACTTTCTAAAGAACAATCCAGGAAAAAGAGCCGCGATTGTCGCTGTTGAGAGTCCGACAGCAACCTTTCAGCTTGACGACTTTTCAATGGCAAATATGGTGAGCGCAGCAATTTTTGGTGATGGGGCTGCTGCCGTACTCTTATCATCAGAAGTAGGTGCCACTGGTCCGCATATAGTTGGCGAAGAGATGTATCATTTTAAAGACGCTACACATATGATGGGCTTTGATTTGACCAATACTGGCTTAAAGATGATATTGGATCCTTCGGTGCCAGCGGTTATTGCAGAACACTTCCCAAATATTGTACATCCTTTTTTGGCTAAGCATGATTCTTCCATTGAAAAGGTCAATCATTTGATATTTCACCCAGGAGGAAGGAAAATTGTTCAAACCGTGGAAGAATTGTTTGGTAAATTAGGGAAAGAAATTGATGATACCCGTACTATTTTGAAAGAGTACGGTAATATGAGCAGTTGCACCGTGCTTTATGTTTTAGAACGATTTCTAAATAAAGAAATATCAAAAGGAGAACAAGGTCTGATTTTGAGCTTTGGGCCTGGTTTTTCCGCGCAACGTGTACTTATTGAATGGTAATGAAAAAAGAAGACAAAAAGGATTGGGCATTAATTCTTGGAGGTAGTAGCGGTTTGGGCCTGGCAACAGCAATTAAACTCTCAAAACACAATTTTAATATTATTGTTATACATAGAGACAAAAGGTCTGATATAGAATTAATTAATGATAAATTTCAAGAAATTACTTCAAGTAGTTCAAAACTGATTTCTTTTAATGCGGATGCCACCAATGGCGCAAAGCAAAAGCTATTGATGGGTGAAATAGCGCATGCGTTGGCTGGTGCTAAGATTAAGGTGCTGGTGCATAGTATTGCGAAGGGTAATTTGAAACCCATGTATGCTAAAGAGGGTTTGGAGCTGCAGAATCAAGACTTTAACCTAACCATAGATGCTATGGCGGTTTCATTTTATGATTGGGTAAAGCTTTTGGTGTCTGATAGCTTATTTACTGAAGATGCCCGTGCGATTGCATTTACCAGTGAAGGCAACTCAAAGGCATGGGTGAATTATGGTGCCGTATCCGCCGCCAAAGCCGCACTTGAGGCAATAATGAGGAACATTGCTTTGGAATTCGCTTCGGTTGGTGTGAAAGCGAATTGTATTCAGGCCGGAATAACCCTTACCAAGTCATTTGAAATGATACCCGGGAGTGTTGTTTTAAAAGAATCTGCGCTCGAAAGAAATCCCAATGGTCGTCTAACAACACCCGAAGATGTTGCCAATGCATTGTATTTGCTGACCATGCCGGAAGCAAAATGGATTACGGGAACCATAATTAAAGTTGATGGAGGGGAGAGCTTACAATGACCAACGAAGAAATTTTAAAAAAACTACCGTATTCCGAACCCTTTCTTTTTGTGGATCTACTCCAAGAAGTAAATGAAAACGTTGTGGTCGGTAGCTATACCTTCTCAAAGAATGCGGCTTTTTACAAAGGGCATTTTAAGAACAATCCCGTTACTCCAGGGGTGATTCTAACAGAATGCTGCGCGCAAATTGGGGTGGTATGTTTAGGGATTTATCTATTGAAGCAAGAGTTGAAAAAGACTATTCAAATTGGACTTTCAAGTGCTGAGATGGAATTTCTTTTGCCTGTTTATCCTAATGAAAAGGTGAAAGTGGTTTCAGAAAAGGTGTATTTTCGATTTCAAAAACTGAAATGTAAAGTGAAAATGTACAATGCTGCTGACAAATTGGTCTGTAAAGGCACGATATCCGGTATGTTTAAAGCTAATTCTAATGAAAAATAGGGTAGTGGTCACTGGTTTAGGAGTGTGTGCCCCTAATGGTGTTGGGCTAGGGACTTTTCGGGAATCGCTTGTTCAGGCAAAAAGCGGAATAACACATTATGAAGATTTACAGAAACTTAAATTTTCATGTCAAGTCGCTGGAAAACCGAATATTAATACTGTTAACTTGAATGAGTACTTTAGTAAAGTTCAGCTGAGAGGACTTGACTCAAGCGGACTGATTTATGGTGTTCTTGCTGGAGTTGATGCTTGGAAGGATGCGCAGCTAGTGAAGTCGAACGACACCAATCCGGATTGGGATTCAGGAATTGTATTTGGAACTGGAATTTTAGGCGTGGATAAGTTCCGTGACTCCATTTACAAGCTTGATAAAGGTGATGTAAGGCGATTGGGCAGCACTTCGGTCATACAGACCATGGCTAGCGGAATAAGTGCTTATCTGGGCGGTATTTTAGGGTTGGGCAATCAAGTAACTACTAATTCTTCGGCCTGCACCACAGGAACGGAGGCTATTTTAATGGGTTTTGAACGCATTCAATCGGGCAAAGCAAAAAGAATGTTGGTCGGTAGCTGCTCGGATAGTGGGCCTTATGTTTGGGGCGGATTCGATGCTATGCGGATCCTGCCAAGAAAGTTTAACGAAACTCCTGATAAGGCAAGTAGGCCAATGAGTGCCACCGCTGCTGGATTTGTGCCAGGAAGTGGGGCCGGGGCCTTAGTTTTAGAATCTTTGGAAAGTGCGTTGGCAAGGGGTGTCAAGATATACGCTGAAGTTTTGGGAGGCGCCATAAATAGTGGTGGTCAAAGGGCAGGAGGGAGCATGACCGCACCCAACAATGCTGCAGTTCAACGGTGCATTCAAGAAGCAATAGCCAATGCAGGCATTGATGCAGAGGCTATTGATGCTATAAATGGACATTTAACGGCAACCACAAAAGATACCACGGAGATTGAAAATTGGTGCCAAGCCTTGAATCGAAGAGGTGATGAATTCCCTTATGTAAACTCCTTTAAAAGCCATTTTGGGCATTGCTTGGCTGCTGCAGGCAGTATAGAAAGTGTGGCGGCAGTATTGCAATTGGAACAGCATCAGCTATTTGCAAATTTAAATTGTGAAGATGTGCATCCTGATATTTTAAAACTGGTTTCCAATGATAAAATTCCAAGAGAAACCCTTAATTTTCCAGCAAAAATTATTGCTAAGGCGAGTTTTGGATTTGGCGATGTCAATGCTTGTCTTATTCTTAGCAAGTATCAAGATAGTCTATGAAAGAAGAAGAAAAATACCAAAAATTAAAAGAAATTGTTAAAACATATCTACCTGATGATGTGGATGTTGAATCAATTCAATTAGAAAGTAACTTTACCACTGAGCTGAACATCAATTCTGCAAACCTGGTTGATATCGTTTTGGATGTAGAGGATGTTTTCGACATTCGTTTGGAGAATGAAGACATGGATGGTATGCAAACTGTTAACGATGCTTTGATGATTATAAACAAAAAGATAGCAGGAGAATGAATGAGTTTTTGGACTGGGCATTGCCCAAACTCAAGGTTGATACAAAGTTAGTGCTAACCTATTGTATTATTTATTTTTCTTGGGGGCTCTTAATGAATTGGTTTGGCGCGGAAGTTCAAATTGCCAAATTCACCTATTGGTGGCAAGTCATTACATGTTATATCCTTTATATGGTGCCAATTTCCCTTTTATTAAGGGGGTTGCCCTTTCATGCCCAGTATGCTTATGGCCTTGTTGCCATGGGCTTGTTGGAGTTTGGAGGTTATGCATTGGAAACTTCGTATGCGTATCCCAATAACCTGTTAGATCAGTTTTTTAACGAACGTAATTTCAGCTTAGGGATGGCGCTCTTCTTTGCGTTATACTTTCCTATTGGTAACTGGGGTGTTGGTAAGATTCATCAAAGCGTATTTGGCAAGGCCTAGCCTTTTGGCGATTAATTCCTCCAGTTTATAGAAGCCTCATTGGGCCTTTATTGCATCGCTCTCGATATGTTGTTGTTTATTATCGTTGAAATGTTGTTTTTAGCTTCATTTTATGATTTCAATAAAAAGCTATAGTAAATTTATTCCCAGAACACTAGATGAAATAGAATGAAAGGAATGTATTGCCTGCTTTCTTTTGCATTCTTGGCACTTAATTTGAGTGCGCAAGAGAGTGCTAAAGAGGTTATGCTCAAAAAGCAAAAAGCGTACAACGATCGAACCATGGTTCAGCGATTTGAAAAAAAGATGATTCCTACCGCTGCAGATCGCATTAGAATCCGTCAGGAAAATGAGGAGAAACGAAAAAGTCTGTTGGTAATGATTGATACTTCAACAGTCATTAAAGATAAACTGAGGGCGCGATTAAAGCACGATGTAATGCACGATCCATTTTCAAGTCGTTTGCAAAAATTCGTGGCTTTATATAAAGTTGAGAAAATGCCTATGGCTATTGCTCAAAACGAAAAGTAATCTTCACAAGGTTGTCTTCGCGTTTTTTCTTGATTTTTATATCAAAATCATAGGAGTAGAGCTCCGCACTACCAACTAGGGTATCACCGTCTCGCTTAAACTCGATGACTAAGGGCTTTTTTATCCCTTTTAAGGTCAAAACGCCTTTAACCACATAGTCAATACCATTTTGGTTTATTTCAGAGCTTTTGAAGTGTATTCTCGGATAGTCGTTTTTGTCAAAATACTTACCGCTTTTTAGAGACCAATTGCGAAGTCCATTATTGGTGTCTAAGGTTTCTACGGCCACAGAGCCTTCGAAATAAGAATTTTCGAGTTGATTCCAATCTATGCGCGACTTTGATTCGAAGCCCGATATGGTTCCTTTTACTTCTTTATTAACAAATTCAAAACTAATGGCACCTTTTCTAATATTGGATTGTTGTGCCTGTATGGTAAGGCCATAAGAAAGGAAAAGGAACGTATATAGAAGCTTTTTAATCATTTTTGACATTGTTTTGCCTTTAAAACTAAGTCAAAAAACCCACAAAAACTTATATATGACTTAATGTGAAAGCATTTTACCCTTCTTTTTTGATAATTGTGATTCAAGTTCATGAATAACATCAAGCATTGCACTTTCTAAGTCCCCTTTATTGGATTCTGCGAAAAGCAAGGGGCCGGGCACACTTAATCTAATGGTACAGATTTTACCCGAAGTAGGGGAGTAGGAATGGGTAAGTTCAGTCTTGAAGAAAACGATGGCCCTTACCACAAAACTATATTTAACTGCGAGTTTGTTTAACTTTTTTAATGTTTTTTCTTCCAGTAGATTACTGGCTTTAACGCCTTTATATTCGAAGATAACTTCCATAGTATTTTAGATTTTAAAAACAATAGAATAGATAATTACAATGACAATTAATTTATTTTCAATGTGTTATTGAAAACTTAATACAAAGGTAAGGGGTGTTAAATTTTTAAAAGATGACATTTGTCATAGAATAAACTATAAGATTTTTCGTAATTTATACTCAGATAATACGATAAACAAAGTAAGACGTAAAATTTATATTTGTGACAACGGTAGGAGCTATAAAAGATTTAGATCAATTGGTCGTTCGTTTAGAACGAAATCACAGATGTGTGCTCCGCCAAATTAATAAGATGAATTCTTATCGTTTTGAACCCAAAGACTATGAATGCTTTATCAGACTGCGAGATTTGCGATTGAGTTTAAAACAGCTATCACAAGACCAAATGAACTTATTTGATCAATTACAAAGAAACACCTATCAATTCAATGAGGCTACCGAATTGGTTGAAGAAGTATTACAGCGTTTTAAAAAGATAGAAGGTGAATTGGCGTCTTATTTGTTGGACACTAAGGGGTATTACTAGCTTATTGTGATAAGCACTCTTCAAAGCTAATTAAAATGGGTTGAAAGCCTTTTTTATTCTTTTTTTGTTGTTCTTATGGCTAGCTCTTTATCGGTCACCACGAAAGCCCAAGAATTCCAAAATGGGGTTTTAACTATATTTTTATAATATTTTAGCGCGGTTGCTTCATCACCATTATAAAGATACCAACTGCCTATTCCATAGGCACATGTCATTTCGCTGCCATTCCACTCTGACACTGGTTTTTCAGGTGCTATTAATTCTTCAGGTTTTAGTACCCCTTTATATACCATTAGTCTTTTGAAATACACATAATTATGATCCGTGTCATAATCTTTAGGAATGGTTTCCAACAGTGCCATAGCGCTTTTAGAATTACCATTTTTTTGATAACAATTGTACAACCAATCCGTAGCACCGACGCTGTTTTTGCTGGTTATGGCGGTTGACAAACACTTTTTATAGGCCTCGGCTGCTTGAGCGAAGTCTTGATTTAAATAGTGGTATAACCCGATATGATACCAAATCCAAAATTCAAAGGTACCTTTAGGCTTTCCGTCTGCGTAGTATTCTATATCCTTCGCAGAAACTTCATTCATTAAGCCTTCTGCTTTTTTCAAATCGGTGATGGCTTTATCGAGCTTCCTGATATTGAGGTATCGATGTCCTCTGTGGCGTAATAATCGATAGGAGTTAGGGTATTTTTCTAATCCCTCTGTATACACCCCAATCGCCTTGTTATATTGATTTAACTCGATGTGGTACCCACCTAAGACCTCATAGTCGAGTTCAGTTAGTGTACCGATAGCATGAACGGAATCTATGCGCTTTTTGTATTTGATGAGTTTGGTCGAATCAACCTCCCTTTGAAATAGTTTTTCGCCCCCAAAAGAAGTAGCTTCCACAATTTTGTCTTTGATTTTTGAAACTGTTTCCTTTTGTTGTGGTGGGCTTATTGTTTTCTCTTTACATCCCACCATTAAAAAAATAAAAAGACCAACGATAATACTATTTTGATTTTTCATTTTAGAAAATTTAATTCAATACCCTGCTGCTACAGCATCTCCGGTGCGCGTGTTATCAGCTGCCCCTTCAAAAGAGCCGTCTTTTCGAACCAATATGGCCTCGGTTCTGCCCAATTGTTCTCTAACCAGTATTTGATGCCCTAGCGCTCTTAACTTTCCGGCAACTAAGCTGTCAATGGAACCTTCCTCGGCAATAATCCTATCGGGCAGCCATTGTGAGTGCAGTTTTTTAGCGTCTACTGCTTCTTGCATGGTCATACCATGGTCAATAACATTTAAAATATTTTGATAATTGATATTGATAATTGTTGAACCACCTGGCGTACCGACAACCATAAAAAGGGCTCCATTTTTCTCCACAATAGTAGGGCTCATACTGCTTAACATACGTTTATTAGGGGCAATGGCATTTGCTTCGCCACCTACGAGCCCGAAAATATTAGGAAAACCAGGTTTAATGCTAAAATTGTTCATTTCATTGTTCAAGAAAAATCCAGCACCGTCAACCATTACTTTACAGCCAAAATAACCAACCAGGGTAACTGTAATGGATACTGCATTGCCATCTTTATCGGCGATGGAAAAGTGGGTGGTTTCCAAGCTTTCAATTTTGTCCACTTTGCCCGCTTTTATTTCTTCTGAAGGGGTGGCTTTAGCCAAATCGATAGTGGCATTTCGATTGGCGATATAAGCGCTGTCCAATAACATATCCATAGGAACATCATAAAAGGCCAAATCGCCCATGTGTTCCGCCCGGTCTGCATAGGCACGACGCTGCAATTCGGTCATTACGTGAATACTTTCTGCAGTATTGTGCCCCATCTCTTTTAAGTTATAGGCATTGGAGCCTTTAAATAATTGGGCAAGAATGAGTCCGCCACTAGAGGATGGAGGCATAGAAATAATTTTATATTCATCTCTATAATCAACCTCGATAGCGTCGCGCCAGACCGATGTATAGCTGTCTAAATCTTCTTGAGTGATGATACCACCACCAGATTTCATTTCTTTAATAATCAAATCGGCAACTTCACCTTTGTAAAAGCCATCTCTGCCGTTATCCCTAATGGCAGTCAATGTTTTGGCGAGGTCTTTCTGTACAAGAGAATCGCCTTCTTTCCACTCTTTAAGAAACAACATGGTAGAATCGTTCACTTTTTTTAACTGTGGCTGTGAGCGGTTAAAATACCAAGCATCATAATCTGAAATAGCTACGCCGCTTTCTGCGAGATCAATGGCAGGTTGAATCAATTCTTTAAAATCAACGGAACCAAATTTTTTGTGAATTTGGTCCATACCATCAACGGTGCCCGGGGTACAGGCCGCTAAATGCCCCAAAAGTGCCTTTTGGTTCATCACAGAATCGGTTTGAGGATCTATGAACATATTTCGAGAAGCAGCGGCAGGAGCGGTTTCACGAAAATCAAGCGCGCCTTTTTTTCCTTCGGCAGTTCTATAGACCATATAACCGCCACCGCCTAAATTTCCTGCCTTTGGCAAAACAACGGATAGCGCATATTTTACGGCAATGGCGGCGTCAAAAGCATTACCGCCATTTTTTAGAACGGCCAAACCAACTTTAGTGGCTATGGGGTGGGCGGTAACGACCATACCATTGGCGCCAACAACACCTTCATTTTCCGTTCTGGGAATTTGAACTTCAGCTAATTTGTTGTTTTTATCGGTTTGATTCGTTCTACAATTACATAGTAGTATGAAAAATAAAAGTGTGCATAGTTTTTTGGTCAGTTGCATTAGGCTATGGTATTGATGTAGATTACAAATTACAATTTTATAATTTATGTTTTAAGAGTAGAGGATTTAGGAGACTGGAATAGAGTTGTTGCAGGGAACATCAAAAATCCTATTTTACATAATATAAATTATAGTACAAAGTATAGCATTTGAACCACACAAAAGAATATACGTTTGTAAGCTATAATTCTATATTATATAAAATATCCCTCAAGCTCTGAGAATCGATTAAAACTTACAACAGGGTCATTAAACTTTTTTAAGCGGTGTCTGCGACGCATATTTTCATTTGTACCATAATTTGCCGTTATGTAAAATAGCCGCTGCCAAACGCTCGATTGCTTTTTAAAATCAAATTGCTCAGGCAATTTATTTTAAACACAATTTGCCACCGCTTGCCAACGCCATTTAAAAGCTAGCATTTTAGATTCTTTCAAAATTTGAGTATTCGAGGAAATGTGTGCAAAATTTTTTTCTACGACATTCTCGTCAGCTTGCCGCAACAGCTAAAAATTACTCTGCGAGATAATTTCTTAGCCCTTGCTACTTCTCGTCTTGTTTGAAGTTTTTTTGAATGTGTTCCTAACATTATGTAAAATAGACTTTTCAGCATTGTACGCGTAAGCGTTTTTATTTATCTTTTTTTCTTGATAAAAAAAGAAACAAAAAAATCAAGGCTTACAGATAATTTTAGAAACAATGTACGGCTAAGTCGCTATATTCTAGAAATCATTTTAACTCTTAAGACCACTTTGAACTCTTTGAAACATTAAGATGGTCAACAAACCTTATAACCAGCCATCTAGAATATGGCCGCTCCCCTCGCCTATTGTTTAGCTAAAATTCTCTTAGGCCATAACGTTTACTTCAATAACCAACATTTTAGAAACTACTTTTGAATAGAAAATTATTCAGATACCATTATATTCTTCGTCTAAAACCGGTTTAAACCACTGCGTGGGTCCTTTATCGCGACTTGAAATTGCTATATGTGCAAACTCGGAATTTGGAGCGGCACCATGCCAATGTTTAATATTTGGTAAACACTTTATCGTCTCTCCAATGCGTAATATACGTTTGGGTTTTCCTTCTTCTTGATAGTAACCTTCACCTTGGGTTACGATTAATATTTGCCCTGCCGGATGTGAATGCCAATTGGTACGTGCAGCGGGTTCAAAAGTAACCAAACCGGCATACATGGTATTTAAACTGTCCGGTGCTGCCAACATATTTAACCATGCGGTACCTGTAAAATTCGAATTTTCTATTTTAGTCCCTTTCTCGAAAAGTTGAACTTCCTTTTTACTTTCCTTTGGCGTGTTACATGCTGTCAAAAGTATCAGTAAAATGGCAATAGTATAGTATCCAGTATTTTTCATGGTTGTTTTTATTCAGTTCGTCTTTTCAATACTTCTGTAAGGACTGTTTTTGTTGCAAAAACATTGTCTTCAGTTGTAGTAATCACTAAGGTTTCAGTAAACTCTTTCAATTGTTCGGCTTGCCAGCCAACGTTCAATGAAAGGTTTAAGTGGCTTCTTAGCATAGGCTTTAAACTTCCCAAACTTGCAATGACGGAAATGGTCACCAGTTCACGTTGTTTATAGGTAAGCACATCTCGCTCAAAAATATCCGCAAATAAATGCTCTTTAAGAAACCTGTCCATTTCGGGTGAAAACTTTTGGTATTCTGGTTTTCCATCTAACGGTCGTCCAACAAGTTCTTCCAAAATAGTCTTTCCTCGTTCATATTTGCTTCTAGAATCGTCAATAGTTGTGGCTTCTGGGCCCCATTCATCTTCTATACCTTTAGCCGTCCTTTCTTCCAGTACTACTAAAAGTGTTTGCAAACCGCGTATACTTCTTGGGAACCCGGCATAGGCGTACAAATGAACCAATACCTCTTTGGCTTCATTCACGGTTAGCTTATGATCTAATCCTTCATGGAGAACATCCTTGAGCTGAGATAAATTGCCTTGGGCAGTGTGACTTGCAATTTTGATCATACTTTTCTCTTGGTTGGATAAAGCATTGTCTGATGTTGCTTGTTGCGCTATTGATTGACAGCTGATAAATAATACTAACCCGACGAATATATTCGCCGTGCGAAAGATATTTTTTAAACGCATGATAGGTACTGGTCTTGATGACGTTACTTTCATTAGTGGTGAATTAGTCGTTCAGTTGATCGGCAACACTATCATAATATTCTTGTGTTAGCACTTCGGTCCATGTGGTGGGTTGTCCTCCTCCATAAATTGCTAAATAGGTAACATCACTATCTTTAGTGGAAGCATGCCAGTGCTCTGTTTCTTTATCACATTTGATCACATCACCTGCTTTAAGTATCACAGGGTCTTTTCCTCTTTCTTGATAATAACCTTCACCGTCTACGTAAATAAGAACTTGAGAGGTTGAATGTTTATGCCAGTCTAACGTAGAATTAGCCTTAAAAGTGGCTTTGGTAATATTAAAGTCGGTTTCATCATCAGCCTGTAATACACCGTTCAACCAAGCTTCGCCAATATAATGCGTATTGGGTGCCTTGAAGCCCTCGTCTTTGTATGAAGACACTTTGTAGTCCGTATTTTGGGCAAAAATGCAAATAGGAAGCATAAACAGTACTGTTGTAATTAGATTTTTCATTTCTTTTTTTTTTAGTTTAATTTCTTTTCTTCTAGCCAATTGTACATCACATCGGCTATTTCTTGATTATTTAAATCGGACATGGGAAAGTGTGTATTTCCTTTGATTCCTATTTCTGGTAACACTACTAAAGTAACGTCACCACCAGCGTCATTTACGGTTTTTTTCCATTTACGAGCCATAGAAAGAGCGGCACGCCATTGGTCTTGACCAGGGTTTTCAACCTCAGTTTCAGGGATGTAATCCCCATAATAAATTACAATAGGAATCTTGGTCAGTTTTTGAAACTCTTCCATAGAAACACCTTTAGCACGTAATGTTCCGCCCACATAAGAAATGGGCTCAGGAATGTTATCTTCCGGAAAAACAAAATTACTACCAGGTTCGTACGCTACTATAGCTTTTATTCGATTGGTCTTTAGAGCGGCACTCCAACCTTGTCCGCCACTATGGGAATGGGTAACAAGGATTCCGTCACCAATTTTTCCGAATAATTGAGAAACCGCTTCAATATTAAGATTGATGTTTAAAGGTCCCGTATCTGGAGTACTACTACGGAAGAATTGATTTAAAGCTTCAGGGTCCTTAGAAAATTGAACGTTCGGATAAAAACGTTTACCCTCGCCCATTCTGAATATGCCGAACCACAGTTGGTCTTCAGTTTTAGCTTCCAATGTTTTTGGTTCTAAGCTTTGTCCTGCCAATCCCCTTCTGGGTTGATCTAATAAATAGACAGGATACCGTTTTTTAAGGAATATACTTTGAAATCCTTCCCTGCCATCTGGAGTGCTTTGCCAAGTTCGCATGGACTGACCGTAGCCGTGCCAAAACACTAGAGGAAGCTTACGCGGTTCCGTAGGAATTTGATAAAATACCGATGCGTGATCACCATGCAAGGTCTGCCCTTCGGTACTTTGATTTGTGGGATTAAAAGCACCATGGGCAATGGGGTCAAAAGAGCCTGGACTTTGCTTAACCGAACCACCAACGGCAAAAGTCCCCTGTTTTTGAATAGAAATAATATCATTTGATTCAACAGGAGTATCTGCTATTTGCTTGTTTTGTTCATTACAGCCAATACATAAAAGTATGCTTGTAAGTACTAATGTATATTTTAGCTTTATCATGTATTACTTTGTTTTTGTAGTCATTTTAATAAGGGTATGCCTTTTCTTAAATCTTTCTCTTTGTTGGAAAGCTATAGTTCAATAGCACGCTCCAAGTGAAATCATCATCGGGCAATATTTGGGTGCTTATGCCTTTATTTACAACACCTGTCAACGAAAATGGACACTGTTCTTTACCAATGGTCAAGAACGCTGAGGTATAATATCCGGTGAGATCGTCAGAGGTAAGATAGTAAACTTGTGGTGTAAAATTCATATAAAACGATTCTGAAATGGGAATTTGACTAAAGGTAGCATTAAGCACCAAAAAATTAGTTTCTTTTACCCCTTCATCAAAACCGCGGGCATACAGGTAATACATACCAATACTAGTATGCTTTGATAATTTATAGCTGGGTACCACTTCGGCACCTAAATATCTTCTAGAATCTAAAAGTTCTTCGGTATTTCCGTTTCTAATAACATTTACAGTTCTAAAATTCAGTCCGGGATGCGCCCCTACCCTCAGTGAAAACTTTTCTTTTTCAATCGCCTTATAGCGAAACCAAAAAAGCATAGTCCACGGTTTGGCATCGAGAGAAAAACGCATGTCAGGCTCAAAACTTAACTTTTTTTTGGTGAATTTTAAATCGAACAGCAAAGCGGGATCATCTAAAGAAAAAGAAGGAACTAATGAAACGCCATTATGGGTTATACTTGCACTTCCTCTAAAGTCATCTAAAAACCTATAGTTTTTATCTTTTGCATTTTCCTGCGCATTAGCAGTACTTAATAACAGCAATAACATTAAAGTTCCTATCTTCTTCATTGTACGTGATTACAATGCCAAAATTAGGGGAAGAACTTAGGTGCGGTACTACCCAAATAACGGATGTTTATACCAAAATTACAGATAATACATATGTAGCTTGATGATGTGATCATCAATAGGTTATCTTTATTTCAAATACAATGAGTCGTGAAGAATATTTTAGAAATTAAAACCATTGTAGACTACTTTAAATTGAGAAATTACGAAGTTCTGCATCCTTTGGTAGGTATTGTCGATTTTAAAAAGGTAAACCAAACCGGATATACCAATCAGAAGTACGACGGATTTCATTACAGCTGTTATGCTATTTTTTTGAAGGATGCCGTGGGCTGTAAATTAAAGTATGGAGGTAACTCATATGATTATGACGAAGGTACTTTGGTTTTTATGGCGCCCAACCAGACTATTGAACTTGGCGGTTATGAACCGGGTTTTGTACCCAAAGGCTATGCTTTGCTTTTTCACCCAGACCTATTGCTGGGTACAAGTTTGGCAAAAAAGATTCACGAATTTAATTTCTTTGCGTACTCAAGTAATGAGGCTTTGCATTTATCCGCTAAAGAGCGAAAGCTAATCTTGAGTTTATTGGAAAAAATTCAGTTTGAATTGGAACAGCCCATTGATAAACATAGCAAGAAACTGATTGTGACCAATATTGAGCTATTTTTAGACTATTGCCTTCGTTTTTATGACAGGCAATTCATTACACGTGAAGTAGTGAATAAGGGTACTTTAGAGAAGTTTGATCATCTACTTTCTCAATATTTTTCATCGGAAAAGCCAAAAATTAATGGTTTACCTTCAGTAGCATATTTTGCGGATCAGCTTCATTTATCTTCCAATTATTTTGGTGATCTGGTTAAAAAGGAAACCGGCAAATCTGCCCAAGAATTTATTCAAGCGAAATTGATAGATGTAGCTAAGGAAAAAGTTTTCGACCCTAACAAATCAGTGAGTGAAATCGCCTATGAACTAGGTTTTAAATATCCGCAACACTTTAGTCGGTTGTTCAAACAAAAAGTAGGGCGTTCCCCTAAGGAGTTTAGGACCTCTATTAATTAATTGAGGTTAAAACCATTTCACACACATTACACTCCCCTCCTACCGTCGGCTCGTATAATAAGTGTTCCATTACCTTTAGAAGAAAGTTTTTAGAAAGAAAAAAACAAGGAAAAAAGTAGAAACTTTCGCTTTTAACCAAAGCTCAAGTTACATAACGCGGAACATTATGATACATTTTGTATTATTGGTTTAGCCAGTGGCTGAAGCAAAAATCAAGAAAGATGATGCGGCTGCCAATATACTGTAAAGGTTAAATCAAAAACGTAAATCATAATTCTATTATGTCAAATATCCCTTCCAAAGCCGGTTATTGTTTCAAATACTTGTCCAAAAAAGTAATGACTTTACCTATATTTTCTTTATTTGAAAATTTAGCTCCGCCGTGCTTACCGCCCTCAATTACTTCAAATCGTACGTCTTCCTTACCCAACACTTGGTACAATTTATGTGCAAAACTTTGACTCTGAATATATGGGATAAGAGGGTCTTTGTTGCCGACTTGTACATAAAATGGAGGGTCGGAATCATCAATATAGGTTTCTGGATTCGCGCTTTGAACTAGATGGAAGTTTTCAGGGGCTGATATATCAGCTCCGATATACTTGCTCTCAAGGACTACGTTAAAAGACTCTTTAAATCCCAACTGTTTCGCATCGCGCTTCATTGTGGTAAAATCAATAGGTCCGAACCAATCTACGCAAGCCTGTATTTTGGTCGACTCATTTTTGAAAAAGCCCACACTACCATCTATGTATTTGTTTCCCGCCGAGGTTCCTATCATGGCCGATAGGTTACCGCCTGCAGAAGAGCCCCAACACCCAATTCTATCAGGGTTAACGGAGTAGTTAGCCGCATTTCCCCTTGTAAAGCGGATGGCTGCCTTAATATCGTGGATCGCAGCCGGAAAGATCGCTTCTCCACTCAATCTATAGTTCACGCAAATGGCTACATATTCATTGGCGACCAGTATCTTTGCCAAGGAATACTTGGCTTTCTTGTCCCCTGATTTGAATCCTCCACCGTGAATTAAAAGCACCGCTGGAAACGGACCAGCACCATCTGGTATAAAAATATCCATCTTTTGTGCTGCCGAGTCGTTGGCGTACCTCACATCACGATGCTGATTCTCTATTGAGGACATATTAGTACACCCATATAGAATTACATAAAGCACTAAGAGCCAAGTCTTTGTTTTCATAGCTTTTGGAAATCAGTTATCTACGCTTACTAAATTCACTTAATTCTGCTTAACCATTCGGCTGATACCCCAATAAATTCTGCGATATATTTAGCTGGTATTTGTCTTACAACTTCAGGACACGCTTCGCTCAGATATTGATACATCCTTTTGGTGGTAAGGGTTATTAATTTAGTATGGAATTCGTTGATTGCCAAAAGAGCATATATAGTTTCTTCCATATAAGCCTTTTTTAAGGAATCATCTTTTTCTAGTCTTTTTAGTATAACACTCTTTTGAAGAACAAGCAGTTCTGAATGCATTATAGCTTTGAGCTGGGAGTTGGAAATGGAGTCGCTGAAGTAGCTATCAATTACGGTCATTATTGGATGAAATGATTGTAGATGGAAGTTGATTGTGCGCAAACTGTCGAAGACCACATTATAGTTTTGGCAAACAAACCCACCATTCAAAATCAAAAAAACCTTATCACATTTTTCTCCTATATCCACAATGCATTCAGAAGGTCTTACCGTCTTATGAGTGCCCTTCTCTTTAAAAAAATCAAATATCTGGTTTTTATGATGGTATCTCGATTGGTCTATCATACAAAAGTCGATTTAATTGGTAAGTACGCACAAAACAGATTAAGACAAATGTTACGAAAAAATAAATGAAAAAATCTTTAATTAAGTCAATTTCATTTCTACTTGATAGTCCTAATTTTAAGTTGATGATTCGTCTAAAGTAATGCAATAAATCAACCGTTAAAAAAACTGATATGAGCCAATCAAAAAAACTAATCGTTCCGAAATCCAGAGATTTTGGTTGGGAGCTGAAACCCATCACATCAACCTATTTTAAGGTGCTGAGGAACAGATCCAATCAAATTTGTGTGGTATTAGAGCATTCACTACTTCGAGGAGTGACCACAGAAATGATTTATTGGTGGTTCAAGCATTTTACTAAACTGCAAGTGAAATTGATAGATATTCCGGGCTATGAAGGACAGAAAGTACCGGGGTATTTGTTGTGGCATCCATCAGATCATGTTAGTGCAGAACTAAAGGGCAAACTAGGCACGGAAGGCACGGCAAGGGCTGGAGCGAAGATCCATATTAAAGAGGTCATGCAATATAAAAAGTATCAATTGAAGTATCCGGTAGATCAAGAGTTGAGTATATTTTATCATGAACGGGATGGTTGGGGCATGGGAAAAAAAGTTCCATTTATCGGTCCAATGATGTCGCTGCGAATAAGCTATAAAGATGTCTATGAAGACAATAAAATCATAGGGGTGCATTATCATTATGAAGTAGTCGCCGGATCTCATAAACAGAACATTTTCGCCAAAAAAATCACGCAGAAAATCGTTGGAAATTTTGATACTGAATTTTGGGAAGCCTGGCTGACCCATAATACCATAGAAGTGGGTGTGTTCGAAAATTTTTTACCAGCCTTGTTTGAGCAACGTCATGATATAAACAATCTCACCTACTCTAAAAAAATGAACACCATAACAGAGAGTGCTGCAAGCCAAAGTGGTCATAACAAAGCATTATTTGAGGAACGCGTAAAGGGCTATAGCGAAAGTAGGGATGCTTTTCAGTATCAAGGAGTAACGAAAAAGAGCTTTTTGTGAAATAATAGCTTGTGAGTGATCAACAAAAGTAGTCAATCGTTTATTTGAACTTTGATTTTAAATAAATTTCCGATAGAATATGTGATTAAGAATAATTCTAAAGGCAATCTGAATAAGTCAAATAAAATGCAAAACATACTCCAACAATATAAAACTTAAGAAATAACTGGGCTTTTAATCATTCCACACACATTACACTCTCCTTCTCCGATAGCTATCGAGATCAGCTTGTATAACAAGTGTTCATTGCTTTTTTTATGAGAATTTTTAGAAGAAAAATTTAAAGGGAGAATTGGTCAATTCGTTTGCCGGCCGTCATCTAGTTCCTACTTCAAAAGGTTTAGAAAACCTTTTTTATCCGGTGCTCCTAAGCTCAAGTTATCCTTCGACTACGCTTGAAACCTTTAGCGCTCTATTAGTTTATTGCCAATAATAGATTGATAAACTTGGATGCGAAGGGCCCTACTAATTTTAATTTTAGTTTTCCCTATGTGAATTAAATTACCTTCTAGCTTGCTCACATGATTTATACCAATCAAATAATATCGATGAACCCTCATAAATTTTTCCGCAGGTAGTTCCTTCTCAATATTCTTTAAAGAAACCAAAGTTAGGTATCTGTCTTTATGAATTGTGTTGATATACACATAGTCGTTAGCAGTTTCTATATACGTTATATCATCTAAAAAGACTTTGACCACCATACCATCTGACTTAATAAAAATATGGCTCTGACCATTTTTTGTATTTACTTTCTCATCTAACATTACATAGATATTGTTTAAGGAATTAAAGAGAAAGTGTTGGTTTATTTGATTGTTCGTAAAACCTATCTCAGATTCCAAGTGCTTTTGCTCTAAGTCTTTTATTAATTGCTCTTTTTTATACCATTCATCTATCAAAAACAAAGTCATGGATAAACATAATGATATAATAACTTCAGTAATAATAGCTACTCTTCCTCTTAAGGAAGTAAAAAAGTTAGACGTTTGTATATTGATATTTTCAAAGTAAAACGCCAAGTAAGATGACGCCAGCAGCGTGATACCTACCATACTTAAAGCCATTAGCAAAATGTAACTTGAAATTCTTTTTTTTAATAGATATCTGGGAATTAAAACATACAAGTTGATATATATTAAAGCTGCATAAGACAAAAACGGTACTGCATTTGTCTTTAAGTTTTCTAATATGCTACTATTATAGTTTAGATCATGTACGCTCCATAATAAGAGATATAGCAGCCAAAATATGATATGCTTTGAGATTTTACTGAAGTTAAAAACCATGGAGTTGAAGTTAAGTATTTGAATATAATTATTTTAGCAAACAACCTTCTTTAACTCTAAGAACTATACTTTTATTAATATTTGAAATATCGTTTAATGGGTTTTTATCCAATACCAAAAAACTGCCCTCATAACCATCTTCGAGCTTCCCAACTTTGCGGTTTGGAAAAATGGTACCTACCGCGTTCTCTGTCCACATCTTTAACAATTCCAAATTCGAAAAGACCTGCAATTCATGTAAAAAATTAAATTCATCAACAGAATTGTCATTATAAATGTCTGAGCCAATAGCCAATTTTACCCCTACCTTTTTTAATAATTTCAAATTGTTAATTACATTAGCCACTAGGTCTTTATAATTTTCTTTATCCTTATTCTTTTTAACCAAAGAGATTGTCGTTACCACTGTAATACCTTTTTTTTTAGCCAATAGGGCATCTTCAATGGCAATGGGTTTTCCATTATGAATCTCTGGTAAATGTGCAATCTCGTCAACATCTGCATTGACCGCTACATGAAAATCATAAGCTGTGTTGGCATGCACGCTGACTCTTAAATTAGATTGGTGAGCTTTCTTCACCACTTCCGGAAAAATCTTTGGGTCCAAGCCCTTTCTTCCAAAAAAAGCGGTATCATTTTTTCGTTTATCATAGGCTTCAGAATGTAGTAACATTGTTTTTATAAAGTCAGGGGAAAAAGATAGAATCGAATCCCACTTTATATGTAAATCTTCAAGAGTATTGATAATGACATATCCATGATACTCCATTTCTTCTACAGAATTGAACAATCCTTTAAAACGTCCGTAACCAAAAAACTTTTCTCGTAGCGCAATGGGGTGTCCACCCTTAGCAGTCAATGGAGCATGGGCCATACTCACATCTAAACCGTCAGGTTTGTTATAATGATACATTAAAGGCGCGATTCTTTTTTTTATTGAGGATAGTAGTTTCACATAAAACACGCCATTATCTAGATAGCTATTAATTCGTTCCTCCAATTTATAAGCACTTTCAAGATTATGATTATGGGCTTCGGCGAACGGAGGAATTATATATTTTCCAAATAGATTTATAACAGTATCTATTTCTGCCTCTTTTTCAAAACTTATTAAACTGTTTTTTAGCCAGACCGTTTTCTTCTTAAATGTCTTTCCATTGAACCAATTACCTTCAATAAATTTTATCGTTTGATTATTGGGGTTTTTTTTCTCGGAATCTATGCCGTCAATTTTTTGTGAAGAATTACGAGATAAAGTTAAAAATGCCAATAAGGCGAGCATGTAGCATTTTTTCATTTGTATTTGCTTTTTCGCAAGCTTATTGTGAAAAAAACTAAAGCTAAAAATTAATCGCTCCGTGGTAAGTCGCAGTAGGTAGAAGGCAATAGTAATAGGTAAATGTATTTAATAGTAATGCCATTTCATAAACCTGGGTGCCGGTAGGCAGGCATTATTGTATATTATGATTTAAATTAAGGTAAAATTCTTTTGACCAAGCCGATATAAAACTCTAAAAAAAGTCTTGTGCATTTCCGTTAATGATGATACAGAATTTGATTATTTTTAGAAGGTAACTAACTACAAAAAAAATGAAAACACCTTTCCGTATTTTTTGCACCTTTATTTTCGCGCTCTTAACGAGCTATACAACTACGGCCCAAGAGTCTGATGCTACTAGCAGCCCCTTTGATGGCCTTAAACTTCGAAGTATTGGTCCGGCCTTTATGAGCGGACGAATTGCCGATATTGCGATTCACCCCTACAACGAAAACATTTGGTATGTTGCCGTAGGTTCAGGTGGTGTATGGAAAACCATGAATTCAGGTACTACATGGACACCCATCTTCGAAAAGGAAACCTCCTACTCTATCGGAACCGTGGCTATAGACCCAAACCATACGGAAACCATTTGGGTAGGCACCGGTGAAGATTCTGGAGGGCGCCATGTTGGATTTGGCGACGGTGTCTATCGTAGTGATGATGGCGGACAAACATGGACCAATATGGGCCTAAAAGAAACACAACATATCTCACGCGTTATTGTACACCCAGAAAACAGCAATACGGTATGGGTTACGGCACAAGGGCCGCTTTGGAACAAGGGTGGACAAAGGGGACTGTATAAAACTACCGATGGCGGTAAAACCTGGAAAAAAACACTAGGTGACGATGCTTGGACCGGGGTTACGGAGTTGGTCTATAATCCCACAAACCCGGATCGTATGTACGCAGCTACTTGGCAGCGCCATAGGACTGTTGCAGCTTATATAGGCAATGGCCCGGGAACGGCCTTATATCGTAGTGATGATGGTGGTGATACTTGGGAGAAACTCACCAATGGGCTGCCTAAAACCCCAATGGGTAAAACTGGTTTGGCAATTTCACCGCATAATCCAGAGGTGTTGTATGCGGCTATTGAACTTGATCGTAGAAAAGGCGCCTTATACCGCTCTAATGACGGTGGTAGTTCTTGGTCCAAACAATCCAATACCATAAGTGGTGGAACCGGCCCGCATTACTATCAAGAATTGTATGCCTCACCGCACCAAAAAGATTGCCTGTACCTTATGGACAATACCATGCAGATTTCTGAAGATGGTGGAAAAACCTTCTACAGAATGAATAGAAACAATAAGCACGGTGACAATCATGCGATAGCCTTTAAAAAACACGATCCCAATTATCTACTCGTGGGAACAGATGGTGGCTTGTACGAGTCTTTTGACCTGACAAAATCCTGGAAATATATCGAGAATTTACCGGTGACCCAGTTTTATAAATTAGCTGTGGATGATGCCGAACCTTTTTATAACATCTATGGAGGTACACAAGATAATAGTACCGAAGGTGGTCCTTCTCGTACCAATAATATCCATGGCATTCAAAATAGTGATTGGCGTGTTGTTCTTAATTGGGATGGCCACCAACCTGCTACGGAACCAGGAAACCCAAATATTGTATATGCAGAGCGGCAAGAAGGCACACTGTCCCGTTTGGATATGAAAACCGGGGAAGCTGTTGATATACAACCGCAACCAGCGGTAGGTGATGCGATACCACGTTTTAATTGGGATGCGCCCATACTGGTAAGTCCACACAAACCCTCCACGATCTTCTTTGCATCGCAACGGGTTTGGAAATCTGAAAATCGAGGGGATTCATGGACACCAATATCAGACGACCTCACTAAAAATGAAGAACGCATTACCTTGCCCATTATGGGCAGACAACAGTCTTGGGACAATGCCTGGGATGTATTGGCCATGTCCAACTACAATACCGTCACATCACTTTCCGAATCTCCAAAACAAGAAGGGCTGATCTATGCTGGAACCGATGATGGATTGATCAATGTTACGGAAAATGGTGGCACCAATTGGAGACAGATCAAGGTAAATCAACTTCCGGGTGTGCCGTCCACTGCTTTTGTGAACGATATTAAAGCGGACCTACATGATGCCAATACCGTTTATGTGGCTTTGGATAATCATAAGTACGGTGATTTTAGACCTTACTTGTACAAGAGCACCGATAAAGGGCAATCTTGGGTGTCTTTGACCAAATCGATTCCGGAAAATCATTTGGTATGGCGATTGGTACAAGACCACGTCTCCCCCAACCTATTGTTCATTGGTACTGAATTTGGTCTGTTCTTTTCGGTTAATGGAGGAAAGCAATGGACCGCTCTAAAAGGGAACGTACCCACAATTTCTTTTAGGGATTTGGCCGTACAAAAACGTGAAAACGATTTGGTGGCGGCATCCTTTGGACGAGGGTTTTATATTCTTGATGACTATGCTGTATTGAGGGAAATAGCTGCGGATGCTTTGAATGCGCCGGCAAAGTTATTTTCTATACGTGATCCTTGGTGGTATGTTCAGCGGGCCCATCTAAGCTTTGAAGCGAATAAAGGGAGCCAAGGGGATTCTCATTTTGTTGCTCCCAATCCGGACTTTGGAGCTGTATTCACCTATTATCTTAAGGAAGCACCTGTATTACAAAAAGAATTGCGTAAGAAAAAGGAAAAGCGCCTTACCAATCAGAATATTCCTTTTTCTGGATGGGACGCCTTAGAAGAAGAAAAATTAGAACAGAAACCCCATTTAGTTTTTGTGGTTAAGAACAATGCTGGTGAAGTGGTACGCAATATCTCTAAAGAAGCTACCTCAGGAATTCATAGGACTGCTTGGGATTTGAGATATCCTAGTCCAAGCGCAATAGCATTGGGCGAAACCAAAAAACCAAATGACGATGAAGGCCCTAAAGGTTTGTTAGCACCACCAGGGAGGTATAGCGTAACGATGTATCTCTCTCACAAAGGTAGTGTTGAACAGCTTGATTCTCCTGTAGATTTTGAAGTAAAGCCGCTGTATAAAAACACACTGGAAGGGTCATCAATGGAACTGGCATCAGCTTTTTGGCGCAGTTTTGAGCGCGCATCGCGCACATCGTATAAAATTGATAAAGCTATAGCCAAAGCCGAGAAAAAGACCAAGGCATTGCAAAAAGCATTGATGGCTAGCACCGCCAATACAGCAAATGGCCTAAAGCAAATAAAAGCCATACGGGATCAAATCAATACACTAAAATCGGATTACTATGGTAATCAGGCCAAATCGGAAATCGGCGAAAAAAATCCTAGATCGGTTAGCGATAGATTATTTACCATCTATTTAAGTTTGGAGCGATCTACGTATGGACCAACGGAAACCAACAAAACGCAAATGCAGATTATTACTAATATGCTCACTAAAGCTGAAAACGATTTAAACGCCATTGTAAGTGCCATGGATAAGTTTGAAGCCCTGTTAAAAGCTTCAGGTGCTCCGTATATTGATGATTAAATCAAAAAGTTATAAATCGATATTAAAAAAGGGTTGCATAAATGCAACCCTTATAGCTAAAAAAATAGGAGATTACGATGCCCCTTTGCTTTAAAAATAAGGTAAAGGAGTTCCGCTTTTCCAACCAGGTTCCGCTTTCTTGATTTTTGGCATTAAAAACTTCATAGGAAACGTCACTTGGCTGTCAAAAGACAGTGCCGAAGCGACTCTTTTAGATAAGGGCGGCAAATGCATAAATATTTTTTTGGTCTTGCCGAAAACTCCTCCACCGCCTCCTCCTATGAAAACATCTTGTACCAAACATAGGCTACAACCAGAGGAATACTAAGGACAGCAGGCAAATAACGATAAGTGTTGGATTGATTTCCCTATACTTGCCCGTACTTATCTTAAGCAAGGCATAACTTAAAAATCCAAAAACAATTCCCGTAGTAATGCTGTAGGCCAAGGGCATAAGTAACATTGTTAAGAAAACAGGAATGGCTTCCTCGGTCTTATCCCAGTTGATTTTGGTCAAGGGCTTCATCATAAAGGCACCAACCAATACCAAGGCTATGGAGCTTGCAATGCTGGGAACAAGGGCCAAAACAGGAGAGAAAAACAGTAAAGGCAAAAACAAAATACCAACGGTAATGGCTGTTGCACCTGTTTTTCCGCCCTCTCGAATACCAACGGCAGATTCGATATAGGTCGTACCCGAACTCGTACCCGCAAGTCCTGAAAAAAGGGTAGCAACGGCATCCACGAAAAGAGACTTTTTTAGGTTGGTAGGATTACCGTCAGAGTCCGTTCTTCCCGCTGCTTCTGAAAGCCCCATAAAGGTAGAAAGGCTGTCAAAGAGGTCGGTAAAGGCAAAAACAAAAATTACTGGGAGATATGCATAGCGCAGCGCTCCCAAAATATCTGCTTTAAACAGCAAGCTAAAATCGGGCATGGCCAAGATACCCTGAAAATTGACCAAGGTGGGTGTCTCAAAACCCAAAATAGAAGCATCTCCCCACCATCTGCCTATGGGCCATGCCAATACCGTAGTTAATATAATACCTAATATCATCGCCCCTGGTACCTTTTTAACAATGAATATCGTGGTAAGGCCCAAACCCAGTAAAAAGGTCAACCGTACAGGGTCGTGCAAAGAACCTATACCTACCAAAGTCGCCGTATCATCCACAACGAACAGGGCATTCTGAAAACCGATAAATGCAATAAATAATCCAATACCAGAGGCAATGGCATAGCGCAATACCTGTGGAACGGAGGTAACTATCTTATCACGTAGCTTAAAAACACTTAATACCAAGAAAAGTACACCTGCCCAAAAAACCACGCCCAAAGCAATTTCATAAGGTATGTCCATCCCCAATACGACCGAAAAAGTAAAAAAGGCATTGAGCCCCATTCCCGGTGCTATCACAAAGGGATTCTTGGCATACAAGCCCATCATAATACTTCCAAGCACATACCAGTACTGTGGAAGTTACGGCAGCTTCAAAGGGCATGCCGGTTTTGGATAAGATGGCCGGATTAACAATGACAATATAAAAAGTGGCCAAGAACGAGCTTATTCCAGCTAGGACTTCCGTTCGGTTGAATGTTGAGTAAGCTCTCAAGCCATTGAATTTAGGGAAAATAGTTGTATTCTGTAAGCGGCAACGCCCATTTTTATAGAATCTATAAAATTTTAATCCTCAAACACTTTTTTTATGATTTTACTTCAAATACTTTCTCAAGGCAATAAAGTCCATGTAATAAGCCCAAAGGATTTATAATTGGAATTATCTAAAACGAGATGGATCTATTTGTTGCTGACAATTGCCTAACACAAAGGGTTTGAAAAAAAGAGACTAAGCTATCTTTTTATTTAAACAACAGCGATTTCAATCTTTCCGTTCTGTTTTCCTTTCCTCTATTTTTGCTTCAAAGGGCTTCCAAGTAGCCTTCAAATAATCTTCAAAAAGGTCACCAAAAGCATTGACTAGAGTTCGAGCTTCATCTATTAATTCCAATTCTTGTGCTGATGGCATCTGATGGCTTGATTGGAACTTGCGCCTTGCCTCCTTCAGCTTACTTATGGCGGTTACCTCAAAGCTTTGCCATGCCCCCACTTGGCGGGGTTCTGGAGTTCCAAGGACTTGGTAGCGCAGCAAATCGATTTCTTTGGAAAGTGCTTTGATTTCTTCCATCCATACAGTTTCATCGGTTTCCGAGAGGGATTCCATCAAGGTTTGCAATACCCCCTGCTGATTCTTTAGGATCTTGAGCTGCTGTTGCAAACACGCGTTAAGCTGTTCGATTTCCTTTTGCGCTTCATATAACGCAATGTCGATTTTTGGATCAAAATCAAAACGTGGGTCAGGGATCACTTTGATCACAGTTTTTGCCATTGCTTCCCCATATTTTAATTCAGCGCTATAGGTGCCCGGGAGTACGGCAATTCCTTCTTCACCAGCAATTTTCTCTTCTAAGCCCCAACGGATATAGTTTAACCCGTCTATAGCCATGGTATCCGCTTTAAAAGAATTGATCTCGTCTCCCTCTGCATTTAAGATCCGAATGTTTAAGCGTTGATTAGGCTTTGATGATTGTACAAAGTAAGGAATGTCAACTTGCTTGAAAGCGCGGTTGTCCCCTTCAAAAGTAGTATGGAAGCCGGTCCAAATATTACCCGGCGCATTAATGAACAAACCTTTGACCTGTACTACAGGATTAACCTTAGGAACAACTAAAGTTTGGTCAATACCCGATTTGGCATAGGTGCGCATGGCTTGCAGGTCATCTATGATCCAAATTGCCCTTCCAAAAGTGCCAATGATAAGTGCAGATTCCCGCTCTTGTATCTTCAAATCCATAGTAGAAACTGATGGGAATCCATTTTTGATCTGTTCCCAAACTTGCCCTTCGTTGAAGCTTACCCACAGTCCATTTTCTGTACCTAAAAAAACCAAGTTCTTTTCAACAGGGTCTTGAATAAAGCTTAGAGTGTATCCAAAAACAGGCGCGTCTTTGTTTACAATACTTTTCCAAGATTTGCCATAGTCATCCGTTTTGAAGAGGTAAGGCGTGTAGTCTCCCTTGCGGTAATTGTTCACTACCGCCCATGCAGAGCCCACGGAATGTCTTGAGGCATGAATACGGGCCACCCAAGCTCCTTTGGGCATATTGATATTGTTTTTCCCTACTTCATTCCAGGTCTTTCCCCCATCTTGGGTAAGCTGTATGTGGCCATCATCTGTACCCGCCCAGATGACATCTTTAGATAAAGGGCTTGGAGCAATACTTAAAATGGTATTATAGAACTCTGCCCCTGAGGCATCCAAGGTAAGTCCGCCATAGTCGCGTTTCTGCTGCACAGCTATGTTTGTTGTAAGATCTGGAGAGGTTACTTCCCAAGTTTTGCCCTTATCCTTACTTCGATGGACAAATTGGCTCCCATAATAAACTGCCCCTGGGTCGTGTGGGTCTTGGGCAAAGGCCGCGTTCCAATGAAATCTAAGACGTGGAAAACCTTTCGGAGTTGGTGGTTTTATACTACTGTAATACCCCCCGATCTTATCATAGCGATACAGACTTCCATTTTGGGAGGTGCCATAACCAAAGCGTTTATCTTGTAAATCAGGTGAAATGTAGAATCCATCGCCACCAACCAAATACTGCCAATAGAGCGTGCGTATCCCTCCTCTTCTCCACACGTATCCAGGACCGTACCAGTTGCCATTGTCCTGCATGCCCCCATAGACGTTATAAGGAATTCCTTCGTCAACATTGATCTGATAGAACTGTGCCACAGGAATGGTTTCTGGAAAATACCAACTCTCCCCCTTATCCCGGGTGATGCCTATGCCCCCATCACCACCAATAATATAGAAATCCGCATCATCGGGAGACATCCAGAAAGCATGGAAATCGGCATGGATTCCCTTGGTTTCATCTGCCGGAATCTGCGGCGTAGGATCAAAACTTATTCCGCCATCATAACTTACAGAGAGGGGTTGATAAATATTATATAGGAGGTTAGGGTCATCGGAACTAACCGCCAACTCTTGAAAATAAAAGGGGCGATTATTGGTGAATTTTGGGTTGTTATTGATCATTTTCCAGGAGTCACCGCCATCATCACTTCGGTACAGGGCATTTTTAGAGGCTTCCACCTTTGCGTAAATACGATTGGAATCGCTTGGTGCAATCGCTAATCCGATTCGCCCAAGCTCATTTTGGGGAAGCCCATTCTCGGAAGTCAAACGCTTCCAATTGTCCCCACCATCTAAGGTCATATATAGCCCAGAACCCACACCGCCGGAGACAAAGCTAAAAGGCGTTCTTTGATGGTCGTATAGTGCTACAAGCAGCTTATTTGGGTTTTCAGGGTCCATCACCATATCAGCAACACCCGAAGTGGTATTGGTGTACAAGATTTTTTCCCAACTTTTGCCACCGTCCTTGGTCCTGTAAAGCCCTCGCTCTTCTGTTGGTGTAAAGGTGTCCCCCATGGCACCCACAAAAACCGTATTACTGTCTTTTGGATGTGCAATAATTCGATGGATTGTTTTTGTGGCCTCGAGGCCCATATGTTTCCAAGTCTTTCCAGCATCTATGCTTTTGAATATGCCCATACCTAGGTTCATGGAATTCCTTGGATTTCCTTCCCCTGTGCCCACCCAAAGTACATTGGGTTGGTCTTGTTGAATGGCGATGGCGCCGATATTTTGGGTTGGATTATCATCAAAGATTGGTTCCCATCGCGTTCCA
Source organism: Croceitalea rosinachiae (assembly GCF_031846445.1). Classification (NCBI taxonomy): domain Bacteria; kingdom Pseudomonadati; phylum Bacteroidota; class Flavobacteriia; order Flavobacteriales; family Flavobacteriaceae; genus Croceitalea; species Croceitalea rosinachiae. Next base: position 768,348 of record NZ_JAVRHR010000002.1, on the reverse strand, counting down.
CCATTTTCAGATTTCCATACTCCGCCACTGGCAGCACCTACGTACATGGTGTTTTGATCCGAATGGACCACATCAATCGCAGTAATCCGCCCACTCATATTGGCCGGGCCAACACTTCTAATTTTGAGGTTTTTAAAATTGTCTAAATGGTTGGTTTGACCATTCACTTGGCCAAATACCAATACGAATAGTACACTTATGATAAAGGTGGTATATTTCATTATTTAAGGGTTGCTTCTGCTTCTATCTCTACTTTATAACCTTCCCCTACCAATTTGGCCCCTACCAACGTATTGGCGGGTTGAATATCCTTGAACCGTTCCCCGTGTGCCCTTGCTACAGGTTCCCAGTCATTGACATCGTTCACAAATATCCTTGTTCGACTTACGTCTTCTAAGGTACCTCCCAAAGATAGGATCGCCCCTTCTATTTTGTCTATGATAAAGTGGGTCTGTGCCTTCAGGTCCTTACCTCCGATAAGGAGATTGCCATGAGTTGCCGTAGTTCCTGATACTTTAATCGTATTTCCTAATTTTATTGCTCTTGAGTAGCCGGCCATATCTTCCCAATAAGTTCCACTTACAACCAACTGATTTCCATTCTTTGCAGTTTTTATCTCATAGGGTGCCGGAAATCCTTTTAGGTGGTGGCTTAAATCTCCCGATGCCGTCAAGAAAGGAGGTTTTCTGTATTCATCTCCACAGTCGCCATGAATGTGATTCAAACCTGCCAATTGTTCTTGGATTACCTTAAAATCCTCTTCATCAAAATGACTATTGAACAACTTTACGGTATCACCTATATGTTCACTTTGTCCCAATCGTGCGCCAACGATTACCCCAGCCACATGGGATTGACTTAAAATGAATTTGGTGGCTATATTGGCAATAGAAATTTTATGCTTGTTAGCAATGGGTTTTAGGGTCTGTAAGAGGTTTTGAAAGTCAGACCAGCTTCCAGCCTCATCAATAAACCGCTTATACTTCATCTGGGACCAAGTAAAGCTTTCATTAACCTTAGGTTCTGGCTTATTTAGCCATTTGTCACTTAAAAAACCTCCTGCCAGGGTTCCGAAAGCCAGCAATTTAACCCCGTACTGCTCGCATACATTTTTCATTTCCCCACTGGCCCGCTGATCGAGCAATGAGTAGCAGACTTGATTGGATACCAATTGTATGCCACTTGCCAGTGCTATTCTTAAATGGGCAGCGTCAAAATTTGTGACGCCTAAATGCTTTATCAAACCCTGTTTTTTTAATTCCTGAAGTTCAAAGAGCGTATCGAGCCAAGCAGGATCCGGATATGACCAAGCATGATACTGTAAAAGATCGAGCTGTGATGATTGTAGTCGTGAAAGTGCCCTTTCAATAGCCTTGCGAACAGTTTCTTTGCTCACCTTGCCCGGTTCGGGAACCCATTTGGTCAATAATTGTACTTTATCGCCTCCTTGAACCTGATTCTTAAATGCACCGGCGATTACCTCGGCGGAGCCATAATGATCGGCCATATCAAACGTACACAAACCTGCTTTTGCATAGGGTTTCATGTATTTGGCGGTCTCGATTGGATCAAGTGTGTTGCCATCTCTTTCTAGGTCGGCAATTTGCCATAAACCCGTCAATACCCTTGAGATTTTTAGCCCGGGAGCCAATTGGATATACATTTCTTCTTTCATTCTTTAGGTAATTTAGTAAAAAGGGCCTTGAGATCTTTCCCACTACGTTTTAGGGCCCTTGTTTTAAAATAATAGATGGCTGAACCAATGCCCATAACAATGAGCCAAACAGGTGTAGACCGGAAATACCAGGCTTCAACATCCGCATTTAGGTCTTTTGCCGTGTGCACCGTTAAAAATAACATTAAGAGCAATACCCCTCCAAATCCAATAATCTGTTGCATGCCTAAACTACGTACCATTTTAATCTCTTGAGCCAGAGTTGGATTCACTTTGGTAATGGTGACCAATGTCAAACACATAAGCAGGAAATTCACCATCATGGAGGTTACCATAATGTCAATTCCAAGAAAAAAATCACCTGCAAAATGACTGCCCAAGACACCTATGGAAGCAATGGCACCGCTTAAATATAAGGCCCTGTGCGGTGTTTTGTATTTTTGATGGGTGCTAGCGATCTTGCTTGGAAAAATACCATCATCCGCCCACGCAAAGACTAAACGGGAAACAGATAATAGCATTGCCGGTAAATCATTGATCAAAGCGATTGCTGCACCGAACAAGATTGCTACAGATAGACCAATCGGCAGTAGTGGGCTAATCAGTCCGGGTGCTGTAATATCCTTAAATTGTGCTTGCTTCGCTACATAGCCCCACGGAATCGCATGGTACACAGCTATAGTATATAAGAAATAGAAGCTTCCTACTATGAAGATGGCCAGTAAAATAGCTTTAGGAAGTGTTTTTGTCGGGCGTTTTGCTTCCCCTCCAGCTTGGGCTATCGCGTCAAAACCAATAAAGCTTGAAAATAGTATAGCAGCGGCAGAAAGAAAGACAAGTGGATCAAAATCACCTTTAGCACCGTTTATGAATGACACACTTTCGGGTACCACCACCCCATAAGCCTCTTGATCGAACAGAAAGCCCGTGACCACGACTACAACTCCCAGAGCAAACATAATAAACATCAAGGGCACTACGGTACGCTCATAGAATTTGCCACCCTTAATATTTATATAGACAAAAAGCCAGATGAGCCCTAATGCGATGCCTATTCTAACCACGGCAACCTCCATAAGATTTGCCGCTTGGGTCCATGCTAGACCTATAAATACATCCCGGATAAATGGAACAATAATGTACGCAATTACACCAATCACAATGGATAAACCAAACCACTGGGAGAAACTTGCAATGAATCCAAGGTAAGGGTTAAGTCCTCTACTGGCATAAATATAGCTACCCCCTGCTCGTGGCATGGCCGAAGCCAAAGAACCATAGGCAAAAGCCGCTAATAAAGCGGGTAGCATAGCAAAGAGGAAAGCAGGTAACACATACGGACCTATACCAGGTACACTTCGATGCATCATAAAAGGAACTACATTTATTGACGCTCCCAGCATCGAACAGATGCCCGTAGCGGTCAAAGACAATAGTCCAATCTTTCTTGAAAGGCGAGTAGACGTTTCGGACAAGATTAATGGTTTGGTATTAGAAACCTAAAGATAAGCCTAATTACTAAATGAATATTGTATTACAGATGGGTTAAAAGTATTTTCCTGATGTATGGATATGAACTCATAAACAACTATGTGTTGTACTGGGGTAGTATGGTAGGTTCATAATTAAAAATAACCTCGTTTAATTATTAAAAAACAACTTCTTTTTTCTTAATTGGTACCATAACCTGAAAAGACTCTTATGCTAAAGGAGACGACATAGTTTTTTATGATTTTTTATAAAGCGATTTTGCCATTGCCCAAAATTGAAAATTGTCATTACCTATATTGAATTGATGTGTTCCAATTTTATTAAAATCATTTCTTTTGTAAAAATCAATTGCTCTCTCATTACCCTCATACACGGACAGCCAGATTTTTTCACTTCCCTTTTCAGCTGCTTTTTGCAATAAAAGATTTTGTAATCTTTTCCCAATCTTCATAGAAAGAAAGCCTCGAAGCACATAGATTTTTTGCAGCTGACTGACATTTGCACTATCAATAAATGAAGATTTAGATTTCAATTTTAATTTAGCATAGCCCACAGGTAACCTATCAACAAAAGCAATCCAATACACATTGTTTTCTTTCTCTAAACTTTTCTCAATCTTATTAACTTCGAAAGTGGCATTCAAGTAATTCTTTAATCCTACTTTATCTGTAAATAAATGTTCAAATGCTTCTGTAAATGTTATTCGACCGAGCATTGCTATAAAGGTGGCATCTTCCTTTTTAGCCAATCGTATCTGTTCCATATGTTCTGATTTTAAGTTGGTATAAGCGGTAAGCATGCAAAACAACCGCAATAGCGCACCCAATTATGATAGGTTTTGCCTGTATAAGAATTCCATAAATTATATAAATACAGTTCGCAATTAACGAAATTACCCGTAATCGCCATTCACCTTTGGCGGCCATGGAATAGAGATTGAGTGTTAGTGCAAAATATCCAAAAATGTCCGAAATGGCTTCCATATTTATAATAACTATACTTTTTACAGTATAAAAGTATTTTTAATATCTTTACCGTGCAATAACTGTCATTGATGACAGGTCAAATTGTGGTTATGATTATAGATGGAAAACAGAAAGCGTACCAAGTAAACGAGAAAACCTTTCATTGTGGTACCAATGCCACTTTATACTTTATAGGTGGAAAATGGAAAAGCGTCATTATCTGGTACCTAAGAAATGGAGAAATGCGATTTTCTCAATTAAAAAAATTGATGCCCGACATTACAGAAAAAATGTTAAGTCTACAGCTTAAAGCGTTACAAGCGGATGCCATTTTGGATCGAAAGGTTTTTGGAATTAAACCGCCAAATCGTGTGGAATACTCTTTGACTGATTTTGGGAAGAGTTTTGTGCCCGTTATTAAGAAAATAACTGAATGGGGAATTGAATATTCAGAATCCAAGGGTAGACTTATAGATGTAGACTGAATTTTTATTCATTGACCATTATACAAACATGACCCTTCCACATTATGATGTAAATTGATTGTTCATGTATCCGCTTGTGCTTTTTTGTCCTTCTTTATAGTATTGCAGGCATTTAAGAATAGTGCTTCTTTAAAAGTACGTTTTTCTAATTATTTAGATTTTGATACTATTGGTTGTTTATCAGTAAATGCTGGTATGACAGTTTCAAAAATTGGAGTCATGATTTTATCATCCTCTCGATCATAACCGTTGATAACAATGGTTAAGTCGAGTTCCTCTACGACCATAACACGTTGTCCACCACCTCCCCAAGCAAGAGTTGCGTCATAACTTTTATTACCGACCTTTACTGGTGTATAGTACCAAAAATACCCATAAAGATAGTTTTTAGGCATCCAATCTATTGCAGGTCTTACGATGCCACTTGTCGCTTTTTCTAGATATGCTGCAGAAATGAATTGTTTCCCATTCAATTTACCCTTATTTTGTACTAAATGCCCCAACTTGATCATGTCACGAGACATGATACTTGCACGCCATCCGGCTTGTGGTAGGCCACTTGCATGTTTTGCCCATTTATAATTGGTAATACCAAGCTTATCAAGTAACTCATTTTTAATAAAGTCCTCCGCTGTTCCTGGCACAACAGCGTCAATAACCGTCATCACTAGCATGGGATTGAAATTACCATACAAATAAACCTGAGACTCATCAGTTATGGGTTTGCTGTATTCAAGTAAGGTTTGAACCAGCCCCTGCCCTTTCAATTTTATAGAATCATTCTCAACTTCTTTCCATTTCTCATTATCAATAGTTAATCCTCCATGCATTGTCAATGCTTTATGAAGTGTAATTTTCTCTGCTCCTTTTGTAAATTTTTCAGAGTTCATATTTTTTAGAAAATGAATCAGAGGTTTGTTTAGATCTTCCATAGTTAGATAACCTAACTGAATTGCCCTCCCTAAGGCCAAACTGGTATAGCCTTTTACTGCAGATGCCTGTCCATGTGGCAAATCAATACGACCTTTTTTGTAATAGGATTCATATACCAATTTGTTCTTATGTGAAATAAGTAATGCATCGTAATTACCGTATTTGTCATCAAAAATATCTTGAGACAATTTGAGGATGGCATTTTGATCTTTGCTATCTACCGCTAAAGTATCAACTGCTATTCCATCTTTTCGGTCTTCTGGAGTTGTGGTGACAAATGCATTATTGAGATGTGGAACATCCCAGAACGAGACGTCATAGTTAGCACTTGAAACAGGACTCATCAAGGATGACAACCAGGCAACACTACGAACTGTTGTCATAGGGAATGCAGTTGAATGATTACCATCAATCACCTCTTTTAGCACAGCTAAACCGCCATCTCTTCTATCCTTCAATAATTTAACAAAAGCCTCGATAGATTCTGCTGCCTCCTTCTCTAAGGAGCCATGCGAAATAAAAACATTGGCCTTCAGACTCGAGTTGCTATTTGACGCTTCATAAGGTCCGAATTTCAAATTAAGTTCAGATAAATTATCAAGTTCACCTTTAACCGTTGGACTACCAATAATGTAATTGTTAAAGGTATCAGGTTGAGACAGTAATATATATGCCCCAAATTCACCACTCAGCGAATATCCAAAATAAGTACGACTGTTTGTATCTGTTCGATACGTATTGTCAACATAGTTAATCACGTCATTTCGAATGAAGTCCAAATGGTTATTGGCTTGTCCTGGTTGATATTTTTTTTGAATTTCTGGATTGCTGTGTTTGCTAATCGAATAATCACGAAACCGACTAACATGGGCTCCGACTTCGTTTTTCAGGTCTTCATCGATGTCCTTCTGCCAAGAGATCCCAACTAGAATAATATCTTCAAGAATGAATTCTTGACAGGCAGATAGCATTTCAAGATGCCACATAGCATCTGTATAATAAATAACAGGATATGTTTTATTTGTGTTCTCAGAATAACCTTCAGGCAACTCTATATACAATTCATAGTTTCTTTCTGTATTGGTATCTTTTATCGGTATAACCTGAATTTGTGGTAGTACCAAGGAAGTTCCTTTCACTATTTGCGAATTTCCCTTTACACTAGTTTCTTGTGCAAAGGAAGTATTTGAAAGCATAATGACTGACAGTACTAATAATATAGTTGTTCTTATTTTCATATTCTTTAATTAGTGATTGATATTCGTATATATTTAACGTTTACAGTGTAGATTATTTTAATCAAGATCAAACAGTCCAGATTTTGAAAGTTGTCGAGAAATGACATGAAGTTGATTGCTTTCACGATCAGTATTGGCAGTTCCAAAAAATGCAATAACCAAATCTTTTGAAGGAGATATATAAAGGCCTTGCCCCCCATGTGCGCCTTTATAAAAATCACCATCTTCGTAGACTGCGCCCCATTGATAACTTTTATATATCATCTCTTCTGAATACCGTGACTTCTTTTTTAGGTTTTTGTTTACGTCTCGGATTTTATATAAGTGCGAATCAGAAATTAATGGATGGGCACTCTTTCTTCCACTTGGCGTAAACGCTAGACCAAATCGAGCGAGATCGCGAAGTGTTGTAGATATGCCATCGAGGTATGAAAGAGCGAGTCCATTGGTATTGGTTCCTAAAAGGGCACTAGATTCTGCCCCAATTTTCCTCCATATTTCCCGTTCTACAAAATCGCTAAAGGTAAGTCCACTAATCTTCTCTACTAATAGTGTCAATAGCATAGCATCGGCATTACTAAATTGGTACTCCGTCCCCGATGGTTTAGATGATTTCGAAGTGGCTAAATCTTCAATGGGATCAAAACTCACCTCATAGGTCTCTAATGGCTGATAATCAATTCCAGAACTCATGGAAAGAATATCGATTATGGGAACACCTTCCCAACCTGATCCTTCAAGAGCATCAAAGTAGTAATCAATAGGTTTGCTGGTATCGATTAAACCTCTATCCTCCAAAATAGCTATTGAAGTACTCACATAGACTTGTGTAATTAGAAAATTAACGTGCAAATCGGTTGGGAACATTCTCGGATATCCTTCGAAGACAATTTTGCCTTTATGAATTATAATTAAGCCATTAACCTCTACCTGTTGTACATAGTCGTTTAATGATAGGCCGCCTCCTTTTTTTAAATCTTTTGACGTCATAAAATTTTTCACATCAGTTCTAGGCATTTCTTCAAGAATTTTTGGCGTATTTGACCTAAGTATGCGTGAATGTTTCTTTATTTCAGAGAAGTTTAGATAATAATAGCGTTCCAAATCACCATACTCGGTCCAATTGCCTCCTTCAAAAATGCGTTTATGGAATCCATATATTTCTTCTTTTGTAAATCCGGAATAATCATACGTTTCATATTTTGGAATTGAAGTGCTTGAGATATCAGTATTCTTTTTTGATTCGTTTTTACAGGATTGAAAAAGAATTATAATGAAGAGGACTGAGATTCTATTTTTCATTTATTTTCTCACTTAAACGTTTTGATAAAAATATGTCTTGATTCTTCTTTAATTTCTAAAAATGTATAAATACAACAATTAAATGATAAAGTCATTTCGTCATTGATATAAGCCTTTTGTAAGAAATTAAGACGATTTGTATTTGTAGATAGTATCTTTAGTAGCTCTTAAAAGAGTTCATGTTTAAAAAGTCTTTACGGCATACCATACTCCTTAATATAGGTGCCTTTTTATTGGTAGCCATGCTTGAAATATTGGGCGGATGGTTATTCAGAGATAAATATGATACAACCTATTCTTTTTATGCCTGGCAACTAAGTTATGCAGCCGCTATTATGGGCGTCATTTGGGTAAACCATTTTATCCTTATTCCGTTTGTTTATGATAAGAAAGGTTATGTACTCTATGGTATGCTGCTTATAGCGACCATATTTCTTGGTGCTTTTTTAAAGGCATACCCAGAGTGGATTGGTGTTTACAAAATGTCCTCTTTTCTTATATATACCACGGGTACTGGGATGGCAGCCTTTTTTTTAAGAAGAAATCTAATCATTCAAAGGGAGAATGCCGAAAAAGATAAATTACAAAGAGAGATAGAACTTAACTATTTAAAGGAGCAGGTAAATCCGCATTTTTTGTTTAACTCATTAAATAGTATTTATTCGCTTTCTAGACAGCAATCACTAGAAACTCCAGATCTGGTTATGCAGCTTTCAGAACTCATGCGATATCAATTAGAGAGTTCTAAAAAAGACACTGTTTTATTAAAAGAAGAGCTTGAATTTATAGAAAATTATTTGTTGCTTGAAGAAAAAAGATTGAGTAAACGTTGTACCATTGAGTTCTTGATTGGAGGCGATTTGTTGGATTTTAGGATAGCACCTATGTTGCTAATTCCATTTGTTGAGAATGCAATCAAACATGGTGCCCATAGCACTAATAGGCAGAGTACTATCGATGTTTCGGCTTCTTTAGAGGATACTACATTTCATTTTTCCGTAGTGAATTCGAAGCCTCTTGCAATTGCCAAATTCAATAGAGAAGGATTAGGGCTTGAAAATGTGAAAAGACGGTTAAGTCTGCTATACCCAAAATCGCATTCATTGCATATTGAAGAAACTGAAAAGTTATACCGGGTTAATTTAGCTATTGATTTAAAAGTTCAAATTAATGATTAAGGTAGGCATAATAGACGATGAAATACTGGCGCGTAAAGTATTAGAAGATTACTGTGCTAAAATTGAGAGTTTTAAAGTCCTTCTAAGTACTGGAAATCCGCTTGAATTTATCAATTTTACCCAGAAAAATGAAGTTGATCTTATTTTTCTTGATATTAAAATGCCAGAACTCAATGGTATGGAAATTTTAAATTCTCTGATCTACCCCCCTAAGGTTATTTTAACAACGGCCTATTCTGAATATGCCTTGGAAAGTTATAATTATGGCGTCGTTGATTATTTGCTGAAACCTATACGTATTGAACGCTTCTTAAAAGCCATAAATAAGGTCACAGCTTCCAAAATTGAACCATCAATACAGCACATTGAAAGTCAAGAACTTCAAATAAAGCATGACGGCATACCAATCAATATTTCATTTAAATCAATTCTATATATACAAAGTTTTGGTAACTATCTAAAAATCTTCACGGATTCAAGAATGTACTTAATTTCTGAAACACTTACCAATATCATTATAGTACTGTCTGAAAACTTCCAACGAACGCATAAATCCTATATTGCCAATTTGAGTAGGGTTGCTAAAGCCACCTCAAACTATTTGATAATTAATGATAAAAAAGTACCTGTGAGCCCAATGTATAAAATCATAGTCCGGAATAAAATAATTGCTTTGACAAAGTAATAATCGTGTCAACTTTAATTCCATACAGATCAGAATATTATTGTAATTTTTACTTTTAAATAAATTTATAGTGAGGAATTTCTTCTTTAGCTTGTCGATAATTATACTTTTTATGGTCTCTTGTCAAACGGATAAAAACTCCGAAAAACGAATTTGGCGTACAAAAAAGTGGGTCATTAAAAATCAGGTGCACAATCAGTTATCGGATTTCGAAAAGGAACAGGGTTGGGCATTGCTTTTTAATGGTGAAACTTTAAACGGCTGGCATCTATACAATAAACCAGATTCTACCCAGTTTTCTGCTTGGGAAGTTCGGGATGGTATACTTTTTTGTAACGCTGCTAATGAAAACAGGGTCTTTGGAGATTTGGTCACTAATAAAGAATACGAAAATTACGAGCTTGTATTTGATTGGCAAATGGCCATACGTGGAAACGGAGGTGTTTTTATAAATGTACAAGAGTCTCCAGAATTCAGCGCTACCTATCAGACTGGACCAGAATACCAATTATTAGATCCAAACCATTCTGACACTAACACGGCTTTGAAAAAAGCAGGCTGCTTGTGGGGAGTATCTAACCAGCTCAATCCGGTAGAAGTTAATAACACTGGACAATGGAATACGACTAAAATCGTACAACATAATGGAAAAATTGAATTTTACCTTAATGGAAAACTAACTGCTAAGGAGGATTTTACTTCAGCAGATTGGAAAAATAAAATTGCTTCGTCTCGTTTTAAAGATGCGGTAAATTTTGGAGAGGCAACCAAAGGCAAAATTGCACTTCAAAACTGGTATTTCAATGCTTGGTTCCGCAATATGAAAATTCGGGTATTTTAAAAAAACTCAACTTTTTCTTTGAAACACCCTTAATATTTCAATTTAGCAGACCTTAAAAAAAGTTTTGTTTTTATTGGTTTTACCACCATTTAGTTTGGCTTCAATTTCTTTGGCTGTTTTGGTGATGGCAAGTCCACCAAGACCTGTACAGCACAAGGTATTTGGCATGGCATCACCCACCTTTTTCATAGTTTCTATAACCTCATCTAAAGGAATTAGATGGTTATAATCAGACAAAGCCATATTGGCACAAGAAATTGCATTACTAGCGGCCATTACATTGCGATTCAAACAAGGTGCCTCTACCCTATCAGCGATCATATCGCAAACCATACCTAAACTTGATTGTAATGCCATTGATGCGGCGGATAAAGATTGTTCAAGACTACCTTGTTTTAAACTGACAATACCTGCCGCCGCCATACCAGAGCCTGAACCGCACTCTGCCATGCAACCACCTACTTCTGCAGCAAAAGTAGCATGCCCTGCTATGAATACCCCTATTAGCCCAGCGGACAACAACGCTTTGACTTTGTGGTCTTCAGCAAGCTCCAATATTTTAGCTACGCCAATTATTGCTCCGGGCAAAGCCCCGCACGAGCCAGCGGTAGGTGCCGCTACGATAACCCCCATGGAACTTTTCACCTCCATAATGGCCGAGGTATAAAGAACAACTGTATTGAGCACATCTCCATTAACCAGTTTCTTGCCATTCATTTTTTCTTGAAATGTAAGTGATTGCGGTCCCAAAATACGGTCTTTATAAGCAGTGCCTTTTAAACCGGTTATTATGGCATTTTCCATTATTCGTAGAATTGAACGCATTTTTTCAAAGACTTCTTCCTCCGAAAGATTACCTCTTATGCTTTCATAGTTTAAAGCTAATTGCCATAATTCTAAATTCTTGTCCGCATTATAATCGAGCATTTCATTGCAGGTAATGAATGGGACTTGTAAAGTCTTACTGGCCAGAATAGGTAGTACTGGATCAAGTCTTTTTAAAAAAAGAACCCCTTTCATTTTTTCCAATTTAGACTCCAAATCGGCCGAAATGAAACGATTTGCCTTAATTTCAATAAAATTAAAGGTTCCCTTTCGTAAAGCTATTTCGTCACATGAAAATTGTTCTGCTATCTCATGAATCATATTAAAGCCGGACTCAACGTAAATCAAAGTCTGATAATAATCACCTTGCATAGCAACCTTAGCGCCATCAATCTCTACGATTTGAATCATGCCACCACCAAGTGAAAGAGCTGTTAATTCCCTAGTCTCCCTTTCATTCTTTAGTGTAATCTTATAAGTATTTGGGTGTGAGGCCCCGATATCATGAATTTTTATCTCAACTTGAATATTAGCCTCTTCAATTGCCTTTAGGTATTGTGGCAAACGCTCTTCATCGGCATCCCAGCCTAAAAACCCCCCGAACAAGCCCATATCCGACCCCTGTCCTTCATGGGTTGTGGCAAGAGAACCATTTGGAGCAAATTCTATGAAAACTTCTTTGATATCCCCATCCATTAAATCACGACATATGCGCCCTATGCGCAAAGAGGCTGCACAATGTGAGCTAGAAGGTCCGCGCATGACCGGGCCAATAACATCGTTAAAAATACTGGGATAGCTATTCATAAGTTAAAGACTTAATTTATAAGGCTTGTGCCTTTAGCGCTTTAAGTTGCTTTTGTAGCTCAGCCAAACGAAGTTGAGCATCTTTGCCAGGCACTTGATCTGCACTACCAACAGCATATTGTAAATACGCTATTTGAGATAAAAGCATTTGTTGTGGATAGGCACCTTCAGCATTCTTTAAACTAGCCAAAATGGACTCTTTTTTCGACTGTATATCAGTATTTTCTTTGGTGGTCTGTTTTTTCAGGCCTTTTATTTCTTTTTCTAAAGATGCTTCAAATTGCCGTGCTTCAGATAACAAGTCAAGCACTTGACGTTGCATACGCTGTTGTACTTCCAAATTTTGATGACTAAGCCCTTGTGATTCAACTTTGGGATCCATTAAGATTTTAAAGCGCTGTTTTAGCGCCGTGTCACCAACAGTAAGTTGCACATGATAGTTTCCTGGTAAAACCATCGGACCATCCTTAAAGCGTCTTTTTTTCTCCTTATGCCAAGCTCCTTTAGTCCTTAAATCCCAAGCAAAACGATGAAGTCCTTTGGTAGCCTCCAATTTAGAATTGACAAAACGGAAGGTTTCGCTCAAATCCATATTTTCCACTTCTTCCACTGAGCTTTCAATTAATGTGCTATCGGATACTATGGTACTGACAACAGTACCGCTGGTATCTAAAATTTCTAATTGAATTCCCTTTTTCACATCTTTTGGCAAATAGTAATCGATATACACTGTTGTCCTAGGGAACTCAGGAAATTTAGAAGTACGTATTTTTGGATATTGATAGCGATACGTATCATCAGGTTGAAATAATACTGGAGTGTTCTCAAGGTCAGTTATCGCTTGCTGACGCAGGCTGGTGATATTGTCCAAAATCCAAAAGCCTCTGCCCATGGTACTTAACACCATATCACCTCTGAAAATTTTAATATCCGTAATTGGGGTTACAGGCAAATTTTGCTGGAAAGATTGCCATGATTTACCATCATTCAGAGAAACGTACACTCCATATTCTGTACCTGCGTAAAGCAATCCTTTTTTAACAGGGTCTTCACGTAAAACTCGTGTGGTATGGTCATTTGCAATTCCGTTGTCTGATGTGCTTAACAAAGTCCAACTGGCACCATAATCATTGGTCTTATAGAGATAAGGTTTGTCATCACCCAATAAGTGTCTATCTACTGCTATATATGCTGTGGCTTCATCAAAATGCGATGGCGCAATAGATTCTACCCTACCTCCTTCTGGTAATTTTTTAGGTGTCACATTTTGCCAATTTTTACCGCCATCTTTTGTTACCGAAACCACACCATCGTTAGAACCTGTCCATATCAACCCTTCCTTTAATTTTGACTCTCGGATGGAATAAAGGGTACTGTAATATTCTTCTCCTGTGATATCACGGGTAATTGGGCTACCTGAAATTACTTGTTTATCAGCTTCAAAAGCCGTCAAATCTGGTGAAATGGTTTCCCATTCATAGCCATCAGAGTCTGTTTTGTGTAAAAACTGTGATCCATGATACACCACATCAGGATTATGGGGAGATACATGCACGGGTGCTACTCTTTGAAAACGGTATTTTAAATCCTTCGGATTATGGCCATAGATATTTGATGCTCCAACATAATATGCTTTTTCCGTGCCTGTTAATTTATTAAACACGCCAAAGCGCCCTTTACAATTGGCATACACAATATTATGATTGCCAGGTTTTGGCACTGCGGGACCTGTTTCACAACCTCCGGTATTGATGATCCAAGCTTTGCCTGGGTCTTGAACTGCACTTGGCGGAAAACTCGGTACGGCAATAGTAGTATAGTTGTCTTGTTGGCCTGCATACAACCAATACGGGTATTGGTCGTCCACTTCGACCTGATACAATTCTGCGGTGGGTTGATTGAACTGTGAAGACCAGGTCTCTCCTCCATTAAAACTAACATTGGCACCACCATCATTAGCCTGAATCAATAATTGTGGATTCTCAGGGTTAATCCAAATATCATGATTATCGCCATGTGGAACACTCATTCGTTTCCAGTTCTTCCCGCCATCCATAGATTTTAAAAGTGGGTTGGCATTGGAATAAACAATATCAGGATTGGTAGGATCCAGTTCTACATTGGTATAGTAGAACGGTCTATTGACTAACCGGATATCATCGGAAATATGTTCAAATGATTTCCCTTGGTCTACAGACTTGTAGAGCCCCTGTTCCCCTTCTGGAGCTTCAATGATGGCATAAACGATACTTGAATTCACCGGAGATACAGCTAGGTCTATCTTACCAATGGTTTCTTTGGGAAGGCCTTCTTCAAGTTTTATCCAATCTTTGCCTCCATTAACAGACTTATAAATTCCGCCTTCTTTGTTTGTTCCCCCCGATATGATTGTCCAAGGCTTGCGTTCCGCTTTCCACGCAGCAGCGTAGATTACATTTGGATTGCTTGGTAATAGTTCTAAATCTGCAAACCCAACTTTATCCGAGATAAATAATACTTTTTCCCAATTTTCTCCGCCATCGGTCGTCTTATATATGCCTCTCTCTGGATTACTTTTAAAAGCATTGCCAATGGCTGCTACCCATACGATGTTGCTGTTAGTGGGGTCAATCTCGACCGCACCAATTTGACCAACACTTTTAAGACCGATATGTTGCCATGTCTTGCCTGCATCAATTGATTTATACATTCCTTTTCCAGAAATCACATTGCTTCTTAAGCCATCAGAACCTGTACCTATATAAACAATATTTGGGTCATTTGATGCAACTTGAATTGCACCAATTGAAGGTGTACTGAAAAACCCATCAGAAACATTGTTCCAAGTAGTGCCATAATCTTTTGATTTCCAAACCCCTCCTCCAGATGAACCTAGGTAAAATGTTCCAGGCTCCAAGGTAGTTCCGGTTACCGTGGTAACCCGTCCTCCCCGTTCAGGGCCAACGGTACGATATTGTAAGGCCTCAAAGTCCTGTGAAGTTAGTGTAGCACTTAGCATTAAAAATAATACTATAAATAGTTTTGAATTTGGTAAAAAGGTCATATTAAATTGTTATTAAATTATTAGTGAAGGCGCCTACCAGATTTTTTTAATATCCGGCTGCCTGTCCATCTTTTCTTGATTCAGAAGCTCCTGAATATACATTATGTTCCAAATCAATACCTATAGCTTGGTATCCTCCGAACATGCCCACTCCAAAACCTATTCGATGCCCTTTTTTTCTTAGCTCCCTTAGGGTTTCTGATTGAAATCCACTCTCTAAATAGAGGGTTCCGCCGTTGCTCATTTTTGAACCCGTGGGTTGTGAACTTCCACGATGTCGCATTCTTGGAGCATCACCAGCTTCCTGTAAATTCATTCCGAAATCAATTAAATTGGCCACGATTTGAGCGTGCCCCTGAGGCTGCACCGCACCGCCCATAAGGCCGAAACTTACCCATGGCTTGCCATCCTTGGTTATAAAGGCTGGTATAATCGTATGAAATGGACGTTTGCCAGGTTCTAGTGCATTCGCATGATTTTTATCTTGAACATTAAACATCTGCCCACGGTTTTGAAGTACAAAGCCCAGTCCGTCAGGTACCATGCCCGAAGCAAATTCAGAATAAATACTCTGAATAAAAGAGACCATATTCCCGTCTTTGTCGGCAACGGTCAAATAGGTCGTATTTCCGGTTTCTATTTCCATATCCCCAGCAGGATAGGTATCAGCTGCTTGATTAGGACTGATAAGATTTCTTCTTTTTGAGGCATACGCATCTGACAGCAAAACTTCCAAAGGAATTTGATTGAATTCTGGATCAGCATAAAATTTTGCGCGATCCTCATAGGCCAATTTTTTAGCTTCGGTAAGTGTATGTAAATATTCATCACTACCAAAACCCATAGCAGCAATATCATAGCCCTCTAGGATATTCAACATTTGAAGCGCGGCCGTACCTTGACCATTGGGAGGAAGTTCCCATACCTCATAGCCTCGGTAATTAACCGAAACTGGGTCAACCCAGTTAGAGGTGTGATTGGCCAAATCTTCGTAAGACAAAAAGCCCTTGTGTTTTTTCATATAACTGGCAATGGTCTTGGCAATCTCCCCTTTGTAAAAGACATCACGACCCTTTTGAGCAATTTGCTCATAAGTATTGGCCAAATCAGGATTTTGAAAAACTTCGCCTTTTATTGGTGGTCTACCATTGGTCATATAAGTTTCAGCAAAGCCAGGTTGATCTTTAACTGCTTCAAAGTTCGAAGCCATTTCATGGGCAATAACCTCAGAGACAGGAAATCCATCACGACCGTATTTGATAGCGGGACTTAAAATACTCTCCATGGGCAGTTTTCCAAATTTATCATGTAATTTGAACCAACCATCAACGCAGCCCGGTACTGATACTGGCAATGAACCATAAAAAGGAACGTATTTCATTTCCCTTTCCATAAAATAATCAATAGATAATGATTTAGGTGCTCGCCCACTACCATTTAGACCATATAATTTCTTTTCTTCTGCAGACCATACTATAGCGAAAACATCACCACCAATACCACAACTTGCCGGTTCTACAAGTCCCAAAACAGCGTTTGCGGCAATAGCAGCATCAATAGCATTTCCTCCTTCTTTTAAAATATCTAAGGCTACTTGAGTGGCCAACGGTTGGCTTGTAGCCGCCATTCCATTTTGAGCCAAAACCTCGGAGCGAGTAGTAAAAGTTTCACCCGTTAATCGGTCTTGGGCATTTGATGTAAACGCTAAAGACAAAAAAACTAAAATTGAAAACGAAAACTTCATGTCAAAATATATTTTTAAATGGTGCGTACTATTTAGGCCAATAAAGTTCAGGCAATCCTGAAGATTTTAAGAGCTGATTGTATTTTGGCACTTGGATACTTTTGATTTTTGACAAACTAGAATTAAGAACATCCCATTGTCTCATATAATCTTTCGCAACATCTCTAGTTCCTTGCGTTACAGGTAGATTCCCTTTTCCAGTTCGATTTAAAAAGTGTTTAAACTTAATCAAAAGGCGGGCTTCAAACATATAATTACTCTGAAAGGTTCGCATTTCTTTCTGAAGTATTTCAGCTATCCAATCATCAATATTTTGGTTCAGCGTCTTGCCTTCTAGTTTAAGATTTTGATCATCAGTTTCACCTAAAACAAATTGCAATTGTTTTTTAATTTTTCTTAGGTCACGAACTCCTTTGGTCATTTCTTTTGCACCTTTATATATCGACCTTGATATTTGATCACGATCTTCATAGGCTTCGGCAGCTTTAGGAATACTGTTAGCAATACGTGGGTCAATTTTAATTTCAAAACCTTGGGTTTGTTCAAAATCACCTATTGTAAGTTTTACACTGTATGATCCTGGTTTGGCATTGTAAGCTGTTAAATCACGATTGGTGGTGTATAGTTCTGTCAGGCAGTCGAATATTCCTATCTTCATGTTCCATGAATAGCGATGCGTACCTTGTTTTCTTTTTAATTGCGGTTTTACCAGCGAATCACAACCAACTCTAGGAACCTTGCTATATTCTGAATGAATTACTTCTTCTGAACTATCCATAATTTCAATGGACATAGGAGTATCTTTAGATAATTCTTTATTTAGTACATAATGGATTTGGACTCCTTTAGGCGGATTTTTACCTAGCCCTCCATCGATACTATAGGCAACCGAAAGCTCCGTATTTACATCATTTGGTTGATATAGGTAATAATTCGAAGAGGCAATTTCTTCACTTATTTGATGTAATGGTGTCAAATCATCTAAAATCCAAAGAGCTCTACCTTGCGTGGCCACTACCAAATCTTTACGTTTTACACGTAAGTCCGTAATTGGAACTTCAGGTAAATTATTCTGAAGTGGAAGCCATTGCTTACCATCATTAAAAGAAACAAAAACCCCTGTTTCGGTACCTGCATATAACAATCCTTTTTGGTCAGGATCTTCCCGAACACTTCTAGCAAAGGTATCATTGGGGATGCCATTTACAATTTTTGTCCAACTGGTTCCATAATCATTCGTTTTAAAAATATGGGGTGTAAAATCATTCATTTTATATCCTGCTACGGCGATATAGGCAGTTGCTGGGTCATGGGGAGAAGGTTCTACAACATTGATGATACTTTCCTTGAGTCCATCAGGTGTCACATTTGTCCAGGTTTCGCCACCATCTTGGGTAACATGTACCAAACCATCATCCGAACCTACCCAAATCACACCTTCTCTTAAAGGCGATTCTTCAATATTGAATAGATTGTTATAGCTTTCTGCAGTAATCTGTTCGTTACTTATGGGTTCTCCACCTTTACCTTGATGTCCTTTGTCGTTTCTAGTTAAGTCCTCACTCAAGGTTTCCCAAGTCACTCCCCTATCTGAAGATTTCATCACGTATTGCGAACCGTAATAAATTACATTGGGATTATGGGGAGAGACAATTACAGGGCCATTCCAGTTCGCCCGGTATTTTAAATTTTTAGGTTGTTCACCTGTTACCCGAGTGGGATATGGCATCACCATTCGTGTATTATCTATATCACGGTCCCATTCCACAAAATTACTAGCAAAGTAAGTGGAATATACATATCTGGGGTTGTTAGGGTCAACGGCGACCGTTGAAGATTCTCCAGCTCGCATAACGTCCCAATGCATTTCCCCGATACCGTTGTCCATTACGCGACTGTCAATGGCAATGGTGCTATTGTCTTGTTGCCCAGAATAGATACGATATGGATGACCGTTATCTGTAATCAAACGATAAAACTGACCCGTAGGTTGATTGTACATCGTTGACCATGTCCCACCTCCGTTAAAGGTAACGGAACCACCACCATCATTGGCATTGACCATGATGTCATTATTGTCCGGATTAATCCATAAATCATGATGATCCACATGACTGCCTTTCATTCCTTTGAATGTTTTTCCTCCATCAATGGATTTCATTGCAAAGCTGTTCATTACCCAAACTTCATCTTCATCAATGGGATCTGCGATGATATGCATATAATACCATGAGCGAGCATAGGTAGTGGCATCATTGGTCATTTGTTTGAAACTTTCCCCAGCATCTTCTGAACGGTATACACCTGCTTTGTCCCCTAAAGCGTCAATGGCGATATAAACAATGTTTGGATTGGCCGGAGAAATATCAATTCCCATTTTGCCTTTTAGCTCAGGCAATCCTTTGTTGATTTCTTTCCAATTTTTACCCCCATCAGTTGTTTTATAAATGCGACATCCCGGACCACCATTATGAACCACCCATGGCTTACGCCAGAATTCCCATGAAGCCACCATCATAAAATCGGGATTATTCGGATCAACGGTCATATCGACGATTCCAGAATTCTCGTTTACATAGAGGATTTTCTCAAAGGTTTCTCCACCATCTTCTGAAAGATATACCCCTCTTTCTTCATTTGGTCCCCAAGGATTTCCTTGTGCAGCAACATAAACTTTATCAGGGTTATCCGGATGTACAAATACATCACTGATATGACGTGTTTTTTGTAATCCCATATGCTTCCAGGTTTTTCCTGCATCAGTTGATTTGTACAGCCCATCACCGTGGGAAGTTTTTACGCCTCGAACAGGTGATTCCCCGGTACCAACGTATATAATATTGGAATTGGATGGTGCGGGGGTGATATCTCCGATTCCTGTCGTTTTGAAAAAACCATCGGAGATATTGTCCCAAGTATTGCCTCCATCCGTAGTCTTCCAAACACCTCCACCTGTAGCACCCATGTAGTAGGTGAAAATATCGTCGGTAATTCCCGATACCGTCGTGGAACGCCCTCCACGGAAAGGACCAATATTTCTATATTCCATTGACTCGTATAGTTTTTCTGATATTGCTGAAGGTGTACTTTTTTTCTGTCGTTGTCCAAAAAGACTGGTCGTCATCAATAAAATAAGGACGAGTGCATAAAGGTTGGCTTTCATATCTAGTTTCAATTTGTGTTCTTTATCTAAATTATCTTGATATGGATGTCCATATAGATTTCATTTCATCGGTTTGCATCCAAAGTTTTTTGACAGCCTCTTCAGTTGGCACCGTTGGTCTTGAATCTGAATTTTGAAGTATCACCAAAAGGTAAAGCAGTTTCTCCTGAAGTTTGACAATAGTCTCATTTTCTAATGAAGTAGCCCGAATACTGCCGTAAAGTGGGTCACCATTTTCAGGATTTCCTATACCTATAAATGCCATTATTGTTGATTTCTTTTTTGAACGAAGTTTACCGCTCTCTAATTTCGCCATGCTGGTCTCCCTTATATCTTGCAATTCAAGATAGGCCTTATAAACATCCATAGATAGTTCTGTTTGCAGTTGCAAATCGGAATCGGTAAGTTTTGAACGCGGATCTAAATGCACTGAAAACTCTTTTTCATGGATTGAACCATCCACGGTCAATCGCACTTTATATTTTCCAGGGGCAACAAAAGGGCCCACAGGTCCTACTGGAGTGTTCTTAAGTACTGCGGCAATAGCATATGTACGTTTTGCCCCAGGCGGGTCAGCATATCTTAGATTCCAAGTAAAACGTTGATGTCCTTTTTTTGAAGAAGGTTTTGTAAGAGGTCGCATCCAATACGTAGGATGCGGTAATTTGGTGCTATCTGGGTATTGAAGTATATCTTGACTACTGAAACGATTGATCAGTACATTATCCGCATCCAAAATTTCAAGGGTCACTTTTTGAGCGTCATCGGGAAGAAAATAATCTATAAAAGCCCCATCGGGTGGATTCTCACCAGTAGGTTCTTCTGGGGGTAAGGGTGTATCCGCAAACATATTAAAGCGAACACGAAAAACATCGCTCGGTTCAAATAAATGTGGCTTACTGTCATCGGTAAGCCCGACCAATTCCCGCAACGGACTAAAATCGTCCAAAATCCATATGGAGCGACCGTGCGTACCAATGACCAAATCGTTTTCATGAATCACTAAGTCACGGATTGAAGAAGCCGGCATATTGCTTCTAAGGGATTGCCAATTGGTACCATCATCTATGGAAAAATACACTTCTCGTTCCGTACCCGCAAATAATAGTCCATTTGATGTGTGGTCTTCTCGCACCGTATTTACAGGTCCTATAGGGTTCATTCCTTTGGTGATCTTCTTCCATGTTTTACCAAAATCATGCGTTTTATAAATCAAAGGTTTCATATTATCATTACGAATCGAGTTCACCGCTATATAGGCAGTACCTTCATTAAAGTGACTGGCATCTATTTGTGAGATTTTATCCCATGGCCCTATTTCGGGTGGAGTGACGTTTATCCAATTTTTGCCGCCATTTTGGGTAACATGAATTAATCCATCATCCGTTCCTGCCCATATTACATCCTTGTTTAATGGTGATGGGCCTAATGCATAAACAATAGCACGAGGTGGAATCGGTTTATTTGAATCGGCCACATAATCTTTAAAATGAGGAGGTACTTGGGTTTCACCTCGGGTTAAGTCAGGACTAATCTTTTCCCAAGCTTGTCCGCCATTCAAGGTTTTAAAAACCATGTTTGTTCCGAATAATAGCATCTGGTCATCCGCAGGATGAAACATCAATGGCATTGTTCGTATAAATCGAACTTCACCCGACCTCAGTATTTCAGGTGCTACTACTTGAGATTGTCCTGTGTGCTTATCAAAGCGAATAACTCTACCGCCATAAATAATATTTGGATCTTTGGGGTCAGGAGCAACATAAGCGTATTCATCAGCACCCACGCCCATAAATTCTCGAAACGAAATTTGCCCCCCATTACTTCTACTTGCAACGGCAATGGCACCACTCTCTTGTTGTCCGCCATACACCCAATACGGAAATTGATTGTCCGTGCTTACATGGTACAATTGTGCTGTGGGCTGATTGTACCATGAACTCCATGTTTTTCCTCCATTAACGGTCACTACAGCACCTTGGTCTGCAGCAAAGAGCATAATGTCGGGGTATAAAGGATTAATCCAAATACGGTGGTAATCATCACCTCCCGGAGCTCCTTTAAGGGAAGTCCAACTCTTTCCTCCATCTTCCGATTTATAGGAAGCTATATTTCCAACAAATAGCACGTTTTCATTTATGGGATGCACTTTGATTTCAGCAAAGTCACTACCTCTTCCCCATAATCGATAATCAGTAGTTAGCAATGACCAGCTTTCTCCTGCATCGTTGCTACCATATATTCCTCCTTTTTCTTTCGCATCAACGGTTGCATACATTTTATTTGAGTCGCTATGCGCAATGGCAACCCCAATTCTACCTAAGCCTTGCGATGCCATGGGTAGACCTTTCGTAATTTTTTTCCAAGTCGCTCCCCCATCTATAGATTTATAAAGTCCACTATTAGATCCTGAAAATTTTGCATTTTCCCATGGACCTTCTAAATGTTCCCACATATCGGCAAATAGGATATTTGGGTTATTAGGGTCGAACTCCACTTGAACTGCTCCCGTACTTTTATTAATATAAAGCGTCTTCTCCCAATTTTTTCCGCCGTCTAAAGAACGGAATATACCCCTCATTTCATTTGGTCCGTAGGGATGCCCTAATCCTGCAACAAAAACAATATCAGGATTCGTTGGGTGAACAATTACCCGACTCACCTGCTGAATATCATCTAAACCAATATGTTTCCAAGTCATACCACCGTCCGTAGTCTTGAACATGCCATCGCCTACAGCCAGATCAGGTCGGTGCAGCCCTTCACCCGTACCCACATAGATAATATCAGGATTTGTAGGCGATACTGCTAAATCACCCACTGAACCCGTCGGCGCATCATCAAAAATTGGATTCCATGTACGGCCGTAATCATCCGTTTTCCATACGCCACCATTATTATGCCCAAAGAAAAATACATTTGGTTGTGTCGGAATCCCGACCGCCCCAACAGTACGTCCTCCGCGGAAAGGACCGATATTACGGTACTTCAGGGATTGATAAAATTGAGGTGTTATACTGTTTTGGGGAGTTATTTTCTTTTGACCAAAACCAAAAGTAGATAGCAGTAGCACTATCAAACAGGCGTAGCTGGCAATTTTCATAGGGTTGGTTAATTCGTGCTTTTAAATATAAGGAATTATGTGGTTAATTGAACCAACAAGCTTAGTATCTAAAATTTAAACCAACATCGTAAAATTCGTATTAGGAAAATGAAAAAATCTAAAGCTTTCCCTCTATTTTTTGTAACATTCGCTTTGCTGTGAAAGCTGCCCCTCCTTTATCTGAAATAGACAATACTTTTTTGTATGATTGTTTGGCAGATTTAAAGTCCTTCAGCTCCATCTGGGCTTGTGCTAAATTGCCCCAAGAGTTTTGTGAATCGGGAAAAAGTTCTGATGCCAATTCAAAAATGAATAGGGCACCCTGGTTGTTATTACCTAGCATAACGGCGCCAGCACCACTAAACTCGAGTTCAAAATCAATAAAGCTATACGCCTTGTCGTTGACCATTCGCTTCGCCTCTTTTCGTACTTGATTTAGATTACCATTTTTACGAAGTTTGTTTAGGTACTTCATAGGGTCCATCACAAAATTATGGGAATCAAAATCTAACACATGCTTTAGCAGAGGGTCTTGATTGGAAATATAATCTTCATAAGTCATTTCTACGCTATAATGGGGCTTAATGTAATCAGCATTTTGCCATTGTGATTTATCTTGCCACCATGCAAAGGAAAGATATACTGGAAGTCCTGATTTTGGTAAGACTACTCGTTTGTTATCTCCATAAAAGTTAATGTTTTCACTAGATGGTTCTCCGACAAACAAAACATTGGTATAGTTGTCTATTTCATTAATAAGGCTCTGAGCAGCAGAAAACGTTCTTCGGCCAGTTATTACAAAGAACTTTCCAGGCTGATTAATTTTCTTGTTAGAAATAATTCCTGTAATAATCGGCTTGTTCAAGAAGTTATTGCCCCCACCATTTAAACGAACATCTAAAACAAACTTATCAACCTCATTAGTATTAATAAATTCAAATACCCGATTATAAAAGTCTTCTACCTCTTCTATTTCATCATTCTGAATTCTGCTATGTCTAACGTAAACGGTTTTGGAACCCTCCAAATATTCATAATAGTATATCCTATCAAAATTTTTAAGGTAGTTTGGAGTGGTAGACTTATCGCGACCATTCACCCAATCCGAATCAGGTCTTATCTCTCCATAATGCATGGGTGGCCAAAGACTGGTTTTAGCCTCAATTTCATAATCAAATTGCTTCCCATCTTTTTCTAATGTTAAGGTTATTATTAGGTCTAATTTATCGGTAATACCCTGGGCATGGAGTACTTCAGGAATCGTCATATGTCGTAATCCATACGCATCAAAAAACATTGCGTTCTCTACAGGAACTGTTGGATATACTGCTTTGATTACTTCTTCAATAGGTACGCCTTCTATCGCCTTGACCTTTGCTCCCAAAAGGCTTTGATATTCTTCCCGAGCAGATTTAATACGGAGTCCATCCTTAAAACGATAAAATTCCACAGGAATACTATGAAACTGAACAGGACTATCACTATAAGCCATTCGAGTATGTCCATATTTAAATAAGGCAATAATCTTTGAAAACCCTACGACGACTTCATGTTGCTCCATTGACGGAATTGCCTTGTAGAAAGATTCTACTTCGTCATTAAATGCAGATTGACTTACTTTTTTGAATAAAAATGGATACTGTTGATTTACTATTTTTTGTAAATACCTAAGATCATTTTGCCATTCTTGAGTTGAGATATCATTTTGTGAAAAGCCAGAAAAAAATAAGAGCAATGTTAATATTGAAAAAACCTTTTTCATTTCCTTGTAGTTAGATTGTTGTATATCATTTGAACGCAAGGTCCGTATTGACATAAGAACTCAACAATATACTTTTCCGAAATGTAATGCCAGAATGATGAATTGTAGAATTTAGAAACCGATGCTGATATTGAATTACTTAAAAAGGTTTCCTAACGTCTAGTTTTCTTGTCTTTTTTATCTGTTTCGACAAGCTCATCGTTTTTCCAGAGACCGCTAGTTAGTACAGTACCATCTGCTGCGTAAAATTCTCCTTGCCCATTACGCCTATCATCTTTCCAAAATCCAATATATTTTTCACCGTTTGGCCAATAGTAGGTGCCAAGCCCATTTCGTTTGGCATGCGAATAACTACCCACATAATATTCTCCATCTGGCCAATAAAAAGTTCCTTGGCCATGGCGTTCGTTGTTAAGCCATTCACCTTCATATCGACTTCCTGTATCAAGCAAAGCAATTCCGAATCCGTTGGCCTTATTATTTCTTACCCGACCAACGTAATGCATTTGATTTCCTTTTTTACTTTTAAAAGTCAGATATTCCCCAAAAGATTTTTCTTGTAATTGTTTACGTAAGCGTCCCAGTTGTATTTTGGCTTTTTCGTGGGCAAAATTTAGGGAGTCATATCGCCTTATTTCAATTGGCGAAATTGCTTCATGAATATTCGAGGAATCATTTTCAATGGTGTCTTGCAAAGATGCTAATCGCTCTTCACTATAGGTTTTGATTTTTTGTGCTAAAGCAATTCGGAGTTTTACTCCCATACT
Source organism: Croceitalea rosinachiae (assembly GCF_031846445.1). NCBI lineage: Bacteria > Pseudomonadati > Bacteroidota > Flavobacteriia > Flavobacteriales > Flavobacteriaceae > Croceitalea > Croceitalea rosinachiae. Next base: position 742,341 of record NZ_JAVRHR010000002.1, on the reverse strand, counting down.
GTCACTTCCAATTTCTTTGGCTATTTTATGATATGCTTGAATAGCAGTATGGTAATCACCAGAAAGCAAAAGAGAGTCTTTAGATACTAAATCTTCATATGTTGCCACGGTTTTTGCTAAATCAGTTTGATTGGCGTTAAATTCATGAAGCTGACGTTGTAATTTATTTGTTCTAAAAAATAACCCTAATGCGATAATGAGCGCAGCACCTAACAGAAGGTATGGTATAATGATTCTTTTTTTCATTTTCACAAAGTACTATGCTAAATACGTTTTAAATCAATCATTTAGATGTATCTCAGGCAACTTGTTTTTAACCTTTCTAAAATCTGGGGAAAAATACACATGAAAACGCATGGTCCAATTTTGTTTGAATACTCCAGCATTCTCTAAGGTTTGCCCTTGCGAATACATTAAGCCGCCAGCAACTGTCAATCTTGGTGTAAGAATGTAACCGATAGTTGTTGTTAACCGTAAATCTTCCATTACGCTGCCGACTACCGCCTTACCACTCTGCATGATCAATTCAGATTCTGGTGAAATATAGAGTGTCTTTGGCTCCAATTTGTGGTTGTTTAAAGGAATCTTCGCTCGAAACATATACCGCCACCTATTGCGAAATATATATTCGCTATTTTCTTTAAAACCTTGTGTCCATCGATGTTCAATTCGTATGCGGTGGTAAATCATCGCGCTATAGACTGGCTGAGCGAACTGGTATTGATGCCAAATTCTGAATTCTGGTACAACATTACGATCTTCTGAACTTTCATCAGTATTAAAATTAATACGCATTACACCACCTAGGGAAGCGTTAATTTTTTTGTTGTAAATATATCCTATGGCATGCCTATTATATATTTGGCCAATTTGTCCAATAAAAGGGGTGTCTTCAGTCTCTTCAAAGCGAAAATGAGTTTGTGCCACCCAAAACAATCGTTTTGAAATACGAATATTTCCATACGTATTAAACCAAATTTTGGTTTTAGGGTCTTTGAACTTAGATGCTGAAGGTAATAATTCGCCATCAATGTCTTGTGCATATAGACTCGGGTTTGTACACCATAGTAGAAAAGCAACAATCGCCAAAGTATATTTCTTATAACTACCCATTACTCTTGATCCGTGGTTAGAGGTTGTAATTCAAAAAGTTCTAGTACTACTATTGGGTCTGTTACTTTTCTAAGTTTACGTTCTAATTTTGAGGTATTTTCTACTCGTAACTCAAGCATGCGCTGATATGTCATGCTCATCAAATCATTTAGTTGATTTACTTGATTGCATTCAAACTCATTTTCAGCATGTTTTAGGAAATAGGGTATTATAAATTTTCTATATGCAGATGTAATTCTTTTTTTAACCTCCTCGTCCATTAACGTCGCCATGAACGGATTCCATATACGATCTTTATATTTTTCCTTAATAGTATCTTCTTGTTCCGGTAGCTGGGCAATATTTTTGGCCAATTTATTTATTTGAAGATAGCATGATAACAGTTTTTGGCCAGCAGATAATTTCGTATTTAGTTCTGTTAAGGCTGAATAATTGCTGAGTGCATTATCGGCATGCTTTTTTAAGCTATTTAGTGTTCTTTTGATATTACCACTGCTTTCAACACCTACAGAATCTATGTAGTTATGCATTTCATTGCGCTGTAAAATCAATTTTTCTTCAAGAGCTATCAATTCTTGTTGACGCTTTTCGTTTAACAAAGTCTGATTTAATTCAGCCTTAATAGCTTCCAAATTTGCCAAGATAGTCGTTGAGATATTTTGCATGGTTTTCAAATCAAATACAGAAAAATCTATGGTATTTGAAGATTGAAGTTTGAACGTTCGATTTATTTTAACAGAATCTAATGCTACTTCAATGTTAAATTCACTTTTGGGCTTAGTTTCATTCCAAAGACTTTCAAGAAGGTTTTTTCTTGGAGCAAACTCAAGAACCTTATTGTTTATGAATAATACAAGCTGTTTGAGCGGGTTCAAAACATCATTTGAAATTTGGTTGATAACCTCATATTTAAAGGCTGCTTCTTGATCTGATAATTTTAAAATATTCAGTTGGGTATCTTCTAAAAATGATTTGCTTATCAATTCTGCAGCATTATAATCAGCCAAAATTTGGTTTATTTGCTGTTCTTCTTCTTTTGAAAACGGAAAATATGGCACTTTTACTTTGAACTCTGGCAGAAAAGAAGATTCTCCTAATTCAGATAAGATGTCATCAATTTTTTTGTAATACCGGGCGTTTTGTGCCAAAAGACTTTGCATTTTTCCACCTACTGGCCTATCTGAATTTAAAATTGCATATTGGTATATCGCTAATGCTTCAATATATCGTGAATCAAGATTGATGATTTTTGTTTGGCCTGCGTAATTATCGTAAATAGGGGTTTCGTCTATAGAACCACTAGATTCAATTCTAATTTTTTGTAACAGCCCATCATTAAAAAACCAGCTTTCGTCAACACCAATGCCTGAAGAATCAAATAAAGACCATTCATCATGTGTTAGTCCGTTTCTTAAAAACCGACCTGCTAAGATTAAACTGTCATTTTCAATTCGGAAATTTTGCTGAGGAATACCCTTGTCAAAAATAATTGAGCTTTTGAACAAAGTTTCGGAGATTTTAGAATCTTCAATTTTATTGACACTATAAATCCAAGAACCATCTGGCTTTCCTAAGACTATATTACCCGAAGCTTCTTCTTGTACGCCGCTAATCGCAACGCGATATTGATAATCTACTACCTGCGACTCGTTGTTAGATTGAAATTGTCCAAATTGGAATTTCCAAAATCCATTGGGATAATTGTCTTGAAAACTTCCTGAGAAATCAAAAGTATAGTCTTGTTTTTGTAAAAGCGCATCGAGATTGGCTCTTTTTAATCGAAATGGACCATCAAATAGGGTGTCTGAATCAATAATCCGGTATGCATAATTAGCATCACCAGTATAATTACCGACGGATAATGGACCTTGATAGTTCAGCTTCTCCTGGGCTTCTACAGAAAAATTATAAAAGAGTAAAAAAGCGACTATAAAAGTTAACCGATATAAGCTTTGTGTGAATTGAAACACGTGATTAAAAATGATAGTTAGTTCTTAACTAATACGTGCTCATTAAGATTTTAGATGTTTTTAAAGTATAATTTTAGTACTATGAAGAACAAAAGAAGATAAAATGCTTATTTCACTAATGTCACTTTTACGGCATTCATTCCTTTCATACCTTTTTCAAGTTCAAAAGTGACCTTATCATTCTCGGTAATTTCATCAATTAAACCACTAACATGGCAGAAATATTTTTCTTGATTTTCGGTGTCTATAATAAAGCCAAATCCTTTTGACGTATCAAAAAATGAAACTTTTCCAGTTCTTACCGGGTCAAATTCTTCTTCATCTCCCTCTTCTTTTTTAGGAATGCCCAAAACAATGTCTTCAGCTTCAATCTCAACCTTCATTGTTGGGTCTGGCGGAGTATCTACTAGATTACCATTAAAGTCAACATATGCCATTGGAATTCCTCCACCATTTTCTTTAGCTTCAGCTCTTCTAGCCTCTTTCTTTTTTTGTTTGTCTTCACGTCTTTTTAAACGCTTTTTCTCTTTTTCGCTTTTACTATAAGTTTGTTGCGATTTCCCCATATATTAAATGTAATTATATTTTAAAAGAGATGTACATTTTTTAAAAAGTTGCTTGAACTTTAAAAAATTAATAATCCCTAAAGGTTTGCGGTATACTGTAAAGGTACAATCTTGTTTTAATTTAACGAATAATATTATTAATTGTATTTATTAAAAAGAGACTTAATTGTAATTCTCCCACCATTTTGGGGTCTTCTTCTTATATAGCTTAATTTCTTCACCAATTTTTGGAGTAATTATATTGACATTTAACTCTTCCGCTTTATTGATAACTCGATGAACAGGATCTGTCCAATCATGTAACGCCAATTTAAATGCGCCCCAATGTATGGGCATCATTAAATTTGCCTTTAGATCAACGGCGGCCTGAACCGTTTCTTCAGGAAACATATGAATATCGGGCCACATAGCATTATACTGTCCACATTCTAACATCGCAAAATCAAAAGGACCGTATTTATCACCTATCTCTTTAAAATGAACTTCATAACCACTATCACCACTGAAGAAAATAGACTCTGTTGTAGACTGAATGACCCAAGAACTCCATAAAGTACTCTGACCGGCATTGAATTTTCGGCCAGAAAAGTGTTGCGCAGGTGTACAAACCAATTGTAATTCTTCAAATTTGGTTTCTTGCCACCAATCCATTTCTTGTATCCGTTTTCTTTCCACGCCCCAGGCTTCCAAATGTATCCCAACCCCTAAAGGGACATAGAACAGATTAACTTTTTCTTTAAGCCTTTTTATTGAGCCATAGTCTAAATGGTCATAATGATCATGTGAAATGATAATTGCATCAATTTTAGGTAGTTTTTCAATTTCAATAGGCATTTCTGTATTGAATCTGTTACCACCCAACCAATTGTGCGGCGCAGCTACTTTGCCAAACATAGGATCGATTAAAATGTTCTTATCATTTATTTGTAATAAAAATGCTGAATGGCCAAACCAAATCAATCGGGTATTACCCTTATAATCTGCGATGGATAGAGAGTCAATCTTTTCTACTTCAATATTTCTTAAAGGCTTGCCATTGGGTACTTTGGTAAAGAAAAATTTGCGAGCTAGTGCCAAGGTTTCCGAGAATCTTAACTCTTTGGGAACATCTTTGATATTGACAAATTTTCCATTTTTAAAATTTGCTGATTTTGTATATGCTATTTGCTCCCCTTTTGATAAGTTTCCCCCAAAACTTGGATAGAAATTCACGAATAGAAGGTATGCTATTATCAATAGTATAATTATACTCCCTATCGTAATCATCATTTGCCTTAGTAGTTTTTTGATTTTTTTCAAAAGCAGAAGTTATTCTGAAAACTTACCTCTTTATTGTTAATAGGCCTAATAATTACTAGCTACTTGATTGCCCACATAGCTAACTCGATAAATAGCGTCACCAAAATCATCAGAAATCAACATGGAGCCATCCTTTAAGAAAAGAATATCAACAGGTCTTCCAAATTGTTCTTGGGATTCTTCATTCAACCAACCGTCCAAAAAAGTTTCATAAGCAACGGCTTTATCATTTTCTAGTTTTACAAGTGATATACGGTACCCTACTTTCTTGGTTCTATTCCAAGAGCCGTGTTCAGCAATAAAAGCGTAATTCCTATATTTTTCGGGAAACATGGTACCCTTATAAAATTTTACCGCTAATGGAGCAACATGAGCACCCAATCGTTGTACAGGCGCCACAAAATCTTCACAAGGTCGTTGGTCTCCGAACTCTGGATCTTTCACATCACCTCCATGACAGAACGGATAACCAAAATGTAGGCCAGCTTCTGAAATATGATTTAATTCACATGGAGGAATATCATCCCCCATCATATCACGACCATTATCGGTAAACCACATGTCACCTGTTTCTGGGTGCCAGGTAAAACCAACCGTATTGCGAACTCCATGCGCATAAATCTCACGATTACTGCCATCTGGATCCATTCGAGTGATACTTCCATAACGCTTGTCAGCAACAGTAGAATCACATATATTGCAGGGAGCTCCAACAGGTATGTACAATTTATCATCAGGCCCAAATGCAATGTACTTCCATCCATGGTGAAACTCTGTCGGGTAATCATCATAAACAACCTTTGGTTCAGGAACACTATCTAAATTGGATTCAATAGCGTCATATCGAAGTAGCCTACCCACTTCTGCTACATAAAGGGAACCGTTTCTAAAAGCAATTCCATTAGGCACTTCTAAAGTAGAATCTAAGATCATGGTGTGGTCTGCTCTGTAATCTTTATCTAAATCTTGAATCGCATAGACCGTTTTATCATTTCTGGTTCCCACAAATAAGGTGCCATTTTCACCCATAGCCATAGATCGAGCACCATCGATGCTGTCTGCATAAACCTCAATTTTAAAACCTTTAGGCAGGTTCAATCGGTCAATGGGTAATGCGGACTCCGGTTCATCATATTGTGTGAGTATTTCTGGCACTGTTTTCTCGGCAGCTTTTTCTTTACAGTTGATATAACAAGTAGTTAGTACTGCCAATGTGAATACAACAAGAATTTTTGATGGTATTTTCATCGATTTTAGTTCTATTTTTTAAGAAACTAAAATTAAACTATTTATTCTCCATTATAAAATCTATGAAAAACCTTCAGCAAACGGTTATTCAGCGATCTTTTTTAGCACACCTTGATAATTAATGGTCAGCCGTTCTGAACTATTAACATATAGAGAGACTGTATTATTTACAAATAAAACTGCGTTGATATCAAAAACTTCAGTGTTATTAGATGCTTTAAATTGTAACTCGTAGACTCCTTTTTTTTCATTAAAATATATTTTAAAGTCTTTAGCAACCCCATCAAATTGTATTCCTACATTACTATTATTATATGCCCCAGGCATTTGACGTTCTCCATAATAGGGAAGATTTGCAGAAACAGAATCCCCTTTTATTTCTAAAAAATTGTTCGTCCCCATCAAATTAATTCGATTTACGGCACTTCCCGGCGGCAATAGTCCCGCATTGGAAACGGCATTCATACTTCGAGTTGCAAGTGGATTAGCAAACTCAGCTTCAAATAGAAAAGACCCGCTTTCAACTAATCTATCTAGCGCCTCTAATTGCTCCGTATTATAAGAAGGTTTCGAAGAACTGCAAGCAGATATGACCAATAAAATTATGATTGCAATTAAAGTATTTTGATTTTTTTTCATGATGCCTAATTTTAGTTATTACCTGCAAAATAATTACTTAAACCCTTTTTATAAAGTATCAATGAGCGAACACTCAACATGGATGAGTAAAGTTACTAGCTAAAACAAAATATGTAAAATATACGCATCATTTTGACCTATTTAATTAAGATTATTTTTTATAACCTGGACCTTTAACAAATCGCCCAGGTGTCAATCCGGTATGCTCCCCATCTTTTAAAACTTGTTCACCGTTTACAAAAACATGCACAACGCCTTCTGCATATTGATGCGGATTTGTAAATGTGGCTTTATCGGTCACTTTTTCAGGGGCAAAAACCACAATATCCGCAAAATATCCTGGTTCTATTTTGCCGCGCTTTTTGAGTTTTAAATTCTCAGCTGGTAAAGACGTTAATTTTCGAATACCCTCTTCTAAAGAAATGACACCTTCATCCCTAGAAAATTTGCCCAGAACACGAATAAAAGAACCATAAGAACGCGGATGTGTACTTTGTTTAATAAATACGCCCTCATTGGTAAATGAACCAGCGTCGGAGCAGTAACTCACCCATGGTAAGGCCATTTTCTTTTTGATGTTTTCTTCAGACATGGAGAAATAAACAACCTGAATACGACTTCCATCTTGAATAATCAAATCTACTAATGTTTCTTCAGGACTTTTATTCCATTCCTCTGCTACCTCTGTTAAGTATTTTCCAACATATTTACGTAAAGGCTCTGACCTAAAACCAACCAATAATATGGTCTCTGGAGAATTTCTAAATTCTAATTCGTGAATAGCTTTCTTGCGGTTGTTAGTATTTTCTAATCTTTCTAACATGGCAGCAATACCTCCATCTCGAACCCAATCTGGCAATTGCACATGCAAGCCCGTAGAACTTGCATTATAAGTATACATATCGGCTGTTATTGGCAAACCTATATTTCTAGCAGAATCTATTTTTGCAATGGCAGCATCTAGCTTTCCCCAGTTCGCTTTTGATGAAGCCTTTAAATGATATACTTCAGCAGGTAAATCAGCCTCTTTTGAAATCTGAATTAATTCATCAATGCTTTCGAGCAACCTATCCCCTTCATTACGAATATGTGAGATATACATTCCATCACTTTCACCTGCCACTTTTGCTAGTTCAACAAGTTCTTCAGTACTGGCATACATGCTAGGGGCATATAGTAATGAACTAGAAATACCAACGGCACCTTCATCCATGGCTTGTTTGGTCAGTTTTTTCATTTTAGCAATTTCTTCATTAGTTGCAGGTCTGTTTTCATACCCGATTACGTGCTGCCTTAAAGTACCATTGCCAACAAACGAAGTAACATTAGTTGATACCCCTACATCTTCTAAGTGTTGCAAATACTCTCCTAGACTTGTCCACTCAACAGCAAATTTAATATCACCTTGATTCTCTTGCATCTCCTTTTTCATCGTTTCGTTTAATGGCCCCATAGATCTGCCCTCTCCCATTACTTCTAAGGTTACCCCTTGACGAATATCACTTTGAGAACGACCATCTTCTAAAAGCGAAACATTGGCCCAACTCAACATATTTATAAAACCAGGTGCTAAAGCCAAACCGTTTAGGTCAATTTCATTAATTCCAAATAAAGTGTTTGGTTTCGAAATGGCTGCAATGGTATCGGCAGAAATGGCAACATCCGCAGCATAAGCAGTTTTGCCCGTACCATCATACAATGTTGCATTTTTTAAAACAGTATCATAAATAGGAGTTGTGTTACAAGAAAAGATTACCAAACTTAAAAGCAGATAACAGAAATATCTCATGAGAACAGGGTTCAATTTACTAAGCCCATGTAAAATACTTAATTTTCGTCAAAGCAATCATTTGAAGACATTTTTTTCGAAATTTGAATCGAATAATAATTTAATTGCCTTCGAACCATTTTTTGAACATACCTACCTTTTCCCTACTGACAACGATTTCTTTATGAATATCAGGCGATAATGTCAATTTTAATCTACGATTAGCGTACACCATAACGTCGCTAATTGCTTTCAAAGCAACCACAAAGGCCCTATTGACACGATAATATAATTTTGGATTTAAAAGCTCTTCCAATGCTTCTAATTTATATTCGATAATATATTCTTTTCCTTTCTTTGTCCATAAAGAAACGTCGCGTCCTTCGGCCTGAAAAGCTATAATATCTTCAATGGGTATTGATTTTATATGATTTCCCACTTTTACTAAAAAACGGTCTTTATAACTCTTTTGCCTCATACTTTTAATGATGGGTGCCATCTGTTCAGTATTTGAAAACTGTTTCTGCATTACATCTAGCTTCTTTAATGCTCGTGACAGGTCAGTAAAGGTGATAGGTTTGAGCAAATAATCTATACTATTTACCTTAAATGCGTCAACGGCAAATTCGTCGAATGCAGTAGTGAAAATAACAGGTTTGTTGATGGTTATTTGCGAAAATATTTCAAAGCTTAAACCATCACTAAGTTGAACATCCATAAAGAATAAATCGACGTTAGTTTTGTTAGTTGTGATCCAAGGTATAGCTGTTTCCAGCGAATTTAGATGTGTCAAAACCTCAATAGCAGCATTATATTTTAAAAGATAACGTTCTAGTTTCTCGGCTGCCAAAGGTTCATCTTCAATGATTGCTATTCTCATGGTAGTGTAGTTTTGGTAGGTCAACTATCTTAAGGTTACCCTTCGTAGTTATTGTTATTTTTTGATCGGTATAATAAGTATAAGTTAGAACAATGTCCTTTAAACTCCCCATAGACAAATGCCGATTTAGTTTTTCTTCGGGAGAATAAGTAATCTTTAAATAATCATCTATTTCTTCCAATAGTATCTTTAAAGAATGCTTTTCAGAAACTATGGTCGTTCTTATTATACGCTCTAATAATGTTAATAGTGTGGTCGGTAAAACCCAATGTTTTGAATATAATTTACTTGTAAAAATTACATTTCTATATGGTAACTGATTAAACAGCTGCACTAGCGAATTCAAAATGTCTAATTCCTCTGATATCGGCACCAATTCTCTGTGCTGTTTTGTTAAAATATAACGATAGACACTTGAAAAATAATCTAAAAATTGCTCGGCTTCATCAGGGTTATCTTTCATTAACACCAGCATGGTTTCCATGCTTTCATAAAGTAATTTAGGATTTATTCCTTTTCTGAATTGTAGAAAATCTTCTTCGATTGCGTTCTTTGCATCTACTTCTTTTGAAATTTTTGTTGTGTTTATTTTATAGAGAAAATGATGGCTTATGTATAGCATGACATACACTAGAGTTATAAAAATAAAGATGACATTAAAAACATATAACTCTCTGATATTAACCTCGTATAACAATATATACTTAAAGTATAAGTACATAGTTGATGATACCAAAATCATCGTCATGATTAATGATACAATCAGTTGAATTACGATTTTAAGAATGAATGACTTTGGCTCTTTTAAGTGTTCAAAAAACAGTAAAGAAAACCGAGAAAATTCTTGAATTATATAGGCCAAACCAATACATGTGTAGAGTTCTTGACCTAAAAATGTTTCTTGAAGTTGTACAATATTATTATTTATTAAAAGGATTAAAAGGTAAACCAGAGTTCCGCTGAATAAAGGACTCAACAAACGAAAAAGCGGATGATGTACAAATAGCTTTTTCATTTAATCAAAGGGATTTTTACAGTAAAATCATAATGCCCATCTAAGATTTCTACTTTTCTATCGGAAAGCAGTTCATATCTGGATATAATATTCTTTAATCCAACTTTTGTAGAGCTTAACTGTTCTTTCTTCTTTGTTTTGGTATTGCTAACGATTATGCGTTTGTTTTCTGAGGTAATATTGATATTCAGTGGTTTGTTTTTATCAAAAGCATTATGCTTAATAGCATTTTCTATAAGTAGTTGAAGCGTTAAGGGAGGTATTTTTGAATCAAGAACATGGTAATCCAACTGAAGATTGATTGTCACACCATTGTCAAATCGTGTTTTAATTAAAAATAAATAGGAATTTACTAAAGACAACTCCTGATTTAGTGTAACCAAATTTGATTTATAATTGTTTAAAGTAAACTGATATGAATTACCAAGGGCTCTGATAAAAGTTTCGGCCTTTTCAATATCCTTTTGAAAAAGGGAGGCCAAAGAATTCATATTGTTGAAAAGAAAATGTGGACTAAGCTGCGATTTTAGCATCATCAATTGTAGTTCAGCTTGTTTTCTTTCCAATCGCAATTCCATCACTTGTCCTCTAGCGTAGTTATCATAAGAATACAGTGCGAAATAGACAATGTTATAAAGTATGGCAGTACAAAACAGGAGTATTCCCATTTTGATGAAAATATCCATTTTTTCTTGTTGGGAAAACAAGTAGTCATGGAGTCTATTATAGATAAAAAAAAACACCAAAAACAGCACATGGCCCAGTATCCAATTCCAGATAATTCCAGCAAGAATTCTAAGACCTGGAACTCTTTTGAAGGGTATAAATTGATTTAAAAAAGAATTGGAAAAAACTACAAAGTACAATATCAAAACACCTAAAAGCCCACTCAAGTAAAACTCTTTACTGCTTTGTAACGCATTAAAATTTACGAAGCTATAAATGAGAATACCCAATAAATATCCTATTAAGAGTAGGCTTAGATGCTTTCTCACGGTTGGTTGGTATAAGATGTTTTTTGAAAGCCACCGCATCCTACCAAATTAACAATAATTAAATAATTGTGTAGCTTGAATAGATGCAGTGCTTGTTTTAAGTCAATTATTGGATAGCTTTTAAGGCTCGGCCAAAATGAGATTCCGAATCAATATCCTTACATGCTCGGGTATAAGCATCTTTAACGCTTTCATTCTCATTTCTGACTTCGCTGGCAAAGCGCATTAAAGTTTCCGCCTTATGATAATCAGAATCGATTGAAATAGTTGCATCGAGTATTTGTGATAGCTCAGAGTTCGAAAAATCTTTTCGTGCAAGCGCCTTAAAAGCTTCTGCTTTATGAGAATCTGAGTCAATATCTTTGGTTGTTGAAAGGTAAGCTGTTAAACTAGGTCCATTTAAATCTTGTTGGTAGGCAATTTTCTTTAAAACATCACTCTTATGGCTATCTGATGACATATTTTTCTCCACTACGCTTAATAGATTTGATAAAGATTCATTATCAATCTTGTCATTGATCAAAGATTTGAAAATACTTGCCATATGATGATCCGAACTCATATTATCGACAGATGCCAACAAAGTATTAGAGACACTCTGCGAAATACCATCGGTTTCTAAGGCTTGTCGTAATACGTTCGCTTTGTGATGATCAGAATCAATTCCTTTAGCTGTGTTTATTAGAAGCTTTAAGTTATTCTCGGTTAGGGTTCTTTTACTCAGTACTTCTTGTAAAACGTTAGCTTTATGATGATCTGAGTCAATATCATCAGTAATAACAAAAAGGGCTTTCATTTGAGTATCAGAAATGGATCCATCTCGAATAGATTTTTTTAAGACTTCGGCCTTATGATGATCTGAATCAATATTACCCGTGGTATTGATATATGATGACGTAGTTGATTCGTAGGTTAAAAAGGCTTTTGTATTATTTTTGAGAATATCCGCACGATGGTGATCTGAATCTATATTAACAACTTCTCTTAGAACAGAATTTAAATCCTTTTCTTTTAAATCTTTCTCTAATAAAAGTTTGATATATCTGGCTTTAACATGACTACTGGTCATTTTTTCAACCTCATTCAGAACCTTGTACGATCCACCGGCTTTATAAAGTCGGTCAACTCGTTTCTCCGCCCCTAAGGTGGTCGATCGCACAACTTCAAGTAAGATTTCTGAAAGCCATTTTCTTCCTTCAGAATCAAAGTTTTTTTGAGAAGAACCTACATAATACTTTTTGATAAGATTACCTGAGTTATCGGGTTCTATATAAACTCTACGACGATTACCAAAGGCTGATTTCTTAATTTCCATATACCCCCCTTTTGAAATCGCAACAACGTCAGTATCATCATCAGATAGGGTAATGTTACCCTCGTATTCAATGGAAAAATTGTTCCCAAATCCGTTTTTGATTGAAATAGTAGTTTTGCCATTGCGGTTAATGTTCACAGAAGTGCTAGTCCGTTGCGCACTAATAACATTAGCATTTAAAACAAGAAGTAAAATGATGAGTTTTACTAAGAAAAGTGCAATGATTTTTGATAATTGATTCATGATTGTTCGCTTTTTGATTGATGAATAAATGATTGATTGTTTTGATTGATGAGGCAAATATGAAACGAACAAAGCCTATTTAAAAACCGAATGTAATGAATTGTACATTCCATGTAATGAATTGTACAATGTCAAAAAGTTATTATAGGCTAACTTTCTTATTTAGAACCTATTTGTTGAAGTTTTATTTCAGCAAATTCTACTTCTGAACCTTCTGCCTGTATTGCTATTTGACCTGAGGTGGCGGTGGAATTATAGCCATAATTCACTAAATTATCATTAATCCAAACCTTTACGGTTGTATTTATACATTCGACAACCAATGAATTCCATTCCCCGAGCGGTTTTTCTGAATCGTCAGTTAAGTTCTTAATACGTCTGAGCTTGCCTTCGGTGATGCCCCAATCTGATTTTGGACCCCGGCGTTCCTCCATATTGTCTGTGGTAATGTCTTCAACAATACACCAAAAATCACCTGCATTTTCATACATGAGCTGCACTTCAATAGATTTTGGAAACATTTTATAAAGTGCTCTTGGGGTGGAGGCATGTACTAAAACTCCGCAATTTCCTGGTTCACTTACAAAACGATACTGCAAGGTCAGTCTATAATTTTTAAAAGAGTCGTTTGTAATTAAGTGTCCTTGTGGTTCACCTAGGCTGACCAAATTCCCATTCCGGACCACAAATGGATTAATTGCACTTGTGATAGAATCCATGGCTGGAACATCAACATACCAGCCGTCAAGATTTTTTCCGTTAAATAATTGTTGTTCCTTAGCCATGGAACAGCCTTGTAAAGTGGCAATAATTAATGCAAAGAGAATATACTGTTCAAATAATCTCATAACCTTATGTAATGATTTTTCAAAGATAATTGAATGCACGATCATTTTCTGAAACGAGTAAATAATACTAACTTTTTCTTGGTATTTATAAAATATACCCCAGTAAGAAGAATAACAGCTGCAAATGCAGATTGTAGCGTGATTTCTTCATCCAAAAAATACCATCCTAATAACAAGGCTACAATAGGGTTCACGTACGTAGAGGTAGCAACTTTTTCCGGTGATACTGATTTCAATAAATAATTGAAGGAGGTAAAGGCAACAATGCTACCGAATACAATCAGCAGTAGCATTACTATTTGAACTTTAAAACTCCATGCTAAAGGATTACTCCACTGTTCGCCAACCAATACGCTCATTAAGGCTAGAAATAAGCCGCCTGCCATCATTTGATAACCCGTATTCACAAAATAGTTCTTTGGCAAATCAGCTTTCGATACAAAAAGGCTTCCATAGCCCCAACTTAGCATACAGAAAAAAATCATCACCATACCCCAAATTGCATTTTCTTGATTTAATATTTCTTTTTGCCCTACTAGTAAATAGATTCCTATCATACCCAATGCAACTCCAATCATGGACATGGGTTGGATTTTTTTGCCCTGTAATAGCCACATCATTACTAAAATAATCAAGGGTTGTGCTGAAATTTGTAGTGCCGCAAATCCGCTATCAACATATTTTAAAGCCCAAACTGCTAGTCCATTACCCAATGATAAAAAAAGAAAGCCAACAAACACGGTATTAAAAAATTGCTTTCTAGAGATGCTTAGTGATTTTCCAAGGAGCTTAGCAATACCAAAGATTAAAACACTTGCCATAAAAAATCGAACACCGGCCAACATAAATGCCGGCAACTCCATTACGGCTATTTTATTTAACAAGTAGGTAGAACCCCATATGACGTATATCGAGAAGAAGGCAAGTATGATCAACGCTTTATTTTGACTTTTACCCATTAAATCTTAGAATTCTTTATCAAATATATATCTTTCAAAGATGCATTTTAGTGCGACACTCATCCAAAATTTATTTCATTATATTAATACTATCTATAATCCATTTTTACGTTATGAAAACACTCATAATATTTCAAGTTTTCTTGATTTCAATTATTTCAATAGGTCAAGAAAAGCCTATTAAAGTAATTGAAGAAAAATCAAAAAATAGATTGATGCTCTACGCCTTGAATGAAACTGATAAAGATTATGATGTAGTGATGGCCGTAAAAGGAACCAATTTTAGGCAAAGTATGGCAAAACCCAGATTGACAAGGGTACCTGCAACTTCAAAAGTACTTATGAAAACCCTAATTCTTTTAAGGGATAAAACCCCCTCTTATTCTATTGATTTAAGCATAAATGATAGTTTATCTAAAAGGGCCGTTCGTAAGGAATATACTGTGGTAGAAGTTCCACCGAAAATGATAACACCAAAGAAGCATATTACCATTTACGGAATGAAAGAATGCTTGGCTTGTGATAGTATTGTTATAAGACTTAGTGAGAACAACTATATATTCAAGCAATTTAATTTAGAAGAAAAGCCCGAAATAAAGCAACAGCTAGAGGTTGCATTGGGAAATAAAAGCTTAGACTCGCTCAAAACGCCCATTGTAAATTTAGGCGGACATCTTTATACCTGGATCTCTAGTTTCGAACAATTGTTGGGCGAACTTCAAAAAGAGTAATTTAATTATTTGGTACAGCAATTACAAACCAAATTTGTTTCCCTGGATTCCGTTCCCATAGGCCAAAATTAGATTCTTCATATTCAATTTTGAACCCAGCTTCTTGCAATTCCTTTTTTACGTATTTTGAAGCCAAAGAATGTGCTTCGACCTGTTGCCTTCTTGGTTTTCCTTTTATTCTTGATTTAAGTTTTTCTAATAAAATTAATTTGCCATTGGGTTTCAAGGATTTATTAACATGTTCGAGCACTTCATGATAGTCTTCGATTTCATGATAAGTGTCGATGATATAAATGGCGTCAAAAATATTTATTGGAAGTTTAGGATTGTCATAATCCCCTAGAACAGTTGAAATGTTTTCTATTCCCCGATTTTTTGCATTTTTTTCCAATGCATCCAACCGGTATTTTTTTAAGTCAACGGCATAAATTTTTCCATTTTCACCAACTCTTTTTGCCAGATGTATAGACATATATCCTTCATGACATCCAATATCGGCTATAACATTGCCTTTCTGAACTTTTGTGATTTCAAAAAAATCTGAAATACGCATCCAATCATCTCTATCATTCCATTCGCTTTCAGTGTATTGTGAATAACCAAAAACACTAAAAACGAATAGTAAGATTAGAATTCGAAACTTCATGATCACTCTTCTGACAAGCTTTGACCTTCTATCCAAGGTGCACCGGCAGCCCTTAATTCTAATTCAAGAGCCGGAATAGTAGTCTCTACCAATTGACTCAGATCAGTCTTTACATTCTTAAGCTGTTGTTGGGCCCGTGCAAAAGCTTTCTTTTGATTACCGGTTGGTCCATACGTATTATTTAAAGCTACGTATCCAATGAAACCTCCATCTCGAGGTGAAAGTGCATTTCGCTCCCCTACTTCATTTTTAGATGGATTTCCATTCATAATAGCATCAATAGCCAGTAATGATTTTTGTGCAGAACTAATCTTATTGAATAATTCAGCTGAAGGTCTTTTTGCTTGCTGATAAGCTCTTTTCATAGCATTCAATTGTTTTTTAACCTTTTGAATTGTTGTGGTTGTTGCCATCATATTCTGTTGATAAACTTGAAAGGTTTCTCTGAACGCATTAATCTCAGCTATAGGTTTAGCTGGTAATGAGCCATCTTTAAGCTTTACCACCTCAAAAGTTCTTGGACCAGATAGTTCGATGAGCACTCCATCTTTATTTTGGTAAAGCGCGACTGAATAAGTTCCTGGAGTAGCTAAGTAAGGAGATCCCGTAAACTCTTCATTAGGATTTGGTTTTGGTGCTTTTAAAGGAATACCTGATCGGCTGGCATATGTTAAATTCCACGCCACTTTATTGAATCCTTTTTTGTTAGACCCATTTACCATATTTACAAGGTTGCCATCACTATCTTTTACCATTAAAACTAATTGCGGTTTTTCTTGGTTTTTTTCTGTAGCTAAAGCATCCCAACCCGGGAAAGGGATTGCTGCCTTTTGTTTGCTTAATTCTTTCTCCTTTTTTGTTCTGATTTCTTTTAAGGATTCTAACTTGTTAGGTAGGTAATAAGTAAAAATCGCACCATAATCTGGGTTTTTGGCGGCATATTGATTGTTTCCTTGACCATAAACTTCATCTTTTTGTATATACCAATATGCTGGTTTGGTATCAAAAAATTGAACTTCATTAGATTTAGAAGCATTATAATCTCGCAATGGACCAATATTATCCAAAACATAGAACCCCCGACCAAAAGAGGCCCCAACTAAATCGTCTTCTCTTCGTTGAATCGTAATGTCTCTAAAAGATATGGTTGGTAACCCTCCTTTGAGCTGTGTCCAACTACTTCCGCCATTGATCGTAAAATATACGCCGTATTCTGTTGCCGCAAACAACAGATCTTTCTTTTTATGATCTTGGACGATGCGCCAGGTAATCAACTTTTTAGGAAGATTACCATTGATGAAACCCCAAGTACTACCTTTATCAGTACTTTTTAGAAGAAATGGACGATAATCTCCTTCTTTATGGTTGTCCAATACTAAATAAACAGTATTTGCATCATACAAATCAGCCCTGACATCATTTACAAATGCACGTGAAGGAACTCCTTTGATAGTGCCAAGCATAATTTTTTTCCAGCTTTCACCACCATTCTCTGAAACTTGCAAAATGCCATCATCCGTGCCAGCATATAGTAAACCTTCTTGAACAGGTGATTCTGCTAAAGAAGTAATGGTGTTATAAACACTCATCGCACCCACATCCCATGGATTGTCCCAGCTTTGTTGCTTCCCAAGAATAGGGAGATTAAAACGTTCTTCGTTTCTAGTCAAGTCATTAGAAATAGCGGTCCAATCATCACCACGATTCTCTGATTTCCATACGCGGTATGATGCAAAATATAATCTTGTCGAATTATGAGGGCTTACCAAGATTGGAGCATCCCAATTAAAACGTTCGTGCGGGTCGCCAGCAGATGGTTGTGGTTGAATAAAAACGGTTTCACCTGTAGTTTGGTCAATACGCCATAACCACCCTTGTTGAAACTCTCCGTAAGTAATATCTGGGTTACCAGGTTCAGTGGCTGACTGATGCCCATCAGCCCCTAAGGTAATCCACCAATCTTGGTTTAAAATGCCATTTGTCCGTATTGTTCGAGATGGACCTCCATGCGAACCATTATCTTGGGTGCCTCCATAAACATTATAGAACGGTGTGCTATCATCAACTGCTACTTTGTAATATTGAGTTATTGGAAGGTTGTTAAAATAGCGCCAAGTAGTGGTTTTGTCATACGATTCATAAAGACCGCCATCTGTACCAAAAAGGACGTAATTTGGGTCACTCTTTTTAAAAGCCATTGCATGACTATCTACATGTTTTTTATCCTCATTTAAGTTGGTAAATGTCTTACCATGGTCATTAGATTCTTGCGAATAATTGCTCATTAGGTATAATTTCCCTTCTTGATGGGGTGAGGCAAACAGTTCTTGATAATAATGCGGGCCTGTGCCACCTGAAACGGCATCTGATTGTTTTTTCCATGAGGCTCCGCCATTTGTCGAAATATATAAACCACCTTTCTTTCGGTCTAACTCAATTGCCGCATAAATCGTTTGATTATTAAAAGGAGATATAGCCAAACCTATTTTACCCATATTGGATTTTGGTAGGCCAGATTTTAATATGGTCCATGTTTTTCCGCCATCAGTTGATTTGTGAAGCCCTGAACCTGGTCCACCACCCATATAGGCAGCTACGGTACGATGCCTATCCCATGTAGCGGCATAGATGGTTTCAGGGTTCTCAGAATCAATGACAATATCGGTCACGCCTGTCCATTCATTATTTCCTAAGGTTCTGGTCCAAGTAGTGCCTCCATCTTCAGATACATAAAACCCGCGTTCTCCTCCTTTGCTCCAAAGTGGGCCTTGTGAAGCGACATATATGATATTAGAGTTATCAGGATGAACAATTATTTTAGAAAGATGCTCTGATTCTTTCAGTCCCATATTCTTCCAACTCTTCCCTTCATCATGGCTGACATAAATGCCATCTCCAAATCCGATATGTCGACCACCTACATTTTCACCCGTACCTACCCAAACCGTGCTTGGGTTGCTAGGGTCTATGGTCACGCAGCCCGTAGAGTAACTTTTTTCATTATCAAAAACCGGTTTGAAAGTGGTTCCAGCATTTTCTGTTTTCCAAACTCCACCTGAGGCTACAGCAATATACCATACACTTTCATTGTTAGGGTGAATAGCTATATCGGCGATACGACCAGATGTCAAAGCTGGACCAAGATTTCTAAATTCTAGACCTTTGTAGATGTCATCCTTAGTTTCTTGAGCATTAATAATTAAAATAAGGAACATAGAAAATAAAGCACTGATAATACTTTTGGAGAGAATTTTCATTATCGATTTTTTTGGTTAATTAGTTTGGTAAGTTAACCAATTGAAAGTCAAATTTTTATTAAAAAAATCAAAAAATGCGAGGATATTTATTAGAAGAACATTACCTTTCTTTAAGACGATATACAAACTTAAGTCCGCTCCAATTTTGATCTATAGCGGCAACTTTTATATCAACCAAACCAAGTTTTAGTAAATGTTCACGAATAGGTTCTCTCTTTAAATCCGTCTTAATCTTTGAACTTCCTTTTGGCCAACTTATCCAGAGTATTCCTGTCTTTTTTAAAGCTTTTTTACATCGCAGTCCATTTTTAATCAATTCATTTTCCGTTTTACAAAAAAGATGTATAAAATCTAATGAATTTAAATCCAACCTTTTTTTTAAAACAATTTCACAAGGTAAATCTGAAAACAAATCAAAGTAGTTGTCTGGTTGGTTAATCAGGGCGATTATAAAACCATTTTTAATTCCTAGCTTTTTAGCGAGTGGGGTATTTGAATAACTAGCCACTATGTTATCTTAATTGTTAAATTAGAAAACAGAAGTTACACATTTTCTATTTCTTCAATAAACCTTGATAAATTTATTATTGCATCATTGGTATTCTTTTTAAAAACCCTTTTGACAAACAAGGTGATCATTAACTTTTTTAATGGTGATTTGGCCTCCCAATATACTTCTGTTAAAAGTTTGCAGCGTTTCTCGTTTATTGGTGTAATCGTATAAAACTGATACAACTTATCTATAAAAGGTGGGCTTTCAGTCATCTCACCATAAACTATTTGATTACCATTAACATTTTTAGTTACAGTAACGAAATCAAAATTCTTACCATTTATTACACAAACATGTTCAGAACCATGTCGAGTGACTTCATTTTTGTTGAACTCAAACTTGTCAACACCCTTAACCCATTTATCGCGATACACATAATTCGTAATATATTCCAACAACCCTTCTGCACTTATTGGAAATTCTTGAAACACATTCAAATTCGCTTCTCTTTTGAAGGAAACTTTTTTTGGTGATTCAAATGGATTTAGGGTTAAGTTACCAGGTTCAATTACTGAATAGATGTATTCTAAACTCTTTTCGTCATAGGTGTCTGAACCTTGTCGAAAACGAAACAATTTGCTTGAATAGGTATATGATAACTGTATTTCAAGAGCTAGTGACCTACTTACCAAAACATAATTGTCGCTTTGAACTGAATTTTTTAGAAGGCGATGTGCTTCGATCACCTGTTGCCCAAATGGCTTGCGATTGCCTTGAACTTCAATATGCTGTAGATCTCCGCTATGTGCTATAATCTTTAATTCTAAATTGGGAGCAGTTGCGCAGGCGTTGCATGGGCAAATTCTATTTTTCTTAAGTAGTTCTAAATGACTATGAAAAGCAGTAAACATTGCCTCAATTTGAGCAAGTAAACGTTCTTGTGAAGGTATTTCATCTTCTTTATAGAAGAAAAGGGCATCTCCCTCTATTTCTGCTAGTTTTAAATTTTCAGTATTGGCAGAAACTAGAACTTCTAAAAGTTCAGAAATCACATGTTGACTATGTTCAACTTCAGTAGTTTGAATAAACTTTGTGTATCCAGAAATATCTGGGATAAATAGCAACGATTTTGCCATGAAGCTTTTAGTTATGGATATAATTTCTTAGTCTTAATTTTTACTAGAGCTAACAAAGATCAATCCTCTTTTGCTTCTATACGCTCCAAAATTTGTTTGAAACCTAAAGCAACGCCGTTTGTCCATCCAAAACCATCTTGAGTTTCATATTCACCTCCTCCTGATAATAAGGTCAAATCTTCGACATTATACTTCTCCATCATCTTACCAGTATTTTTATAAACTTTCTCGTTAAGTGCTAACCACCGTTTCATAATTTCTTTTGCTTCATCAATGTAACCATAATTTAATAGGCCATTAACAGCCATCCATTGCAAAGGGGCCCATCCATTGGGAGCATCCCATTGTTGCCCAGAGTTATTTAACGTCGTTACTAAGCCGCCAGGTTTAAGGAATTTTTTCATAATTACATCCTTGACTTTAGATGCTTGCTCTCTAGTCGCAATTTTGAAAAACATAGGATAAACCCCAGCTAATGTTAGCTTCTTACTTTTTTCAACTCTCCTGAAATTAAAATCCATATAGTAACCTTCATCTTCATCCCACATATATTCTTGAATTAAGGCTCTTCGCTGGCTTGCTTTTTCACTGAAATATTGATAGGCATTTTTATCACCTTTTAACCTTGAACCTTTTGCTAAGATCCTTTCATGATGATAGAGCAAGCAATTAAGATCTACCGGCAAAATAGAAGTGGTCGCAGTACTTGAAAAATCATCAGGACTTGAAAACCACCTTGAACTAAAATCCCAACCTGATTCAGCTCCTGAGCGTAAATCTTTATATAAACGCTGTTTTTGTTCTTTAGTCTCAAAGCTACTGGCCAAGTGCAAATCTTCCTTGTACGCCTCTGGACGTGGTGTTTGACCTGCATCCCAATATCGATTTAGAAAATCACCTTCAATCATCTGAACCACATGTTTACTAGCACCAAACGGACGATCAATAGAATCATGATTCATAAAAAAACCGTACTCTTTGCTTAACTCTGGTAAATAATAAAGAACCATGTTATCATCATCTCTTGCTAGGGCATTAACCATTAATGAATAAAAAGGTGGTTGCGATCTTGTGCGGTAATAGTCTCTTGTACCGTTCGGTATAAGTCCGATTGAGTCTATTAAAAAAGTGAAATTATCTACCATGTTTTTTGCTAGATCTTGCCGACCTGCAGCTAGAAGTCCTTCCATGGTAAAATAACTATCCCAATAATAGATTTCTTGAAAACGACCACCTGGGACAACATATGTTTTGGGCAATGGTATTCTTGACGAGTTGGCTACATACTCATCAGGACCTCTAGTCAACTTATCCCACATAGTATTGATATGCTCGTACATTGTTTTTGTAGTGTCTGTCTTAAATTCAAGGGACTCCATAGACTTGTCCATAAAGTTTTCCGTGACAAAATACTTCAAATTAAAGCCTACGCTATCTTTTGCATGCAAATATTGCTTTTCTAGAATCATATACGATTCTTTCGGAACCAAATCCACAAAGGTCTTTGAGTCTTTATAAATAGCGGCAAGTTGCACATCTTTAAATAACTGGGTTTTATAAAGACTATCGACATTAGATACTGATTTATCATTTTTACAAGAGCTAATTATCATAGTTATACCAAGTACAAGAATAAATTTTAAGCGCATTTTGATTGTTTTGATATTAGAAAACTAAATATAAGGCAATAATATAGAATTGTTTAAGTTTAAAATCGTATACGATTTAGTCGCCTATGAATTCTAAAGCAATATTGAGAAACAAAGTACGAAAACACCTTTTGAATAAAATATTGGATGGTAATTTGGCTATTGGCACAACATTGAACTTAGCCCAACTGTCAAGGGAATTAAAAGTTAGTGTAACCCCAGTACGTGAAGCACTTAGTCAATTAGAGCAAGCTAGAATTATTAAGGCAATTCCTAATAGAGGTTTTGTGATTCCAGAATTATCGTATGAAGAAGCTAGAGATATTTATGATACTATAGCTCGGCTTGAAGTTATAGCCCTAGAAAATTCAAACTTCAAAAAAAGTACGATTCATGCTCTGAGGGAACAACAGTTACATTTGCAACAAACACATACACATGTGGCTCGCTTAAATTCCAGAATTACTTTTCATCACCTACTGGTACAAGATTGTACAAATCAAATATTGTTAGCTATTCTGGAAGATTTAGAAGCAAGAATATTGTTCTATGAACAGCTTTTTATTACCGACTCATCGTTCTATGAGCAAATTGATAATCAAAACGAATCTATTATACAGGCCATAGAAGAAGATAACATCCCTACTGCTGCTCTAATTTTAAAAATGAATTGGATGAATATTTTTGAACATGTTCGACATAAATTAATTTTAAAAAAGACCGTATATCATACGGTATTGAAATAATTACTCTAACTCTTTTAAAATACATTCTGCCGAATTTGTCTTGTTCTAATAACACCAATAACCCCACTTTGTAAATAATGTCAGAAAAATTACAGCTATCGGCATAAACCATAACCAAGTTCCACCATGAAGTAGTAAATCTTTTCCGTTTAAAATTTTTACTGCTACGGACAAAACGGTTTAATTAAAATAAAACAAAGCAATGTTCTTAATTGCCATATAAGAAACCATCCCAGAAAGATCTAATTTTTTTTAATGGCCTAAGAACAATAGAGTGGGAAAATAAGCGTTTTTAAATCATGCAGTTTTTGAACAAACAGATTGAAGTTCTGTCTAAGAAGAAAAAACCATCCTTGATAAGAAGGCAAATTTCATGCGGAATTTTTCAAGAAGTGCCACAAGCTTCTTCTGAAAACAATCAAGAAAAAATATTAGATTAATCTTTAAATATAGACTTGTCCAAGCCTGGAATAAGATTCAAAGCATTTTTGTAGTAGACTTTTTTGAGAACACCATCGGGTAAATCCAATCCATACATTGCCCAAAACGCATGGTATTTTTTATAATACGGAAAGTACTCATCAGCGGTTTCTAAAACTCTAAAGTAGGTAGGGAACTCTTCTGGTTTCCAGCTATCTTTTCCAAAGAGAATACGGTCTTGATATTTTATAAAAAATGCTTTTGCTTGTTTTGGTTGACGTCCTAATTCTGCAATAACAGCTGCAATTCCCACAGACATATTAGGTATTTCATCTAGCAACTCCCCTAGCCTTTTCAAATCGTTTGCATACCACCCCATATGGGCATTGATAAATTTAGTTTTTGGATGTTTTTTAAACATTCTATGCTGTTCGTCAATAATTTGTTGCCAAGGAGCTGGATTAGTGTCTGAACGTTTTCTTCTAGGTCTAGTTTTAAGTTCTAACCATCGTTCGTTATCACTGTTCATTGGATCCCAAAATGGTTTGGGGTCGGCAGCATGAATTAAAACAGGAATTCCCAATTCACCGCATTTGGCCCATACGGGATCTAAACGTGGGTCATCAATAGCTATTCTTTTTCCATATATATCTTTATTCCGTAGTCCGAGGCTTTTGTAAACTTTTAACCCTTTCGCTCCAGCTTTTATATCAGCATCAAGTTGTGCAGCCGCCTTTGCACCCCAGCCACTGTTTCCTACACCGCTAAAATCTACATTGGCAAAAATTGCGAATCGATTTGGATAGCGGTCATTAACATTTTTGAGCATAGCACGAAGTCCTTGCCCTGAACCACCACTTAAATTAACCATGATTCCTTCATTAAGTTTATCCATATCAGCTATTAGTGTGGACAAATCTTGTTCGGCCATTCTAAACTGATGACTATGGACATCTATAAATTTAAATTTTGCACTTGAGGTAGGATTTTCAGGAACTATTAGAGTTGACTTCGGATTATAATCTTCAAAACTCATTTCTTGAGCTGAGATTAACGTTACAGAAAGTAAGATAATCAGAATCAAAATTTGTTTCATCTTTCTTTAATTGAGGGTTTACTTTGATCTAACTAGTAGTTGATTATAAGTTTCTGGGGTATCAATATCTATTTCCTTTCCATTAGGATTTAAGCTGCTTAAATATTGAACATGTCTTTGCATCAAAGATCTGGCACCATAGTCTTTGCTCAATTTACGCAATTCATTGAACAATGAATTGTGAAAAAAAGCAGGGACACCATTTTTATCTCCATAAGACGTGGCTACTATTCTGTTTTTTGAAGTGCCAAAAAGTTGATTTAACTCATTTAAATAGCTACCATCCAATAGTGGTTGATCGCCCAACATAATCAAAAGCGCATCAAAAAGATGACCTTTTTGAATCTTTGATACTCCTACTGCAATTGAAGTTCCCATGCCTTGTTTCCAACTAGGGTTAAAAATAACAGAAACCTCATTTGATAATGTTTTTTCAATGGAATCTTTATTAGCTCCAAGTACTACAAAAATATGTTCAGAGACATAATTGGCTTGGGCAATAGCATGATTTAATAGCGTAGTTTCACCCCAAGGTAACAACTGTTTGCTTTGTCCCATACGAGTTGATGCTCCAGCTGCAAGTATTAAAACAGCTATATTATTGTTTTTTTCATTAGGCATGAATTCTACCTGATTTTTCTTTAAGTAGTATCGGTTGCACTTTGTTGGTGACCGATAGAATTTCGGCGACTACAGAAACAGCTATTTCTTGCGGAGTTTCTGCCCCAACTGCTATACCCGCCGGTCCATGAATTTGAGCAATGAACTCTTCAGAAACGTTAGGGAACCTCTCTATCAAATCATCAAAAAGTTTCTCTCGTCTTCTTGCTGGCCCCAATAAACCAAAGTATGCTGGTCGCTCATTTTTAAGTGAAATCAAATATTGTAAGTCTTTTACATAACTATGAGTCATCAAAACAACAGCAGTTTGCTTGTCAACATTTAGTCTTAGCGTTTCTGGATCGGTGTTTAAAAAATCAGTTGCACCAGGAAAATCTGTCAAAGTCTTACCTTCTTTAGGGTTGGCAACCACGGTTACTTCCCATCCTGTCATGGAAGCATATCCGCATAATTGCACGGCATCATGTTCTGCCCCGATAATAATCATTTTAAAACAAGGATTTAATGTATGAGAGAAAATCAGATTATCAGCTTTTTGGGAAAAAGAATTTTGTAGGGGTTGAGTCTGGTCTTCAAACTTAAAAACAGAGCCGAAAGTCACATCTTCTAAATGCTCTTTTTGAAAATAACTTTCAATTAAAAAGTTTTTTCGATTTTTAATGGTGCTCCAAAAGGTTTCTAAAAAAATAGCGTTTGGTTCAAAATATTCTAAAAGAATATATAGGATACCTTCACAACCCAAACGATATCGCCCATCATAAGTCATCACTTTTGCAACTTTGCTTTTAAAAACTGAAGCTGCCTGAAGAAATACTTCCTTCTCTACGCATCCTCCGCTAACGGCGCCCACCATTTTACCATCTTCTTGCAAAAGCATACGAACTCCTGGTCTGCGATATGACGAACCATCAAGGGCAACCACTGTTGCTAAAACACATTTTATGTTATTGGCGGCAGCTTGTTCATAGGCCTTGACTATTTTTTTGAGCTCATGGGTCATTTTATACTATTCTTTTAGTAGGAATGAAAACTACTTCTTGACCTATCTTATATGCACGATTTGGTGCAAGTTTGATAAAACCATTTGATTTGGTCAAACTTGTTAAATCACCAGAGCCATTACTATGAATCAGATTTGCAACTATTTTTGAGGATTTTAGTATAGCCTTAGCTCTAATGAATCGAGTCAAGTCGGTTGTATTTTCAAACTCCTCCTCTAAAATTACGTTTATTTCATGATTCTGTAGTCCCAAAGATTTGTTAAGCCACGGAAGAAAGTACACATAAAAATTAGCAAAAGTTGAACCTGGATTGCCAGGGAATCCAAAAATGGTAGTTTGCGTAGCTTGATGCTTACCAAACCAAAATGGTTTACCAGGTCGCTGCTTTACTTTATGAAATATTTTTGTAATTCCCAATTCTAGGAAAACTTCGGGGAGATAATCGTACTTCCCTTTTGACACGCCGCCGCTCAATAACACTACATCATTCTCGGACATTATAGTGGTCAGGGCATTCATTGTATCTATTTTATCATCAGCTATGTGAATGGTATCTGGTGAAATACCCTTGTCAAGAAGCCCCGCTTCAAGTGTATAGGAATTTGATTTTCTTATTTGATGTGGTTTGGGGGTTTCATCTACATTCACTAATTCATTTCCGGTGGAAACCAAACATACCTTTGGGTTCTTTTTGACCAATATAGTAGACTTTCCCACTGATGCCAAAATCCCTATTTCAGCAGCTGCAATTCGTAACCCCTTTTTTAAGATCAAGGCTCCCTCTTGTTCATCAGTACCTTTTGAATGAATGTTCTGACCTTTTATAATGGGTTTAGTTAAGGCTGCAAACCCATCTTGAATTGTAATATGTTCATACATTACAACGGTATCTGAATTTTTTGGCAAGACAGCTCCCGTCATGACCTCAATACAACTTGTGTTGTCATTGAGGGTTAATTGAGGAGTTCCGGCAGGGGCTATCGCTTGAATTTTAAATTTGGATATTCCTTTTGAAATACCATGATAGTTTAAGGCGATACCATCTTTAGTAGCCCTATTAAAAGGCGGAAAATCACGGTCAGCAAAGACGTTTTCAGCTAAAACTCTTCCATTAGCTTTATGTAAGGGAATAGAAACTTCTCCATATTCATTGGAATTACCTAAAACGAATGCCAATGCCTCTTGAAATTCAATCATGAAAATAAATTAATTTGTAATCCGTTATTAAGTAGTACGCGAACACCTACAAATAAAACCAAAAATGCTGTTAGTAAGCGTATACCTTTTGCTGAAATCTTACCTAAGCTCAAGCGCACGCCGATTTGTCCACCAGCCAAGACGGCAATCAAAAGACCGATTATCTCGGGCCAAAATAATTCAAAAGTCCCGCTAGCAACCAGGCCCGTAATCCCCGAAATTGAATTTACAAGAATGAAAAAACTGGCCAGAGCAGCAATGGTAATGGGTTTGTCCCATCTCATTTGATTTAGAATTGGTGCCAAAAAAATTCCGCCGCCAATTCCTACTAACCCAGATAATAAACCAATACCTGCACCGAGCAAATAGGACATGCTACGAGGGTATTTTGAAGGCGTATAATTGGGTTTTAAATTCATGGTTTGAAACACCAATGCCACTGCAGAAATAATCAAAGTACTACCAAGTATTATAAAAAATATCGTCTCACTTAATTGAAAGGATGCTCCTAAAAAGGCCATAGGAACACTGGTTACAATAAAAGGTAAAAACTTTTTAAACTTTAAGTGGCCATTTTTGTAAAACAAATAACAACTGCCCAAAACGACTATTAAATTACAAAGTAAGGCTGTACTTCTGATAACAAAGAAGCCAGTAAGCAATAAAGTCAGAATTGCTAGGTAACTAGAGCCTCCACCAAAGCCAACAGAGGCGTACAAAAGCGCTACTACAAGGAAAACCAGCATCAACAATGCTAAATCACCAAAAGCTAATGACATATTAAGGCCATTTTGCCCATACCCCCCGAAACACTGTACATGCTTGTATTTGAGTATTCTTTCTGGAGCGACTGCAATGCGATTTCACTACGTTTGCCCGACTGACAAATAAAATAAACCGGCATAGAAAAATCAATGCTCTGTAGACTGTTTTCCAACTCAGGTAATGGAACATTAATTGCATTTGGTAGATGAAATTCTTCAAACTCATCTGGATTGCGAACATCAACTAGCTGAACGAAATGTCTTTTATTAAGTTCATCAAAATCTTCAGCCTCAATACTGTTTTCTATAGAACACAATGAAAAGCCGTAATCTTCTTTTAGTTCAACAATCGTTTTGTTCTCTACTCGAGCCTTAAAACCAATCTTTTGTATTGTTTGTGTCAATCCATCAAATAACAATAATTTTCCTGATAACACCTCTCCCACTTCCGTAATTACTTTTACTACTTCTAGAGCCTGCAGTGTTCCTATAATTCCTGGTAAAATGCCTAAAACACCATTTTCATCACAATTTAGGATTTCATTGTTTTTTGGCATATTGGGAAACAAGCAACGATATGTTGGTCCGTTTTTAAAATTGAAAACGCTTATTTGCCCTTCAAAGGCATGCAACGCACCATAAATAAAGGGTTTGTTCAAAATGACACAAGCATCGTTAATCAAATAGCGGGTAGCGAAATTATCTGTAGCATCTACTACAACATCAAAATCTTTTATAATAGTAAGAGCGTTGTCCTTAGTCAAAAACTCAGTGAATGCTTTGACAATAGTATTGGAATTCTGTGCTCTTAGTTTTTCAAAAGCTATACTCAACTTTTGTTTGCCTAAATCGGTTTCGCTGTACAATACCTGTCGTTGCAGATTATGTAGTTCAATGATGTCATTATCCATGATACCAATAGTACCTACTCCCATGGCATTTAAATAAGTGGCAACAGGTATTCCCAATCCACCCAAACCAATTATTAATATCTTACTATTGGCTAATTTTAGCTGATTCTCTGCACCAAAACTTTCTAAACTTGTTTGCCTTAAATACCTGGTATCATCATTCATCTTCGACTTTTGATTTTGCAAATTCATATTCTGATAATGAATTGGCATTAAACAAAACTTCATCAGTCTTAGGAAAAATCAATTTCACATCTGAATTTATCAAAAATTTCCTGGGACATGAACTCCCTGCGGTTTGCATATAAGCAATGGCTTTTTGTAGTCCAAAAGGTTCCCAGATAGCTGCCAAAGGCTCCGGAAGTCCACTTTCTTTAGTAGCATAAGCGGTAGCAGCTTTATTTGTATCACGCTGCACGACCAAGTTCCTTAATGACTTTTGGTTTAATAATGGCAAATCACAAGCTAAAACTAACCAAGCAATTTTTGGGTAGGCTTTATGTGCGCTTAAAATACCATTCAATGGACCGCGATATTCATCCTCATCTAGGATTGCATCAAATTTATTTTGTAATTGATCTTCTTGTTCTGAGCGAATACTTAAAAAGGTCTTATCACAAACTTGTTCAGCAAGTTGATACATATATTCACGTTGTGGAATGCCATCATAGTAAGTAATAAGCCCCTTATCGTTGCCCATTCGAGTGCTTTTTCCGCCTGAGAGTATTAAACCATATAGTTTAGTCTTGCCCATAATATGCTCTTAGATTAACCTCCAATAGAAGTCATTGAACTCTCAAAGACCCCTGTATGTTCTTTTTGTGCATCAAACCCGCTCTTGGCACGATTACCCACGGCTCTCAAGATTGCATTTTCAACTCCTACTTTGGTGTCTTTGCCTCGTAATATAGTTCTAAGATTTGCTTTTGGGCTTCCGTACAAACAAGTAATAACATCTCCTGTTGCTGTTATTCTTAGGCGGTTACAACTGCCACAGAAGGTGCGACTAAAAGAAGGTATTAATCCAAAGGTGCCTTTATGATCTTTAATTTTATAATTAATAGATGTTGATGTTTTTGGAGATTCTAATTTGAGATAATCAGGGAAGTGATTTGTGATATGAGCTAAAATGACTTGATAATCCCAAGCAATTTTCTGAAATGATTTACTACCGCCATTAAATGGCATTTCTTCTAAAAAACGAACGGAAACAGGATAATGCTTCATTAATGCTAGTATAGGAATAATATCCTGCTCATTTTGTCCATCTAGAACGATAAAATTAATGCGGACATTAAAACCTTCCGTAATTAATCTAATTAGATTACCATGAACTGTATCGTATTGATTTCTTCGTGTTATTCTTTCAAAAGTTGTCCTATCTATTGCATCAAGACTTACATTGATGTTTTTAATCCCAAGGTTCTTTAACTCATCAATATATGGTCCAATTAGAGTTGCATTCGTAGTGATAGAAATGTCATCAAGGCCATCTAATTGCTTAAGATAACGGAGTAATTCCATCAAATTTTTACGTACGAATGGTTCCCCACCAGTAATTCTAATTTTATTCACACCTTGACTAACTAAAACCTTGCTTACTTTTTTAAGCTCATCGATGGTCAATAGCTTGTCATTATTAACAAAATTTATGCCCTCTGCAGGCATACAATAATTACAACGCAAGTTGCACCTATCAGTGACAGCTAAACGCAAATAATTGATTTCTCTATTGTGATTATCTACTAACATTCAAAGTCGGAGTTATTAACTTCCAATTTTATCCACCACTAACTGGCGGAATTAATGCAATTTCGTCATAAGAATTGATTTCTTCATGGTCTTCTGCATAATTGTTGTTTACGGCAATTGCAAGGGAAGAAAGTTTATCTAATTCAGGATACGTATTTCCCAAAAAACCACGTAATTCTTTTACGGTTTTCGGAATGCTTCTTCCGGAAATGCTAGCTGTAGGTATAGAAAGAGAGGGGCTACCAACAATATCTTTGGTAACCCCAAACAATAAAATTGTCATATTCATTATCCTATTACAGGTTCTTCTAGAACTTTTAATAATTCCGGATTCTTAGTAAATGGCTGTTGGTAAATACGCCTGCCAGTAGCGGCCTTTAAGGCATTAGCGACAGCGCCACCCGCCGGTGGTAATGTTGGTTCACCTAGACCAGTTGGGGCCAATTCATTCTGAATTAAATGGACTTCGACTTTTGGGGCTTCTTTCATTCTAATTAAGCGATAACGGTCGAAGTTATGCGCTATTGGTATTCCTTCATTAAAACCAAAATCACCGTACATAGAATGTCCTACCCCATCAATTACGCCGCCTTCTATTTGATTTAGTGCTCCTAATGGATTTACTACGATTCCACAATCTACGACACAAGTGATTTTCTTAACCACTGGACTATCATTTTCGATAACGACATCAGCCACTTCTGACACATGGGTATTATGACAATAGTAATTCACAAAACCTTGGTAAACTCCTTTTGGTTGAGTTCCCCATCCTGATTTTTCAACTGCAGTTTCAATTACTTTTATCATTCGCTCGGGTGAATATTCAATACGCTCGTCCGCATCAGCATCTACTTTTTTGAGTAAGTCAAGGCGCAATTGTACTTTATCAACTTCCATAACTTCTGCAAGTTCATCAAAGAAACTTTGCTCCGCATATGCCAAGAAATTAGTGTACGGAGCCCTCCAAGCTCCGGTGGTAATGTTACTCTTGTAGCTTTTGGTGTCAACTTGATAATTTTCAATCGCTCCAGCGGGGAAGAAATTTGGAATCAAGCCATACATATTATCATTGATAGCAGCTTCTTTTAAATGATAACCCGTTATTTGGCCATCCTTTACAGAAGCTTTAATACGATATTTTATTGCTGGTCGATAAACCCCCACTGCCATATCATCTTCCCTACTATAAATGACTTTTACCGGTTTTCTAATCGCATCTGAGATTTCAGCAGCTTCCACTACAAAATCTCCATACAAACGACGACCAAAGCCGCCACCCATTCGAGTCATTTCAAGTAATATTTCATCCTCTTCCCTACCTAATAATTTTGCAATTAATCCCGCTTTCCATGCAGGGGTCTGTATTGGTCCGACCAAGTGCACTTTCTCATCGGTTACATCTGCAAAAAAGTTCATGGGCTCCATACAGTTATGTGGTAAGAAAGGAGATTCATAGGTGCGTTCTAAAACCATATCTGCTTCTGCAAATGCCTTTTTGACATCGCCATCTTTTCGCCTTGTATCGAACTGTGTACCATCTAAAAAACCAGTCAACATTTGGTCGTGATTTGCGGTACTTTCCATAAGAATATCGTTTTCCCACTCTGCTTTTATGGCTTCTTTTGCCTTCATGGCTTGCCAAGTAGATTCAGCAATCACAACAACCTTGTCACTGCTTGATATTTTACTTTCAAAGCTAGGGTCTTCTTCAAAAAGCTTTTGGACTTTTTCTCCTATTTTAATAATATCAATAACTCCAGGCATTGATTTGGCCTCAGTATCATCATAGGATATTAACTTATGCCCAAAAGCCGGAGGACGTAAAACCGAGGCATAGACCATACCTTCTTTTTTATAATCCAATCCAAACAGTGGTTTACCTGTCGTAATTTTATCGATATCGACATTTTGAATATTTTGACCAATGATTTTATAATCCTTAGGGTCTTTAAGTTTTATATCTTCTGGAACTTCCAATAAGGCAGCTTCATTTACCACATCTCCATAACCTAGGGTTTCACCTGCTGCATTTGTGATTACTCCTTCACTCACCATGCACTCAGATGGGTCAACTCCCCAACGAGTTGCAGCGGCATTAATCAACATTTGCTTTGCTGTCGCGCCCGTTTGCCGCAAAGGTTCCCAGCCATGGCGGATAGATTGACTACCACCAGCGACTTGACGTGTATAATTTTCAGTATCTAGAATCCCTTGTTCTACGTAAACGTTTTCCCAGGCAACATCTAATTCTTCAGCTATGAGCATAGGCATTGCCGTTTTCACTCCTTGCCCTATTTCAGGATTTGGAGAAAAAATGGTGACCTCACCAGTCTCCGCAATTTTAATAAAAGCATTGAAATCTTTATAATCCAGTTGCGACAAGTCAATTTCAGGCTCTAACTTTACTTCGGGCTTACAGGATTGAAGCAGATTGAATCCAATCAGCATTCCTCCACCTGCTAAGGAAGAAGTTCTCATAAAAGCCCTTCTACTAAATGTAATATTTGATTTTGTTGACATTTTTTTGGGTTTTATGACATTTGTTCAGCAGCTTTTTCAACCGCTCTATATATTCTATTGTAAGAAGCACATCTACATATATTTCCGTGCATGGCATCTTTGATTTCTCCTTCTGTAGGATTAGGGTTCTTTTCTAAGAAAGCAGAGGCTGTCATTATCTGACCGGCCTGGCAATATCCGCATTGCGGTACATCAACTTCCTTCCAAGCTTCTTGAACAGGGTGTTTTCCATCTTCAGAAAGGCCCTCAATTGTAGTAATAGATTTTCCATCAAGTTGTTCCAATGTCATGGAGCAACTTCGCATAGCTGTCCCATCAACATGAATTGTGCACGCACCACACTGACCTATTCCGCAGCCATACTTGGTGCCCACTAAATCTAAATGATCTCTTAAGACCCATAATACGGGAGTATCAGCTGAAACATCTACTGATTGAGACTTCCCATTTACTTTGATTTGATACGTCGGCATAGTTTATTGAATTGATTCTTTGTTGGCTTCAAGTTACCAAAAATTAAAAAGGATTGCTGATTTTTAACAGCTAGTATTTTTCTTTAACAATTTTTTACAAGTAATCAATTTTTTGATCGTACAATCTTATCCCTTATTTCTCTCCATGTAACCAAAATAATATTGTTTTCTTTTAACAGCTTTTGGCAAACCTCACTTGAAAAGAAATCATTGTCAGCTTGACGCCAAGTTGATCCCCAATTCCTTTTTCCAATGGTTACTGCACGCATTTCTTCGTCATCATACGCCAAATGAATTAGAAAAGTATTCAATCCTGGTTCTAATTTGTTTATAGTTTTGGTATAAAAATTATCCATACCATTTTCGAAATCTATAGGGCTGGCGGTATATAATTTATCCACTGTTATTTGATTTCCTTCTAACATTAAGTTCATAATCTCGGTTTCTTTAAGCATATCGTTTTCTACCAATAAAACTGGCAACTGAAATTGATTGCCAACTTCTAAATATTTCTTTAAAAATTCTTTAGAAGAAACTGCAGTACCCATATGCGCATCAAGGTGAGTGACGTCAATTTTATTTTGTAATGCCTTCTTAACTTGATTTTTCAATTCAAGTCTTATATGTTCAGGATTGCCATTTTGAACGACTGCAGGAATGTTGTCATAGAAGAATCCATTTTTATTAACTATGGTATTAACAGAATCCTTTGAAGTGACTGGACCCCATTTATAAGAAGTCCACTCGCTATTAAGTGTTAAATGAACTCCAATATCAAAATTGCTATTGTTTTTGAAATACTGAGCAACCTCAGGAAACCAAGGGCATGGAACCATTATACTCCCAGAATTAACTGGTGT
Organism: Croceitalea rosinachiae; assembly: GCF_031846445.1. NCBI lineage: Bacteria > Pseudomonadati > Bacteroidota > Flavobacteriia > Flavobacteriales > Flavobacteriaceae > Croceitalea > Croceitalea rosinachiae. Next base: position 707,207 of record NZ_JAVRHR010000002.1, on the reverse strand, counting down.
AGATTCCAAACTCTTGATACTGGCCCTATTTTCTGAATGGCTAAGACCTAAATCATCGGCATGAATTATAAGTAATTTTGCTTCCTTTGGATAACCCAACTTTTGAGCCACATTTTGTGAGTAAGACAGCTCGTGGGCGCACAATAAACTTATCAGAATAATTATTTTGATGTTATTTGTCATAAGAAACAATTGTTATTGAAACTACAAAATTTTCTTAATGTACACTATTGGTTTAGTTTTTGCGTTGTTTGGAAAGAACCATAAAATTTTGAAAATGAAAACCTACGCGAAGTCTTTTCTGTCGATACTTGTTTTTGTCCTTTTCGTTTCTTGCGGTAATTCTGATGATGACGTGAATTTTAATCTCAATCAAGGAGAACTCGGCAAAGGTGAAAACCCCGATTCTTGTTTAGGATTTGATGATAACGAACTTTTATTGTCAATTCAAGAAGAATTTACAACATTACCTGGCAAAGTATCCATACTGTTCAAAGTAACCGATATGCTCGGGAATCCTATTTCTGGACTATCTGCTGACCAGTTCACTATTTACGAGCAAGGTAGAAATGATGACTGCTTTAATACAATTTCATCTTCTGAATCTTTTGCAAGAATTTCACCTAACTCACAAGTTTTTAATAACAATACCCTTCTTGTTCTCGATTTAAGCAATTCTGTTTTACAAAGTAGTCTTGATGAGCTAAAAGTAGCATCAACAAGTTTTGTGAATAATGTGATGCCATCGCCTGCTACCGATTGGTTCAAAATGGCCATTTATTGGTTTGATGGTGAAGATGTACTGCACTTATTAAATCCGCTAACGTCTTCCATAGCCGAACTTACTGCTGCGATTGATGGTATAGATGAAAATATTAGTAATGACCCTTCGACAGACCTTTATGGTGCTGTAATTAAATCGACCAATATTGCTGAAGAGTTGATTCAAGAAACGAATCAAAATGAAGCGATTGGGGCTGCTTCTGTGGTTTTGTTTACAGATGGAACGGACCAGGCATCCCGATTTACAGAGCAAAGTGCTTTAAACGCTGTCAATAACGCCAACCCAAATATTTCATTTTTTACCATTGGCCTAGGCGCGGAGATTGACACCCAAATTTTAAGTGATATTGGTAAAACTGCAAGTGTAGTGGCAAGCGATGCCGCAGAATTGGAGACTACTTTTAACCAAATATCAGCTCGTGTATCTGAACAAGCAAACAGTTTTTATCTTTTTGAGTATTGTACCCCCAAACGTGATGGTAGCGGCGAAAATAATTTAGTTATTCAGTTGACTGATGGAGCGTTACAAGGTGCAGTGCAAACAAAGTTTAATGCCACCGGTTTTATTGGAGGTTGTGAATAGCATCTTTTCATTATTTTAATGTATTGATTTTAGTATATTGTGGGTTAATTTATATTTTATACCCATATGAAATTCATTGTACTATTTCTAGCAATTTGTCTGCTAACATTATGTGTAACTGCTCAAGAAGTAAATCCTTTAGAAGGAAGGTGGGACATAGAAATGGATTTTGAAGGTAAAAAAGTTCCTTCTTGGTTAGAAATAAGACATTCAGGTCATGCTACGTTAGTTGGTCGATTTGTATTTGCTTTTGGCAGCGCTCGACCCATTGCTGAAATCGTTGAAAATGAGGGTTCTATAGGTTTTGCCATTCCTAGACAGTGGGAACCGGAAGGTGGAGATATGGAATTCAATGCCGAACTTATAGATTCTGAACTTATAGGCACCATGACATATGTTGATGGGAAACAATATAATTGGAAAGCCTCTAGAGCTCCTGACTTAATTCGTACTTCAAGCGTAAAATGGGAAAATCCAATTGTACTTTTTAATGGAAGTGACCTAAGTGGATGGCATGCAGAAGGTGAAAATCAATGGGTGGTTGAAAATGGAATTCTAAAAAGTCCACAGTCTGGTTCAAACCTTATTAGTGATGAAAAGTTTACTGATTTTAAAGCACATATAGAATTTCGGTACCCAAAGGGCAGCAATAGCGGCGTTTATCTTAGAGGGCGCTATGAAGTTCAGATAGCGGATAATATAGGATTACCAGCTTCAGACATATATTTCAGTGGGATTTATGGCTTTTTAGAGCCTAATGAAAATGTCGCAAAAGCCGCTGGTGAATGGCAGACATATGATATTACTTTAATCGGTAGAAGAGTTACTGTGGTTGCCAATGGAAAAACGGTAATTAATGACCAAACCATTCCTGGAATTACTGGAGGTGCTATCGATAGCAAAGAAGGGGAACCAGGACCATTTTTAATTCAGGGGGATCATGGTCCTATAGAATTCAGAAAGTTTGTGGTCACTCCAGTCCAATAAATTAAGCTACCAACTTTTTTACTTTACTACTGGCTGAACATTAATATTTCGCCATTTGACCTTAATTCCACCTCCATCATGTATTTGCAAGGCAATAGCACCTTTACCTTTGCCAATTTTTTCATCTTTTATTTGAACCATTTCCACTCCATTAAGATAGGTAGTGATTTCGGCCCCATTGGCAATGATTTTCATGCTGTTCCATTGTCCCATTTTCAGCATATTGTCCTTACCGCTATCTGGTTTAATCAGCCAACCTCGCCCATAAGATTCATAAATACCTCCGGTATGCTTTGTCGGTGGGGCAACCTCTACCTGCCACCCAGTTACCTTTGTCCCCTCAAAAGTAGATCTAAAGAATACCCCGCTGTTTCCATTAGCTTCTTGTTTGAACTCTAAAGTCAATTCAAAATTGTCATAGTGCTTTTCCGTGGATAAATATCCGTAAGCCTCATCAGGTCCACTTTCGCAAATCAATTCTCCATTTTCAACATACCATTTTTCGGTACCGTGGATAACCCAGCCATCTAAATTTTCACCATTAAAAAGAGTGGTTTTTTTCTGTCCAAAGGTCGTAAGACTAATTGCAAATAATAATAGATAGAGAAGATGGCTTTTTTTCATTTTAAAGTGTTTTTTGATTAATTGAAAGATACTGAAATTCTTTATAACTGTTTTTCGACTCTTTAGTATCTAATAAAAAGTAGGGTTTCATGGCCCATTGGTTGTTTTATTATTGAAAACTTATTAGAACATCCTAAAAACTAAACATTTATTAAACTCAAAAAAACACTATTATGGATGTTATTCAAGATGTATTAAAAAATGGACCTATAGCTGCATTTCCCTTTTGGACTCAGGGGATTTTACTTTCTATCTTTTCAAGTATTGTTTGTACACTAATGGGTATGTTGGTTGTTTTATTGACTTATGAAAGCGGTATTGCCATTCAATTTGGTTATTAGCGATAAATCAGCGCATTTGAAAAATTTTGATTATCCAATGGTTTTCTAACATCAATTAAAAAACCATTAATAATAGCGTGCGTTATTTTGCCGTTTTTCTCAAGAAAAAAGGTCGGATTCATGCCCGGTTGCAATCTAAAGTCATTTAATTTATAGTTGGTGGGCACTACATGTAATGGAGAGTTAGAATACTTAAGCTCTTTAGGGATATTGGTCATTCTGATATAAGCTTGACCGAATTTTAAAAATGATTCACTATTTAAGATGTAAAAGCCTTCTTCATTTCCACTTGAAGGAACTGTTTTTGCTACCATTCGTGGAGGAACTATTTTGTAACCAGCTCCATCAAAATTCTCATAACCATAGTAGGTTGATAGGTCTCCTTGATCCGCAATAACACTCTTGTAATGAAATTTTATACGCCTTTCATTATCAATTTCATTTCTGTGAATTCCTAAATCCAAAACATAATTCTTACCTAAAAGTTCATAAGTGACATTCTCAATTTTTAAGTCAAATAACTTTCTGTCATTTTGAGGAATTTCTTCATATTTATCAATGGAAATATCCTTATAACTGCCATTTGCAATGGTATAAATTGCAGAAAGAAGAGAAACATAATTAAGTTTTCGAATCTCTTGTTTTTCAGCATCATTCTTGTAACCTCCAGATTCTATCAAAATGGTACTGGTGCCCCATTTTTGGATATTATCTCCGAAAGCCCTTGGTTCAAAAGCATCATTATATCGCCCCACTTGACCAGGTGCATAACGCTGAATAACAGTATTCATGAATACTATTACTTTCATAGCATTACCTCGCTTTTCATTGATTTCTTTTTCATAATTGTATGCAGGAGCTAAATAAGATATTGTTGCTGGTTTAGGTGTGCGTTCTGCATTATAATATGTGCTTTGATCGTGAAGATTAAAACCAAAATCTGCATCTAAACTGTCTCTAACTCTTTTTAAAGTCTGCCCTTCTGGTGATTGTAAACGTAAAGCATCACGATTGATATCAATACCTAAGGTATTCCGGCGCTGATATTTTTCAGCCCCATCAGGATTTAACATCGGTAAAAAATGTAATTTTAATTTAGAGAGAATCAGCGCTTTTTCTTTTTGAAGATTATCTGAATCTAAAAAATTAAAAATATCAAAAATGGCCTGTGTCGCTGTTGGCTCATTACCATGCATTTGTGACCATAAAAAAACATTAATTTTACCTGTGCCGATACTAATTAAGTTCAAATCTCGACCTTCAATAGACTCGCCAACCTTATTCACCTCAAACAGAGCATTTGTAGAAAGGTCTTCAATCAAAGGTTCTAGCTGAATGTATTTGATTCGTCTTTTACTTAAAGTGATTTCTTTATATTTTCCATAGGTCTCATATAGTTTTTCAGTAATCTCTTGTGACTCTCCAAAATGAAAAACAAATAAAGAGGTCAATAAAACTAAAAATCTTGATTTCATAATTTTCACTTTTCAGGAACGGCTTTAAAATTAAACTTTTTAGTAGCTTTTCGCACCTTTTTCATGAACTCTTCCCCCGGATCAGTCTTTTCTGTTCTATAGCCATCATCAACTTCTAACCAAAGTGGATGATCTTCAAAATCGGTATACTCGTAATGCCCAATCAAATATTCAATATCATATTTTTCAGCTAGATGCTTTACCAGCCAAATATTCGCTTTTAGCTGCGCTTTTGTCAACGGTAAATCAGAAGTTCCACCCACATTTTCAACCCCTATGGCACAATGGTTTAAACCGATAACATGCCTTGCCATTATAGTCTCTGGCATTAAACGGTGAATAGTGCCATCTCTGTCTACCAAAAAATGTGCGGAAACATTTAAACCACTTACATTTTCAATATCAGGTCGCCAATTAGGAAGTGTAGGATTTTTGAAAGCCTCAAATGATTCCTCAAAAGTTGGAATCACGGTCCAATGAAGTACTATCATTCTTGGTAGTATGTCAGGAGAATCTTGTTCTAGCTTATAACGCCGTGATAAATACTCCTTGGTTAGTTCTATACGTTCTTTGCTAAAGGTGATGGGCTTGTCTACAATCGATTTCTTCGTAGTGCACGAAATCAAAAAAATGTATACAATTAAAAGTGTACTATATCTTTTTGTTCTTTTCATTTTGTATTTAATGTATCAATTGGTATTGCATAACAAATCTGTAAATTTTTCTTCCCCCAATTTCTTGCTGATTTTACATCATTACCCATATAAATATCGATTCTGTTTGTCCATTTACGGTTCATCTTGTCCTTTACATAAAAAGTATCAGGGAAAGTATCGATTTTTACCATTGTATTGTGATCTATGCCTAATGTCAATAAATCCCTTGAAACCGCAATACACTTCATACCAGGTATTAAGGTGTCTCCCCATGCAGCTATGTTAGGATTACCAAGCGTTTGCCAAGTCACCGAATTATATGCAGATACGGTAACTTGATGCCCAAACCAGTTGTGTTTATTAGGGGATATACTTTTTTTATTCTGATTGCAACTTGCTAGAATAACAAGAAGTATAAACAAGAAAAAAACAAGTGATTGTTTCAATTCAATTTGTTTTCCAGTATTAGTATGTCTACATTATTCTCTGACCATCGTTTTGATAAATCTTTGGGCACTGGAGTAAAAACATAGGTAAAAGAACTTAAAATAATATCTTCATCACCATCACTATCAATATCAGCCGCATCCATTAGAAACCACCGTCCTGCATTTGGATCCGTTAAAACTTTAGTGGTAAAATTATAATTTTTTGAATCTTTATTCTCTAAATAAACAAACGAAAGCTCCGGTGCTTTTTCGTAATCAGGGAAAGTACTAATCAACCCGAAATCTACATCACCATCTTGATCAAAATCTCTTGCTAGTACACGGGTAGCTCCATTTAAAGGATAGAAATAAGTCTCTTTGAAGTTATTTGACCCATCATTTAAATGAATTCGCATGCCATGGTAGGGCTTGTGAACATAAGATTTGTCGGCATTATCGCCATTTACAGTAATAATATCATCAAAACCATCTCCGTTATAATCTACCAATTCATACCAACTACTGCCATATACAGAACGAAACTCAAGCACCTTATCAGCTCTGAACTTAAGGTTATCTTCTTGGTACAATATGGTTATACTTTCCATTGCCTGAGAAGTCAATGTTATCAAATCTGTTCTACCGTCTTTATTCATGTCTTTTGCTATGGTTCTGATACAGCCAGGTTGATTCAATAATTCCTTTTTGTAGTAACCCATACTATCGTTTTTAATCAGTAGGGATAAACTACCGGTCTTGTCTCCAAACTCACTAACGACCAATTCTTGTTTCCCATCTTTGTTTAAATCTTCCACTAAAGTATGTACTGGTCTATGAAATTTAATACTTAAACCAAGCGTATCCCCACTAATTTTAGAAAACAACTTTCCTTGTTCCAACTCTGAAGGATCTAAAATTCCTACCTCAGTAACTATTTCTAATGACTCTTGGTGATTGAACCAAGTAATAGGTGTTTTACCCTGATAGTGTTGGGTAATGTTATTTGAATTGAAATTGTATGAGCGTAAACTACTAGAGATATCACCAAAAAATAATCGTTGTTGATCTGATTCTAAATAAGTTATAAATGCACCGTTCTGATCATCTAAGGCTAGGGGTTTGGAATGAAATTGTTCAATAATAGAGTTGTTAGGTAGCTGTGTTAAAGGTAATTTGTCAGGTGCTAAAGAGATAATATAATTCTTTAACAGAAGCCAGTCTTGAAGTTTGATTTTTGGTCTAAATCCCGACTTCGCAGTAATTGGATTTTGATACATTTCTTCAATATCCATTCTAGATAACATATCAGGAAGAATGGAATTCTCCCAGATATCTTTTGGAAGCTCATCAATTTTTGGGACAATATGACAGCTGGCGCAATACTGATTATAAAGAACTTCTTCCCTTTTCTGTTTCTTTGAGTTACAAGAATTTAAGCCTAACAAATAAATAGCTGAGAGCGCCATAAACGTTAAAAAATTCTTGTTTGAAAGCATATAGCCGATTTGGTACTAAAATACGAGCATTTTTGGCCTATTTCCTAATTTGGTAATGGAACATAAGAAGTATCATTTTCCATCATTGGAAAACTCTTATTTTTCCACGCCTTTTTTGCTTCCTCAATTTTCTCTTTTGAGCTAGAAACATAGTTCCAGTAAATATATCGTTCTTCAGGAAAGGGTTCACCACCAAAAAGTAAGAGATGTGAGTTTGGATTTAGGGTTATATCACATGTGTCTTCAACTTTAGAAACTAAAATATTACCTTTTCCTACAGTTTCTCCACAGGCCGCAATACTGCCTTTAACAATACAAATGCCTATTTCTCCTTTAAGTTTACCATTGATATTAAGTGCAAAAGTATCTGCGTTTTTGATTTCAACCATAAATAGTGATGAATAGGTAGGTACCGGTGACTTTTGACCATACCCCTCACCCGCTATTAAAGTGAATTTTGCAGAGCCTTCTTCCCATTTTGGTAACTCAGCTCCTTTCATATGATGAAAATCAGGAGCCACATCTTCTAAATCCTTGGGCAGTGCCACCCATATTTGATAGCCGTGAGCTATAAATTCGCTGCCATTTCGCAGATTTTTTGGGGTTCGTTCAGAATGTGACACTCCTTTTCCAGCTGTCATCCAATTTACTGAGCCGGGCTGTATCAATTGCTTTGTACCGATACTATCTTCATGCATAATTTCGCCCTCAAGCATAAAAGTAAGGGTAGAAAGACCAATGTGTGGATGTTGGTCTACATCCATATATTTTGTAGGACCTAATTTTGTAGGTCCCATATGATCTATAAATATAAATGGACCTATCATTCTTTTTTTTCGAAATGGAATTAATCTGCCTACCAAAAAGTCTCCAATATCACGACTACGTTCTTCAATAATCAATCCAATATTTGACATAGTGTAAATGCTTATATTTAGTCCACAAAAGTTACAATAAAACCAGCAACTCTTAGTATGAAAATTTTCAAAAGAATCCTTTTAGTATTTATACTTATTATCGCCATTTTAGTATACTTCAATTATTCCAAATTAAACATTATTTCAGGTTATGCTTCAAAATATATGGCGTCTAGCATTAACATTGGAGGTCATTCTTCCACTTACATTATTGAAAATGATTTAGCAATGCCTTTAATTGAACTAACCGACACCGAATTTGATACCCAAGAGCGCACTGCAAAAGCATCTGTGTATGGATTAATGACCAGAAAGGCAGTAGATCGAGGAGGTTTAGGTAGTGTTTTGGTCAACAATGATTACTCGGAAGGCGAACAATACTTACAACCGCGAAGGAATTTCAAGAAAATTGATAAACCTTACCCTTATGGACATTTACCTAAAAAGGATACGGTTTTTGAAAACGTTGATTACGATTTATTGCAAAAAGCAGTAACACTTCCATTTTCGAATGAGGCTATACAGAAAACCAGAACACTTTTGGTATTATACAAAGGTCACTTATTACATGAAAGTTATATTGATGGATTTGATAAAAATACCCCAATTTTAGGTTGGTCTATGAGCAAGAGCGTTTTAGCCACATGCTTTGGGGTTTTGCAAAAGAAAGGTAGACTTAAAGTAGACTGGCCTGCACCAATAGCTGAATGGAAAGATGATGAACGCAGGAATATCACTTTAAACCATTTATTGCGTATGCAAAGCGGGTTGGAATGGAATGAAGATTATGGCGGAATTTCTGATGTCACCAAAATGTTATTTTTAGACAGCGATATGACCAAGGCGCAGCTAGATAAAATGGCCATCGCAAAACCTACAGAAATATGGAATTATTCTTCTGGAACTACCAATCTTTTATCTGGTATATTACGACAACAATTCAGGTCACATCAAGAATATCTTAATTTTCCCTACAAGTCATTTATTGATAAAATTGGGGCGCACAGTATGCTTATTGAAGCAGATTTGAAGGGAAACTATGTAGGGTCTTCATATACTTGGGCAACTACTCGAGATTGGGCTCGCATAGGACAATTATACTTAGATAATGGAAAATGGAACGATGAACAGCTATTTGATGCGGAATGGATTGATTATATTACTACTGTCACAGATTTATCGAACGGTACTTATGGGGCTCATTTTTGGTTGAATGCAGAAGGCAAATTTCCTGATGTGCCTAAAGACCTCTATTCTATGAATGGTTTTCAAGGTCAATATGTATTTATTATTCCTTCAAAAGACCTTGTTGTGGTGCGTACCGGCTTAGCAGAAGATCCAGAATTTGATATTAATGGGTTTTTGTCGAGCCTTATTATAGCTATAAAATAAAAGATATAAATAACCAGAAAACACATTCAGCTAGCATCACCACAAAAGCTAGCCACTTCACAACAATAATTTCAAATACGAGAACACTGGGCCTACATTTATACTGTAATAATTAAGTAAATAATTTTTTTCATTTTCATATAGTGTTCTCGTAAAAGAGCCTCAGTCGAAAGACGAGGCTCTTTTTAGTTTGTAACTATGTGTTTGATATTCAATGGTAAACGATAGTAATTCTCACGCTAGTTAAAACCGTTATTTAACCACAAAAGTAGTTTGGTTCACAACAATAATTTCAAAAGCAGGTGCTCTGGGGGTACATTTACAGTGTAATAATCAAGTAAATAAATTTTTTCATTTTCATATAGTGTTCTCGTAAAAGAGCCTCAGTCGAAAGACGAGGCTCTTTTTAGTTGAACCCATTGCGTTCTTTTGGTATTTAGAAACAGATGAGATTAAAATTAAGGTAACCACTTATCCTCACCAAAGTTGGGCTTTCGTTTTTCTAAAAAGGCATTGCGCCCTTCTTTCGCCTCATCCGTCATATAAGCTAAACGCGTAGCCTCCCCTGCAAATACTTGTTGCCCCACCATACCGTCATCGGTTAGGTTCATGGCAAACTTTAGCATTTTGATGGAAGTGGGCGACTTTTCTAAAACTTCTTGGGCCCATTGATAGGCCGTAGTTTCCAATTCTTCATGAGGAACCACGGCATTGACCATCCCCATTTCAAAAGCTTCTTTGGCAGAGTAGTTACGACCTAAAAAGAAAATCTCCCTTGCCTTTTTTTGGCCAACCATTTTGGCAAGATAGGCCGAACCATAGCCCCCATCAAAACTGGTCACGTCAGCATCGGTTTGTTTGAAAATAGCATGTTCTTTACTGGCCAAAGTCATATCACAAACTACATGTAAACTGTGACCTCCACCAACTGCCCAGCCCGGCACGACAGCAATAACTACTTTAGGCATAAACCTAATCATGCGTTGTACTTCTAAAATATTCAATCGATGTTGGCCATCTTGCCCTACATATCCTTGATGCCCCCTGGCCTTCTGATCTCCACCACTACAAAAAGACCAAATACCGTCTTTGGTGGACGGCCCTTCGGCAGATAATAAAACCACTCCAATCGAAGTATCTTCTTGTGCATCATAAAATGCCTTTATCAATTCGCTAGTAGTATTTGGTCTGAAGGCATTACGTACATTAGGTCGATTAAAAGCTATTCGGGCTACCCCATTATTTTTCTTATAAGTGATATCTTCAAATTCTATGGCAGTTTGCCAGTTGATGGTTGTATTCATTCTTAAGTAAATTTTATATGCTCTTTAAATAACAAATATCCGATTACAGCTGCAGCTATTGAAATAAAATTACCGACTATGAAGTAATCGTTATTCACTTTGTTTTCTTTATCACTATCTAAACGAGTCCCCAGTTTTATTGCTCCAAATAAAATTAATGCCCCACCTTGAAAACCGGTCAAAAGTAAAAATGTCAAGAATATCCTTTCCAAAAAACCTTTGAGCCATGAGGAGAATTTTTGTGAAAGATTTTTTCTCGAAAATTTAGGGTCTAACCATTTCGAAACGGTATAAAAGATGATAATCAATAAAACTTCCACAATCACATAATAAAGAATTTGGTATTTGAAATCATGCATTTTATAGAATATTTAAAATTATATTTTTAATAATATTATACTCTTCAATCCGAAGTGTTTTCCTTTTTTTCCATGGCCCGGAACGTGTCTTATATAAGCCCATTTTTTTTAAATTTTTGTAGTCGTCATTTTCTAAAAATGCCGATATAATTTTGTAATCCGAGTTTTTCCAATCACTTTTAATGGATTGATATAATTTCATACACAAACTTAGTTGTACATCTTTTGTACTATTCAAGTGAATAAAATAGTTATCCCCGGTTTCTTTTAATGTTTTAAGTGCTTCCCTAGCCATAGTTAGGCCTGGGCCATACATTTCATAAGCGATTTCCTCATTAATTTTCGTATCAATTTCACCGTATACCAGTGAATATCTGAGCTTAAAAGGATATTGATTGGCGATAATGGACTCTTCTAAAAAAAAGAGAAGTTCGAAAAGTGATTTTGGGCCTTTAACAATTCCTTGAAATTCATCTCCAAGAGTAATGGTCAATGGGGATAAAATTTGATTCTTAAACTCGTCGTTGACCAAATGTGTAAGTTCTTTAAATTGCCTCATAAAATCGTCTTTTTTGTTAATTTGACGACTTGAGATAATATCTGCCATTATAATATTATAACCTTGCTCCATTTTATTTCCTCTTTATGGAAATTATTTGAATTATTTCCTAAATATGGAAACAATATACAAAATTTCCGTTTATTGGAAACAAAAAATACAATTATTTAGAGTCAGTAGTAAAGTTTGCCTGCTAAATATTACAATTTTTCAAACTTTGGTAAGAAATCAAATCTATCTAAAACATTTCAAAACTTATTATTAAATACCTACTATAACTTAGAAGTTAAGAATTGGATATTCAAAAAAGTATGAATTGTATACAAAAATATCTACTCTAGATTTTCATTACATTTGAGTCATAACCATAACAACCAATACCGATGAACCAAAAAGTCTCTTTAAAAGAAAAGATTGGCTATGCCTTAGGGGATGGTGCTGCAAATATCGCATGGCGTGGTGTAGCAACTTTCTTATTTATTTTCTACACTGATGTTTTTGGCCTTAGTCCGGTTACGGTTGGAGTACTTTTTTTAGTTGCTAGATCCAGTGATGGCATAAGTGATGTGCTCATGGGTATTATTGGTGACCGTACTAAGTCAAAGTATGGTAAGTTCCGTCCCTGGATTTTATGGACTGCCATTCCACTTGGTGTGATTTTGTCCTTATTATTTACTAGTCCGGAACTGACTGAAAATGGTAAAATTGTTTATGCCTATATCACCTACATCTTTTTCACCCTTTTGTATACGGCCAACAACATTCCTTATGGGGCATTAATGGCCGTAATGACCGGTGATGATAAAGAACGAACCAGTATTGGATCTTTTCGTATGGTAGGTGCCTTTGCAGGTGGAATGTTGGTACAAGGAGCCCTACTTTTTTTAGTAGTATATTTTGGTAATGTGAATCCAAAAATTGAAGTTAATTCTATAAACAAAGATCAATATCAAGTAGCCGTGACCGCTACTCAAGATATGGAGCATGTCAATATCAAAACCGAAAATGGTATTGCCCTTTTTTCATGGGAGAATGAGGCTCTAAATGCAGAAGATAATGCCCCAACGACAAGCAAAAGCTTTGCTATGAAAGACGGTGAAGAATACACCTTTTTACTGTCTGGGGAGAAAGACATTACAACAGATTCCATTACACTTATTGACCAGAAAAGCGGATACGGTACTTCGATGTATGTAATGTCTGCTTTATTGGCCATACTGATGTTAATTACTTTTTATACCACTCGTGAACGGGTATTACCACCTAAAAACCAAAAGACTAATCTAAAACAAGATTTTGCTGATCTTATTAAAAATAAGCCTTGGTTAGTTTTGTTAGGCATCGGCTTACTTTTTAACATATATAACTCTATAAAACAAGGTATTGTCGTTATTTACTTCACTCACTATTTAAATGACCAGTTACTATCCGCTTCGTATTTAATTGCGTTAATGTTGGCCTCAATACTCGGCGCATTTTTGACGGCTTCATTGAGTAAAAAATTGGGTAAACGCAATTTGTTTATTTATGCCCTCATTTTTTCAGGCCTGGTCAATGCGTTGTTGGTATTTTGCACTCCAGAAGATATCTCGGCGATTTTTACTTTAGGTATTGTTTCTGAATTTGCCGCGGCAATGTTCCCAACCCTGTTCTTCGTAATGTTGGGCGACGCTGCAGATTTTTCAGAATGGAAAAATGAGCGTCGTGCCACTGGACTGATTTATTCTGCTGGTTCTTTTGCCACTAAATTTGGTGGTGGTATCGCCGGAGCCATAATAGGCTTGGTATTGGGGGCTTTTCATTATAACGGGCAAGATAGTACTAGTATTCAAGGAGCTTTTCCTGGAATGGTGATGTTAATGAGCTGGGTGCCTGCTATTGTTTCGCTGTTAGCAGCAGGGCTGATGTTCTTATATCCGCTAAACGCTAAGAAAATGGAACAAATCACTAAAGAATTAAATGAACGTAGAACGCTAGAAAAAGCTTCTTAAAAACACTTACTAATTCATGAATACATTTCCTGATGATTTTATTTGGGGCACTGCAACCTCTTCGTATCAAATTGAAGGTGGACACGATAAAGATGGTAAGGGTCCTTCTATATGGGATGCCTTTTGTACGATACCAGGTAAAATATATAAGGGTGAAACAGGTAATGTTGCCTGTGACCATTATCATCGCTTTAGAGAAGATATTCAATTGATGAAGCAAATGGGTGTAAAAGCATATCGTTTCTCTATTTCTTGGGCGCGCATTCTGCCCACTGGAAAAGGCCAGGTTAATGAATCGGGAATTCAATTTTATTCAGATGTAATCGACGAGCTTTTAAAAGCTGATATAGAGCCTTGGATAACCTTATACCATTGGGATTTACCGCTCGCTCTGCAGCTTGAAGATGACGGTTGGTTGGGCAAGCCTATTATTGATTACTTTGCGGCTTATGCCAAAATCTGTTTTGAACGTTTTGGTGATCGATGCAAAAATTGGATTACCCTAAATGAATCATGGGTCGTGGCTATTTTAGGTTATGGGCAAGGTGTTTTTGCTCCTGGTAGGGTTTCAAATTCAGAACCTTACCTGGCCGCCCATCACCTCATTTTAGCTCATGCCAAAGCTGTTCACGAGTACAAAAACAACTTTTCACATCATGGTGGTCAAATAGGCATGACCAACAATTGTGATTGGCGCGAACCCTTAACGGATAGTGAAGATGATAAAGCGGCTGCTGAACGTGCCTTACAGTTTTTTGTTTCCTGGTTTGCAGATCCTATTTATAAAGGTGATTATCCCGAGGTAATGAAAGAGCGTTTAGGGGAACGCCTACCTAGATTCTCCAAGGAAGAAAAAGTAATGATTAAGGGGACTTCTGATTTCTTTGGTTTAAACCACTATACCACCATGTTGGCCGCTGAAAATCATGGTATTGCTAAAGAGCAAAATGTGTATGGCAACGGAGGTATTTCTGAAGATCAAAATGTAGATCTATCATTAGACCCTAGTTGGAAAACTACCCTTATGAATTGGGCTGTTGTGCCATGGGGTTGTACAAAATTGCTGCATTGGATTGCTTCGCGCTATGATAACCCAGATATTATAATCACTGAAAACGGCTGTGCTTACCCTGATGAATTAACTAATGGGCAGGTCAATGACCGAGAGCGCTTAACTTTTTATAAAACCTATTTGCAAGCTTGTCAAAAAGCAATCGATGAGGGAGTAAAACTTAAAGGGTATTTTGCTTGGTCATTTATGGATAATTTTGAATGGGCATCTGGCTATGAAAAGCGTTTTGGATTACATTATGTAGATTTTGAAACTTTAAAGCGAACACCCAAATCATCAGCTAAATGGTTTGCAAAGGCAATTAGAAGTAGCAGTGCCGATGTTTAGAATTGTAATTCTTTTTAACTAAAACTCATAAATAAGAACAGCGACCTTTCTAACAGTTGTAGGTGATCAGTATGGGAAGGTTGGAGAGGCAATAAGTTTTTAGAGTTCTATTTTTCCTTATTTTTTTCTTCAATCCATTTACTCATAAACTTAGTGCTTGCCATGGTTTCATCTTGCAATAAACCTCCTATGAAATTTGAAGTACGGTGTTCTACCAAGTTTTGTTGAAGCTTTTCAATCTTTTCAAAAAGCCTGGGAGCTAGGATATTCTTGTTAAAAATGGAATTTATAGTCTGGAACCCCGCTGATTGAAAATTGACCCATTTATTCTCATCTTTATAAAGTGCTACGGCTGCTTGGGCAAATTCTAATGTGTTTTTGGCAATTACCACCGGTAGGCATTTTGTAGTAAACATGCCCTCTGAACCTATCGTTGTGGTCACAGTTGGGGTGCCGTTTTGCATGGCTTCAGTTAATTTGCCTTTGATGCCCGCTCCAAAGCGCAGTGGAGCTAAGTTGATTCTTGCCTTTCGTAGTTCACCATCCAAGTCATCCATCCAACCATGAATGAGAAACCCTATTTGAGGTTGATTTAATTCTTTTATTCGTTGTGGCAAATAGGCCCCGTAGATATGAACCTTAGCAAATGGCAACTCTTTTCGAATTAAAGGCCAAATAGCTTCTTTTAAATATCTTACAGCATCAATATTTGGGGTATGTTTACCATTGCCAAAACATATAAAGTCGCTACGTTTTTCAAAAGTTTGATACGTCTCTTGTTTTGTTTTAGTAACTGTATCTAACAAAAAGGGTAGATGAAATAATAACTCTGAAGAAATTTTAAGTTCTGCTGTTAAAAGCTTTCTTTCGTAGTGAGATACAAGTAAAGTCAAGTCTGACCGATAGACGCTGGCAATTTCGCGTTTGGTCATGTTATTCTGAAGCCACACCTTAATTGTAAACTTCTCCCCTTTTTTATGTGCTAATTGTCTAGAATTCCTTAAAGAATGCAAATCCTCCGTATTTAAAATTCTTAAGGCTTTAGGTGCACATTGAGCGACCCGCCATCCAAATTGCTCTTCGACCATAAATCGGTCAAAAATCACCACATCAGGTTTCAATTCTTTTACAAAATTGTTAAAGCTAGAATCATTTAATAAAATTGATTCGGTTTGAATTTCAAATTGCTCTAAATCTTCTGAAAACTTTGTTTTTACGGCTGTGGTCGCAAAAGTTACTTGGAATCCTTTTTCTTTAAAAACCTTTAGCAACTGCAACATGCGTTGCCCGGCAGCTGTCGTTTTGGGTTCAGGCCAAATATATCCGATAAATAAGGCCTTTGCCATCTTACATCATTTGTGCAAACTTCTTTGAAATGCTGGAGCGTAGCTTTCGTTCATAGTCTTCCTCTAACCATTCTTTATAGTTTTTGGTATTGTTCATAATACAATAGGAATACTGTCGCACACGATAAGCTATTTCATCTTTGAGTTCCTTGGCTAAAATTCGAGCATCAAAAACATCTTCGCTATTTTCTACACATATTTGCGCATGCTGCTCAATACTGCGTTCTAGAACTAGCTTTGACTTTCCACCTTCGGCAAAGACTTTTTTGTATTCAGCTTTAATATCAAAGTGAATATTAGCCGACTTAGTAAATTTTGTCTTTAGTTCGTCAGGCATTTCATAAATGAACTCTTTTTCAATCTCCTCATCATTTTTTATGTTTTCTAAATAAAAATCTGGGAAATGAAAAATCTCTTGCCAATCTACAGGTGAATCCCATGGCCCGAAACGGGCGATATTATTACCAAGATCAATAACATTAAAATTATCTTTATTAGGCAATACCCTCGATCCACGACCTATCATTTGAAAATATAAAGTTAGGGACCGTGTTGCGCGATTGAGAATTATGGATTCTACTGTAGGTTCGTCAAAACCTGTGGTTAAAATACTTACTGAACTCAAAATGGCATCTGAGGTTTCAGAAAACCATTGCAAAATTTCTTTGCGTTCCGCAGCGGTATTTCGATTGTCTAAATGGCGTACATTGTATCCAGCCTTTTTAAAGGTTTCATAAACGTAATGTGATGTGTTGATGCCATTATTGAAAATCAAGGTTTTAGTCCCTTTGGCCACTTCTTCATAGGCAGTCATAAGTTTGCCTAACATACTCTGATTACCATAAAATTCATCCGAAGATTTTACTGTATAGTCGCCATGTATACCAAGCTTTAAACTTCGTAAACTCACATCAAAATTGTAAAGATTTGCCTTGGACAAAAAACGTTTCTCAATCAGTGACTTGATAGACTTGCCCACGATCAATTTTTTGTAGTGATCTTTCATGGGCAATTTTATATTAGAACTTAAAGGAGTTGCCGTTACACCTAAAATAGTGGACTCTTCAAAATACTTAAACAATTTTCTGAATGAATTATAATGCGCCTCATCAATAATGACTAGTCCAATATCATTAAGTTTGACCTTATCTTCTTGCAGCCTATTGTTCAAGGTTTCGACCATTGCAACAAAACACATGTATTCGTTTTGGTCGTCCAATTCTTTTACGTCACTATTGATGATTTTATTGGTGACCCCAAAACCGTGGAGCATTTTAGAAGTTTGTCTGCTCAACTCAATACGATGGGTAAGCACAACAACCTTCTTTTTTGATTGCTCAATATAACGACGTGTGATTTCTGAGAAAACAACTGTTTTACCCCCGCCTGTGGGCAACTGGTACAACAGATTACTGCCTTGGGGCATCTCATCAAGCTGTTTGAAGATTCTTGTCAAATCTTCCAACTGGTAATCGTATAAGGTTTTTATAGCAACTTTTTTCTGTACCTCCAAAGAGTATATACTTTATAATTCGTTAATAACAAACCTTACAAAATTAGTAGATTTTTGAGCTTATATTTTGTTCTATGCATGGAAATGTTTCAAATACTATCAACAATTTCAAATCACTCTTTGTAAAATACAATTTATTGACTTGCTCATAAAAATTTGATAAGAATACGCAATCTCATTTGGAAATGCGGTTCTAAAAATGTATTATGAGGTCTTATACTTATTAAAACCAGAATATAGAATGAGGCAACTTAAAATCATTAAGCAGGTAACCAACCGTGAATCCAAATCCTTAGATAAATACCTACAAGACATTAGTAAAATTGATTTAATAACTGCCCAAGAAGAAGTTGAATTAGCACAAAGAATACGAACAGGAGATCAAGTTGCACTTGAAAAACTAACCAACGCGAACCTTAGGTTTGTTGTTTCGGTAGCAAAGCAATATCAAAATCAAGGTCTAAAATTGCCTGATTTGATTAATGAAGGAAACGTTGGATTGGTAAAAGCAGCCAAACGTTTTGATGAAACCCGTGGATTTAAATTTATATCGTATGCTGTATGGTGGATTCGGCAATCCATATTACAAGCTTTGGCTGAACAATCGCGTGTGGTTCGTTTACCATTGAACAAGATTGGGTCTATCAATAAAATAAAGAAGACATTTTCTTACTTAGAACAAGCACATGAAAGACCTCCGTCTGCAGAAGAAATAGCAAAGGAGTTGGATATGACCGTTACCGAAGTGAAACAGTCTTTAAAAAATTCTGGTCGCCACGTATCGATGGATGCTCCCTTAAAAGAAGGGGAAACTTCTAACTTATATGATGTAATGCGTGCTGGAGAATCACCAAAACCGGATAAAGATTTGATGCACCAGTCATTGAATACAGAAATCAATAGAGCCCTAGATACATTATCGCCTAGAGAAGCGGATGTTGTGCGTTTGTATTATGGTATTGGAGAACAGCCATCAATGACTTTAGAAGAGATCGGTAGTACTTTTGATTTGACCAGAGAACGTGTTCGACAGATTCGTGAAAAAGCAATACGAAAGCTACGCCACAATTCTAAAAGTAAGATTCTCAAAACATATTTGGGTTAAACCTGTGTTTTTGCCCCACAAAAAAAGGGGTTCTTTATCTAAAGAACCCCTTTTTTCTGATATACACTAAACTTAAGAACAATTCAATTGATTAATGTTATAGTCAACTAATATGTCATTCAAATTCTGAATGAAGTTAACATAAGCACTGTTTTCTTGGTTTTGTCTTTCCATCATCTCAATATTTTTGGGCAGGCTATAGGTAATCTAATTCTGCCAATTCGTTCAAACTCAAAATTTCATTTAATTCTTGCAAAAAGGCTAAATACTCTTCGCCGTAGGTGTCGTACAACATGCTAATTCAGGTTTTAAAATTCGGGTCTGTTGTTATAAACGTAAACTTATCTTAAACATTATGTAGCTACAATAATTTGTGGTGAAGTAGCCAAAAGTTGTTGTGAAGATATTTGTAAGAGTATACTTTCAAAATATAGCGATATGCACATTGCCTCTATTTATCCGCAATAAGGTATTATGAGAAGCGTTTTAGAGTCAGTGTTGTTTAAACATAAGATTTTCAGTGCGCCAAACTATATAAAGAACTAAAGATGCTCTTGTCAAAAACATTTGTACCCGTATTTCTAAGTATTACTTTATTTATTAGCTTTTTCCAAGAAACTATTGCGCAAAAAGAAACTTTAATTATTAATAGTAATGGCTTCAATGCAAAAAAGAGAAGTAGTTTTAATATAGGCGGTATTGAAGAAAAGGTTGAAAGAGGACTCACTTTAATTCACTTCAATAGTTCTAAAAAACATGAGTTTAAGGGTTTTGACACCTATGGTAGTGAGGAAGCTTTAGATGAGTTGGTTACTCATATTCAAAAGATGCTCGCTCAAAAGACTACATTTGCAATTTTAGCTCATGATTCGGCTGTTAAAGGCTCACTTTCAAAGTCTAAAGAGCTTATACAAATGGGTCTAGTGCAATTGAGTAGCTTAAAAAGTAGACAGGCCTATGTGATGTATGCAATAAATGGTCAACTAAAGGAAGTTGTGGATGATTTATCAGTTGAAGAAAGTATTTCCATTCCGGATAACATATCAGATAATCAAATATATTTCCCAAGAATCACCTATGAGTTTGAACCTAGCAATGACCGCTATATTGCCCATGCCGCTGGTGAGGTAAATGGCATTAAATCTACCAATTCAAAAGAAGCATTGGATGAGAACTATAAAAAAGGTTTTCGTCTTTTCGAGCTAGATATTATTAAGACATCTGATGGTAAACTAGTAGCTGCACATGATTGGAAAATGTGGTCTAGATTTACAGATTACGGT
This sequence comes from Croceitalea rosinachiae, assembly GCF_031846445.1. Lineage (NCBI taxonomy): Bacteria > Pseudomonadati > Bacteroidota > Flavobacteriia > Flavobacteriales > Flavobacteriaceae > Croceitalea > Croceitalea rosinachiae. The sequence goes on along the minus strand of NZ_JAVRHR010000002.1, from coordinate 686,666 downwards.
GGAAGTCTACCTCCATCACATTCAGAATTTATGAAGCACAAAATATATGGTGATTATACCACTCTTGATATGACGGGGATTAACCAATGGTTTGCAACTCACCCCGATGCTATTTTGATAACTGATAAGTTAAATGACCCCGTTGCATTTGCAGAAGCATTTGTAGATAAGAGCAGACTTATTATGGAGTTATTCAGTATGATGTCAATGGATGAAGCTTCAAGAGAAGGTATCAATATTATGATTTCACAAGATCCTTTGTTCGCACTCAAAGGCGACAAAATGAATTACCTAAAAGTTAATAATATCAAATATGCTGCAGTTTCTAGAAGAATCATCAGAAACCAAACAAAATTATTGCTCGAGCTAAAGAAGAATGATATTAAAGTTTACGTTTACAATGTAAATTTTGATCCAGGAAAAGATGAAAAGTATGTTCAAGAAAACGAAATAGGGCTTGTTTATGGCATGTATGCTGATAAATGGGTGTTTGATTGATAAAACAACCTTAGAATTTAACCTGATAAGTCATTCCCGCCGAAATTGCCCAAAAGAAATTATTAGAATCAAATGCTAATTCTTGTCTTCTTACGCCTAAATTTGCCCTATAAATATTGGGCGATTTTTTGGTAGTGAATTGATACTGTATACTTAAACGCTGTGATTCTACATAAAGAACGGTTTCGGATAGTAAGTCATCTCCAACAATCAATTGCTGTAATTCTGGAGAGAAACCCATTCCAATACTTACTCCCATAAAGTTTTCTGCATCTTTAAGGTACTTACGAACTAACAGATTCCCCGAAATACTCCATAGACTACCTTCTCTTGGTGAAATAAAGGAACGTAAAGAATAATAGTAGTTGCCCTTGTAATACCCTAACGAATTGGTAATCGCTTTCACTGTTTGCGTTGTTGTACTTAAATAACGACCACCTGCGGAAAATTCTATAGCATTGGGCAGGTTCATGTAAATATCGCCACCAAATTTTTGACTGGGATATATTGATGCATTCGAATACCCATAATTTAAATAGGCGTAAAATCGTTTTAGAAATTTTGGGTAAAAATCAATATCATACTGTAAACCATGAACCCCATTACGGTTGCTGTAGTTTATTTTAGGAATGAGTGCCCCTATTTTTGTCTGCCTTCTAAAAGAAACACTTGAAAATATAACAGGATCATATCTTTCATTAAATACGGTAAAAGCATTATTGACGCCTATCCTATTTTTTGGTTCTACATTTTCTTCTTCAGTTTTACCCTCCTCTTTTTTAGGAGCTTCTATCTTTTTGGAAACCTTTTTGGGCCCACTCTTTAATTGCTTTTTTGAAGCCTTACTACTTTTAAGATTGGTTTCTACGTTGTGCCAGCCCTTTTCGGCATACTTAATATTAGAAATACCTTCTAAAGCTAAGCCCATCAACCGTTGCAACTCTTCATCATTTTCAATATAGATTATAGCTTTGTTAGCAAGGCCTAAGGCAATGGAATTTGTCTTCGCATACAACTCGTTCTTAATGGCAGATATCCAAACACCGCGCTTGGTTTTGTCTTGAGATAGTATTTTATTGAATTCGCTGCGGGCCTTATCGTATTGCCCATTCCAACTATAAGTGCTTGCCAGTAAGAAAAGAGCATCAAGATTTTCTGAAGTAATTGATGGATTTTCTTCCAGTATTTTCTTTGCTGAGTTGTACTTTCCATCATAAGCCAACTCATAGGCCTCTTCATAATTATCATCTTCAAAATTTATTGAAGCCAAGTCTTGTGAAAAAACTTCTGCACCTATTACTATTAGGAATATTAGTAAATATGTCTGTTTGTTATATCTCATTTAACTAATTCGAGGCTACAATTCGATTTTTTCTTGCTTCGTTTCTAGCTCTTGATATTTTATCAGCTATTTCATTGGCACTAGAACTGTTTTGATTTACGATATCTATTAATTCAAGTGCTTCTTTATGTCTTTCATCCCAATAATAAACATCAAATAAAGCGGCATAAGAATCAATATAATTTGGATTCATTTTGATACAGCCATTCAATATTTCTATTGCCTTCTTACGATTACCGATCCATGCATTGACTCTACCCGTTAAAATTTTAGTATCGATATGACTTGGAGATTCAGACATAATATATCTACTTAATAACAATGCTTTATCGTATTCTTTATCAAATGCAAAATCTCTTGCTTTGAAATATAGTTTATCGGAATCATACTCATTTAGTAAGCTATTGAACCATACAAGTTCACTATTAGAGAATTTTTCAGTCTTTACAGCAAAAATGGCCAAGCTATCCGGAATGATTTTATCATTGGTAGTTACATAGGCATTTACTGATTTAAAGGCATTAAGCCTATCTTCAATACCTGAGCCTCCGAACGAGGTTCCCAAATCCATATTTTCATCCAACTCAAAAACCGTCCCATCTGAAAAGACCTTTTCACCACTTACATATTCTTTTAATTCATTTTTATTGCGCATTAATGGGATGTTCTTAGTGGATCTAAATTCTGTAGCTACATCAAGCGCCCCCCCCATCCACGCTACCTTTTTGGGCATTTTTAATTCGTAGCTATTTTCTAACATGGACAACAAACTTGGCGTAACATCAAAATGCGAAGAAACCGAACTCATTTTTCTTGAGGTATTCAATAAAGGGCTATAAACAATCAAAGGAACATGAAAACGACTCATTGTATTCCGCTGAGGAATAGGTATTAACCTATGATCCCCAGTTATAATAAAAATAGTATTGTCGTAATTTGGTTGTTTTTTATATTCTTCAAGTGCATATTTCACCGCGTCGTCGGTATAGAGTAGCGTGGCAAAGACATTACTGTTTTTCTTGATGACCTTTTCGCTTTTTCTATCGTATTCACTTTTAGATAAAATATGTTTTACTTCTTTCTCGTAAAATTCTTGTTGGGGGGGAATAAAGGGTTCGTGGTTGCTAATGGTCATATAAGCTTCTACGCGCGGTTGACTAGCTTTTCTTGGCAAACTCATACTCTTTTTAAACAATTCTTTGTCAGGATACCCCCATGAAGACCCGGCAGCATCTTCGGCCTGCATTTTATATTGATTACCGAAACCAGACTTATCTAATACGAAATCAAGGTTTTCGCTCAACAAAAATCTATCCACACCATCAAAAGAACTATTAGTACCTTGATAAAAGGAAGTGTGGTAACCGTTATTCTTGAGGATGCTAAACAAAGTGAATTTATTCGGATACTTTTCCAGTTCCATAAATCCGCTCTTCCCAAAAGGTAATGAACCCATTAATGATGGTAATACTCCAAAAGTTCGACCTGTAGTACTCAAACAATTTTCCCAATAAAGCGCTTTTGTACTAAGAGAATCTAAAAAGGGTGTAAATCCACCAAACTCAGCCCCTTCACCAACGAAATCTCTTCCCAGACCCTCGACTATAATGAAAACAATATTGGGTTTCTCTTCTTTTAAATTAAAATACCCCCCAAGCACATTTTCTATTTGCTGTGACTTAATTAAAGGATATTCTACATTGGCTTCATAACTGGTATCTTCTGTGGTTGAATTATAAAGATTTATGGCTAAGTATTGACTTTTGTTTTGATTAATTGGTTTCCCTTCTAAGAATAGGGTTGAAATAAACAAACTAAATAAGATAATAGTAAAAGGGTACATGCGCCCTAGGTAATGGTAATACCTTGATGTTAGCTTGTACATTCCAAAAAACAAGCCTATGATTACTATTATACCCAATACGGGCAAAATAGAAATACCTCCGGAATTGGAAATTGTCATTTTAATATCAGAAAAGCTATAACCCAATAAATCTGAACCTAACGGAACTAGAGCTGTGCAGTAATAACTGACAAGCATGGCTTCAATGATCAATAAAAAAATCAAGAGTGCGAACACTAAGTTTAGGCCATATGAAGGTCTATAGTTTTCCCAAAAATTAAATGGGAATACTAGTATTAATGCGATTACAGATGCATAACCTAATTGATGAGCAACAGCGATGAAAAAACTGGCACTTAAAATAGTATCGACAACTCCTTTGAAATAAAGAGTGGTGTATTGATATACAGATAATACGAAGAGTATCGCAAAAAATGCAATTATCAACCTTGTATATTGCTTTAAGGTATATCTATCACGTTGACTCGTATTCATTTAAATAGTTTAAGTTGCTTTAGCAAAACCTTTTCTTACCTGTGAACCCCAACCTGATTTTACCCTAAATAGTTTTTTATAATTTCCACGAACTGCGGCCCACACTACAATTGGGTGAAATGCTATTGGCTCTATTATTGAACAAAGCATTAAAATCAGAATATCTTTGGTCTTTTTGTACTCGTTATAAGTGTACACGTCCCATAAAATGGCGTAAAATGAAAACATAATGGAGAACATGTAAATAGTTGCAGTAATGGCTATAAAAAACTCCCAATTTAGAATGCCTAAATACCAGAACAAAATGATGGTGAAAAACCCAAAAAATTCTAGCAAAGGGGCAAGCCATTCATAGAAAAACCAGTATGGATAACTCACCAAACCTAATCTGCCAAACTTTGAATTGAAAAACATGTCTTTATGTTTGAACAAAGTTTCAAGATTTCCTCTAGCCCAACGGTCACGTTGATTCACTAGTATCTTTAAATCTTCTGGTACTTCTGTCCAGCATAAAGGATCAGGAATATATTCTATAGTGTATGCTTCTTTTCGTTCATGCATATAACGCCTCATTCTAAAAATAATCTCCATGTCCTCACCAACAGTACCTGTATCATAACCACCAACTGCTAAGGCAATTTCACGATCGAAAAAACCAAATGCTCCTGAGATGATTAAAAGACTATCTATCCTGCTCCAAGCCATTCTCCCTAAAAGAAAAGAACGTGTATACTCTAGTAGTTGAAATTTTGCCAACCAATTTTTTGGTAATCTAATATCCTCTAAAGTGCCACCAGAAATACCACAAGAATTAGCAATTCGTATGACTCCACCCACTGCAATTACCCTCTTTTTACTTCTTTGAAAAAAAGACTTGACGACATGTAATAGCGCATCAGGTTTAAGCAAGCAATCAACATCAATACAACCGACATATTTGCTGTCAGAAAGATATATGCCTGTATTTATGGCATCAGATTTACCACCATTCTCTTTATCAATAACTGTTAATTTTGAAAAAGATGGTTGTTTAGACTTGTAAATACCTCTTATAGGTTTTGACTTCCAATTTGGATCTATTTGCCTATCTACTTTCTCAAGATGATATGCGTTTATCATCTTTTCCATGGTATCATCTTTACTACCATCATTAACAACCATGACTTCATAGTTCACGTATTTGAGAGATAATAACGAACGGATGTTCTCAACAATAGTCAAACCCTCATTATAAGCTGGTGCTATTATTGTTATAGATGGTGCCAATGGTGATGCCATAATTTTTGACATTTCACCGATACTATTTTTGTTTCTATAATGTATAGCGTTTCTTGTAGATAGATAAGCCATTATACTGAACATGGTAAACAACACCACAGAAAATGCTAAAAAGACTGTGTTTATATATTCTAAAATGATATCGAAGATTCCGCCACTCATCTTATACTATATTTTCAGTTTTTACCATTACTTCATATTCTCTGGATAATTCAAAATTGAGGCCCAAATCTTCTTTTTTATTATTCGTGCCATATAAGATGCCCAATTCGTCATATAGAAAACAAAGTTCCAATGGAATGCGCTCATCTTCGCTTCTTTTCTGCATTGATGGATCTACCTTAGTTTCATCTAGCAATGATTGTAAGTCATTGAAATCCATTTCGCTAATATCATGCTGAATGTTTTCTTGGTCTTCATTTTTGGTGTAGATAAGATTAGCATTGCCTGATTGACCTATACTAATTTTATTAATCTGTTTGATGGCTTTTTTTGCTAGCTTTTGGATGTTATTACTTTCTGTTCTGCACAATTGTTCTAAAAAAGGGATTTCTTTTTTATCACCAACAGCTATGATTTCTTTAATCAGAATTTCCTTAGAATCATTATCAGATGCATATTGATAGAGCTCATAAAAAATACTATGTTCTGGTAGTATTATTTCTGAAGCTTCAAATTCTGATTTGGCTTCTGTTCGAGGTGTTGAGGTTATTGAAGTGGGAACTTTTTTAGTTGCTCCCATGCCTACTTGTTTTAAGGTGTTAAAGGCTCTAAAACGCAATTCTGTATCATCTTCATTTTCCATGATGAATTCCAACAACTGTATTTCGCGTTTATCACCGACACTTTCAATAGTGTCTATAAACTTATTCCGCTCTTCAGACGACATTTCGGTATAATCGTTTTGAACCTCGGTCAAATCTTTATTATCATCTGATTCCTTTATATCTAACAGTCCTAATGAATTATTTAGTGATTTATCAAGTTCATGCTCCATTTCTTCTATCGCGAAATCAGGCTTTTCGGGAATTTCTTTTGGTGGTTGTTCCCTTGTATTTGTATGCTTTTCTAACAAATCATAAATCTCTATTTCATCTACTTCAATCTCTTTAGTCTCAATTTCCGCATCTTCTTTGATAACGACTTCAGTAAATTCAACCTCAATTTCAAGAAAGTCTAAATCATAAAGTCCGCTAATGGATTTAGTAATTGGAGAAGCAAGATTTTCAATAATATCTTTCGTTGGCAGTATAGAGTCCGGTGAAATAGTATTTATTGCTCCATGAGCTCTGTTTACAACGGCAAAATTGCTTTCTAGTCTACCGATTTCATGCAAAAACATTAAGTCGCCTTCATCACCGACCTGACTAATAGTATTTAAAATTTCCACTTTAACCAACGCACTACACTTCCAAAATACTTTCTTGAGAATATCCAGATGTTCTGAAAAATTGAAATCTTTGATACAGAGAACTGCAGCAATTTTTACTTCATCGTTTTTATGTTTTACTAATTCAGCAATTGATTCTGAAGCTTCATTTTGATTGAAATGTTTAATTAATCGCAAACAAAACAATACAACGTCTTTATTAGGAGAGATTAGCCATGCTTTGAACTTGGGCGGTCTATAGTTTTCTATGCTACCTAAAGCTTCGATTAGCTTTAGTTGCTGCCATTCGCTGATAGCATATTTTGTAGTATCAAGCAAATAATTAATTCCCTCTGATTTAAGGGATACAATCGAAATTTCTGCTTGTTTTCTTACTACTCCTCTCTTGTCATTAACAAACTTTGAAATGAAATGAAAAGCGTCAGAGACTTTCATCTGTGAAAGTTCAAGAATACCTTGCGATACAATATTCCAACGCCAGCTTGCTAGTTTTTTATAAGAGTCATGATGCAAACCTAATTCCACATACAACTTAAAAAGGCGCTGTCTTGTGCCGCCTGCTACATCTTTTTGAAGATCGAAAAGAATATCAGCCAGTATGGTTCTAAAATATTTGCTGCTAAGATATTCTCGTATTTTGATTTTTAATTCTACATATTCCTTCTGCTCCTCTTTTGGATCTTGTGGACTATGGAACAGAAAATTACTAATGATAGGAGCCAGTTCGTAGCGTTTGTTCTTTCTTTTTGAGAACATAACAGAAGTTCTCTTCTTAAATATAAATATGAAAAAGAAATATAGTCCCGCTAAAACAACGAATAACATAGTCAGATCCCACAAAAGATCAGTATGTATTTTTGGGGAACTAATGAAAAAGGGAAGGTTATATGTTTTGGCAGCTAAGAACAATAGTATCTATCAATTTCTCTCGAGACCCTGATCAATAATTCTGATGGACTCACCGGTTTAGCAATAAAATCATTGGCACCCATTTTAAAGGCACTTATTACATTTTCTTCATTGGATGCTGCCGAGATTAGGATAATGGGGATGTCTGATTTTAAATCGTTCCGTAAATAATCAACAAGCTCAATACCTGAAAAATATGGCATCATCACGTCGCAAATGATTGCATCTGGCAGGTGTTCAGCAATATCTCGTTTTACTTCTCTGCCATTTGATTTAATGGCTACCGCATAGCCATCTTTTTCTAACCTATATTTTAATAAGGAAGCCAACATCGCGTCGTCTTCAGCTAATAGTAGTTTTTTTGGTTCCAATATGGGGGTGTTTGGTTTAGTTTGTTTTTAGCTTATTGATTTCATAATCTATTTGTCGCTCAACTTTTGGATATTCCTTTAAGAATCGGTCATATAACAAATCAAGGTTTTTATGGTTACTGCTTGTTTTGCATACCTCAGAGATTTGTTCACATATTTCTGATAAGGTTCTTGTCTCCATCATTTTTAAAGACGACTTAATCTTATGGGTAGCAAAGCCTATACCTTGTACATTATTGCTTTGTAAGTGCATTTTTACTTTACCAATGAACTCAAATATGTTTTGCTTAAAAAGTCTTATCAACTCATCTAAAAGTTCTGTTTGACCCAAGCACTCTTCTAAAATAGAATCGAGATTCACCAATCTTGATTCATCTACTATTGGGACTGTTTTTGACCTGATATCCCTTATATTATTTATTTTGTACAAGTTATGTTCTATTAATGCATGCAGTTCATCTGCATTGTATGGCTTAAGGATGAAATCAGTAATCCCCACTCTATCACAGTTTTCTTTATCTACTGAACTGTAATCAGCGGATAATGCAATAATCGGAATGTTTTTAATTTGTTTGTCAACACTATTTCTTATCCGATCTGAAATTTGAAAACCGCTCATATTCGGCATTTTTAAATCCATTAATACCAAATCAAAATGATGGTTTTCCAATAGTTTTAGTCCATATATACCATTATCTGTAATAAACGTATCGCAACCCCAGGTTTTAAGGCGATTTTCCATCAGTTTTTGATTTAACATATTATCCTCAAAAACCAATATTTTAGTCCCTGTAAGACTTTTTTTCTTATTTGGATTGCTCGGCGTATTTAATTTTTTCTGCTCAGCTCCTTTCGTATTTTTCTCAAAAGGCAAAACTACTTTGAATGTTGTTCCCTTACCTAAGGTGCTACTAACTGCTATGCAGCCACCTAACTTTTCAACCAATTCTTTGACAATACTCAACCCCAGTCCTGAACCACCATATTTTAATTGGATATCAGATTCAGCCTGTTTATAGGTCTCGAAAATCTGTTTTAATTTATCATTTGCAATACCGATACCGGTATCCATAATGTTAAATTGTAAATAGGTTTTATGGGTTTCATTGGCTTTTAGACTCACTACGAGCTCTATTTTTCCTTTTTGGACAAACTTTATAGCGTTACCAAGCAGATTTAATAGTATTTGAGAAAGCCTAGATGGATCACCAACGAGGTTTTTAGGCACATTTTTATCTAAAGTAACATTCAATGCAATATTTTTATTAGTGATCAAAGTCTTACATAAAAAACCAACTTCATTAACCAGATTGTTCAAATTGAAAGGAACTTTTGTAAACTTTTCTCTTCCTGTAGCTAGTTTTGAAAATTCTAAGAGTTCATTGGTTATATTCATTAAGTTTTGTGATGCCGACCCTAACGCACTGATCAATTCTAATTGTTCTTGACTTAATTCTGTTTCTTTCAACAAATCAATAAAGCCCATAATTCCATTCAATGGTGTTCTAATCTCATGACTAACATTTGCAATTACATTATGTTCCTCTCGAGTTGAAATGTTCGAGGGTTTTATTTCTTCAAAATCAACTGCTATTTCTTGGTAATCTCCAAAAACCTTGGTTTCTAGACCATTCTTAAAAGAAGCAAAAGACCTTTTTAATTTTGCAGCTTCTGAGCTGTTTAATTCAGAAAAAGAAAAACGGTCGAGACCATTTTCTAACTTTGATAATTGCGATAGTAATTCTCTAGTATCCAACGACTAAAACTTTAGAAGAGATTGTTCTAATCCATTAAAACTGGCTAACAATCTGGTTTATATTATTTTAAAACTCTCTATTTCATGCGCTGTTTGCAATTATTTGTTACCTATGGGCGGTTATTTGTTGTCAAAATGACTTATTTGTAGGTATAGTAATTTTTTTTATAAAAAACTCTTATCTCAAGTAGCATTAATTTCAATTTTTTCATATGATGAGAAGAAAAACAAAACATGGAAATATTAGAAGAGAAAGCACAAATTATATGGAAAAACAATTACAGTTAAAATCTATGATGATAGCTACGAAATAGCTTCATTGATAGCATTACTTATTAGATCTAACTAACAGAAAAACAGATGAATATATTTAAGATTTCGAAAAATTTGATGAAGTATTAAATTTTCAAAACTGGATAAGACCAAGAATACAAACGATTATGAACAGAGATGCTATCTTAAAATAAGATATTTCTAAACTAATAATTAAAGTAAAGATTTTTAAAATACTAGAAAACAGGTTAGTATAAAAAAAATTTAATTATCCTTTTCTTTTTTAGCGAGTCTATCTTTTACAAATTCTATTTTGGTCTTACCATGTGGCTTGGGTTTTCCATGTTCATCAAGATTGACCATTATAATATTATCAACTGTCACGATGGTTTCTTGAGTCATCTTATTGCGGACCTCACAATTTAGATTTAGTGAACTCTTACCAAATTTGAATACGTCAATGCCTATTTCAATAACATCACCCTCGATGGCCGTGCTCATGAAGTTTATCTCAGACATATATTTGGTCACCACTCTTCTGTTCTCGAGCTGTATGATGCTATAAAGTGCCGCTTCTTCATCAATCCAAGCAAGTACTTTACCCCCAAATAAAGTTCCATTTGCATTTAAATCTTCAGGTTTAACCCATTTACGTGTATGAAAGCGCATTTTATTTTTTTTACAAAATTATATTAGAAATACGTTTTAAGGCTTTAATCGGTTCTCTTCTTTTAATTTTAACAAATACTTTTACAGAATTATAATGTTTGTTAATACAACAATAAAGTTTTCTTAATTGATTGGTTTTGGAATTGTGGATAAGATAAATTCAAGAACCAATAAACAAGCAATCATTATCAATCATCATGGAAACTGCATCACCTTATTATTCCGATCCCAGTTTTACTATATTTAAAGTGCCCCGCTGGAGAGCTTATTTTTACAAATTTTTATCTGTTAATGTTTGGGGAGCAGTTCCAAGTAACCTACAACGAAGTATTTCGGCATGGTATTCCAATTTTTACAATACAAAAGCATCCAAACACATCATCAAACCCTATATCAAACTAAATTATACAGATAAAGACTATCTTGATAAGTTCAAACCCCCGTTTGGAAAATCTTCTTTCGATACCTTTCAAGATTTCTTTACTAGAGAATTTAAAAGTCTACCTATAAGCAAAAGTAACACCGTTTGGCCATGTGAAGGACTTTTGTGTGAAGAAGGAAAAGTAGATAGTATAAAAAATGTGCATGTAAAATATGATATAAAAACTGTTGATACGGTTTTTGGATTGAAAAAAAATAGTATTCCGAAAGATTATACGTTCACCAATGTTTTTTTACACAATAAAAACTATCATAGGATTCACGCACCTATTGATGGAACTATTACAAGAATACAACACGTACCTGGCGATTTGGTTGTTTTACGTCCGTGGATCTACAAACAAAACCCCTCTTTACCAGCTTTTAGAAATGAGCGGTGTAATATTGACATTACGGACACTAAAGGTAAAATATGGTATTTATCAATAGTAGGAGGTCCAGCAGTGGGTACAATAGAATTAGGTAATGATATTTTCGAAGGGGCAAAAGTCAAAAAGTTGAATGAGTTGGCTCTATTTCATTTGGGGTCAACTTGTTGCATGGCTTCACCACTAACACCGAGATTTCACTCCATGAACACTTTTGTCGAAATGGGATCTACTTATTAAAAAAGGCCAGGCTGTTGGTCACCAAGCGTTTTTGGTATTTGCAGATTAGTCTTCAATTTACGATTAAGGTTGTCAATAAAATATGCCGATAATAAAGGAGATTCTAACTCCATATTTTGATGGACAAAAAAATGTATTTTACTTAAACCCAAAGACTTCCAATCTTTTAACTTTTTTACCCAATCTTCTAATCGTGTATAATCAGTAGGATGATTTGCCCCTACATAACGCACAAAAGCCTCGTTTGTGGTCAATCTCATGTGCATAATATCTCTTCTGCCGGCCGTGTCAACTAAAACGTTGGCAATATTGTTTTCTTGTAATAAGTGATATAATTCTTGAGAAACTTTTTCATCATTAAACCAATCTGTATGTCTAAACTCCATAGCTAATGGAAATTCATTCGGCCAATATTCTATAAAACGTACTACCCTATCCCAGTTTTTTGGCCCAAAGTTATTGTGCATTTGTAAAAAAATTGTTCCTAATTTCTCTTTCAACAAAGAAGTTACTTCCAAATAGCGATCTACAACTCCATATACTTTTTCGTTCATTCGGCGTAAATGGCTGACCTCATTATTCATTTTTGGGAAAAACTTAAAATTTGAAGGGGTTTTGTCATACCATTTTTGGTAGGTTTCAGCAGGAAATATTCGATAAAAGGTTGCATTTAACTCTATAGAATTGAATTGTGTTGAATAATACTCCAATTCATCTTTTGTTCCTCTGGGATAGAAATTCTTAAGATCTTGTCGATTCCATTTCGCACAACCAATATGAACCTGTAATGGTTTTGCATCGTTGTTATTTGACAGCAAAACTCCTGTATCCGGATGATCTAAAGGGAAAGTGAAATCTATTAATTCGGGGTTATCGACTTTACCAAACTTCATATGATATTTTTACCATATAAAGATATAAATTTAGATGTTTTACTTGTTAAAAATCATTTTTCACAAAATCTAAATCTTATTTAATTAGATTAAAGTGTAACAATTTGCTTTACCTTAATACCTATAGCTAATTCTAACAAAATTACTTAAAATGAAAACACTAAAAATTAGTATTACTATTTTACTTTTTGCATTTGTAATTCCGCTACAAGCGCAAACAGTTGATGAAATTATTTCCAATTATTTTGAAAATACCGGTGGTATGGATAATTGGAAGAATATAGAAGGAATGAAAATGACAGCCAAGGTAAATCAAGGTGGTATGGAGATTCCCTTAGAAATCTATCAAATGAAAGACGGAAAACAAATGACTGTTATAAACTTTCAGGGAAAGGAACTCAAGCAAGGAGTGTATGATGGCGAAACGCTATGGAGTCATAATTTCATGACGATGAAAGCAGAGAAAAGTGATGCGGAACAGACTGCAAATTTTAAATTGGACACCAATGATTTTCCTGATTCATTTATGGATTATAAAGAAAAAGGGTATACCGCTGAATTGTTAGGAAAAGAAACTATTGATGGGGCAGAAACGTATAAAATCAAATTGATTAAAGAACCTGTTACTGTTGATGGAAATCAAGAAGATGATGTGTCATTTTACTTTTTTGACACAGAAAATTTTGTGCCAATTGCAATTCATCAAGAAATAAAATCAGGGCCGGCTAAAGGGCAAATGTCCGAGACTACAATGAGTGATTACCAAGAAGTCGATGGTCTCTACTTTCCGTTTTCAATGACACAAGGTGTGAAAGATGGTCAATCGCAGCCTATAACTATTGATACTATCGAACTCAACCCAACGATAGATTCGACTTTATTTGCATTCCCTGCAGAAATGGCCGAAGAGAAAAAATAATAGCTATTAACTTATAAGAGAACCTGTTATGAGTCTCTTTTTCTTAAAAAACTATAAATCATGCGAAAACTATTTCTTGTAAGTCTAGCATTAGGGCTTTGTGCAATAGGCACAGGGTATTCCCAAAGTTTAGAATCCATAGATGGAAAAGCGCTATTTGGTGACATAAGTGCGAGACATATTGGTCCTGCCTTGATGAGTGGTCGAATCAATGATATGGAAATCCACCCGACCAATAGTAGAATTATTTATGCAGGCACGGCTGGCGGAGGCGTATGGAAATCGAACGATTCAGGTACAAGTTTTAACCCAATTTTTGATGACTATTGCCAATCAATCGGAGCGGTTGCTTTAGATCCCAATGACCCAGATAAGACAATTTATGTAGGTACAGGGGAAACATGGACACGTAATAGTGTATCCGTTGGGGATGGTTTGTACAAGTCTGTTGACGGTGGGGCTAACTGGATAAAACTTGGTTTTGAAAATTCAGAACGAATTGCAAATATCATTATAAACCCTAATAACTCAAATGAAGTTTATATTGCAGTTTTAGGTGCACTTTGGGGAGATAATGAAGAGCGAGGCGTCTATAAATCAAACGATGCCGGTATAACTTGGGAAAAGCTACTTTATGTTGACCAAAAAACCGGTTGTGCCGATTTGGCAATAGATCCAAAAAATTCTAATATTTTATATGCTTCAATGTGGGAATTTAGGAGAACGGCTTGGTCTTTTGAATCTGGCGGTGCAAATAGCGCACTTTACAAATCAACAGATGCTGGTAAAACCTGGAACAAGATTCATAATGGTTTTCCAGAAGGAAAACTTGGCCGTCTGGCAATAGCTGTGGCACCTTCCAATCCAAAAGTACTTTATACGGTTATAGAGGCGGAAAAAAATGAAAGGAAGGGATTGTATCGTAGTAATGATGCAGGTGCTTCTTGGGAGCAATTGAATAATGACTTTGGTATTACAGTAAGACCATTTTACTTTTCAAGAATTGTAGTTGATCCAAAGAATGAAGATGTCGTTGTCAAAGCTGGTTTAAGCGGTTCTATTTCAAGAGATGGTGGGAAAACCTTTAAAAATCTTGGTAATATGCACTCAGACATTCATGATATTGTTTTTAGTATTAAAGATTCTGATGTGATGTATGTCGGCACTGATGGCGGAGTATACCGTAGCTGGGATGGTGGTACTAATATGGAAATCGTTGAAAATCTACCACTATCACAATTTTATCAAATTAGTGTAGATGATGCTGAACCTTATAATGTATATGGTGGACTACAAGACAATGGTTCTTGGTGGGGTCCTTCATCTTCTCCTGGTGGGGTAGAAGCAAGAGACTGGAATTCGGTTGGTTACGGTGATGGGTTTCGTGTTCTAAAGCATCCTACAAAAAATATCATTTACTCCGAAATGCAAGGAGCAGATAACGTCTGGCGTACTGATGTGGATAGAAATTTAACAAAAACAATTCAGCCTTTACAAGTATCTGAAGATCAGAAACTGCGTTGGAATTGGAATGCACCAATGGCAGTCAGTATACATCAACCGGATCGTTTTTATATGGGAAGCCAATATGTGCATAAATCAGAAGATATGGGTGATAGTTGGACAATTATTTCACCAGATTTAACTACTAATAACCGAACCAAGCAAAATCAAGAAGATTCAGGTGGTTTATCAAAAGACAACTCTGGCGCAGAAAACCATACAACTATTTTTACCATTGCAGAATCTCCTTTAGATGAAAAAGTAATCTGGGTGGGTACGGATGATGGAAATGTGCAGGTCACCCAAGATGGTGGAAAAACATGGACAAATACTATAGAAAATGTATCGGGATTACCTGCGAACACTTGGTGTTATCATATTGAGGCCAGCACTTTTAATAAAGGAACCGCCTATGCTGTTTTTGATGGACACACTATGAATGATAAAAATCCATATGCCTATAAAACAACAGATTTTGGCGAAACTTGGACCAATATAATTTCTGATGATGTAGTCGGTTTTGTAAGAAATATACAAGAGGACTATGTGAATCCTGATTTATTGTTTTTAGGAACCGAGTTTGGTTTATATATTACTATGGATGGTGGAAAAAACTGGAAGAAATTCATGAATAATATGCCTTCAGTGGCGATACACTTTATTGATTTGCAAAAAAGAACAAGTGATTTGGTTATGGGTACACATGGCAGAGGGGTCATTATAATAGATGATATATCTCCTTTACGGGATATCAATAATGACATTTTAGCCAAAAATGTACATTTCTTTGAAACTCCAGAAACTGTTATTGATGAAACGAGCGTATTTTCAGGAAATTTTGGTAGCGAAACACAGTTCGTAGGATCTAATAAAACGAAAGATGTTCAAATTAAGTACTACTTAAAAAAACGACATACTTTCGGTAAAATGACAATGGAAATTCAAGATATGGAAGGCAATCTTATTGCCGAATTAGGTCCGGGTAAATCAAAAGGCATTAATATAGTTAACTGGAATTATACGCGTAAACAACCAAAAGTCGCAAAAGGAAAAACCTTTACTTTTGGTGGGTTTACATCGCCACAAGTGCCAGCAGGAACCTATAAAGTAGTCCTTAAAAAGGGCAAAGAAACCTTTGAACATAGTTTTAATTTAGTTTACGATGAAAAATCTCCATTGACATCAGGTGATAGGGAATTGAAGAATAGCACCACTATGCAGCTCTATGATATGACTCAAGAGTTAGCCTATTTGGTATATGAAGTAGATGAAATCTTAACCAATGCTGAAGCAAATGGTGATTCAAAAACTGTTTCTAAATTAACAACATTAAAAGAAACTTTGGTCATTACTACTGGGGACAATTATGTTGGTTCTGCCGAACCGCAACTACGTGAAAAAATGACAGACCTTTATAGCAAGTTGGCGTCCAGTTACGATAGGCCTTCCAATGCCGAATTGGAAAATTTAAAAGTAATTGTGTCTAGATTTACAAAAGCAAAAGAAGATTTTCTAAAGCTGAAAACTAAATATTTTAAAAAGCAACCACTTGAACTAAAGTCTTTTGAGACTTTTTTAGAAAGTAAATAATATCCATCAAAAATCATTAAAACCATCACATTTATTTAGGTAAATTGTGGTGGTCTTATTGTTTATAAACCGTTAACAACTCGTATTCGCTGACTTTATTAACAGTATATACATGCCGTAACTTTATATAAACGATCTTTATTATGAATGATAGGTCAGATAGTCTATTGAAGGTACGTCCTGAAATCAAGACTACCCAACTGAATGCCATGATGGGTAATGATGAGCGATTTCAAAATGAAACTTTACGTCCAATTATTAAATTTCAAAACCTTTTATTAGTTGAAGTCTTCAAAAATTACATAAAAAAGCATAAAAACGCTTTTTATGAATTTTCTTTGGAGAAAAGGTTGGAATATATTGAAAAGTCTATTCAAAAAGATATCAAGTTCAGAAATTCTTTAAAAGGAATGATTATTGGTCAATTTACCGTTGAAGAATATGCTCTTTACATTCAAAACTCATCAGCACTAAATAAGCGTATGATGAATATGGTTATTGAGCGCTTAAAAGACCAAATGCAATTATTGGAGAACGAAGCCTTAGCCTATTAAAGATTCTCCGTTTAGATTTGTTGTCAATATAGAGCTCATTAGATCAAAATAAGGTCGTATTGCCTTGAACGAATTGTCAACCTGGTTTAGAAAGTCTTTTGAAAGAACTTCTTTGTCAGAAAAGTTTCTGACGAAAATAAATTGCTTTTGACGTATCAGATCAATTTCTTGGTGTTCTTTATCAAATCCTTTAGGAGCTGTTTTTACTGCATCACCCTGTAATTCTCCCCATGTCTTTTTAAAATCGGTATTCGAGATAATCTTGCGAAAGTTAGAAGCATCCACTTCCAATTCTTTTCTAATTCTATGCAAATCTTCTTTATTGGGATCCCAAAAGCCAGTAGCAATAAAAGTCTCACTAGGTTTTAATCTAAGGTAATACCCACCTCTACGCTCTGCTCCCGCTCTAGAGAAAGAACCTGCAAAATGCGATTTATATGGTGTTTTATCTTTTGAGAAACGAACATCACGATAAATTCTAAACATTTTCAATTTCTCAATTTGGTCATGCTTATTTAGATGCTCCATTACACTGCCATAAAAAGATTTCACATCTGTTTCGTGTAATTTATATTTATCTTTGTGTTCTGCAAACCACTCCCGGTTGTTATTCGTTTCTAGTTTTTTTAAAAAATCAAACGCTTCCTTTTTCACCGTTGTATTAACCATATTCCGAATAAGTCATATTTTATGCTAAAGTTAACCATTTTGATTATTGCTGTTTTTTTATAAAAGCTAAATTTGATGTGTTTATCACAAATATTTTCTAAATGAATAAGCAAATTATCATAGAACAGCTTAAAAAGCACAAAAAACAACCCTATTTAGACTATAGACTAAAAAGGAATACAGAAAAATTTACTGATATGCTGTTTTATACCCTCTTTGATATTAATACGGATGTAGAGGTGCACCTTGCCCAACTAGAAACACAATTTGATGGTTTAGTTGATTTGGCCTGTTGGGAAATCGAAAAGCCTTGCAAAAAAGTATGGCAAAATTATATTGCAGAACTTCCTTTAATTCTTGAAAAATTAAACTTGGATGCTGAAGCTATTCTAAATTGCGATCCTGCCTCTTTATCCGTTCAAGAAGTATATATGGCGTATCCTGGGTTTTATGCGATTGCAATTTACCGACTAGCAAACGTTTTGTATAAGGAGGGTTTTCCATTAGTACCGCGATTAATGACCGAATATGCGCACCGACAAACAGGTGTTGATATTAACCCTGGAGCGACAATAGGGGCTTCATTTTTTATTGATCATGCTACAGGGGTGGTTATTGGAGAAACTGCAGTAATTAAAGACCATGTAAAATTGTACCAAGGTGTTACTTTGGGGGCTTTATTTGTAAATAAATCACTTCAAAAAACTAAGAGACACCCAACTATTGAATCGAATGTGACCATTTATGCAAATGCTACCATTCTTGGAGGAGAAACAGTTATTGGTGAAAATACTGTAATTGGTGGTAATGCTTGGTTAACAACCTCTGTACCTGCAAATTCTAAAGTATATCATACCCCTGAAATACAAATAAAAACCCCATCTAATGTCTAATTCTCTTTTAGATTTAATAGGAAATACCCCTTTGGTGGAATCAAAAGTCCTCAACACCAATCCAAATGTAAAACTCTATTTTAAGTTAGAAGGGCATAATCCGGGTGGTAGTGTTAAAGATCGTCCAGCCTATAATATGATTAAAAATGGGCTGGAGCGCGGCGATTTTTCTAAAGATTCTAAGCTTATTGAAGCAACTAGCGGAAATACGGGTATTGGATTGGCTATGGTTGCAGGAGTTTATGGTTTGGATATCGAACTCGTAATGCCTGAAAATTCTACTGTAGAAAGAATACAAACAATGCGGGCATATGGTGCTAAAGTTACCTTAACATCATCAGATATAGGAATTGAAGGTGCACGAGATTATGCGGAAAGTAAAGTTGCTAATGATAGTTACATTATGGTCAATCAATTTGGGAACGATGACAATTGGAAAGCTCATTATACTACAACAGGGCCTGAGGTTTGGAAGGATACTAATGGTAAAATCACTCATTTTGTTTCTAGTATGGGCACTACAGGAACAATAACTGGAACTTCGACTTATTTAAAAGAACAAAACTCAGAAGTAAAAATTATTGGGGTACAACCAGAAGAGGGTGCACGTATTCCCGGTATTAGAAAATGGTCCCCAGAATATGTTCCAGAAATTTATAATCCCAAAAAAGTAGACGATATTCTATACGTCAACGAAAAAGATGCTATTGTCATGGCAAAAAAGTTGGCTATGGAAGAAGGGATATTTTCTGGTATGAGCAGTGGTGGTGCAGCCACAATTGCATTGAGGTTAGCTTCTCAACTAGAGAGCGGAGTTATTGTTTCTATTATTTGTGATCGTGGCGACCGGTATTTATCATCCAATCTATTTGATTGATAAAGCATTACCTATATTTTTTTGATATGTGCTAAACTGCACCAAATCATTGTGACCACCTCCTTCAATAGTGATAAACTCTTTAGGTTCATTGGCAGCGCGATAAAGACTTGCCCCAGACTCATAAGGAACAATTGCGTCTTCAGTGCCATGAAAAATGGTGATAGGACAATTCACTTTTTGAATATATCTATTGGATTCAAATTGATACTTCAAAAGTAATTTTAATGGTAAGAATGAAAATCGAGTTTTGGCCACATCATACAAATTGTAAAAAGGGGTTTCTAAAACCAATTTTGAAGGTTTGGTTTTTGAAGCCAGTTGCGTAGCAATGGCAGCCCCTAATGAACGCCCATAAATAGTTATTTCTTTTTCACGATAATTTTCAAGGGCATAGTTATAAAATAATTGCGCATCACTAAACAAATGTTTCTCACTAAGCTTACCAGTGCTCTTGCCATATGTGCGATAATCCATAATTATCACTGCATAACTTTTTTTCACAAAATAGGTCGCTATTTCTCCCCATCGCGATAAGTCCCCAGCATTACCATGAAAGTAAAGAATCACCCCTTTCGGGTCTTCTATTTTAAAATGCAATCCGTTTAAAGTTGCGCCGTCTGGGGTATTCAAAAAGAACTCCTCGAAAGATTCTGAGAATTGATAAACATGGTTTTGGGGCAACTTTGTGGGGAGGAAAATAAATTTTTCTTGTAAAAAATATAGCATAGTACAAATTAGAAGAAATATAGCAATGAGTATGAGACCAACTCTTTTAAACTTTCGCATTAGATGGTTTAGAGCTATGTTTAACATGAATGCTAGAACCTTCTAAATTCACTTTCTCCGGTTTTGAATTTACTATTTCTGAGAGCATTTTATGATAAGCTTCAAAAGTGTTTAGATTTTTATGTCCACCGCCAATCACAGTATGGAGCGTTGTAGTTTTTGGATTAATGCGAGATAGTTTCACACTGGTCTTATAAGGTATTAAACGATCATCTGTTCCATGTATGATATGAATCGGACAATTCACATATTTTAACCATTTGTAAGTAGGCATTGGGAATTTGATTAACAACGATAAGGGCATAAAAGGAATATATTTTTTCGCTACTTTACTCAGACTATAATACGGAGCGTCTAAAATCAACATTCTAGGATTGTTCATTGAAGCTAACTTCGTTGCAAAGCCAGAACCCAAAGATCTTCCATAAAGTATTATATATTTCTCAGAAACCTTCTCTTTTATCTTGTTGTAAATAACCTGCATATCGCGCTTTACCGCTTTTTGTGTTCTACGACCAGTACTTTTACCAAAACCGCGATAGTCTACCATAATAACGTCATAACCATGTCGGGTAAAATCAACGGCAAACTTTCCCCACCCTTTAATACTTTTTGAGTTTCCTTTTAGATAAAAAACCACACCTTTTGGTTTTTGGGCTTTAAAACGTAGGCCATTGATGATGGCCCCATCCCTAGTTTCTATATTGTATTCTTCAGTTTCTTGATTTTCATAGTAAAATTGAAAATCCTTTGAAAGTTTTTCTGGCTTAAAAAGAAAATAGTCTTGGAGTAAATAAAGTAATAAGCTTATTACCAAATAAACACTTGCTATTACAATAAGAATATAAAGCCAATATGGCATGTCTACTATTTCTTTGAAAATACAAAAAATATTAAGAATCACATTTAACACTAAAAAATTACCTTTTACTGTAACTTCCTAGTTATTCCGTAGTCATATTGATGTTATCAATCAACTAAAAGATGCCAACAACCATTCAAAATCAATCAGCTTTTCAAAGAATCGAAGTCATTGATGCCCTTCGTGGTTTTTCATTAGCTGGAATTGTATTCTGCCACATGCTCGAAAATTTTGTTGCCTCTCCAATACCTATGACGGCTATTGAAGCTATGAATCCCTCTATCATTGACCAAATAGCCGACGGTTTTGTTAGTTTTCTTTTTAGGGGGAAATTCTTTGCACTATTCTCTTTCCTTTTTGGACTGAGCTTTTTTATTCAAATGGACAATGGAAGTAAAAGAGGTACTAGTTTTGGTGGTCGTTTTTTTTGGCGTTTAGTCATATTATTTGCGATTGGATTCCTGCATAGTATGTTCTACCGCGGCGATATTTTGACGCTATATGCATTTTTAGGAGTTTTCTTGATTCCCTTTTATAAAGTGAATAATAAATGGCTTCTTGGTATAGCTGCTTTATTGTTCTTAGGTATTGGTCGCTATGTGGTGTTCTATTTCACCAATGGAGAGGGCTTGTTCACAAAAGAAGAATTAAGCCCAGATAGTCCTATGATAGCGGCTTATTTCGAATTACTACAAAATGGTTCAATTATTGAAGTTTTTAAATCAAACGCCATAGAAGGTAATATCAATAAATCGGAGTTTCAGTTTGGAGTATTTTCTAGAGGGTATTTAACCTTCGGCTTTTTCTTGTTAGGTCTCTTTATCGGTAGAATTGAATTTTTCAAAAACTATTTGACAAAAAAAAAGCTCATTAAACGTCTATGGGTTGGGGCTTTGATACTTTTAGGTATTTCTATAGTCTCTATGGCAGGAATTTTTTCATCTATGGGACCTGATGTTCAATTTAATTCTTGGACTTCAATGTTTGGTCTTACTTTTTTTGATTTAATGAATGTTGCTATGACTATATTAATTGTGGCTATTTTTATCATTCTGTACAAGAAAAATAAGCCGAAAAAGTTTTTAGAAAAGTTTATTCCTTATGGTAAAATGGCATTGACCAATTATGTTTTTCAAAGCATTGTAGGAACTTTTATTTTTTTTGGATGGGGTCTAGGCTACTTAGCCAAAATACCCAATAGTTATGTATTCTTAATGGCAATAGTCATTATTACCATACAGATGTGGCTCAGCAAAATATGGCAAAAATATTTCTACTACGGACCCTTAGAATGGATTTGGAGAAGTCTGACATTTTTTAAATTAATGCCTATGAAACGAAAAATTTAATTTATAGGCCGCTAATGTAACTACCATACATATCTTTAAAACGTATCCCATCTGACATACGGTATTTGCTCAATTTTTTATGGGCAACTAGCCCCCATAAAGCTAGTTCCTTAATAAAGTAACTGTCATTTTTATTTAAATTGGGATGATGCTCCTTCAACAATTGATTTAAAGGAGAGATCGAGTCTAATTTTGATCTATAAGTTTTGTCGTCATCTTCATCTAGAAGCTCCAGCGCCTCTTGATCAAAAAACCAAGAAATTAGTTCATCATATGGGGTTTCTGCATCTTTGTGCTCTAGCTTATTGATTTTAGGAAATAGGTTTGGAAAAAGCGTTTTGATAGCATCATCAATTAAGTTCTCTGCTACAAAGGCAGCTCCCTCCTGCTCGCCTTCATATACCAATTCTATTTTACCTGTGATAGCAGGCACCACGCCCATAAAATCACTTAAACGAATGATTGTGTTGCTTTCCCCCGACTTTAAAATTCTCCGTTCTGCAGTGCTTAAGAGGTTTTCAAAGGCAGTGATACTCATACGGGCACTAACACCACTTTTGGCATCTACATATTCACTGTCCCTGGCCTCAAAACTAATCTGTTCTAGCAAATCCATAGCCAATTCTGGCACATGTACCAAATCAGATTGTCTTTCATCTAAATTTGCCTCTTGCTTGGTAATGCGCTTTGCAGTAGAGATATCTTCCGGGTAATGCGTTAAGATTTGAGAACCAATCCTATCTTTTAAAGGTGTCACAATACTGCCTCTATTGGTATAATCTTCTGGATTGGCAGTAAAAATGAACTGCAAGTCTAAAGGTAAACGGAGTTTAAAGCCTCTAATTTGAATATCGCCCTCTTGTAGTATATTAAATAAGGATACTTGGATACGTGCTTGTAAATCAGGTAATTCATTGATTACAAAAATACATCGGTTAGCTCTGGGTATCATCCCAAAATGAATCACACGGTCGTCGGCATAGCTTAATTTTAAGTTTGCCGCTTTTATAGGATCTACATCGCCAATCAAATCAGCAACTGTGACATCTGGAGTAGCCAATTTTTCATAAAAACGTTCATTTCTATGTAGCCATGAAATAGGGGTGTCATCCCCTTTTTCTTTTATCAGTTCAATAGCAAAACGTGACATGGGCAGCAGTGGATCATCATGAATTTCTGAACCTTCGACTAAGGGTATATATTCATCCAACAAGTTTACCATTAATCTAGCCAAACGTGTTTTTGCCTGACCTCGTAAACCTAATAGGTTAATATTATGTCTTGAAAGTATCGCTCGTTCCAATTCGGGGATGACCGAATTTTCATACCCCCAAACCCCTTCAAAAACATTCTCGTGGTTCTTAATTTTTTCAATGAGGTTATTTCGCAACTCATCTTTGATACTTTTAGATTGGTATCCTGATTTTTTGAGCTGTCCAAGTGTTTTTATAGCATTTATGTTCATTCTTACTTTATTCTTTTCCTGCGGTTATTTTCATAATCTTCAAAAATCATCTCGCCCAAACCTTTTAAGCCCGTATAAAATGCTTTTCCTTTATTCGCTTGTGTAAATTCTCTTATAAACTGCATCAAATAGGGGTCTTGTGCAATCATAAACGTAGTTATCGGAATATGTAATTTCCTAGCCTGAGATGCCATAGCATAGCACTTTTCAACAATATAATCATCCAATCCCACACTGTTCTTGTAATACGTGCCGTCAGGCATTCTTAAACAACTCGGTTTGCCATCGGTAATCATAAATATTTGTTTGTTCGTATTCCGCTTTCTACGTAACATATCCATTGCCAATTGTAAACCTGCAACAGTATTGGTATGATAGGGCCCAACTTTTAAATAAGGTAAATCTTTAATAGGTATCGGCCAGGCATCATTACCAAAAACTAAAATATCTAAAGTGTCTTTTGGGTATCTTGTGGTAATTAACTCTGCCAAGGCCATGGCAACTTTTTTTGCAGGAGTAATTCGGTCTTCGCCATATAAGATCATGCTGTGACTTATATCAATCATGAGCACCGTACTCATTTGCGCTTTGTACTGGGTATCTTCAACTACTAAATCACCTTCATCCAGCATAAAATTTCCAATACCATGGTTGATTTGAGCATTTTTAAGACTTTCTGTCATTGAAATACAATCTAAACCATCGCCGTACCGATATTCCCTAAACTCGCCGGTATGTTCGTCTCCCCTACCTGATTTACCAGTTTTATGATTACCAGAGCCACTGCGCTTTATTTTGCCGAAAATTTGGTCGAGTGCCCGTTGGCGAATCATTCTTTCTAACTTGGCAGTTATTGAAATGGTGCCTTTACCACTTCCTCCATCACCTTCCTCACCTTCCTCTCCCATTTGACCGCCTCCATCTTCAAATTCTTCACGTATATATCCCTTGGCTTTTAAATCTTCTATAAAATCATCAATGGTATAATCGTCTGTTGTGAGTTCATATTCTTTATCCAATTCACGCAGCCAGTCAATTGCCTCGTCAAAATCACCAGATGTATGCGTGATAAGTTCTTGAAAAATCTCAAAAAGTTTTTCAAAGGGAGATAAATTAGGCGCTTCGTAGGATGTAAAACGAAATCCTTTTCTCAAATTCATAGCCATCATATAAAATTAAGACTTTCTATTTTCATGAACTGCCCTTTAAAGAAAACTTAACGGTTTCGTTTAAGTTTGCATTCATGGACAAGGAATTATGTTTTGGTTTTTACGAAACTCACCCCTTATGGGTTTATGAACAATTTGGGGTAACCCAATTTAAGTTTCCAGACCTTGACCTTCTAAATTTCACCGCACAACTGATTCCCGAAAAATTAAGGTTAGGGCATAAAATGGAATACGTTTTCGAGCAATTGTTACAGTATTCGAAAACTTGGGAAGTCTTGGCCAAGAATATTTTGGTTGATCACGGAAAAACTCGTTTAGGAGAACTTGATTTTCTGCTAAAAAACAGAGAGACACAGCGAATTCATCACGTGGAGCTTGCCTACAAGTTTTATATCATTAATCCTGAAATAACCGAGCCTATTTACCGTCTCATGGGGCCAAATAAACGGGATATGTTCTATACCAAAATCGATAAGTTAAGAAATAAGCAATTTCCTTTGCTTTTCAGCAATGAATTAACGGAGAAGCTCCACAGTTTAGAACTCAATCCTCTTGAAATACAGCAACAAGCCTGTTTTAAGGCACAGTTGTTTTCACCTTATGGAGTTGATTCAATGACCATACGACCCTTAAACAAAAAATGTATCCAGGGACGTTGGATTCGGTTCGAC
The DNA here is from genome assembly GCF_031846445.1 of Croceitalea rosinachiae. Classification (NCBI taxonomy): domain Bacteria; kingdom Pseudomonadati; phylum Bacteroidota; class Flavobacteriia; order Flavobacteriales; family Flavobacteriaceae; genus Croceitalea; species Croceitalea rosinachiae. The sequence continues at coordinate 660,590 of NZ_JAVRHR010000002.1, read as the reverse complement.
GATTTCAATACTACTGAATTTAAGAAGTCTAAATATTATATTACTTATAAACAGGAATGGGTTTTAATGCCATCTGCAAATCGATTATTCACTTCACATTATGAAACCTTGCTTAACATTAATCTTAGAATGTTGAAAGAAAATGCACCTATGCTTTGGATGAGGAAACCTAACGGTCAGCTTGAAAAACTTTTTATAGTTTGGTGGAAATAAAAAAGCCTTCTAAATAGAAGGCCTTCCTAATGCATATAACAATAAATCTATCTTTTAAAGATATATCGTGTAATAAAAATACCATTGGCATCTCCTTTTCCCCCTGCGCTCTCCACGGCGCTAGTTACAAAAGCTAATTCCCAGCCTTCAATGATCATATTATTAATTTTAGAAGTCAAAAGAGCATCATTAGCAGCAATATTTTGGAATCTAATACCCCCAATATTATAGAAATTCAACAATTTGGTTTCCTCAAAATTTTTCACCCGAATATCTTTTCTACTTGACTTATTTCTAGTATTATCTTCATCAGTCTGAACACTAGTGTATTCTTTATAATCTTTATCCTCCTTAGCATTAATGATTCGTGAACGACCCAATCCACTGGGTACAATAGATTCTACACTGGTAATTACTTTGTACTCTTGTGCAGTTAAACTTAAAAGGGTTACCATCCCAAAAATTACAGTTGTTACTATTTTTTTCATTTAATTGTTTTTATTTGATAACCTAAAGACAAAATACTTTTTCTAGGGTTGCATTAAGTACTATGTAATGCTACGTATTTGAGAATATTTTAACAATTGCCTAAAAGTAAAAAGCGTCAGGCTCTAGAAACCCGACACTTTCCACACATCAATCAAACCTAAACTTAATCTTCTATAAAGGTGTAGCTGGTTCTAACTACCTCGGATAATCTAAAATATCCAAAGGCATAGCTATCAGCGTTTGTTGTATTGATACAATTACCTTTTACAGCAACGGGAGTGGCTTCAAAGAGTCCAACACCCCCAATTTGATCAATTAAAATATCTATATAGTTGTAGTAAGCTCTAGAAACACCGTACATCTCTATATCAACAATGTCATCTGGTTGAAAAGGAAGTACATTTTCATCTTCATTTTCTTCAATCTCATACCACCAATCAATTTCATTCCCATTTACAAATTCATCATCAGCTTCTTCAAGTTCCGGTAACAAATCACCCCTACGTTGAAACTTAAACAGATAATTGTTTCCTTCTTCCGGTGGATCAGTAAATATTACGTGCACCTCTAAAACATCATCTTCAAAACCATCTTCGCGATCTTGAAAAACATCAGTGATTTCAGTTACTCCTGTCATGGTCTCCGTAGCTGAAAATATTTCTCCATTATAACTAATTTGTAAGGTGTATGATTGCCCTAGAATAGGTTCGAAATTGGTTGTTAAGTATTCCCCGTTGGATTGATGCTCAAAAATGAAGTTAGCTCCACTACTATCATTTGTGACAATTACGTTTGCACTCGTAACAGCTGTTTGGGTATTGGTGTCAAAAAAAGCGGTGGACTCACTTAATTTTATCGTTTGAATATTTCCTTGGGTTCCTTTCTCCCAGTCTAAAGAAGCCTCAACAACTAATCGTGTTGGACCTTCTTGGACAGGCACATCTATGACATCAGTACACGAGCTTAGAAAAGCCAGTACAATGAATAATGAAAATTTGATATACGTTCGCATGTCTTAAAATTTAAAGTTATAGGTTAGTGATGGTACGATACCGAAAATGGCGGTCCGGGTGGCTTCATTGGCTCCGGTCTCCACATTTTGACCGAAAGAAATAGAAGCGGCATTTCTTCTGTTGTAGGCGTTATAAATTCCGAGTACCCATTCTCCCTTTAAGCGGTTTTGAGGCTTTTTATTGGGTTTGTAGTTGATAGATAAATCTAAACGGTGATAGGCTGGCAATCGGTCAGAATTTCGAGGTGCATAACTCGCAATCGAGAGTCCTTCATATTGATATTGCCCATTGGGATAGGTAACTGGTCGCCCAGTTTGGAAAACCAAGTTGGTACCAAAGCTCCATTTATCATTTAAGCGATACGCAGCAGAGATGGAAATATCATGGGTTCTATCAAAAACCGCATTATACCATTCTCCGTCATTGATACCCAAACCACCTGCAGTGCCGCCGGGAGTGCGCTGCTCTGATTTTGACAAGGTATAGGCAATCCAACCTGTAAAATCCCCCTCGTTCTTACGGAATAAAAGTTCTAAACCGTAGGCGCGCATTTCACCATTTAAAATTTCAGTCTCAATAGTGTTTTGCCCAATAAGGTCTGATCCATCTATATAATCTATTCTATTATCCACCGTCTTATAGTAAGCTTCTGCTTCTACAGAGTATGTTTTATCCTTAAAATTTCGGAAATAGCCTATTGCGTACTGGTCTGACAACTGTGGTTTTATAAACTTGCCACTTGGCGTCCAAACATCCAAAGGTGTTGCAGATGAAGTGTTAGAAAGCAAATGAATGTACTGTGCTGTTCTGGAATATCCAGCCTTTACGGAAGATTCTTCATTTAACAAATATGAAAAAGAAACACGAGGCTCTAAATTTTCAAAAGTTTCAATGGCATCGCCTTTAGCAAAATCAGTTTCTCCAATGCCAACACCACGTTCGTAAATACCCAAAATTGGGTTGTATACTACGGGTTGACTATTGGCATAGTCAGTTAAAGCCTGTCCACCTAATCTTGTAAATGCGCTATAGCGCAAACCATATTGCGCGGTTAAGTTTGAGGTTAACTGATGTTCTGCATTTACATACAATCCGGTTTCAACTGCTTTTTTACGGTCTAGTTTTAAGGGGTTTACTGCAGAAGTCTCTGAAGTAGGATTTACCTGCCCAGGATCAAAATCATAATAAATACCGCTTGCACCAAAGTCTAATTTAAATTGATTGCTCAGATAATACTTTAAATCGTATTTCAGATTATAATTGGTGATGGAAGATTTCCAATCAAAAGCTTCCATTGAAAAACCTAGATCATAATCGTAACGACTGGCAATTGCTGATAAGTTTGAAAACAATCGGTCGTTAAATATATGGTTCCAACGCAGGTTTCCTGAAGTATTACCATAACTACTGTCAAAACTATTGCCTATTTTAAAGGCATCTCGACCAAAATAACCTGATAAAAACAGCTTGTTCGTTGGGTTAATGCTATAGTTAGATTTTAAATTCAGGTCATAAAAACTCACACTATTGGTCTCTCCCGCTAGCTTTAAAAGTAAATCGGCATATGAGCGTCTACCTGCAATTAAGAACGAACCTTTATCATTAAACATAGGGCCTTCAAGTGTTAATCGGCTAGATATAATTCCGATTCCCCCAGTAGCAGCAAAGTTTTTATTGTTCCCGTCTTTTTGGCGCACATCGAGTACCGAAGAAACTCGACCCCCAAAACGAGCAGGAATTCCCCCTTTATACAATTTCATGTCTTTGATGGCATCGGCATTAAAAACTGAAAAGAAGCCAAACATATGCGAGGTATTGTAAATAATGGCCTCGTCTAGCAAAACCAAATTTTGGTCAGAGGCGCCACCACGTACATGAAAGCCCCCACTACCCTCACCATTGCTGGTCACCCCGGGCAGCATTTGTAGCGATTTTAAAATATCTACCTCACCCAATACTACGGGCATCTGTTTTACGGTACCAATGTTCAGTTTTAACACACTCATCTCTGGTTTGCGCAGTAAAGCCCGTTCTGGTTCTTCGGCAGTGACCACTACCTCTTCTAACTGGGTGGAATTCTCTGAGATTTCGTAATCCAATTTTTGGTCACGGTTTAAAGTGATGTTGGCATTGATTTCTTGATAACCCATATACGAAACATTTAAAATGTAATCGCCTTGAGGTGCGGTAATGGAATAAAATCCATACTCGTTGGTGACCCCACCAATGGTGGTGCCCTTTAAGAAAACGGAAGCGCCATAGAGGGTCTCTCCATTACTTTTATCTGCAATGGTACCGTTAATGGTGTAGTTGCTTTGACCCATAACCAAGGCGCTTACTAAAAAGAATGCCCATAACGACCAAACGGTATGGCGTACAAATGGGTCTTTGGTATTCTGTCTGTTCATTTTTTGATTGAGTTTATGATTGCTATTAATTTTCAATACTTAGAGACAGACCAAAAAACAAAGGGTTGCATTAAATGGTGAAATAAGGTTTTTATTATATAGAAATGTAAGAGGAAAAGAGGATGTTTCAAGGAGGGGTATAAAATGGAAATATAGTAACTTGTTACTATATCAATTGTCGGCAACAAGCCTGATGATTTGAATATGCTTAGTTGCATGTTTGCAACTAAGCATAAATTTTTTATTTTGAATCTCTGATAACTATGAAGAAGAAACTATTTAATTACTTTTTATTGACAATAATTGCCTGTGGGCTTTTTTCTGCATGTCAGCGAAATGGAGAAAAAGAAGAAAACGGATCGACTAAAAATCCGAACATAGTCTTTATTTATATGGATGATTTAGGTTATGGGGATGTAAGTGCCTATGGAGCTATAGACCTACAAACCCCTAATATTGACAAATTGGCAAATGGAGGTGTTCGATTTATAGATGGTCATTCCACCTCAGCAACTTGTACCCCTAGTAGATATGCCTTACTAACCGGAGTATACCCTTGGAGAAATAAAGATGCAAAGATACTTCCTGGGACTGCACCATTGTTAATAGGAAGTGATCAGCTAACAGTTCCTAAAATGTTAAAAGAAAAAGGGTACCATACAGGAATTGTTGGTAAATGGCATCTGGGACTAGGTACTGGCCATACAAATTGGAATAAGAGAGTTTCACCAGGACCTAATGAAGTCGGGTTTGATTTCTCTTATATTATGGCCGCAACACAAGACCGTGTACCAACAGTTTATATTGAAGATGGCCATGTAGTAAATTTAGATTCTAATGACCCAATTGAAATAGATTATAAAAATAATTTTAAAGGCGAGCCAACTGGGAAAAACAATCCTGAATTAATTACAATGAAATGGCATCATGGTCATAATAATAGCATTGTTAATGGTATTCCGAGAATAGGGTTCATGAAAGGTGGTGAAACAGCCAAATGGAGTGATATTGATATGGCCGATCATTTCTTAGCTAAGGCGAAAAAATATGTGATAAATCATAAAGAAGAGCCATTTTTTCTCTACTATGCAATGCAGCAGCCACATGTACCACGTACCCCACATCCACGATTTGTTGGTAAAACAGGATTAGGCGCCAGAGGAGATGTTATTGCCGAAGCAGATTGGTGCATTGGAGAGTTTATAAATACACTTGAAAAAGAGGGGATATTGGAAAATACATTTATTGTATTCACAAGTGACAATGGTCCTGTTTTAAATGATGGATATTATGATGACGCCGTTGAAAAACTTGGAAACCATACTCCCAATGGTGGGCTTAGAGGTGGAAAATACAGTTTGTTTGAAGCAGGCACACGTGTTCCGTTTATTACTTATTGGAAAGGGAAAATCGAACCTCAGGTATCGGATGCACTTGTTTGTCAGGTTGATTTACTTTCTTCGCTGGCTAGTCTGGTTGGAAGCGATAAGAAAGGGCAGGATAGCGAAGCGTTACTTGATGTTTTTACAGGGAAAAATAAACAAGGTAGAGATGAACTTATTATTGAAGCAACAACAAGAACAGCTTTACGAAAAGGAAAATGGCTAATGATTCCTCAGTATAATGGATCAGCTAAAAACAAGTGGGTGGATATAGAGTTGGGCAATAGTAAAAAATATCAATTATACGATTTGAATGAAGATATTGCTCAACAAAACAATTTGGCTAACAAGAATCCCAAAAAGCTGAATGAAATGCTTAGCGCTTTTAAGGCCATTTATGGAAAAGAATATTCTAGAACTCAAAAATTAGAATTAAAATAATAAGGCCAGTTGCCAAAAATGCATAAAAATAATAGCCAAGATAGTAGTAAATTCAGTAGTTTCGGCCTGATTCCACTTTCTTGTAACTTGAAAGGATTGAAGCCCAAAATAGGCTACAATTCTTATTCTAACGCTATACAGTATTGGCATTCCAGCATCAGTTAAAATTATGAATCATAGGTTAAAGATTTAAAAGAGCTTATAAAAATTGAAAAAACAAAACCTCAGGTTATAGTATTAGATACAATCTAATCAGAAACAAACTTAAGATGGCTAAAAATCATCGAGGATTTTCAGTTTTATGTGTACTTGTCAAGTTAAGTGCTACCCCACATAACAACTCATAACTGAGACGTCAAATTACTTTTGACATTATAATCTAGACTTCTCCGTATCCGCCCCTGTTTTACCCCTAGCTTCTTTTACTTTTTTATTCCCAAAAGGGTAGGTATAACTCACTCTAAAAATTCGTGAAAAACCTGATTCTGGGCTGTAGGTTCCGGTAAATACATCTCCAAACGCTTCTCGTGTTAGTGTGCCATATTTAAAACCAATATCCAAACTCTGAAAAATGTCAGTTACGGCAAATTGTAAGCTACTACCATTTTTAAATTCTTTTTTGACACCCACATTCAAAATACCAAATCCCTCATTTCTAGTACTGCCATTAAAATGCCGTGAGGTATACCAACCCGATATTTCTAAGGACAGGTTAGCAGGCAATCGCATGGTTTGACTTCCGTTAAAATTGTAGTGTATATAGTCATGTGTTATGCGCTCATCGGTATGCAATAACTTAAACTTTCGAATCCCTAAAGTGCCATTAAGGTTAATGTCCCACCAATGGGCAACACGAATGGGAACATTGGTTTGTACATCGATATTCCGCTGATACTCCATATTTACCGGGGCTACTACGGCAAGATTACTTTGAGGGTTTCGCGTTATCTGAAAACGAGCAATGGGGTTGTTTTCGTTAGCCGCCAATAATGAGATGCTAAACGATTTGTTGTTGTACGTAAGGCTAATATTATCGGTTATGGCAGGCAGTAGTTGTGGGTTTCCACTAAATACCGAAGTAGGTCCGTTATAGATTAAAAAGGAGGCCAAATCAGAGTAATTGGGTCGCGTAATACGCTTGTTATAGGCAAAATTAAGTGCTGTAGTGTCTGAAAAAGCGTGCGTAGCAAAAAAGGATGGAAATAGTTTTTCAAAACTGCGGTCAAGCGTGTTATCATCAAAATCTTGGTCCCAATATTCATAGCGTAAACCCAGCTGAACCTTTAACTTTTCAGAAATGCTATAATCGGTCAAGGCATAGGCCGCGCCAATGGTTTCTTTATTTTCTAACGTACTTATAAATCGGTCATCAGGTACAAATTCATCTCCTTCCAAAATTTCAATACGCGCGTCATTAACAGTATTGGATAATGACCCTTTTATACCACCTTCTAGGGAGGCTTTTTCGTTGATAGTATGTTCATAATCCAATTTTAGTACCCCAACATTGATATCAGTTTCGTTAAAGCCACGATTTCCATTGTTATAGATTTCACTTTCGGGTTGAAAAGGGTCGCCATTTTCATCAAAATAGAAACTGTTTACTTCATTAGGGGTTTGGCTGTTGTAATTGATGTAATCTCCCGTTATCATAAAACTATTTTTCTCTCCGGTCTTTTCATAATACACAGAAGAGGTTAAATTCTTTAGGTTTCCATCACCATTTAGACGAATTTGAGCTTCTAAAAAAGGGTTAATGATAAAATCGTACAAGCCTAAATTTTGGGTCATAACCAAAGGCCTAGACTGATTGAACAAGGCACTAGCGCCAAATGAGGAAGTTTCTGAGACTTGGTATTCATAGCCTAGATTGAGATTGTGATTTCGATTTATCTGTTGTGTTCTGCTCGTAAAGTCGATAGCGGTATTTCCTCCCAAAACAGGAATTTCACTTACACCCACCCCTCTAAATCCGCTAAAAGTATCGTCATAAGAGAAGGTGTAACTGCCAAATATCGTGGAGCGCTCACCCCCATAATTAAGGGAAAGTCCAGTTGTTTGCTTAACGCCTTTACCATAGCCAGTACTTAAATTAAGGTTACCCCGAATGCCCAGAGTTTCATTTTTACTCATTACAATATTGATGATACCCGCATTACCATCTACATCATACCGTGCAGACGGATTAGTCAATAGTTCTATTCGTTCAATAGTATTGGCACTCATTCCGTTGAGCATGGCAATTAAATCTGCTATTGGGATGCGTTGCGCCTTTCCATTTATCATAATCAGCGTGCCACTTTTGCCATTTAGTGAAAAGGTATTGTTGTACTGGTCCAGAATTACGCCTGGAGAACGCTCTAACAATTGCAGGGCGGTACTGCCCTGAGTCATTACACTCGCCTGTACATTTATGATACTACCCTCTTGCGTTCGTTGTATCAATTTTCGTTGTCCCCTAACTTCAACACCTTGTAGCGAGGTAACTTCCTCTTCTAAGATAATTTTCTCAAAATCCTTTTTGAAATCAGTACCAGAAATGGTGAACGGTTCAGAATTCCATGTTTTGAAGGATAAAAGGTCTATACGGAGCATAAATGTGCCCTGGTTTGCATAATTTATAACAAAAAAACCATCTTCATTAGTAATAACCCCTGTTTGCAAGGCGGAATCTGGATGACTATAAATCATAACGTTAGCATAAGACACGGGATTACCATCAACATCGACCACGGAACCCACTAATTGACCGAATAACAGTTCAACAGAGGCTAAGCAGCATACTAGAAATAGGATATATGATTTCATTGATACGAATTTGACTGCAAGTAGTAAGAATCAAAATCGTCATGAAAAAGAGAATGACATGCGGGGCGATTTACTTTATCACCAGAAGAAATGGCGGGTTTTTCTACTGAATTGCACTCATAATACTGAAAAATGTATTTCGTCAAGTATTCGTTACCTGACATCAAGTTGTGAAATACCCAGTTTGATATTGGCTGCTAACCGTTGTATCTTGTTGTTTAAAGTGCCTTTTTAACGAATTATGACTACAAACAGTTTAACGCATATCACCTCTTTTTTAGAAAGATATAAAATACACCACGTGCTATTCTGGGCCGTATATCACTTTGCGTGGTGGACTTTGTTCACGGGCAGCATATCCAAAGTATTTGATTCCATAATGGTGCCTTACGGGGTCGTCAAGTTTTTAGGATATGTAGTATATCAGGCTTTAGGGGTATATTTTTGTCTGTACGTTCTGGTTCCGAAGTTTTTACAAAAAGGAAAATACCTAGCTTTCTTTCTTTCAATAATTGGGGTAATTATACTGATGGCTGCAGCGATAACGGCTAATTATTATTTAGCAGCAATAATTGCTAATGAATCAGTATACGAGTTGTACAATATCTCCCCTGAGACTCCCATTACCATATTCAAACATAATACATTGCCCTCTTGTGTTGGGGCTACTACCTTGGGTTTAAGCATAAAATTGACCAAAATTTGGGTAGCTTCTCAAAAAAGGCAACAAGCTTTGGAAAAAGAAAAATTGGAGACTGAGTTAAAATTCTTGAAATCACAATTCAATCCCCATTTTTTGTTCAATACCATCAACTCCATTTTTGTGCTCATCAATAAAAACCCAAAAATGGCTTCCGATTCTTTGGTAAAGTTTTCCAGTCTGTTGAGGTATCAACTTTATGAGTGCAATAGTCATAAAATTCCTTTGAAAAATGAGCTGGCATATATTGAAAGCTTTATGGAGTTGGAAAGTCTTCGGCAAAATCAAAATTTTGAGCTCAAGGCCGATATTCCAAAAGTAGATGATGAACTCACTATTGCACCTTTCATTTTGATACCCTTTATTGAAAATGCTTTTAAACACCTATCTGAAGACCAAGAACTCAAAAAATGGATTCAATTAAACATTAGCTTAGATCGAAACAATCTACATTTTCAGTTAATCAATAGCGCCAATTTTGAATTACAGCATACCTTACCCGAAGGAGTGGCTTACGGCGGATTAGGCCTTAATAATGTAAAACGACGCTTGGCTATTATTTATCCCAATGAACACGCTTTGCTCATAACAAAAGGAAAAGACATTCATACGGTGACCTTAAATTTAAAATTAGAACAGAAGACTGCTATACCGTTAAAAAAAGTTAGCGGATGATGAACTGCATTGTTATAGATGATGAGCCATTAGCAAGAGAATGTATTGTAAATTACATTGGTCAGGTCGATTTTATGAATTATGCAGGTACCGGTGTTTCTGCCTTGGAAATCCCTCAATTATTAGCAGAAAATGATATTGATTTATTGTTTTTGGATGTTCAAATGCCCCTAATGAATGGATTAGAGTACTTAAAGTCCAATCCTACTCCGCCTATGACCATTTTAACTACGGCTTTTCCAAACTACGCTATAGAAGGATTCGATTTAAATGTGCTCGATTATCTTTTAAAACCAATTTCTTTTAATCGTTTTTTTACCGCTGCAACAAAGGCCAAGCAGCATTTCGAACTATTGCGAAAAAGAGGTGTTTCAGTCTCAAAAGATGAGGAACGTGGTTGCTTTTTCATTAAGTGTGATGGTAAATACGAGAAGATTTATCATGATGAAATTCTTTTTGTGCAAGCCATGCAGAATTATGTCATTATTCAAACCAACAAGCGCAAGTATGTAAGCTTACTCTCCTTAAAAAATGTGGTTGAAAAATTAGGAACTGTTGCCTTTGCTCAAGTCCACAAATCATATGTTATTGCATTAGACAAGATTGAAGGTGTTGCCAAACATGAGATTCAAATTCAAATGTATAAGATTCCAATGAGTCGCCATTACAAAAAAGATGTGTTGCCCAAGATTTTAAAAGACAATTTATGGGATGGTAAGGTTTAAATCTTACTAAAGTATTCACTTACGTTACTACCTCTAACCAAATATTTTTACTTTTTTTTCTTCTAAATGCAACCCTTTACTTTTGCAATTGTCTTTAGTAACACACATCAACCTTTAATACCCTTTGACGACCGAAGTCCGTTTTACGCATCAATCGCTTGTAGAAAGCTGCAAGAAAGGCCATAGTGGTTCACAATACGAGCTGTTTGAGCTCTATGTAGATGCTATGTACAACGTGAGCATGCGGTTTTTGGGTACTAAAGAAGATGCTGAAGATGTAGTACAGGACAGTTTTGTAGATGCTTTTAAAAATCTAAAAAGTTTTAAATATGAAAGCTCTTTTGGGGCTTGGTTAAAACGAATCGTCATTAATAAAAGTATTAACCACTTAAGAGCAAAGCGCATTGCTGTGGTACCTATGGATGCCCATGAATTTCATTTAACTAATGAAGAACCAGTTGAAGTAGTAGATGCTGTGGATATTAAAAAAGTACAGTTGGGCATTGCCCAATTGCCAACAGGATACAAACAGATTATTAATTTATACCTCATTGAGGGATACGATCATGTTGAAATAGGAGAAATATTGGGGATAGCTACGGCAACCTCGAAATCGCAATATCATAGAGCCAAGAAAAAACTAGTAGAAATTATTAAAGAATTGTAATGGACAATTTTGAAAAACATATTAGAGATAACGCTGCTCAGTTTGATGAGCATAAGGCAGACCGCGCTAAAATGTGGGCTAATATCTCCAACGAGCTAGAAAAAGAAGAACCTAAGGTGATTCCTCTTTGGAAATCACCAATGATAAGAGTAGCTGCGAGTGTACTGTTGCTAATAGGTATTACCAGTTTTATAGGGCTTTCCGTTTTTAGTGGTGATGAACAAACGCAATATGCAAGTAAAGAATTATTAGATATTGATATGCACTATCAAAACTTGGTATCGTACCAAGTAAAGTTGGTGCAAAACAATCCTAACCTAACAGATGATGATAAAGCCGAGTTTTTATCCTTTATGGATGAACTTGATGTGGAATATGAAACCTTACGTATAGAAATGCGAAACAACCTAGATAATGAGCGAGTGCTTGAGGCTATTGTTGCCAATTATAAAAAACGAATCGAGCTCATTGAAAATTTACTGAAGCAGATAAATGATTCTAAATCACAAGAAGAAAATTATGGATACACACTATAAAAAAGTCTTATGGCTAGCCATGGTGCTATTCTCGGTTCAATTGGTTACCGGGCAAGAAAGAGTATCTAAAACCGTAGAAAAGAGCTTTTCTTTTACCAATGCTGGAGCCCTACAGTTAGAGAACAAGTATGGAAACATTAACCTTTCTGGATGGGATAAGAACGAAGTCTCCATAAAGATTTCTATCAAGGTCAATCATAGAAAAAAGGATAATGCCAAAGATTTATTGAAGCGAGTAAACCCCAAATTTAAATCGAGTAGTGACAACGTGTCTGTCGTCTCTGAAATTGCAAATAAAAATACAGGCTGGTTTGCCGATTTTTTCAATAGTGCAAACCCTATTGATAGTGAACGTAGTCACGTGCAAATTGATTATGAGGTGTTCTTACCAAAAAAGACAAAACTTAAGGTAACCAATCGCTTTGGTGATGTTATTATTGATGGTTGGAGTGGGCAACTAAACACTATAATAGAACATGGTGACCTATGGTTGGGCGAAAACTTGAGCAAGGCAGATATTATATTAAAATTCGGAAAGCTACGTGCCAAGGATATGGATTATGCCAGCCTAAATCTTAAAAACGGAAAATTGGAGATGGATAATTCTAAAAGCCTGCGCTTAAATAGCAGTGGAACGGAAATCAATATGAATTCTGTGACCTCTTTAGAGATTTATTCCAATAAAGATGATATTCTTGCCACTGAAATTGGTACTGTTTATGGGAATTTAAAGTTTAGTACCATGGAGATTAGTAAGCTGACCAAAGATATAGACTTGAGTATGAAAATAGCTGATTTTAGGGTTTTTAAAATCTTAGAGCCTGCTGCTGAAATTTCCATAGAACAAGAATCTTCTGAGATTAGACTTGCAGTAACTCACTTTTCACACCACTTCAAGGCTACCCTAGAACAAGGCCTAGTGCGTTTGCCCAAGTCTTTTGAAAATGTAAACTCCAATATGCTAGATAAAGGTCGAAAGCTGAGAGAAATTGAAGCTACTTATGGTCACGAAAAGATGGGTTCAATCGTCATACAAGGATTAAAAGGAATTATAACCTTGCAAGAATAAATTTTTATCAAAAGGTGCAACCCTCGAATTTTTTTAATGTCTTTATTACAATCAATCTAGAATTATAAAACCTAACAAAATGAACAATCAAAAAGCGAGCATATTTTTATTACTTCTGTTTCTTGGCTTTCAAACCTATGCCCAAGATAATGAAGGAGAATATATCACCTTTAATGATCGTAAGAACGTGGTGCATGGTGTATATGTAGGACTCACAATGGCTTATGGAGAAATTGAAGGGGAGGACACTTATATTGGAGGGATAAAAGTAGCTTATGTAGCCAACCAACAATTTGAAGTTGGTTTTGAAGGTAAATTTCTGTATTCTGAACAAAACATTTTTAATACTACCAACAATCTCAATGAAGATTTATTTGCGGCCTATGCTGGTTTTCATTTAGAGCCTATTTTCTTTAGCAAATCTAGAGTAAACCTCTCTTTTCCTTTATTTATTGGTGGTGGTGCAGTAGGCTATATAGACGGTGATGCTGTGAGAAGAGATGAAGATATTAATATTGATGAGGATGATGTGGATCCGGTGTTCGTTTTAGAACCGGGTATGAGCGCCCTTTTTAATATTTCTAGATATGTTCAGTTAGAGGCAGGGATAAAATATCGTTTTTCAAGTAAAATAGAGTTAGCCAACAGTCCTATTGATCGAATTAATGGTTTTTCTGGTGGGATTGGTATTAAGCTAGGCATTTTTAATATGGGTAGAAACCGTTATAAAAAACAGTTGAATTAATAAAAACATCATTCAAAAATCAAAATCATGAAATCATCATTCAAAAATCAGAAAATCAACACAGTTTGGGTATTTACAGAAGATAATCAAGTCTTTATCAAAAAAGGGAAATACAATCGCAATTATGTTCCCTTGCGATGGATTCCGGTGACCATTTCAGAATAATGAAATGAGACTCAGAAACAAGTTCAGGGTATCGATGAAAATTAAAATCAATCAAAATGAAATCAAAATCAATCATCACAATTTTAATATTTGTAGCAATTCTATTTACATCATGTGATAATGAAACAATTCGCGCAGAGGGAGAAGTAACTACTAGAAGTTTCTCTTTTACCAATTATACTGGCTTAAGAGCTTCAGATTCGTTTTCTGTTTTTGTCACTTTTTCTGATACCGAAGAAAGTATCGAAATCGATGCTAATGACAATTTGCATAAAAATATTGTTGTTGAGCAAGATGGAAATAATTTGGTCATTAGATTACGTGATAATGTCTCCATAAAAGGTCGGTCGACCCTAAATGTGTATATAGTTACAAATGACCTATCAAAATTTGACCTTAGTGGGGCATCTGAAGTTAGCTTAGAAAATGATTGGACTACCAAAGCAGCTGAAATTGTATTATCTGGGGCTTCTAATCTTGAAGGAAAAATTAACACCGAACAATTGATAGTTAAATTAGACGGGGCATCTGATTTAGATTTATTTGGAAGTGCTAATTCTTTAAATGCCAGATTATCAGGAAGTAGCACGTTTAAAGATTATGATTTATCAATTAATGATTTAACCATTGAATTTTCTGGCTCAAGTGATGCCTTTTTGACAGTTAATGAAACCATCGATGCAGAGGCCTCTGGGCCAGTTCTTTGAGCTATAAGGGCAATGCTAAAATTATCAGACAAGAATTAAGCGGAAGTTCTGAAATTAAGAAAAGAGACTAATATTTTGATTATTCATTTGGAGAGGAATTATAAATGACCTTTTTAATTTTCAAGCCTCCTTCTTTTGAACTAAAAACAAACAAATTCTTCGTTCTAAATGTAATGGGAGGATTTTCATTTTTGGGATAGTAAGTTCCAATTACTTGACCTCGCATCAATACTAAATTTTCAAAAGTTTCGATTTCAATGATTTTATGACGCATTTCAGCACTACCGTATTTACGTTGTTCCTTTAAATGAATACGCAATGCTTCTTTACCCAAGTTTACTTTACTCCCCGGGGCCATATGAACTATGGAGTCGTCATATACCTTTAGTTGTTGGTCAACAGTTAGTGCCTTATTATCAAGAATAGCTAAGACTTCTTCAATTTGGTTTCTTAAGGTCGTTTTTTCTTGTTTTGCCAAACGCACAAAAGTGCCCTCGTAAAAAAGCCCTGTTGGTGAATCATCTAAACCAAATTGAACCGATTTCATGTGGTATTTGTCTTCTGTGATCCACTTGTAGCTATAGACCCTATAAGTATTCTTGTGCTCACCTTCAAAACTAATTTTAAGTCGCACATCTCCTCTCTCGGAAATACTACCTGCTCCTACCCCTACTCTAAGTTCACCAAAACTTGACAAGTGGTTTACTTCTTTTGTGACAGGGTTATACGACCAAAAGATATGACCATTAGGTTTAGGACCATCAATAATAGAAAATAAGCTATTTTTTGTATTAACCTGTGACGAAATCGTATGATGTTTAGGTATGGTAAGAGTATCCGTCGTACTACCCCAATTTTGTATCCATTTATCATCTTGAAGGGTCCACTCACCAATAAAATTTTGAAAAGGGTTATCTAATCGGTTTAATTCTTGCTTTCCATTAGTTTCAAATTTAATAACGGCCTCTTGAGAAAAACTTTTTGTCAAGTAAAACGCCACAAGTACAACTATAATTTTTTTCACTTTTATTTGGTTTTATTCTTGATAAGGTTGAATAATTTCGTGAATGGTGGCCCAACCTGTTGGGCTTTCATCGGAACGTTGTAAAACAATTAGTGTACGACCTCTAAACACAAATGGATCATCACCATTTTTTGGTATTAGTTCCAATCCAAAACGCATTTGCTTCACAACGACATCGTCAAAATATAGAAAGACTTCCGTAGCCTTTTCATCAAGAAATCTTAAATCAAAATTTTCCATGGTACCTTTTAGTCCCTGCAACACCTCTTCTCGGCCATTTTTAATATCCATATAACTCAACGCCTTTTGTACATCAGGGTGATGATATAACTTTATACTTTCAATATCTCCTTTCGCAAAAGCCTCTCGTACGGCAAGCCCTGTTTTTTCGATTTGGGCAATGACCTCTTCTTTAGTTGACTTTTTTTCTTCAACAACTTCTTGTTTTTGATTGCAAGAAGCTACTATCGCAATCATTAAGATATTTAATATGACAATCCATTTCTTTTTCATGGTTTTCTCTGATTTTTATCAAAGAAATATGAAGAAGAGGATTGGTAAAAATGTTATTGTCTAGAAGTAGTATATAATTGACAAGAGGTGGTAAATCGATTACATGTTGTAAAAATCAGTGTTCTTCTAATAAAATATCGCTTTTCATCAGTTAATATTGACCTGTTCTCAGTTTCTGTGATGAAATAAGAGTCAAAAACTTAGTATTTAGGTTCTTTTAAAAAAGAATTAATGTCGTGCCCCCAATACTTTAACCACATCATTCAATTTATAACCTTTGGCCTGAAGTAAAATTAAGTAGTGAAATAGCAAATCAGCACTTTCGTTCAAGAACAATTCATCATTGTTATCTTTAGCTTCAATTACAGTCTCCACCGCTTCTTCGCCTACTTTTTGGGCTATTTTGTTGATACCGTCTCTAAACAATGAAGCCACATAGCTTTTTTTGTCATCTTTATTTTCTTTACGGGACGTAATTACATTTTCTAGCTCTGATAAAAAACCATAGGATTGGTCATTCTCTTCTCCCCAACAAGTATCGGTGCCTGTATGACAAGTAGGTCCTGCGGGTTTAACTTGGATCAATAGCGTATCGTGGTCACAATCATTTTTTATACCGACAAGATTCAGAAAATTGCCGCTCTCTTCTCCTTTAGTCCACAATCTTTGCTTACTTCTACTGAAAAAGGTCACTTTTTTAGTTTCTTGAGTAACTTTTATGGCCTCTTCATTCATATAACCCAACATCAACACATTCTTTGTAATCGCATCTTGTACAATTGCTGGAACCAGCCTGTCTTTATTTTTGGTAAAATCTAGTTTCATATTCGTATCGGAATACCTTCCTTTTTTAATTTGTTTTTTAAATCTTTAATCTCGATTTCCTTAAAATGGAATACACTGGCGGCTAATGCTGCATCTGCTTTACCTATTTTAAAAGTTTCTGAAAAATGATCCATTTTTCCTGCACCACCTGAAGCGATGATAGGAATATTCAATTCTTCGGATAATCGGGCTAATGCCATATTTGCAAAACCATTTTTTGTCCCATCATTATCCATTGAGGTAAACAAAACTTCACCAGCCCCTCTCTTTTCAACTTCTTCTGCCCATTCAAATAAATCAAGCTCTGTTGGCACTTTACCACCCACTAAGTGAACTTTCCAGTTTTCGTCTATTTTTTTAGCATCAATAGCCACAACAATGCATTGTGAGCCAAACTTTGCTACCAATTCATTAATTAATTCTGGACGTTTAACAGCTGACGAATTAATAGAAACTTTATCTGCGCCATTTTTAAGCAAGACATCTACATCTTCTATCGAAGATATTCCACCTCCGACAGTAAACGGAATGTTTAGTTTTTCAGCAACATGATACACTAATTCTGCAAGGGTCTTACGTTTTTGCTCGGTTGCAGATATATCAAGAAAAACAAGCTCATCAGCACCTTCTTCGGCATATCGTTGGGCTAATTCTACTGGATCACCGGCATCACGTAAATCAACAAAATTGACACCCTTAACGGTTCTACCATCTTTTATGTCTAAACAAGGAATAATTCTCTTCGTTAGCATCTATTCTTCATTTTTAATATTTAAGTCTATTCCGTCATAAAAACCCAGAGCCTTATTATTCAGTTGCTTTGCCCAAAAAGCGATTTGACCAGTATGATAGCTATAATGTTCTACCACATGAAGAATGACTCCAATACCAGAAAAATGAAATCCTTGAACATCTCTCTTTTTCAGCCATTGACCTATTGTTGCGTTTTCAATAGTTGACTTTGCATCCGAAACGGTGTTCAAAAGTTTACTTAACAATTCTTTTTTTGTTAGACCTGAAGAGGTTTCGAATTCACTATCTCTATCTCTTACATCTTCAGTTTCACCTAAAGAAGAAATCGCATATTGAGTCATATTGCCACATAGATGTAAAATTAAGTTTCCCACACTATTGGAGGCTTTATTTGACCTTAACCATAGTTGTTCTTCAGTAAGAGTATCAAAAGCAATAGAAATCATTCGTGTGTTTTCATCTAAACGATATATAACATTTTCTACAAACTCATTTATTGCTTTATTATCCGTGGCTACCATGTCAGTATGTATTCTTCCAATTGTTTTAAAGTAATTCTATTCTCGTAGATGGCCTTACCAATAATAACACCTTCACAGCCCAGTTCTTGGAGTTTTGGCAATTCTTCATATGCCGAGATACCCCCGCTTGCGATTAAGTTAATACCTATCGCTTCAAAATCTCCGACTCCGGCTCCAGTGACGGTAGTTTTATGCACCTTAGTTTCATTTAACAATTTTCTATATAAATCAAAAGAAGGACCTTGTAGCATACCGTCTTTAGAAATATCAGTACAAATCACATACTTGACCCCAATTTTTTGATATCCTATTACAAAGGGAATCAACTTCTCACTTGATTCTTCTTGCCATCCAGAAACTGCAACATTTTCATCTAAAACATCAGCTCCCAAAACAACTTTGTCCGTTCCGTAAACATTCAGCCATCGCAAGAAGGTAGATCTATCTTTTATAGCAATACTGCCCCCTGTAATTTGGTTTGCTCCGTTATCAAAAGCTATTCGTAAATCGTCGTCTGATTTTAATCCTCCTCCAAAATCTATTTTTAAGTTTGTTTTTGAAGCGATTTGTTCTAAAACCTTATAATTCACAATATGCTTTGACTTAGCACCATCTAAATCAACTAAATGTAAATATTCAACACCATGTGCCTCAAAAGATTTGGCAACTTCCAAGGGACTTTCGTTATAAATTTTCTTCGTATTAAAATCCCCTTTTGAAAGACGTACGCATTTACCTTCGATAATGTCGATAGCGGGTATTATTCTCATTATACTCTTTTCTTTAACATCCAGGTTTCTGGATTTTTAATTTTTTCAAAACCAAATTTGCCATAAAGGGCATGTGCGTCATTCGTTCTTAATCCAATTCCATTTACATCTGCGATTTCAGGTCTTTGCAATATATGATCTATTAGTTTTATAGAAATTCCTTTGCCTCTACATTCTTTCGCGACAAAAACATCCATTATCCATGCAAATACTACTTGATCAGTAACTAATCTAGCAAAACCAATCTGTTTTTGTTCCAAATTGTAAACACCAAAGCACAGTGAGTTTTCAATAGACCTAAGAACATTTTCTATTGATCTACCCTTTGCCCAATATGATTGTTCTGAAAGATAGCTATGAATAAAAAAGGTATCGAGTTTAGATTTATTATCTGAAATAAAAAATTCTTCAACCATCTCAAATTGAAATAAAATTCTCTAAAATTTTTACACCATATTTCCCTGATTTCTCTGGATGAAATTGAGTGCCATAAAAGTTATCTTTTTGTAAAGCCGCACTATATTCCAAACCATATTCACATGTTGCAATGGTTTCAATAGCTTTTGGAGCATAAAAACTATGCACCAAATAAATGTAATCTTCATTAAGCTTTTGAAATAATGGAGATTTTAAATTCTCAATCTTATTCCAACCTATCTGAGGCACTTTGACACCAGAATTGAACTTAAGAACATCCACATCAAAAATCCCCAAACCTTTTGTCTTTCCCTCTTCAGAAGAATTGCACATTAATTGCATACCTAAGCAAATTCCAAGAACTGGTTGCTTTAGTTTTGGAATTAATCTATTCAACCCGCTCTGGGTCAGTTTACTCATGGCGCTACTTGCCTCACCTACTCCTGGAAATATGACCCTATCTGCCTCTTCAATAGTTCTGATATCATTACTCAATTGCGCTTCAACACCTAATCTTTGAAAAGCAAATTTTATACTTTGAATGTTACCAGCACCATAATCTACTATTACTAACTTCATTTACAATATTCCTTTTGTTGATGGCAATACCATCTTTTCTAAATCTCTTTTAACGGCCATTTTAATTGACTTTGCAAAGGCTTTAAAAATTGCCTCTATTTTATGGTGCTCATTAGTTCCCTCGGCTTTGATGTTTAAATTTGCTTTGGCTCCATCAGTGAACGATTTAAAGAAATGGTAAAACATTTCGGTTGGCATATCACCGACCATTTCACGTTTAAAATCTGCATCCCAAACCAACCAGTTACGGCCGCCAAAATCGATGGCAACTTGGGCCAAACAATCATCCATTGGTAAACAGAACCCATACCGTTCAATTCCAATTTTATTGCCCAAAGCATCATAGAATACTTCTCCTAAAGCAATAGCAGTATCTTCAATTGTATGATGTTCATCTACTTCTAAGTCACCATCAACATGTAGTTGCAAATCCATTTGTCCATGCCTTGCCAGTTGGTCTAGCATGTGATCAAAAAAGGAAAGTCCGGTTTTAATATCACTTTTTCCTGTGCCATCAAGATTTAGCTCAATTTGAATATCCGTTTCTTTTGTTTTTCGGTGGACTTCAGCATAACGAGACCTCGTTTTTAAAAACCCATAAATCTTTTCCCAATCGTTGGACTGCAATGCAATGTGAACAGATAAGTCTTTCTCTGTAACAGTTATTTCACCGGTACCTAAAAGCGTTTTATCGTCAATAAAAATTCCTTTTGCACCCAAATTCTTAGCTAACTCCATATCCGTTAATCGGTCCCCAATTACAAATGAGTTTTCTAAATCATAAGTATCGGTGAAATACTTTGTTAAGAGTCCGGTTTTAGGTTTTCTCGTATTTGCATTCTCATGTGGGAATGTTTTGTCTATATAAATTTCATCAAATACGACCCCCTCATTTTCAAAAGATTTTAAAACAAAATTATGTACAGGCCAAAAGCTTTCTTCTGGAAACTCGTCCGTTCCCAAACCGTCTTGATTCGTAATCATTACTAATTTATAATCCAACTCTTTCGCAATTTTACCCAAATAAGTAAATACCTTAGGGTAAAATATCATTTTTTCAAATGCATCTATTTGCTCATCAACAGTTTCTTTAATGATAGTGCCATCTCTATCTATGAACAGTATTTTTTGTGCCATTATTTAAGTGTTTTTAATACTTCAAGTAATCTATCATTCTCTAATGCGGTTCCAATTGTAAATCGGAGCGTATTCTTACATAAAGGTTGTGTGCTCCTATTACGAACAACTATACCTTTATCTAGCAATTGACGGTATCTAAGAGCTGCATCATCTACTTGAACTAGCACGAAGTTAGCTTCAGAAGAAAATATTTTTGCGATAAAAGAGACTTCAGAAAAAGCTTTTACCATTCTTTTTCGTTCAGATAGAATTTGTGTTACCTCAGATTTTACTTTTTTAACATTCAATACCCTTTCTAAAGCCCTGTTTTGCGTCAACTCATTTACATTATATGGTGGTTTTAATTTGTTTAAAACCGAAATGATTTCTTTTGAAGCGATGCAAATACCTAGTCGAACACCAGCCATACCATAAGCCTTAGAAAGTGTTTGGGCAATAACCAAATTTTTATATTTTGATATTTTGGAAACCCAACTTTTCTGAGCAGAAAAATCGATATATGCCTCATCAATAATCACCAACCCTTTAAACTCATTCAGTAGTTTCTCAATATTGTTTATTGAAATACTATTTCCGGTTGGATTATTAGGTGAGCAAATAAAGAGCAGTTTAGAGTTGCTGTTTGTCCCTTTCAATATTGCATTTATATCGGGCTGAAATTCATCAGTCAATAAAACTTCCCTATTTTCTATATCGTTGATACTTGAAAGTACTTTATATATTCCATAGGTAGGTGGTAACGTGATAATGTTGTCAATTTTAGGCTCACAAAAAGCTCTAAAAAGTAAATCAAGAACTTCGTCACTACCGTTGCCCAATAGTATGTTATCCTTTTCTATTCCTTTTTGTTGAGCCAAGACAGACTTTAGACTGCGTTGCTGTGGGTCAGGATAACGATTTACACCATTTTCAAACGGATTTTCATTTGCATCTAAAAAAACCATATCTGAGCCGTCTGATACATATTCATCACGCGCAGAAGAATAGGGTGTCAATTCTTTTACACTTTCTCGAGTTATATTGTCTAAGTTGAAACTCATTTTAAACTATTCAATCTTAAGGTAATCGCATTCTTATGTGCTTGTAAGCCCTCGGCTTCCGCCATAACTTCAATAGCATTGCCAATTTTTTCTATACCCTTTTCAGTAATTTTTTGAAACGTCATACTTTTCATAAAACTATCTAGATTCACGCCGCTATATTGTTTTGCATAACCATTTGTTGGTAAGGTGTGATTAGTGCCAGAGGCATAATCACCAGCACTTTCAGGCGTATAGTTTCCTATAAAAACCGATCCTGCATTAAAGGTATTGTCTATATAAAAATCCTCATTCTTTGAACATATGATGTAATGCTCAGGGCCATACACATTGATTAAGTCTATAGCTGTGCCATCATCTTCAACATATATCAATTTGCTGTTTTCTATTGCTTTTCGTGCAATTTTTTTTCTTGGTAAGTCTTTTATTTGTTTCTCGACTTCTAACTCCACGGCGTCAATCATTTTTTCTGAAGTGGAAACTAAGATGACCTGACTATCAGTACCATGTTCTGCCTGACTTAATAAATCAGAAGCAACAAATGCTGCGTCAGCCGTGTCGTCTGCAACAACTAAAAGCTCACTTGGTCCAGCTGGCATATCAATTGCGACTCCATATTTGGTGGCGATTTGTTTCGCAACCGTTACAAATTGATTTCCAGGACCAAAGATTTTATATACTTGGGGAATACTTTCTGTTCCAAAAGTCATTCCTGCGATTGCCTGGATTCCACCAACTTTAAAAATTTGTGATACGCCGCATAACTGTGCTGTATATAGAATAGCGGGGTTTAATTTTCCTTCTTTATCAGGAGGCGAACACAGCACAATTTCTTTACAGCCAGCAATATTCGCAGGAATTGCCAACATCAAAATAGTTGAGAATAACGGAGCTGTTCCCCCTGGAATATAAAGTCCCACTTTTTGTATGGGCCTTTTTTCTTGCCAGCATAATACCCCGGAAGTAGTCTCTATTTCTACTCGATCGGTTATTTGTGCTTTGTGAAAGGTTTCGATATTTGATTTTGCTAACCGAATAGCTGTCTTAAGATTATCTGAAACAAGTGTTCTTGCTTCTTCCACTTCTAAAGCTGAAACAAGTAAATCATCCAATGAAACACCATCAAATTGTTGAGTATATTTTCTTAAAATAGCATCACCATCTTTTTTCACTTCTTTAAAAATATCGTTTACAATATCTTCAATTGCGTCAATTGTTTGAGTTGGTCTTTTTAAGATTTCATTCCAATCGGTTCTATTCGGTTTATAAATTTTATTCATTACTTTATTTGATTGAATTTTTTAAAGCCGTGAATAGCTAAAGACTCAAACCCTTGTCTTTCCCAAAATTGTTGTCCTTTTTTGTTTGCCACATAAAAATTTACTTCTGCGGCCTCACAACCGATTTTCTTTGCATATTCAAAAACATAATCCAACATTAATTCCCCAACACCTCTACTTCGATATTCTTTCTTAACAAAAACATTATCTGGTTCTATGTGCTTCCCAGCATAGAGCTTATACAGTATCCATACTCCACAAATACCTATTAGTTCGTCATTATCATAAACTCCTACACATTCATACCCTCCCATTTTAAGCATTTTTTTTAATCTATTTTCTAAAACCTCATGTGTTATTTTACCCCTATTTAGTTCAAAAGCTAAAGGCACTATTGATTCCATTTTGTCATAAGGAATAAGTTGTACTATTAGTTTGTCATTTACACACATTATAAAACCATTTTTTCAATTGGACAAACCAAAATACCTTCTGCACCTGCTGATTTTAATTCATCTATTACTTCCCAAAAAGTATCTTTATTAATCACAGTGTGCACAGAACTCCACCCTTCCTCTGCAAGCGGTAAAACAGTAGGACTACGCATACCAGGCAACAAAGCTAATATTTCATCTAATTTTTCATTTGGAGCATTTAATAAAACATATTTTGACTTTCTTGCTCTTAAAACGGATTGAATTCTGAATTGTAGTTTAGTCAATAGTGATTTTCTATCTTTATTGATTTGAGGCGAAACAGCTAAAACTGCTTCACTGGTCAACATGACCTCTACTTCTTTAAGACCATTTTTAAACAAAGTACTGCCACTAGAAACAATATCACAAATGCCATCCGCGAGTCCTATGTTTGGAGCAATCTCTACTGAACCGTTAATGATATGGAGTTCTGCGGATACTCCTTTGGAATCAAAATATTGTTTTACAGTATTTGGATAAGAAGTCGCTATTCTTTTCCCTTCAAAATCTTTTATAGAATTGTACTCTACTGACTTTGGAACTGCAAGTGATACTTTACACTTAGAAAAATTCAAACGTTCCACTATAGTTATTCCCTGCCCTTTTTCAATCAGTACATTCTCACCAATTATAGCAATGTCCACTACTCCGTCTCTTAAGTATTGAGGAATATCTCCGTTTCTAAGATAAAATACTTCTAACGGAAAATTTCGCGCTGTGGCTTTTAATTGATCTTTTCCATTATCAATGGATATTCCTGCTTCCTTTAAAATCTTGAGAGAGTCTTCATTTAAACGTCCGCTTTTTTGAATAGCAATTCTAATTTTTGTCATCTTTAAATTTTGGTGTTCAAACAATCAAAATGGGCAAAAACAAAACCCGTTTGATTGCTCAAACGGGTTTTTAATTATTTTGAAATACACAAAATATCGTTACCTCGCCTGAGCGTGTATTACGATATGATGGTGTGTATTATTTCTTTTCATAATGCCGTAAAATTAAAACTTAATTTTTATACAAAAAAGCAATTTTTAGTTATTTCCCAAAATTAAAGGTAATCCGTCACCCCCAGAGCCAACTACAACTACTTTGGCATTCGGTGACTTTGAAAGCTCTAAAGTAGCATCTATTCCTTTATCTTGGAGAATCTTATCTGTTAACGAAGCACTCAATATACGGTTTGCATCTGCTTTACCCTGAGCTTCGATGCGTACTTTCTGGGCTTCTTTCTCAGCGGTCACAAGTCTAAACTCATATTCCAGTGATTCTTGCTCCTGTTTTAATTTTCGCTCAATAGCATCTTTTATGGTTGGAGGCAAGGTCACATCACGAACCAAAAATTCGTTTAATTGGATGTATTCATCATCAACAATTCTTTTGGTCTCTTCAAAAATTTCTGCTTGAATCGCATCTCGTTTACTAGAATATAGTTGCTCTGGTGTATAACGCCCAACTACAGAACGAGCTGCTGACCTAATGGTTGGTAGAAGGACTCGTTGTACATAGTCTTCACCTTTTTCTTGGTGTAACTTGCCCAAGTCCTTATATTTTGGCTGAAACCAAGCCGAACCATCCAATTTTATATCCAAACCATTACTGGAAAGCACATTCATTTTTTCAAAGACCTCTTGTTGTCGCACTTCATATATATAAACCTTATTCCAAGGGGCTACGATATGAAAACCCTCACCCAAAGGTGATTCGTCAGTTACAACACCTCCGCCAAACGTCTTATAAAGAACCCCAGCTTCTCCTGAACCGATGGTTATTGCAGATTTTGATATTAAAACAATGCCTAAAATTATGGCAAATACTAAGGGTAATGCAATTTTGGGTAATCTATCCATTCTTTTGATTTTTATAAAAGTCCGTTATATTTTCTAATAAACCATTCAAGGGCCAAAGCAAGCACAATAATTGCTAATAACCAGTGAAAATCTATTAAAGATACTACATTTTTAGTGTTTTTTTGGGTTGGAGTATATTGCAGATTTGAAGTTAATGATTCAATTAAAGAATTTAATTGAGATGGGTAATATAATTCCCCTCCTGTTTTTTCTGCTAGACGTTTTAATTTTTTATCGTTTGAAGATGAAAATTGACTTTCTAAATCAAAATCTAAGACGGTAAACCTTCCTGTCTTTTTTAAATTCTCATCTTTTACCGTAACAATAAAATTATATTCTCCAGCTTCCAAACCACTTAAGTCTGCTTCATAACTATTTGTTTTTAAAAGCATTGGCCTTTCTCCTGAAAATACACCATCCGATTTCTCTAAAGATAGAATCAAGTTGGCATTTGAGTCAAAAGTGTATGTTTCATCAAAATATGCTGCCATGAGATTCATGTCTGCCGAACCATTAAAAATGGTTTCATAATCCAATTCTAATCTACTTTTTTGATTGGAATCAGACAGATAAAGCATTGTTTTTGAAATGAGATTATCGAAATAATCAAAGCCTTTATCTTCTCTATAAGCCTGCATACGCCATTTCCAAATGTCTTCGCCAAAAAGTGTAGCTTCTTTCACATCTTTGTCATCAAAAATTAAAAGAAGTGGTTCATTTAGATTTACTCCCTTGATTTTTTGATATGCTATTGTTTCAAAAGGTTTTGTAATTAAAATCTCACCTAAATTGCTCTTTAATGGCGGGTAGCCTGCAAAAGAAATGGTACTAATATCAAAAAGACTAAATGCTTCATTTTTTACTGGAACAATGGCCTCACTTTGATTGTATACCTCTTTTGAAAAACTGTTTTGTATTTGATTTAGAAAGTTCCAATCGGTTTGTAACCCCGTAACTGTGAATATACTTGCTCTTTTATTTTTTATAAAGTTATAGGTCTCACCAAAAGATCTGTTGGGTTGGTATAGGATAAAAACATCAGTATCTTCTAAAATTTCTTTTGAAGAATTTGGAGCGATTATATTAACCACCCTTTGTTCATTGGATTCAATAGCTTTTTTGAGCATTCCGATATCAGGGTGCTTTATCGATGAAACTATGGTAATATTTGTTTTTTCATCTATTACCTCTATAGCAATGGTCTTCTTATTATTCCCTAGATTCTTTTCATTATTAATTGAATCAATTTGAACCCTTATGTTTTGGATTCCTACACTACTAGCATCCAATAATGTATTTACCGTTATATTGTTTTGATTGGCATTCAGCTTTATAAGCTCTCTATATACTTCTTTATTTTCAACAAAGATTCGTACAGGCGTCTCTATTGACCTATCGCCTGAATAAGCAATGTTTACTTCCAAAGGATAACTGTTCTTTAGAAAGGCATATTTATTACTGTTAACCTGACTTATGCGAATATCTTCATAAGTCGTGGTGTCACCCAGAACGATTGGATATATGTTGATATCATTATTCAAGGTTTCAAATTCATAATCAGGACCAAAAGTAGAATTACCATCGCTCAATAGAATAATTGCACTATTACCACCGCGGTGAATGTCATTAATTGAAGCAAGTGTTTTGGCAATATTTGTAATAGGTTTATCAAAGTTCAAACTATCTGAATCGTCAAGTGATTCTCCAAAGGAATAGGTCGCTAAATCGAAACGTTCTAATAATGACATGTTTTTACTGAGGTTGTTGAAAATAGCTTTTGCTATTGAGTCGCCTTCAAGGGAAGCTATTGAAGAAGAATTATCAATAGCCAGAATTAGATTAGATTTTTCAAGGCTGTAATTATTCTTTGTGAATTTTGGGTTTATAAGTAGCACCAACAGACCAAATACCATTATGAACCTTAAAAAAGCCAGAATCTTGTTAATTCGGTTTTCCTTTTTTTTGAAAAAATATTGGAACCATGCGAATGCAAACGAAAAAATAGCCGCTAAAAAAATCAATACTACCGTCGTGGTTTGCATTAAGAATTGTTAAATCAAATTAAGCCTTTAAGTCAACATACCTCCATCAACATTAAGTACTTGTCCTGTGACGTAAGCAGATAAATCTGAGGCTAAAAACAAACAGGCATTGGCAACATCTTCTGGTGTACCTCCTCGTTTTAATGGAATTGCATCACGCCAACCTTGAACGGTCTTTTCATCTAGTTTATCAGTCATTTCTGTTTCGATAAACCCAGGAGCAATAGCATTACATCGGATGTTTCGAGAGCCTAATTCTAAAGCAACAGATTTTGTGAAACCTATCATTCCTGCTTTGGATGCTGCATAATTAGTTTGTCCTGCATTCCCTTTTACACCAACAACACTGCTCATGTTAATAATTGAACCTTTGCGCTGTTTTAAGAAGGTACGTTGGATTGCTTTAGTCATATTAAAAACAGATTTTAAATTGATTTCGATTACAGAATCAAAATCTTCTTCCCCCATACGCATTAAAAGATTATCCTTAGTAATACCCGCGTTGTTTATTAATACATCAATTCCATCAAAATCAGTAAGAACAGATTTTACCAATTCTTCTGCTGCATCAAAACTAGCTGCATTGCTCTTATAAGCTTTAGCCATAACTCCTAAACTGATTAATTCTTTTTCCAGAGCCAAAGCTGGCCCTTCACTAGAACTATAGGTAAACGCAACATTGGCGCCATGCTCAGCAAAAACCTTTGCTATTCCCATTCCGATTCCTCGGCTTGCGCCCGTAATGATGACATTTTTATCTTGAAGTAATTTCATGTTGAAAATTTGTTGGTGGTTATCCAAATATAAGTGTTGCTAAATTTAATTAAATAAAAAAATCCCGATTAATTCGGGATTTATAATAGTTTTAACGGATTATTAAGCCATTACCGCTTTCACTTTTTTTCCTATTTCTGCTGGTGAATCTACTACATGAATGCCACATTCTGCCATGATTCTCTTTTTAGCCTGTGCAGTGTCATCACTGCCGCCAACTATTGCTCCGGCATGCCCCATAGTTCTACCTGCAGGTGCGGTTTCACCAGCTATAAAACCAACTATCGGTTTTTTACTGCCGCTTTCTTTATACCAATTTGCCGCATCAGCTTCTAATTGACCACCAATTTCACCAATCATGACTACACATTCGGTTTCTGGGTCATTAATCAACATTTCAACCGCTTGCTTTGTGGTAGTTCCAATAATAGGGTCACCTCCGATACCGATAGCTGTAGTGATACCTAATCCTTGGCGAACAACTTGATCTGCCGCTTCGTAGGTCAATGTGCCCGATTTAGAGACAATACCAACGCCGCCTGTTTTAAAAACAAAACCGGGCATAATACCCACTTTAGCTTCTCCTGGTGTGATCACACCAGGACAATTAGGTCCGACCAGTGTACAGTCCATGTTTTTAATATAGTTATTGGCTTTGACCATATCAGCAACGGGTATACCTTCTGTAATCGTAATTATAACTTTGATTCCTGCGTTAGCAGATTCCATAATTGCATCTGCCGCAAAAGCCGGAGGAACAAAAATGATAGATGTATCTGCACCAACTTTTTGAACTGCTTCTTCGACGGTGTTAAAAACCGGTTTTCCTAAATGCTCTTGACCTCCTTTACCGGGTGTTACGCCACCAACAATGTTAGTTCCATATTCAATCATTTGCTCGGCATGAAAAGTACCTTCACTACCTGTAAAACCTTGTACAATTATTTTAGAATCTTTATTAACTAAAACACTCATGTTTTCTTGTTTATAATTGTTGACAAAAATAGTTTTTTGAAAGTCAAATAAAAAGCAATCAACCAGCTATTTGTTTTCTAATTTTTTAAGTAATGAAGGCATATTCTTTATTGTTGCCAATTCTTTCATTTTCGCCCTGGCTTCTACAGCGGGACTGCCAAAATAAGTTTTACCGCCTTCCAATGAGTTTGCAATACCAGATTGTGCATAAACTACTGCACCTTTTCCAATAGTAATTCCGCTGATAACACCTACCTGCCCCCAAAGCGTCACCTCATCTTCTACAACCACACAGCCTGCAATTCCAGTATGTGAAGCTATAAGGCATTTTTTTCCTAATATGGTATCATGCCCAATTTGAATTTGATTATCCAATTTTGAACCTTCCCCGATAGTAGTATCACCTGTTACCCCTCTATCAATCGTACAACCAGCACCGATAT
The DNA here is from genome assembly GCF_031846445.1 of Croceitalea rosinachiae. NCBI lineage: Bacteria > Pseudomonadati > Bacteroidota > Flavobacteriia > Flavobacteriales > Flavobacteriaceae > Croceitalea > Croceitalea rosinachiae. The sequence goes on along the minus strand of NZ_JAVRHR010000002.1, from coordinate 630,428 downwards.
CAACGTTATCCTCAATGATTACTCTTCCGCCAGAAATCAACTTATCAAATCCGGTTGGGCGTTTTTTATAATAAAAGGCATCTGCACCTAAAATAGTACCTGCATGAATGGTTACATTATTACCTATTACACAATCATCATAGATGGAAACGTTTGCATGAATCAAGCAATTATCACCAATGACTACATCATTTCCGATAAAGCCATTTGGTTGTATTACGGTATTCTTTCCTATTTTAGAAGAAGGTGAAATTGATGAATTTGATTCATTAAAAGGTTTAAAATATTTTGTGAGGATGTTAAAATCTCGGAATGGGTCATCGGAGATTAAGAGTGCTTTACCTTTTGGACAATCTACCTTTTTATTGATGAGCACGATGGTGGCAGCAGAACTCAATGCCTTATCATAATACTTTGGGTGATCAACAAAAACAATATCTCCAGATTCAACAACATGAATTTCATTCATGCCTAAAACAGGAAAATCTGCTTTGCCAACGAACTCCGCTGAGATTAAGTCTGCAATTTCTCTTAACAAATACGTTTTAGGAAACTTCATTAAATTGTTATTCCTTAACCCGTTCTAAATAGGCGCCTTTTTCAGTGTCAATTTTAATTTTATCGCCTTCATTTATAAAAAGGGGCACATTGATTCGAGCTCCAGTTTCTACGGTTGCGGGTTTCGTTGCGTTGGTAGCTGTATTACCTTTGACTCCAGGTTCAGAATGAGTAACTTCTAAAACTACACTCGCGGGCATTTCTACCGAAAGTGGCATACTATCTTCTGTATTAAAAAGAATTTTTACTACTTCACCTTCTTTTAATAAATCTGGAGCGTCCAAGGTTTCTTTTTGCAATGCTATTTGGTTATAGTCATCAGTATTCATAAAATGAAAAGTGTCTCCTTCTGGGTACAAATATTGGTAAGATCTGGTTTCAACACGGACATCATCAATCTTATGCCCCGCTGAAAAGGTATTATCAATAACTTTACCAGTAGTTACACTTTTTAATTTAGTTCTTACAAACGCTGGACCTTTACCAGGTTTTACATGTAAAAATTCTATAATCTTAAAAATATCATGATTATATCTAATGCATAATCCTTTTCTAATATCTGAAGTACTTGCCATAATTAATTTGAACTAAAATATCCTTTCATTATTCCGCGTTGGGAATCCCTAATAAATTGTAATATCTCATCTCGCTCTGGAGTTGCTTCCATCTCAGCTTCGATTATAGAAGCCGCTTGAGAATTATTATAATTACGTTGGTATAAAATCCTATATATATTTTGAATCTCACGGATTTTATCTGATTGAAAACCTCTTCTGCGCAATCCAATGGAATTGATACCCACATAAGAAAGCGGCTCTCTAGCCGCTTTTACAAATGGCGGAACATCTTTTCTAACCAAAGAACCACCTGTAACGAAAGCATGTTTACCGATAGATACGAATTGATGTACAGCTACCATACCAGCTAAAACTACATTTTCACCAATAGTAACGTGACCGGCAAGAGTTGAATCGTTGCTGAAAATACACCCATCGCTTACAAAACAATCATGGGCAATATGGCAATACGCCATTATTAAACAATTATTGCCAATAACCGTTTTCATTCTGTCAGCGGTCCCTTTATTTATAGTGGCACATTCCCTAATGGTGGTGTTGTTCCCTATTTGTACAGTAGTTTCTTCTCCTTGGTACTTTAAATCTTGCGGTGGAGCTGAAATGACTGCTCCTGGAAAAATATTACAGTTTTTACCAATACGTGCGCCTTCCATAATGGTTACATTAGAACCTATCCAAGTTCCTTCTCCAATAGTAACATTATTATGTATCGTTGTAAATGGCTCAATAACCACGTTTTTAGCTATTTTGGCACCTGGGTGTACATATGCTAGAGGTTGGTTCATACTATTCTCCTTTAACTTTTACAATTTGTGCCATAATTTCTGCTTCAGAGACTAGTTTGCCATTTGCATATGCCCGTGCTTGCATTTGACATAAACCACGTCGAATAGGGGTCATTAAATCCAATTTAAAAATCAATGAATCCCCTGGAACAACTTGTTGTTTGTAACGAACATTGTCAATCTTCAAAAGATAGGTCAAATAATTTTCAGGATCAGGAACGGTACTTAAAACTAAAATTCCACCAGTCTGCGCCATGGCCTCGAGCTGCAAAACTCCTGGCATCACCGGCGCTCCAGGAAAATGACCGACAAAAAAGGGCTCATTCATAGTCACATTCTTCATTCCGATGACATGTTGTTCAGAGAGTTCCAAAATTTTATCAACCAATAAGAATGGAGGCCTATGTGGAAGCATTTCCATAATCGCAGTGATATCCTTTATTGGCTTTGCATGCAAATTCACTTCAGGAACATAGTTTCTGCGTTCTTGCTTGACGATTTTTTTTAATTTTTTAGCAAATTGAGTATTTACGAAATGACCAGGTTTATTAGCAATAACCTTACCTTGAATTCGTGTTCCCGAAAGAGCCAAGTCTCCGATAACATCAAGTAATTTATGCCTAGCAGCTTCATTCGGCTGATGAAGGGTCAAATTATCTAAAATACCATTTGGCTTAACGGATAGCTTTTTTTTATCGAAAGCCTTTTCCAATTTTTTCATGGTAGATTCAGAAATCTCCTTATCTACATAAACAATAGCATTGTTGAGATCACCTCCTTTAATCAATCCGTGTTCTAAAAGCATTTCCAATTCATGCAAAAAACTAAAGGTTCTTGCATTGGATATTTCCGTTTTAAAATCCGAAATATGTTCTAGAGTTGCATTTTGGGTACCTAATACTTTTGTTCCAAAATCAACCATAGTGGTCACTTGATATTCATCAGAAGGAATTACGGTTATTTCACTTCCAGTAGCCTCATCTTTATAGGTTATAACATCTTTGACAACATAGACTTCTCGTTCTTGTTCTTGCTCAACGATACCAGCTTCTTCTAAAGCTTCAACAAAAAACTTTGATGAACCGTCCATGATAGGTGGTTCAGGAGCATCTAACTTTATTAGCACATTGTCAATGTCCATTCCTATCAATGCTGCAAGAACGTGTTCTGAAGTTTGTATTTTAACACCATTCTTTTCAAGATTAGTCCCTCGCTGCGTATTAACCACATAATTGGCATCAGCTTCAATGATAGGCTCACCCTCCAAATCAACCCTTTTAAAAGCAAACCCATGATTTTCAAGAGCTGGCATGAAGGTCATAGTAACATTCTCACCCGTATGAAGCCCTACTCCTTTTAGAGTAACTTCTTTAGCAATAGTACGTTGTTTATTTTCTGTCTTCACTGTCAATTTTCTTTTCTATTTCAGAAATTCGGTTAACAATTCTCGGTAAATTCTTAAAATGGACGTATGATTTATTATAATCACCATAATTTAATGCTGGTGACCCCTGCAAAACCTCATCATCCTTTACATTTCGGCCAATGCCAGATTGCGCTTGTATTCGAACACGATCGCCTATTGTGATGTGGCCAACAATCCCTACCTGCCCACCTATCAAACAATTTCTTCCGATTTTGGTAGAACCAGCGATTCCTGTTTGTGCAGCAATGGCCGTATGCTCTCCAATTTCAACATTATGGGCTATCTGAATTTGATTGTCTAGTTTAACACCTTTTCTAAGAACTGTAGAACCTAAAGTAGCTCTGTCAATGGTAGTACCTGCTCCAACATCCACATTGTCTTCTAATATTACATTGCCGGTTTGTGGTACTTTGCTGTATTCCCCTTTTTCGTTAGGGGTGAAACCAAACCCATCAGCACCTATAATAGCACCACTGTGAATGACACATCCATTGCCTATAATAGACTCAGAATATATTTTTGCACCGGCAAAAATCAAGACATCATCGCCTATCGTAACATTGTCACCAATATATGCATTAGGGTAAACCTTTACATTATTACCTAATTCTACATTTTCTCCTAAATAAGAAAACGCTCCCAAGTAAAACCCCTCCCCATAAGAAGCCGATTTTGAAACAAAAGAAGGGTTTTCAATGCCTACCTTATTATTTTTTACTTGATTGTAGTATTCTAATAACTTTGAAAATGACTTATAAGCATCTTCTACCTTTATTAGAGTAGTAGAAATCTCTTGTTCGGGAATAAAATCTTTATTTACAATAGTTATCGAAGCCTTGGTCGAATAGATGTAAGAAGTATACTTAGGGTTTGCCAAAAAAGTCAAAGATCCCTTTTCACCATCCTCAATTTTTGCAAGCTTATGAACGGCTGTCTGAGGATTTCCCTCAACCTCTCCTTCTAAAATACCTGCAATTTGGGTAGCTGTAAATTTCATTTTGGCAAAAGTAAGAAAATTTGTTAAACGCTTTCCTTCGGATAACAAACATAATATTTAGTGACTGTCTTTGACAAAGCTTTTAAATTCAAATGATCGGAAGCCTTTGCAACGTCTGTCAGTTTTTCATTTTTCCTTAAAATATTGATGTTCTGGTACTTTTCATTGTAAGCCCTATTGCTAATCTCTCCTGAAATCACAAAATAATCTAACTCACTAGCCTTTACATTATAATTAGCTTTCACCCATTCCTTCTTTTCAATTATCTTGGCCTGATCAATCGGTTTGTTTTTAATTTTGATTTCCAATAAGTTGCGATATAAGAGCATGGAACTGAGTTTAGCTAAGATAAAATCTGAGTGAAATTGCCAAGATTTTAGTGCAGAAAGGATATCTACGTCATCTAAGCGTGAAAATTGTAATAAAGTCTCGTCATCAAAGTGCTCATTGTCTTTTCTATTAAGAAAATAAGAAAGTGCATCCGAACATGACAAATTGTGATTTGAAGCAACTATTTTTCTAGCCCTATGTATCAATTTTATCAGTAATTGTTCCGCTACAAGACTGGTCTTGTGCAAATAAACTTGCCAATACATAAACCTTCTTGCCATAAGAAATTTCTCCACCGAGTAAATACCTTTCTCTTCAACTACAAGCTCACCATCAAATACATTGAGCATTGTTATCATACGTTCAGAGCTTATATTTCCTTCCGTAACCCCGGTATAAAAACTATCCCTTTTCAAATAGTCTAAGCGATCCATATCAAGTTGACTAGACACTAATTGGTTCAAGAACTTTTTAGGATGTTCTCCTTTAAAAATAGCAATGGCTGTTGTCAACGCTCCTTTAAATTCTTGGTTGAGTTTTTCCATAAACAGCAGAGAAATGGTTTCATGATTTTCATTAGGAACTAAGTGGTGCTCAAGAGCGTGTGAAAATGGCCCATGACCAATATCATGTAAAAGAATAGCAACTAAAAGACCAATTTCTTCATCATTGTTAACACTAATGCTTTTGAACCTTAAAACCCTAATTGCTTGATTCATAAGGTGCATACTACCCAAGGCATGGTGAAAACGGGTATGATGTGCTCCAGGATAAACCAAAAAAGAGAGCCCCATTTGTGATATTCTTCGCAGTCTTTGAAAGTAAGGATGACCTATTAGGTTAAAAATAAGTTCATTGGGAGTGCCAATAAAACCATAGATTGGATCGTTAAATATTTTAAGCTTGTTGGTCTGTGCCAAAAGGTTTTATTTTCGAGAGAACAAAGATACTACTATATGAACAAGATTTCCATTTTATGGGTTGATGATGAAATTGACCTACTTAAGCCTCATATTTTATTTTTACAAAACAAAGATTATAGTGTTATTACTTCTCCGAGTGGTCAGGATGCTTTGGACGAGCTTAAAGAAAGAAATTTTGATATTGTTTTTTTAGATGAGAACATGCCCGGTCTATCTGGTTTGGAAACATTGAGCGAATTAAAAAAAATGGACCCTACCCTGCCCGTGGTAATGATTACCAAAAGCGAAGAAGAGTATATTATGGATGAGGCCATCGGCAGCAAAATTGCTGACTATCTGATTAAGCCCGTCAATCCCAATCAAATATTATTGTCATTAAAAAAAAGTTTGGACAATTCGCGTTTGGTCTCAGAACGAACTACTGCTAATTACCAACAAGAATTTCGAAAGATTGCCATGGATCTGTCTATGATAAATTCTTATGAAGAATGGGCAGACCTATATAAAAAATTGATTTATTGGGAGTTACAATTAGAGGAAATTGAAGACTCAGGAATGTTCGAAATATTGGAGTCACAGAAAGTGGAGGCCAATAATCAGTTTAGCAAATTTATTGACAAGAACTATCCGGACTGGTTTAGTTCTGAAAATGCGCCCACGCTTTCACATACACTATTTAAGAGGAAAGTGGTGCCAGAATTAGAAAATACATCTACCCTACTTGTCGTGGTTGATAATTTACGATATGACCAATGGTTAGCTTTTGAAGATGTGGTTTCCAATTTCTATAAAAAGAAGAGCGAGACACCGTATTTTAGTATTCTGCCCACTGCCACCCAGTATGCTAGAAATGCCATTTTTTCAGGATTAACACCATTAGAAATGGAGAAACAACACCCTAACTGGTGGAAAAATGATAATGATGAGGGTGGAAAAAACCTTTTTGAAGCTGAGTTCTTAGGGGCTCAGTTGCAACGACTAAATCTTGATTTAAAATGGGATTATTATAAAATCAGTAGTCTAAAACAAGGTAAACAACTTACTCAGAACTTCCGTTCTCAAAAGGAAAACGATTTAACAGTTATCGTTTACAATTTTGTGGATATGCTTTCCCACTCTAAAACCGAAATGGAAGTAATCAAAGAATTGGCCAGCAATGACAAAGCATATAGGTCATTAACCTTAAGCTGGTTTAAAAACTCACCTCTATTCGATATTATTCAACAAGCCCAACAAATGGGCAAAAAATTAATCATAACAACCGATCATGGTACGATCAATGTAAAACAACCTTCTAAGGTTATTGGTGATAGAGAAACCAGTCTTAATCTGCGATATAAAACCGGACGCAGTCTCACCTATCAAGATAAGGAAGTATTGGCTGCCAAGAACCCCCAAAATATTCAACTGCCCAATATTAATGTGAGCAGTTCATATATTTTCGCTAAGAACGATTTGTTTTTTGCCTATCCCAATAATTATAATCATTATGTAGGATATTATAGAAATACCTATCAGCATGGCGGCATTTCTTTGGAAGAAATGATTATCCCTTTCGTAGTTTTGGAGTCAAAATAAATTGATTAATGCCTGAATTGTATTTTAATAATAGTCAGTTAGGTGTCATTGCTAAAAAACTTCTAAAAGAAGAAAAACAAAAGTGTTTTTGCTTCTATGGTCAAATGGGTGTTGGCAAGACCACTCTTATCAAGAACTTATTGCAAGAGCTGGGTGCTATTGATTTGGGACATAGTCCTACTTTTGGATTGGTCAACGAATATGATAATGCACAGAATAAACTGTTGGCTTATCATTTTGATTTTTATAGGATTGAAAACGAAGAAGAGGTATACGATATGGGCATTGAAGAGTACTTCAGCCAAGATGCATATATCTTTATTGAATGGCCCGAAAAGATTCCCAACCTTATTCCCAAGGATGCTTTGACGATCAAACTACAGTTTATCGATGAAAATACCCGCCGCATCGAATATTAATTCTTACAAATGAGTTCTTAAGATTCTTTTTTTACATTCACGGGAAGAGGATTGATTACCGATGAAAAGGTTAAAATTTCAGTTGAAGTGCTTATTTTATCGATGAAATGCATTTTCATTGTAATTTTTTCCTACATTTGTCCTTAATGAATTCATTTATTAACCAAAAATTTTAGTACGATGAACACTAAAAGAGTAATTTTTGGAATCTTGGCTATTGTAATGTTGGCTACTACTGCAGTATCTACCATGACTGTTGATGATCAAGATACAGGAATCGAAAAACGCAAGCTTAAAGCACCTAAGTAAGGTGCATTGTTTTTTATCGTTCCGAATAAGAAAGGGCAACATACTAATGCTGCCCTTTTTTCGTTTTACCCACATAAGAGTTATCGAAAATGAGTGGGAAATCTAAATTTAATCAACTGGCCAAAAAGAGGATCATTATAGAATCTCTTATTGCAGGTTTAATTATTTTGTCCCCTTTTATTTTTAAAGGTCATGAATACTTACCCAGCGATGAATCCGTAGAATCAGTAAGCATTTTATGGTTTGAGTTTGGAAAATGGGGTTTTACTGACTTAGAAACCCATGGTTGGTTTTTACTAAGCAAAGTTGTACCACTTTACTTATTTATGATATGGTTTTTTACTTGTAAGCATTGGTGGTACCATATCATTATTATCCCAATTGTAATGTATGGGTTTCAAATTGTTGAAATATATATGCCTGACAACGAAGTCGTTGATAGTCAAAATGTCTTATGGTTATTGCCAGTTTGTATTGTTGTAATCCCTTTTGTATACTTTATTCGTTTAAAGCTCTACGACAAACATGTTCATGGTATTGATTTGGAAGCCATGGATGAAGAGCTTACTATACTTAAAGCGAAAGAAGAGTTGCGAAAAGAACGTGAGAAGCTTGAACAGCGAAAAGAGACCCTAGCGAAAAAAATGTAAATTTGTTCTGACTGTTTCTGCAATAGTTTCAATTTACATTTAATGAACCAACCTTCATCTCCATTTAGCAAACAACAATTACTTCCTCAAGAAGAAATGCTTGAGGTCTTAAAACAAAAGGGAGAATTATTTATTGGTATTCCTAAAGAAAACCAATATCAAGAAAAGCGCATTTGTTTAACCCCTGATGCTGTCAATGCTATTGTCGCAAACGGACATCGGGTAATGATTGAAGCTGGTGCTGGGGAAGGCGCTAATTACTCAGATAAAGATTATACCGAAGCTGGTGCAGAAATCAGTAACGATACTAAAAAGGTTTTTTCATGTCCTCTGATTTTAAAGGTAGAGCCCCCTACTTTATCGGAAATTGAATTGCTAAATCCGCAAGCTACGATAATCTCTGCACTACAAATAAAAACCCAATCAAAGAAGTATTTTGAGCAATTAGCTCAGAAACGAATTACAGCTATTGCTTTTGAATATATTAGAGACGAAGATGGAAAATACCCAGCAGTGCGATCTTTAAGTGAAATTGCAGGTATCTCTTCTATTTTAATTGCCGCTGAGCTTATGGCTACTACCAATATGGGCAATGGGTTGATGTTTGGCAACATTACAGGTGTACCCCCGGTAGAAGTGGTTATTATTGGTGCAGGAACAGTTGGAGAGTTTGCCGCCCGATCGGCATTGGGCATGGGCGCAAATATTAAAGTCTTCGATAATTCTCTTACAAAACTCAGAAATATTCAAACCAATCTAAATCGAACAGTTTATACCTCTACCATACAACCGAAAAACCTTTTAAAATCTTTAAAGCGTTGTGATGTGGCCATTGGAGCAACCAGAGGCAAAGACCGTTCACCTGTTGTGGTTTCAAGTACTATGGTTGAGCATATGAAAAAAGGAGCCGTTGTAATAGATGTCAGTATCGATATGGGCGGGTGTTTTGAAACATCAGAAATTACCACCCATAAAAAACCCACAGTTGAAAAGTTTGGTGTAATCCATTATGGTGTACCCAATATACCATCGCGTTATCCAAGAACCTCTTCCATATCAATAAGCAACATATTCACACCATATTTACTGAAGATTGGAGAAGATGGCGGGTTAGAAAACTCATTGCGATTTGATAAGGGCCTTCGAAATGGTTTATATATGTATCATGGCATTTTAACAAATAAATCTGTTGGGGAGTGGTTTTCCCTTTCATATAACGATATTAATTTCCTCATTTTTTAATGGCATTTATAAAACGCTTAGGCTGGTATTTAGTGGGGCTTTCCATAGGTATTATTTTCTTGGCCTTTTTTCTCAAAAAGAAGTCAGAAGAAACTGGAACATCATTCTGTTATTTTCCCAACTGCCGGGTATTGAAAGATATTAGATCAAAACCTATTACCTACTCTGATGAAGTTGCGCATGTATTCAAGGTGGATTCCATTACATGGAAAGACTTTTTTGAAGAGGGCAATGTCGATTTTGGTAAAAGCGATACCAAATCAAAACCTTGTAAAATTTATTTTATCTCGAATAAAGAGCAAACTATTAAGGTAAAAAACTGTCCTGATAAAGTTGAAGTGGTAGAAGTATATTAAATTTTTCTTCTAGCTCTTTCTTTTTTCAACAATTCCAGCTCTCTTGTAGTTTGCCCGGCCACTGAAGTATTCTCTTCGGCCCTCCTGATTAGATAAGGCATAACATCCCTCACTGGCCCATATGGAAGATACTTAGATACGTTATACCCATTGGCCGCTAAATTAAAACTGATATGGTCACTCATACCATATAGTTGGCCAAACCAAATGCGATCACTATTATTAGGTATTTCCCTGGTTTTCATGGCTTCCATGAGCTTGTAACAACTTTGTTCGTTATGGGTGCCCGAAAAAATGGTAAATACATCCATATTGTCGAGCATGTAGGTAATCGCAGTATCAAAATTGTCATCTGTGGCTACTTTTGAAATACAGATTGGGCTTTTGTAAGCTTTATCATCTGCACGATCATTTTCCTTTTCCATATATGCCCCTCTTACCACTTTAATTCCTATCTTAAAGTTCATTTTATTGGCTTCTTTACAGAGTTTTTCCAAATAAACAAGTCTATCCCATCGGTACATCTGTGCCGTATTAAAAACAACTGCTTTTCTTTTGTTGTATTTACGCATCATGTCATGAGCGAGTTGATCAGCAGCATCTTGAATCCAACTTTCCTCAGCATCAATCAGTAAGGCAACATCTAGATCATAAGCTTTCTTGCATACTTTATCATACCTATGTACAACCCTGTCCCACTCTTCACGTTCCAATTGGGTAAATGCTCTTTTTGAGCTCATTTTTTCAAAAAGTTCAAATCGCCCAAAAGCTGATGGTTTAAAGACAGCAAACGGAATAGCATCCTTTTCTTTAACAAAATCAAGTACTTCAAGTACTTTTGCCAAGGCACTATCCAATTGATTTTCTACATGTTTACCTTCAACGGAATAATCAAGAATAGAACTAACTTTTTCTTCATACATCTTCTCAATAATAGGCAAACAATCTTGCTCATTTACCCCACCACAAAAATGATCAAAAACAGTAGCTCTAATTAGGCCCTCGACAGGCAAATGTGCATTAATTGCAAAGTTCGTTACTGCGGTTCCAATCTTTACCAAAGGTTGATTTGCTATTAACTTGAATAAAAAATATGCCCTTTCGAGCTCGGAGTCACTCTTTAGTTTAAACGCCGTTGAAGTATCCTCAAAAATTTGGTTCATATTTGTGAAATTCTCAAAGAAACAAAGATAAGCACCATCATAAGATGCTGCCCATTAAAATATATCTTTATTTTGTAATACATTTTTCTGTATGGAATCAGTTATTAATACGGCTCATGAAATTCATTTTGGCGAATTGGCAAAAGCAGCACTTCAACAATATTTGAATCAAAACCAGTATTCAAAAATATTTTTGCTTGTTGATGAAAACACGAATAAACATTGTTTGGGCCCGTTCTCCAAAATCTATACAGATCAGACTGAAAGACCAATTGTAATAAAGACCGGAGAAATCAACAAGACTATAAGCACTTGCGTTGATGTTTGGGACGCATTGTCAAACCTTGGTGGTGATAGAAAAAGTATACTTCTAAATTTAGGTGGTGGCGTTGTAACAGATTTGGGTGGCTTTGTTGCCTCGACTTTTAAACGAGGAATTGATTTTATAAACGTTCCCACCACCCTATTGGCTATGGTTGACGCTTCTGTTGGTGGTAAAACTGGTGTTGATTTAGGTGTTTTAAAAAATCAAGTTGGGGTGATTAACCAACCCAAAATGGTTTTAATTTTCCCAGAGTTTTTAGAAACTCTTGAAGAAAGACAGCTCAAAAGCGGTTATGCCGAAATGTTGAAACATGGTTTGATTGCGGATAAGCACTATTGGAATAAGCTGGTTCAACTTAATGAGAGCGATTATAAGTCTCATATTCAAGAATCTATACTCATAAAAAATGGTGTTGTCGAACAAGATCCTACTGAACAAGGGGTGCGCAAAAAACTTAATTTCGGTCATACTTTAGGCCATGCTATTGAATCTTATTTTCTTGAGCATCCTGATAAAAAAACTTTATTGCATGGTGAGGCAATAGCTATCGGCATGATCCTAGAGGGATATCTTTCACACCAACTAACCGGAATGTCAAGAATTGAATTGGAAGAAATTAAAAAGGTCTTTTTGAATAATTATGATAAGGTGAGTTTTACCCAAGAAGATATTAATATCATCATTGATTTATTGAAACATGACAAAAAGAACTCCCATGGCAATATTAATTTTGTTTTGTTAGAAGAAATCGGAAGTGCCATTACAGATGTAAAGGTACCTTTCAATTTATTCAAAGAGGCATTCGCTTACTACATAGAATAAAAGTTTCATATACTAAATCTTGATATTGACAACTCTTTAAATCGTAGGGCGCTAAATTTACTTAGCTTAGGTAAGCAAACCATAAAGACCTACGATGAAACGCATTATTGTTGATTACAAAAGACTTGACCATTCCGTTGCAGCACTATTGATTGATTTATATCCTCATGGTTACGGTGATGAAGACATCATTGTTTTAAAAAAACCAGGGGGAGAATTGGTGGAAGCAGTTGAAGTTAGAACTGATGATACAATTTACTTAGTCAAAATCAGTAAAAGCCTCTCTAATTTTATTTCAAACTTTGAAGAAAACATTGAAAAAGAATTAGAAAACACCTCTGAAAATCAGTTTTTAGAAAAAGAGCATAGTTCTGATGATGATATAGAATAAAAAGATTCTTTTTAATCTATTGAAATCAAGTAACGCTCTTTTAGAATATTTAGGTGATGTATTTGATGCCCACTAATAATAAAGCCTAATGCGCGAACGCTCATGATTGAATTACTTGCGATACCATTACGGTTTAGAAATTCTTGCTTAAACGATCTGAATAAAGCAATGCTGGCATTTCTAATCGCTGTATACTCATCCAAGATTTCAGCTTTTGTTTTGGTCGAAGCCCCGCATTCTAAAATATAAACATCTTGGTCAAAACCAGGTAAAGGGGTAGTTTCCTTTCTATAAAACCGCAATGCTCTATATTGAAAAATACGCTCTGTATCTATCAGGTCCATCAATACTTCAGCAATGGTCCATTTACCCGTATCGTACTTAAAACCGAGCTTGCTTTCAGGAATTCGAGTTATTAAATCTACCATAGCAATCAACCCATATTCCAATGAAGGCATTAAATCTTCAGCGCCTAATGCGTTAATGTATGGTCTATAATATGGGTTATACTCTCCTTCAGGAAGTTCAGAAGCTTTCAAATACCATATAGGTTAAAGTTCATTGAAAATGGTATGCATCAAACGTTTTTTATCATTGATGCTCTCTTCTAATGAAATCATTGTTTCAGTTCTACTAATACCTTCAATATCGTCAATCTTGAAAATGATATTTTTAGCATGTGTAGTATCCTTTGCTCTTATCTTACAAAAGATGTTAAACTTACCTGTTGTAATATGTGCGACAGTGACATAAGGTATCTCTTTAAGACGTTGAAGGACAAACTTGGTCTGATGGGTTTTTTCTAAAAAAATACCTATATATGCGATAAAAGAATATCCAAGTTTGACATAATCTAATGTTAACGAAGAGCCCTTAATTATTCCTGCTTCTTCCATTTTTTTTACCCTCACATGCACCGTACCCGCAGAAATCAACAATTTCTTTGCAATATCCGTAAAAGGCGTTCTTGTATTATCGATAAGCATGTCCAGAATCTGGTGATCTATCTCGTCTAATTTAACTTTACTCATTACAATAGTATTTTCAACAAAATTAATGAATTATAAAATAATGCATAACATTATCCATTATTTTTTGAAAATTATGTAAGAAAATGATGTCTTTTAACGATTTTAACAGATTTCTGCCATGGTTTTCTGTAACCTTAGGAGCTAGACAGTAGAAACGAGCCTTTAAATTTTATGTGAAATTAATTCTGAGGCTAAAACAATCAACTCAATTAACATTTGTAAATCACAGTACAACTACTTCCCATTCTTTTCCGGAGCTGTATGTTACAATTGTAAAAAATAAAATGTTATTTAGAGTATATAGTTTTATATTGTTGAATATCAGATTTTTAAAACATATTACTTAAATAATTTTATATATAAATAAGCATTCCCTATTCCTTAAATAGTTCTAATTAAGATAATATCGAGTATTTTTGATTTTAAATAAGTTGCAATTGTGAATATTGATTTTATCACTCGACTGAGACATATCCTTAGCCATTATGCGCTAAGTCCTTCTCTCTTTGCGGACCAAATTGGCGTGCCGAGATCAAGCATGTCACACCTGCTCTCTGGACGAAATAAGCCAAGCTTGGATTTTGTTCTTAAGATCATTGATAAATTTCCTGATGTAGATTTATATTGGTTATTAAAAGGTAGAGGTTCTTTTCCATCTAAAATGGAAAGTAATCCCTCTTCTCCATTAACAGGTGACCTTTCTTCAATAAAGAGCAGTGTAATGGATACCAAAAAAATCGACCGGGTTATCGTTTTTTATGAAGACGGAACTTTTGAATCTTATAATCCAAGTAAATAGATTTCAAAAACCATTCGTATTTACTATTTTTCAGGCATGAAAAAACCGACCTACTATCTCATTTTAATTTTATTTTGTCTTTCATGTAAAACCCCACCTGAGCGGAACTGCGCAGATTACAAGACCGGAACATTTGAATTCACTTCTATTGTTAATGGTGAAGAAATGACTACAATCTTTGAGCGTATCGGTAAATTGGAAATAGATTACTTTCAAGGAAAGCAAGATTCCTCTACCGTGAGATGGATTAACGAGTGCGAATATATTTTAAAAAGGGTAAATCCGAAAAATAGAATCGAGGAAAAACCAATTCACATAAAAATTTTGACAACTACCGATAGTTCTTATACATTTGAATTTAATACTGTTGGTGAAACTAAAAAACTCAGAGGAACCGCATTTAAAAAACACTGACCATGTTCGAAATTTTTGCTAGTCCAGATGCTTGGATGGCCCTACTAACATTAACTTTTCTAGAGATTATATTGGGTATTGATAATATCATTTTTATTTCAATAGCTGCTGGAAAGCTAGAAGAGAAAGACCGAAAAAAAGCCACCAACTTAGGGTTGGTGCTCGCCATGGGTATGCGCATTGTACTGCTATTCGGAATCACTTGGCTCACCTCTTTAAAAAAGCCTTTTTTGGTATTGAATGAATCATGGCTGCACGGCGGCATAAGTTGGCAAGCACTGATTTTGTTCTTAGGAGGACTCTTTTTGTTATACAAAAGCACCAAAGAAATACATGAGAAAGTTGAAGATCGTGGTCATGATGAACGTGAGGTAAAAAAAGGACAATCCAATTCGATGACCAATGCAATCGTTCAAATCACCATAATCAATATTGTATTTTCTTTTGATTCTATATTGACAGCAATTGGAATGACCAATGGAATCTCTCCCAACCCAAATGACGCTCTCGTTTTGATGATTGTTGCAGTAGTTATTTCAGTAGTCATTATGATGCTCTTTGCAAACCCTGTTGGAGAATTTGTAAATAAGCACCCTTCTATTCAGGTATTAGGACTTTCATTTTTGATTTTAATAGGGTTCATGTTAATTGCAGAAGCCGCTCATTTATCGCATTTAGTGGTATTTGGAAATGAGGTTGGCGCCATACCTAAAGGGTACCTTTACTTCGCGATTGCCTTTTCATTAATGGTAGAGTTCTTGGATATGCGAATGCGCAAAAACAAGAAGCCAAATGAAGAGATTATCGAAGAAGATTAAAACAAAAAACCTCTTAACAGAGGTTTTTCTTCTATAAACGTTCATCAATTTGGTCTGCTAAAAGCCATTTTAGGATTAGCTTTCTTTTGTTTTTCAAAAAGTGCTTGCTGCTGTTTCACTGTCATAGTGCTTCCATCATGACTCCATCCTGGGGGTCCAAAAATGTACTTTAACTTATGGGATAATTTGGGTGATTTCTTCATATCATTCCAAATATCAGCGAATTCATGGGTAAGTATCACTACCGGGTTATATGATTGTGGAGAATGAATAACTCCATATTTAACATCAACACCATCATCCAACTCTTTCCAAGTACCGAATATCTTATCAAAAATATTTAAAAAGCCACCATGGTTTTTATCAAGGTATTCTACATTTTGCGCATGGTGAACTTGGTGCATGGTGTGCGTATTGAAAATCTTTTCTATAAAGCCCATCTTAGGTACATATACAGAGTGTAACTGAAACTGCCACAATGCTTCTATCCCTAAACAGACAACAACCATTTCTGGTGGAAATCCAATCGCTGGCATCCACATATAAAAAAGTGGCTTGTAGAGAATTGTAAACCATCCGTTTCGTACCGCTGTCCCCAAATTAAAGTTGTCGGACGAATGGTGAACAATATGGGCAGCCCAAAGAATTCGTATTTCATGGTTTGCCCGGTGAAACCAGTAGTAAGTAAAGTCATCAGCCAGCATACAAAGCAACCAAGCATACCAAACATAGCCGAAAGATTCATAACCTAAGAAGTTTTGCCTAACACCATCGATTAACGGATTGCATAATTCATATACTCCCTCAAAAAGTACGATAGCGAATATAACCTTAAACAAAGGACCAAGAAATGCAGACACAACGCCCATAAAACCACTTGCGGCTAAATCCTTCCAATCATATAAATCATCATCTCCATGAGTTTTGCTATAAGTCAATTCAAATAAGATAAAGGCAATAAAAACAGGTACTCCGTATACTAACGGGTTAGTAAAATCCATATATAAAAATTATGTAAAAGTTAGTGCGTGTCTTATAGTTGGCGGTAAAGTAGGTAGAAAATTGTTTTAAAACAAAGTTGTTTGATCATTACCTTCGTCATTACTTTTTATATCATTATCCGTTTCCTTTATATTCTCATCCTCAACTATGACCTCGATTTCATTAGTTGGTTGCTCTTCAGGCTCTTCAAAATGCAATGCTTCTAATGCATTTACATTTTTAACTCTTTCAGCTGTCAATTGATTCCCTAAAGCCTTGATTCCCTTGATTGAAATAAAATCTTCCACATCCACGGTTAAATTAGGCTTGGCGTCTTTTCCTCGTGGTTTTGCAAACTCTAATTCAACGACGGGTCTCCAGTCTGTAGCAATTAATTCTAATTGAGATTTTGGGTGCTCGCTAATAACCAATTCTTCTTTACCTGTACTTTCAATTAAAAATCGCTTAATGTAATATCGTTCTTTTTCTCCATCAAAATAGATTATTGAAATAGGCTTTTTAGGATTCCACTTCTCCAAAACAATCATATCATCATCAAAACGACTATTCAAGTCGGGAGTAATAGTTTTTACGAAACCTTTTTGATTGGCAACCAACAACATATCATCTGGTCTGAATTCTCCCAAAAGCTCACCACGGTCATCAACATTAAGTCGACCAACAATATCATCAAACCAAATCTTTCTTGGTTTAAGAGTCGAAAGCCCCTTTTCTTTGAGCTCAATCCTTTTTACCGGGTACTTAGTCACGATATTGCCTTTAGACCCCCTGCCCTTTATTAAAACATCAGCAAAATCAATATCCCACTTCAACTTTTTAATACTCCCAGATTGTCGCAAATGAACGGTTACCACTTCAGCCTCACCATTTGGGTTGGCACTAAAGTATAACACGTCAGAGTTGGCCTTTCCGGTAGTTAAAGGGTAAAGCCTATCACGAGTAATACTCGTTACATTAAATCGCTTGATATAACTAGGCCCGCCTCTACCATCTTTGTAGATCATATTAAAGGTAGTACGCTTATCTTTCTTTTTGAAAACCGCTACATGAATGATATTCTTATCAATAAAAGTTTTAGAATCGACTTTTGTGATCATCATTTCTCCTTTTTTTGTAAAAACGATAATGTCATCGATATCACTACAATCGGTCACGTATTCGTCTCTTCGTAATGAAGTACCCACAAACCCTTCTTCACGATTCACATAAAGCTTGGTGTTTCTAATAACAACCTTTGTAGCCTCGATGTCATCAAAAATTCGAATTTCAGATTTGCGCTCCCTACCCTTGCCGTATTTCTTTTTCAATTCTTGGAAATAAGCAATAGCAAAATCGATAAGGTTAGCCAAATGATTTTTGGTCTCTGCAATACGCTCTTCTAAATTGTCTAGATATTGTTTCGCCTTATCCAAATCGAACTTTGAAATTCTTTTAATACGAATTTCAGTTAACCGAACAATGTCTTCTTCAGTAACAGCGCGCCTTAAATGCTTCGTATGTGGCTGTAGTCCTTTATCAATAGCAGATAAAACCCCTTCCCATGTTTCTTCTTCTTCAATCTCTCTATAGATGCGGTTTTCAATAAAAATTCGCTCCAATGAAGCGAAATGCCATTGTTCTTCTAGTTCATTCAGCTGTATCTCAAGTTCAGCTTTTAAAAGCTCAACCGTATTATCCGTGGACCGCTTCAACATTTCCGTCATACCCATAAAAATGGGTTTGTTGTCTTCAATGATACAGCCTAAGGGCGAAATAGATGATTCGCAGGCGGTAAATGCATAAAGGGCATCAATAGTTTTATCTGGAGAAATACCACTTGGTATATGTACCAAAATCTCAACATCGGCAGCAGTATTATCCTCAATTTTCTTAACTTTTATCTTTCCTTTATCATTAGCTTTGAGGATAGAATCTATTAAAGAAGAAGTATTGGTGCCGTAAGGTATCTCTTTGATAACTAGGATATTCTTATCAAGAGTTTCAATTCTTGCACGAACGCGTATCTTACCCCCTCTTAGTCCATCATTATAATTGGTTACATCAATAATTCCAGAAGTTGGAAAATCTGGAAAAAGCTTAAAACCTTTTCGTTTTAAATGTTTTATAGAGGCGTCGATAAGCTCATTGAAGTTGTGCGCTAAAACTTTAGTCGATAACCCAACCGCAATTCCTTCGGCCCCCTGCGCCAAAAGCAAAGGAAACTTTACGGGAAGATTAACAGGCTCTTTTTTTCTCCCGTCATAAGAAAGTTGCCATTCTGTGATTTTTGGGCTAAAAATGACATCTAAAGCGAATTTTGATAAGCGAGCCTCAATATACCTTGAAGCAGCGGCCCTATCACCAGTTAAAATATTACCCCAGTTACCTTGAGTGTCAATTAAAAGGTCTTTTTGGCCTATTTGCACCATGGCATCGGCAATACTTGCATCACCATGAGGGTGATACTGCATCGTATGACCTACAACATTGGCCACTTTGTTGTAACGCCCATCATCTAATTCTTTTAAGGAGTGCATGATACGACGCTGCACAGGTTTAAAACCATCTTCAATGGCAGGAACTGCACGCTCAAGAATCACATATGAGGCATAATCTAAAAACCAATCTTTATACATGCCCGTCACACGGGTCAGCGCATCTTCAGAAGCCTCTTCTTCACTGGGGAAGCCTTCTGTCAATTCTTCATTCTCTTCCATGTATTATTCTACGCTTATCAATTTGATTTATAATTGATTTTCTTCAACTAAATCAAGTTCTACTTTAAGATTTTTTATGATGAATTTCTGTCGATCTGGGGTATTTTTACCCATATAGAACTTCAATAATTCTTCTATGGACATTGCTTTGTCTAACATAACAGGTTCTAATCTGATATCGTCACCAATAAAGTGTTGAAATTCATCAGGTGAAATTTCCCCTAATCCCTTAAATCGTGTTATCTCTGGTTTGCCGGTAAGCTTTTCAATAGCAATTCTTCTTTCTTCATCACTATAACAATAAATTGTCTCCTTTTTATTTCTCACTCGAAACAAGGGGGTCTGAAGAATATATAAATGGTTTTCTTTTATCAGTTCTGGAAAAAACTGTAAAAAGAAGGTAATCAACAATAAGCGAATATGCATTCCATCTACATCGGCATCAGTAGCAATTACGATATTGTTGTACCGTAAATCTTCCATAGAATCTTCAATATTCAAAGCAGCTTGTAATAAATTAAACTCCTCATTCTCATAGACTATCTTTTTAGACATTCCGTAAGAATTCAAAGGTTTTCCCCTGAGACTGAAAACTGCTTGTGTATTTACATCCCTTGATTTGGTAATAGATCCAGAAGCAGAATCACCTTCGGTAATAAACAACGTACTTTCCAACCGCCTATCTTTCTTCATATCTTGAAGGTGTACGCGACAGTCTCGAAGTTTCTTATTGTGCAAACTCGCCTTTTTAGCCCTATCTCTAGCCAATTTTCGAATACCTGAAAGTTCTTTCCGTTCTTTTTCAGCCTGGACTATCTTTTTTTGAAGGCTTTCAGCGACCGTTGGATTCTTATGCAAATGATTGTCTAAATACCTGCCAATAAAATCATTGATATATGTCCTAACGGTAGGTAAATCACCCCCCATGTCGGTAGAACCCAATTTCGTTTTGGTCTGACTTTCAAAGACAGGTTCCATTACTTTGATAGCGATCGCCGAAATGATAGATTTTCGAATATCTGAAGAGTCATAGTTCTTACCGTAATGCTCACGAACGGTTTTTACGATGGCTTCTCTAAATGCTGCCTGGTGGGTTCCCCCCTGCGTAGTATGTTGACCGTTTACAAAAGAATGATACTCTTCGCTATACTGTGTTTTACTATGTGTGATAGCAACCTCAATGTCGTTACCCTTTAAATGGATTATTGGGTAAAGAAAATCTTCTTGATTATTGTTATCCTCCAATAGATCTTTCAAACCATTCTCTGAATGGAATTTCTCGCCGTTAAAAACAATGGTAAGTCCAGGATTGAGATAAACATAGTTTTTGAGCATACGTTCGATATACTCATTGCGATACTTGAATTTTTTAAAAATAGACTCATCAGGCACAAAACTTACCTGTGTTCCACGCCGTTTAGAAGAATCAATCAATTCTTCATTAACCAGATTACCAGCTTTGAACTCTGCCGTTTTCGATTTGCCATCACGAATTGACTCTACCCTAAAATGATTGGAAAGTGCATTCACGGCTTTGGTACCTACCCCATTCAACCCAACAGATTTTTTAAAGGCCCGGGAATCGTATTTTCCACCGGTATTCATTTTGGAAACCACATCGACTACCTTGCCTAAAGGTATACCCCTACCGTAATCCCGCACACGTACCTCACTGTCTTTAATGGCAATTTCAATGGTCTTACCTGCACCCATAACAAACTCATCGATACAGTTGTCTATGACTTCTTTTAGTAGAATATAGATGCCATCATCGGCAGAAGAACCATCGCCCAATTTACCAATGTACATACCAGGACGCATACGAATATGTTCCTTCCAATCGAGGGAACGAATATTGTCTTCGGTATATTTGGTGTTTGCCATTAAAACAGGATTATCCTTGCAATATAGAATTTAGGCGGAAAAATCAAAATGTAAGCCCAAGAAAGTAATCAACAAAAGGTGTTAGGAACTATTAAAGATACTTTTATACGTTAAACCTAAAATGCATCACATCGCCATCTTTAACAATGTATTCCTTTCCTTCAACACGCATTTTACCAGCCTCTTTTACCTTAGCTTCGCTACCAAAATTGACATAATCATCATAGGCTATTACTTCTGCCCGTATAAATCCTTTTTCAAAATCAGTATGGATAACTCCAGCTGCTTGCGGAGCAGTTGCCCCAATGGGAATGGTCCAAGCCCGAACCTCCTTTTCACCAGCGGTGAAATACGTTTCAAGATTTAATAGTTTATAGGCCCCACGTATCAATTTTGCCGAACCTGGTTCTGAAAGACCCAAATCTTCTAAAAATAGTTGACGTTCCTCAAAAGTCTCTAATTCTGTAATGTCAGCCTCAGTACCAACGGCCAAAAAGATGACTTCGGCATTCTCGTTAGCCACAGCTGCTTTTACTTTTTCAACATATCCATTACCTCTAACAGCACCGTCTTCATCAACATTACAAACATACATCACTGGTTTATCAGTAATTAATTGCAAAGGTTTGGCAAATTCAGCTTTTTCATCATCACTTAGTTCAATAGCACGAACTGAGGTGCCCGCCTCTAGACCATCTTTGAGCTTAATCAGCACTGCTTCTTCCTTTTGAGCTTCTTTATTGCCAGTTTTGGCAGCTCTTTTGACCTTGTCCAGCTTTTTCTCCACACTTTCAAGATCTTTTAACTGCAGCTCCATATCAATGGTTTCTTTATCCCGAATTGGATCTACAGAACCATCAACATGAACAATATTGTCATTGTCAAAACAGCGCAACACGTGAAGAATTGCATCTGTTTCTCGTATGTTGCCCAAAAATTGGTTTCCGAGTCCTTCACCTTTGCTTGCTCCTTTTACCAAACCAGCAATATCAACTATTTCAACCGTAGCGGGAATTACCTTTTCAGGATTTACTAAAGATTCCAGCTTTTCCAATCTCGAATCAGGAACATTTACCACTCCTATGTTTGGCTCAATAGTACAAAATGGAAAATTGGCACTTTGTGCTTTAGCATTGGACAAACAATTAAATAATGTTGATTTGCCTACATTGGGCAATCCTACTATTCCTGCTTTCATTTTCTCGTTTTAAGGCTGCAAATATAAGGTGAAGTTTTTGATGCCACTAGTCGCTTTTAAGCGCCTCTAAGGAATTGATAAATCAAAATAGTAATAACAGCAATGATACCAAAGATGGCCAATGCAGATAAAATACAGCCTATATCTTTCCAAACACCACTATATTCTTTCTCTTTTTTCTCCATAAGACACAAAAATAGGAAGAGTGAAAAGGATTTTATCCATAACCAAAAGAAAATGTTTTAGTGTTTGTAAAGTAGCAGCTGGTCATTTGAAAATCACAAATCAACTTATGGTAATAAGCTTTCTTATATTTATTAAATGAAAAAAATAAACCTACAGGGGATGTTATACGATGAAAAGTCATCTTATAGACAGGGTCCAAAATTGGCACCACCTCTTATTCGAGAGGCTTATCATAGTGATTCTTCAAACTATCATGCAGAAAATGGCAATTTAATCAACCCAGCTCTTATCGATGATAAAGGAGACTTTACCATTAATTCTTATTTTGATATTGAAACAATAACAAGTAAAAATCTTCAAAAAAACATACCCCTATTAACATTTGGGGGTGACCACTCTATTACTTTTCCTATAATAAAGGCATTTCATGCAGTTTATGGGAAATTAGATATTTTACATATTGACGCCCATAGTGACTTGTATGAAGATTTTGAAGGCGACACCCACTCCCATGCTTGCCCTTTTTATAATATAATGAAAAATGGATTAGCAGAAAACCTATATCAAGTCGGCATTAGAACATTGAATACCAAACAGCTTGCTAATGCAGAACGATTCGGTGTGAAAATCAATGAAATGAAAGATTTTGAATCTTTCAAAATGCCAGTCTTTAAAAACCCACTATATCTATCTGTAGACATTGATGCCTTAGACCCTGCCTTTGCTCCAGGGGTATCACATCATGAACCTGGCGGTTTGAGTACTCGACAAGTAATTCAAATCATCCAAGATATAAATGGATCTCTTGTTGGTGCTGACATAGTGGAATATAATCCCAATCGAGATTTAAATAGTATGACCGCAATGGTATGTGGAAAGTTGTTTAAAGAAATTAGTTCGAAAATGATCTAAAGAAAACTATCCATCGGGATGCATAAATTTTTGCTTGCCCAAGAGCTCTTCTTCAGTCTCAACGATATCTTCATCAGGAACACAGCAATCTACAGGACAAACCGCGGCACATTGGGGTTCTTCATGAAAACCCATACATTCAGTACACTTATCAGGAGAAATATAATAGATTTCATCACTTATGGGCTCTTGTACCTCATCGGCATTGACGGCTTTTCCGTTCGGAAGTATTACATCACCTTTTAATGAGGTTCCGTCACCATAACGCCATTCATCAGCACCTTCGTAAATGGCGGTATTAGGACATTCAGGCTCACAAGCACCACAATTAATGCATTCATCAGTAATTATAATCGCCATAATTTTCTTTTTTAATGCTAAACTAAACTAGCATCGCTATTTTTGCACAAAAATAAACCCCAATCAAGTACTTTACAAATATAATGCCGGTACAACCCCACATTTTAGATGCTTTTATTAAACTAGGTAACTTTTTAAGAGATTTTTGTGAAAATAAACAGTCCGAGACGAATCCCTGGGCAATTAAACTAAATGATGCAATTACCAAGGTCGGACATCAGAATGGTTGGTTCACCAGGCCAAATGTCATAAATGCACTTGTTTCTTGGGGAGAATTGTTGACTAAGGAGAAAATCAATCTTTGGTTATCTGATTATGATGATCTTGATAAAGGTGCTCAAACGACTGTCGCTATTATTATGGCCGGAAATATCCCCTTGGTGGGCTTTCACGATTTTTTATCTGTTTTGATTACTGGTAATAAGGTCATCACAAAGCTCTCTTCCAATGACTCTATTTTATTACCGTTCATCGCTGAATTTTTAATTGACATAGCTCCTAGCTTAAAAGAAAGCATACAATTTACTCAAGATAAATTAGAAGGTTTTAATGCCGTTATTGCCACTGGCAGTAATAATACGAGTAGATATTTTGATTACTATTTTGGTAAGTACCCAAATATTATAAGAAAAAATAGAAGCTCAATTGCTGTTTTGACAGGAGCCGAGACCAAAGAACAGCTTAATGAACTTGGCAAAGATATTTTTCAATATTTTGGTTTGGGATGCCGCAGCGTATCAAAACTCTTTGTACCCAAAGACTACGATTTTAGGGTCTTTTTTGAATCAATATTTGATTATCAAGATATTATAAATACACATAAGTATGCCAATAATTATGATTATAATAAGGCGGTTTTTTTAATGTCCGATTTTAAAATCTTCGACAATAATTTTTTGTTGCTTAAAGAAGATGTGGCTTATGCCTCACCCATTGGTACCTTGTACTATGAATATTATGATGATTTAGATACTTTAAATAAAAAACTTCTTAATGACGCACAAGAATTACAATGTGTCGTTGCGGGTTCAGAAATAAGCAATAGCATACCCTTTGGAAGTACCCAAGACCCCGGTCTAAATGACTATGCAGATAGGGTCGATACGATAGACTTTTTATTGAAACTTTAATTACAAAACACCTGTTTTCGTTTCATTAAATTTTTAAGACCTTTGCCGCTTAATTATGACCTAGTAACCATCTATTAAAAATATTTCAAATATGATAGTTGGGGTTCTGAAACCATAAATTGAACTAATGAAAAAACATAATTTTAGTGCGGGACCTTGCATTTTACCGCAAGAAGTAATGAAAAAAGCAGCAGATGCAGTTGTAGAACTAGACGGCAGCGGCCTTTCATTAATTGAAATTTCCCACAGGAGTGCCGCTTTTGTGGAGATTATGGAAAATGCCCGTTCGCTAGCTTTGGAACTATTAGATTTAAAGGATAAAGGATACGTTGCCCTTTTTCTTCAAGGCGGCGCGAGCATGCAATTTTTGGCAACTGCCTATAACTTGTTAGAGCGCAAAGCTGGGTATGTAAATACCGGCACGTGGAGTTTAAAAGCAATTAAGGAAGCCCGATTATATGGTGAAGTGCTTGAGGTGGCTTCTTCACAAGAACAAAACTTCAATTTTATTCCAAAAGGTTACATTATTCCTAAAGGGCTGGATTATCTCCATCTAACTTCGAACAATACCATCTTCGGAACACAGGTAAAAGAATTTCCAAAAACAGATTGCCCTTTGGTATGTGATATGAGTTCAGATATCTTTTCGCGCCAATTAGATTTTTCACAATTTGATTTGATTTACGCGGGAGCTCAAAAAAATATGGGGCCTGCTGGTACCACATTAGTAGTCATTAAAGAAGACATTTTGGGCAAGGTTACCAGAAAAATACCTTCTATGCTGGATTACAAAACACATATTTCTAAAGATAGTATGTTCAATACGCCACCTGTATTTGCAGTTTACGTTTCTATGTTGACCATGCAGTGGTTGAAAGATATGGGCGGAATACCTGCAATTGAAGAAATAAATGAAAAGAAGGCTAACCTAATCTATTCAGAAATTGACCTGAATCCTGTTTTTTCAGGTTTTGCAGCAAAAGAAGACCGCTCACATATGAACGCAACGTTCAATATTACTGATGACACTTTAAAAGAGACTTTTGACAAACAATGTAAAGAGGCGGGAATTAATGGCATCAATGGACATCGGTCTGTTGGGGGATATCGTGCATCCATGTATAATGCATTGTCTCTTGAAAGTGTTGGCACTTTGGTAGATATAATGAGTGAATTAGAACGAAAAGGATAATATGAGAATATTAGCAAACGACGGTATTTCACCATCGGGTATAGAAAATTTAGAATCATCTGGTTTTGAAGTTATTACCACCAAAGTGGCTCAAGAACAATTAAGTAATTTTATCAACGACCATAAAATAGCTGCCATTTTGGTTCGAAGCGCTACCGAAGTACGTAAAAAAGAAATTGATGCTTGCCCCACATTAAAGCTAATTGGTCGTGGCGGTGTTGGAATGGATAATATTGATGTGGACTATGCCAGGTCTAAAGGATTGCATGTAATAAACACACCTGCGGCTTCATCTGAATCTGTTGCAGAACTTGTTTTTGCACATCTCTTTAGTGGAGTTCGGTTTTTGCATGATGCTAACCGCAATATGCCTCTTGAAGGTGATAGCAAGTTTAAACAGCTTAAAAAAGCATACGCGAATGGGTCAGAATTAAGAGGTAAAACATTAGGAATTGTCGGATTTGGTAGAATAGGTCAAGCTACTGCTAAAGTTGCTTTAGGCTTGGGCATGAAGGTGATTTTTACGGACCATAATCAAGAGGAGAAAAATATTGTTTTAAGCTTTTTTGACGGGCAAAAAATTGATTTCAAACTTCAAAATAACGCTTTTGATAAGGTCATAAAAAATTCAGATTTCATCACAATTCATGTACCCACTCAAAAAGACTATGTCATCGGAAAAAATGAGTTTGAACAAATGAAAGATGGCGTAGGTATTATAAATGCCTCTCGCGGAGGAACTTTAGATGAAGTAGCTTTGGTTGATGCCCTTGAAAGTGGCAAAGTATCTTTTGCCGGATTAGATGTTTATGAATCTGAACCAAATCCAGAAATTCGAATTTTGATGCAACCGAAAATTTCATTGACACCACATATCGGTGCAGCAACGGTTGAAGCACAAGATAGAATCGGGGTTGAGCTTTCCAACCAAATCATCGAACTATTGAAATAATCATTATAAAGGCAAAATAAAGCTTAGCAAGGTGACTTTTTTTGTACATTGTGTGTCTTAAAAATAAACACTTATAAAAATGTCAGGATTATTAGAATTAATCAATAGCCCAATGGGCAAACAACTAATCAGCGGAGTAGCTGGTCAAACTGGTCAACCAGAAAACAAAACTGCTGATGTATTGGCCATGGCAATGCCTATGCTAATGGGTGCAATGAAAAAAAATGCCTCAACGCCAGGTGGTGCAGAAGGTTTGATGAACGCGTTATCTTCAAAACATGATGGAAGCATTTTAGATAATCTGGGCGGTTTGTTCGGTGGTGGTGTTGACCAATCTGTAATGGATGATGGTGCTGGAATTTTAGGTCACATATTCGGAAGCAAACAACCTCAAGTAGAAAATGCTTTGAGCAGTAAATCAGGTATAGATGCAGGATCCGTTGCTCAAATACTTCAAATAGCCGCCCCACTATTATTAGGCTTTTTAGGAAAAGAAACTAAACAACAAAACGTTAGCAGTCCTGATGCATTGAGTGGACTTTTAGGTGGTTTAATGGGAGGTAATAGTGCAGCAAATAAGCAACAATCATTAATCGAATCATTTCTAGATTCAGATGGGGATGGCAGCGTTATTGATGATTTAGCAGGAATGGTACTTAATAGCGGAGGGCAAAAGAAAAGTGGTCTTGGTGGATTACTAGGAGGTCTTTTCGGAAAATAAGCTTACCAAAATATATTTAACAAGCCATTTAGAACTTCTAAATGGCTTTTTTTGTAAATTAAGTCCATGAAAAAGAAACAAATACATTGCTTTTTTATCTTGATTATGCTTTTTCTCGTTAATATAACCTTACATGGTCAAGAAGAAGAAGTAGTAGTTCTCACCGAAACAGAAAAAGAAATATTTGAAACCTCGGATGATAGCAATGAAAATGAAATTTCTGAAGAATCTGAATATGATATTGTCATTATGGATGTCGGGTTTAATACGTGGTTGAACCGAATAGCCCAACCCAAGGGGTATTATTCTCAAGGTTTTATGGAAAACCGCAATTATCTTTACGTGCTTGAGTGGAATAGAAGGGTATTGCAACCTAGTGTTTTTGACCCCCTACTTTATGAACTTCGAATAAATTATGAACAGAACGTTGACTACGGCTATGACGTAAATTATCAGTTGTACAACTACTTTATTTATTTTCAGAGACGATACAATCAAAGACTAGGTCCCTTTCTGCCTCGAATTTAATGGCTAAATTTACTGTCGAAAATTAATCGATGGAAAAATTCAAGAATCGCTGGGAGATTACCAAAAATTGGCAATTGACGTTTCCCATTCTAGGCGTTGTTCTATTAGTGCTAACAGCATATTACTTCTCACGAAGACTTTTACATTTTTTTAATCTTAACAATACATCGTTTGAATGGGTTTTTACTTTATCTGTATCCATTGTATTCTTCTATATTTTCTTACGCATTTCACTTTGGTGTTTTGAAAAGCTTAAAAACAAATGGATAGTTGAATACCGTTGGCAAATGATTGCCATATTTATTGTATTTGCAATCACTGGTAGCACCTCTTTAAGGGTAGGTAGGCCGATTATGCGCCATCTAGGCATCACACAAGAAAACCTACAGCCCATTATCTATTGGGTTTTGTATATCGTTGTCGGACTTATTTTTTATCAAGTCTTTTTGGTAATTTTCGGATGGCTCTTTGGTCAACATAAATTCTTTTGGAATTTTGAAAAAAAAATGCTCAAGCGCATGGGGCTAGGTTTTCTATTTAGAAAATTGTGATTTTATTAACATTATAGGTACTCTGAAATATTATAAATTCGCAAGACCGTGAAAGATTTTTTTAAAATAATTTCTTTGCTTTCCTTTGTTATTTTGATGTTTATCAAAGTATCGAGCTTTCACGTGTACTCCCATGTTGGCCATGATGATGATACGTCCATTGAAAATTGTAGTTCTTGTGAGCTTGCTATTGAGCATCAACAAACTGCGTTTATAGCTCCAGCCACAATAAGTCTAGAAAAAAAACTTATCGGAGAGGATTTTTCAGCTGTTGAGACGTACTACCAATCTTTTACTTTACAGATAGCATCATCTGACTTTTTCTCAAGGCCTCCACCTTTTGTTGTCTAACGTCGGTTTTTAGATAGAACTCTCTACCCAGTTTATGGGATTACAAATTCGTTAGATGAAAAAAATATTCATTCCTATGCTGTTTTTCAGCACTTTAACATCATCCATAGCTCAAGACTGTTATTCAAGTCTTAGAGGTAAAGTTATGGACTACCACAACAAAACTGTTCTTGGTCAAGCCTCCATTTTAATCATTGGTGAGAAAATACAGGCCTATAGCGATTCAAATGGAAATTATGTTATAAATGGTATTTGTGATGGTTATTATGAGTTAGAAGTAACCCATCCCTCATGTGCAACCATAATAATTCCGATTAACATTAATGGCAGCACAGACCTTGAAATTAAATTGGAGCATCATTTAGAAGAGCTAGAAGAAGTTAAAGTAATTGGTGATGCGATTTTTGACAAAACCAATTCCGCACAAGAAGTAGCACTGAAAAGTGAGGTGCTAGAAAAATTTAGCACTGCAAGTTTGGGCGATGCCCTTAAGCAATTGGGAGGTGTCTCAACTTTGAACACAGGATCTAATATTGTGAAACCTGCTATTCATGGGCTCAACGGTAGTAGAGTTTTGATTCTAAATGACGGTGTACGCATGCAAGATATGGAGTGGGGCGATGAGCATGCACCCAATATAGATATAAATTCAGCGGGAACCATTTCAGTTGTAAAAGGCGCTTCAGCATTGCAATATGGAGGAGATGCCATTGGGGGAACCATAATTTTGGAGCAGTCGAAATTTCCTGTAAAGGATACCTTATTCGGGAAAACGTTGTTAAACGCCGTAAGTAATGGCCGCGGTGGTAATCTAGCTTCGGAAATTACAAGGGTCTATAAAAATGGCTTTTTCTTGAAAGGCCAAGGTTCTTATAAACAGCTAGGGGATCAAGAAGCTCCTGACTATATCTTATCCAATACAGGAATACAAGAAATTGGAGCTTCAGTTCAACTAGGAAAGCGTTTATTAGAATGGGGAATCACAGGCCGGTACGCGTATTATGATGCAGAGATAGCCATATTGCGTGCCTCACATATTGGAAATATTGATGACCTAATACGTAGTATTAATAGTGGCCAACCAGAGATTATCCTTCCATTTACATATGATATAGGCAACCCAAGACAAAAAGTTAGACATCATTTGGGTAAGTTGCAATTTTATAGGCGCTTTGAGGGCCTTGGAAAGTTAAATGTTCAATATGACTTTCAAAATAACAGAAGATTTGAGTTCGATGTCAGAAGAGGTGAACGAAGTGATCAAGCTTCGATTGATTTAGAATTGAAGACCCATACCCTATCTAGTGATTTTAAATGGGACAGCAACGAATCACTAAAGCTGCAGTTTGGATTAATGGGCAGACACCAAGATAATTTTGCAAACCCAGCTACTGGAGTAAGAAGGCTTATACCCGATTATGAGAAATATGATTTTGGAAGTTTTCTTATTGGGGAATATCGCTTGAACAATAAATGGACACTGGATGCTGGCATTAGATACGACTATACTAGAGTGGATGCACTTAAGTTTTATCAAACAACTAGATGGGAAGAACGTGGTTACGATGTTGAATTTCCTGACTTGGTCATTGATGACAGAGGAACACAGCTATTGACCAATCCAGTTTTCGATTATAATAATATTTCAGCTACGGTGGGATTTAATTACAATTCAAATGAAGATGATAATTTAAAATTCAATTATGCCTTGTCACAAAGGGCACCAAATCCGTCAGAATTGTTCAGTGATGGTCTGCATCACTCTGCCGCGCGTATTGAATTGGGAGATATAAGAATAGGTAGTGAAACCTCTAACAAGCTCATGTTGTCTTATACTAGAGATTTCAAAAAATGGGGTTTTACTTTAGAACCTTATGCAAACTTTATCCGTGATTTTATTCTTTTAGAACCTACCGGAGTGGAGTTTACACTTAGAGGCGCCTTTCCAGTATGGGCTTATAGGCAAACCGATGTAAGGATTTTAGGGGTGGACATATCTGCCTATTCAGATTGGACGACCAATTGGCGAACAGAACATATTTTTTCGCTCGTGAAAGGGAAAGATGTAGACCGTGATTTGGCATTGATCAATATCCCTTCTGCAAACTTTTCCAATACCCTGCTTTTTACTAAACAGGAATGGAAAGGCCTAGAGCTTTCACTTCAAAGTCAATATGTTTTTAGACAAAATGAAGTGCCACCGAATATTTCAGTTTTCTCTCCAGAACAACAAGAGGAAGTTCTGTTAGAAATTAATTCGCCCCCTGATGCCTATCACGTATTAAATTTTAATTCAAAATTGGTCTTTAATCTTGGCCAAAATTCTTTAACAACCTCATTAGCAGTAAATAATTTATGGAATACCAATTATAGGGAATACTTGAATCGTCAGCGCTTTTTTGCTGATGACTTGGGTAGGAACGTCATTTTACAATTAAAACTCAATTATTAATCTTAATCATTTATTTTTTGTTATGAAAGCAGTCAAATTTTTATCAATGTTAGCCCTAAGCGGAGTTTTGTTCATCTCATGTTCTGATGATGATGACACACCACCAGAAGAAGTAAACGAAGAAGAAGTAATTACGACCATGACCGTTGCACTGGCACCACAAGGGGGTGGTGACACTATTACTTTGCAATCTAGGGATATCGATGGTGATGGCCCTGGAGCGCCAGTAGTTACCGTTTCTGGTTCTTTAGCAGGAAACACCACCTACACTGGTGCTATTGTTCTTTTGAACGAGACGGAAACTCCGGCTGAAGATATCACTGAAGAAGTTGCAGAAGAAGATGATGAACACCAGTTCTTCTTTCAAACTACAGGATCTATTGCTAGTGTAGACTATGGTGATACCGATGGAAATGGAAATCCCGTTGGTATTGTATTTACATTGGATACCGATACAGCAGGTGCAGCATCAATTACGATTACTTTGCGCCACGAACCTAAAAAACCAAACGATGGTACTCTGGCAGATGCAGGCGGAGAAACAGATATTGCACAAACTTTTGACTTGACTGTTCAATAATGACCAATTTTATTGAAAAATTAGGGAGTGGTTAACACCCATTCCCTTTTATCCATGAAAGCCATGAAATCACAAAAAGTGTTTGGAATTTACTGGCCACTCTACTTATATTACAGTTAACCTATGAGAGCTTTCATATTTTCACTTCCCATACATTACAAACCCACATAGAAAAGATGTGTTACCACACCTAAAATTATGAAACCAGTCTTAGTTGTCGTCTCTGCCCACAATTATTAGGTCAAGCCTTATTTTTACGGTGTCTTCCGTTGAACTTATTGGGTTGTGTTATCTTTTATTCTTGTCATTAGTAGCACGAAAATTCTTATTTCTCCAGCTTATACTATCCATTTAAATCGTGGTCCTCAATAAGTCTCATTTTAAATTATTTTTACTTCTTTCAATGCAAAAGCATGATAAAAAGATACTTTGCTAAAGCAGTTCTAAAAATCAAGTATTACGTTAATCAACGTTCAAGAATATTAGCCATGGCGTATATCTCTTCAATCAAGGGTATTGTAACTCCATTATTCCCGGCACCAGCTAAAACCGAAGTAATCACAGCTTCCCCGATGATATACCTTCCACTTAATCTGCCATCTTGGTTCTGATGAATACCTTCAATTGGATAGCTTTTTAGATTATTGGCAAGTTCTTCATTGGAATAAGAAGTTTTTAACC
This sequence comes from Croceitalea rosinachiae, assembly GCF_031846445.1. Lineage (NCBI taxonomy): Bacteria > Pseudomonadati > Bacteroidota > Flavobacteriia > Flavobacteriales > Flavobacteriaceae > Croceitalea > Croceitalea rosinachiae. The sequence goes on along the minus strand of NZ_JAVRHR010000002.1, from coordinate 597,138 downwards.
CCCAAATGGCATGGAAGATCAATGGTTCCTCATTCGGAGAGTTACCGACATATAACATATTATGCCCTTTTTTTCTTAAAATGGTTTGAAAAGGAATGCCCTTATTTTTAATTAAATCGGTCTTCTGTTCAATGCTGCCCGCTAACTCGAATTTATTACCCACTTCAATCTGATCTTCTGAATCGCGTGGCAACCAAATTTTATAAGTTGCGAATAAATCACGAATCATTGAGGAGCAATCTCGATTCTCCAAATTGCCGCCCCAGCCATAAGGTCTTCCTTGTAATTGGGAAACCAATTGCTTCAAATGCACCCCATTGAATTCATAATCATCAAAAGCAAGAAGGCTTTTGTCTACTTCTGCTTTTAAGAAATGAGCATTCTGCAATTCATCTGTAATGGCATAGTAAGCGAAGACTTTATTAGTATCCTTAGATTCTTCATAGGGCAATACCATCCCCATTTTTGCATTTAAGGCAAGACTAGAGGCAGAATTGCTTAGATTAAGTTTATCCGACAAGGGCATCGCGTAATTACTGGTCTGCCATTTTTCAATGAAATCAATGGAAACTATTGCCAAATCGTGCATGGCCACCCAACCTTTATAATATGGGCTAATTAAATAACACCATTGTTTATCATTGGTTAGATGAAGTAATTGTAAAGGCGTATTGGCCCAAAGGTTGGTCTCTTGAAAGTAATCAAATGGATATCCCTCCCCTGCCTTGGAATAGAGGTCAAACCCAGGTCGGTTTGTTGGCAATCTCCTTAAATTGGTATGTGCGATTACAATCCCTTTTTTTAGAAAATTGGGGAAACTTACCATATCAACATTATTCACTATTTCTTCTCGAAGGAACTTTTTGTGCGGTTTTTTATTCTCGCCATACCATTCATCGTCTCTTAAGTAATTCTCTAAATAGGTCAACTTTTTCCCGGGAAATGAATCGAGAATTCCCAATACTTCTGCAGATTGAAGTTCCCAAGGCAAAAAGTGGTTTTCTATAAACTTCCTTTGAACTGCATCCGAAATTTGCGCCTCGCCCTGGGGATATGTTATGTCTTTTGAACCGAAAGTTTCGATTTCTTGAATTGATTCAGCTCTCTCTTCATTTTTACAACTAAAAAACAAGCTACAAAAAATAAGTAAAAGTAAAATGTAACGCATAACCAATTATACTTAATTCGGCTTTGCCGAAAGATTTAATATCAGTTGAAATTACTTCTTATCTCAGAAACCGCAAACCACCATCGAAACAAAACTTGACGTTACTACTAATCCAATGCTGCTCCATTCAATTTTTGTACTTTAGAAAAGTATAAAAATCTACTAATGAAAACTATTTTTTTGTTTCTATCCTGCGTACTTATTTCAATTCCATTTTTAAATGCCCAAGATCGAATTACCGGGGAATCTTTTGCTACCCGATCTGTAGTATTAGGTCAAAGTGGTATGGTGGCCACCAGTCACCCCTTAGCTACTCAAATCGGCTTGGATATGCTCAAAAGCGGCGGAAACGCCATAGATGCCGCTATTGCCGCCAATGCCGCACTTGGATTAATGGAGCCTACTGGATGTGGTGTGGGAGGAGATCTTTTTGCCATTGTTTGGGATGGAAAAACCAAAAAACTATATGGATTGAATGCTAGTGGTCGATCTCCCCAAAAACTAACATTGGAATACTTCGAAAAGGAAGGGATGGAAAAAATTCCATCGTATGGCCCGTTGCCCATCAGTGTGCCAGGAGCAGTAGATGGTTGGTTTGAATTGCATTCTAAGTTCGGTTCAAAGCCCATGACCCAAATTTTGTCCCCTGCAATAGACTATGCTGAAAAAGGGTTTCCACTGACTGAATTGATTGCATGGTATATACAACGCACAGTGCCATTTTTTGAGTCGAAAGATTTTCCAAATATTGAGGATATCTATAAATCGCAAAATGGCGGAAAACTGCCCAATGAAGGCGAAATTTATAGAAATCCATACTTAGCCAATACGTATAAAAAAATTGCTGAGGGCGGGCGTGATGCCTTCTATAAAGGAGAAATTGCGAAAACAGTTGGAAAATTTATTAAAGAACAAGGTGGTTTTCTCTCTGCTAAAGACTTTGCGGCTCATAAGTCGGAGTGGGTAGAACCTGTATCCATTAATTATAGAGGTTACGATGTTTGGGAACTTCCACCAAATAGTCAGGGGATTGCTGCATTACAAATGCTACAAATATTGGAAGGGTATGACTTTTCAAACATAGAATTTGGAAGTGCGGAACACCTGCATCTTTTTACCGAAGCTAAAAAATTGGCTTTTGAAGATCGTGCTAAATATTACGCCGATATGGATTTCTTTGATATACCCGTTGAGGAATTACTTTCAGAAGACTACTCCAAATCTAGAAGGGAACAAATCGGAGAGCGCGCAGGAACCTATTCTGCTGGGGAAATTTCCGCAGGAGAGACCATCTACATGACCGTTGCAGATAATGAAGGAACAATGATTTCCTTAATCCAAAGTAATTACCGTGGTATGGGGTCCGGCATGGCACCTCCAAAATTGGGTTTTATGTTACAAGACCGAGGAGAATTGTTCAGTCTTAAAAGAGGACAGGCCAATACGTACGAACCGGGCAAACGGCCTTTTCATACCATCATTCCTGCTTTTATGACCAAAGATGGCAAGCCTGTTCTCAGTTTTGGTGTGATGGGGGGTGATTTTCAACCAATGGGCCATACCCAGATTGTCATGAACCTCGTTGATTTTGGGATGAACATTCAAGAAGCGGGCGATGCTCCTCGCTGGGACCATACCGGTGGGGCCTCCCCTATGGGCCAAACAACGGAAAATACGGGATTGATTCGCACAGAATCTGGAATCCCCTACTCGACTATACGTGGGCTAATGGACAAAGGTCATCGAATGGGCACTGCTCGAGGAATTTATGGCGGATACCAAGCCATTTTATGGGACGATGAAAACAAAGTATATCATGGTGCTTCAGAAAGTCGTAAAGATGGACAAGCAGCTGGGTATTAGGAAATAAATCTATTTTCAAAAGAAAATAGATCGCAATAGCTGTGATTTTTTATTTGGTTCATTGCTTAATTCCAAATAGCAAATGAGAGTTTCCCTTGACGCTTGTTTGGCAACTGAAAAGGAACTAGAATCAAAAACCTGGATTGAGGGTTATCAAGATGAATGGCCAGTAGAACGAGCCTATGCATTAGATTAACTAAAACTCTATTTTTAAGTTATACCTATTCTTTAAGCGATATCTTCTGATTTGGTCTGTTTCGAATATTTTAGTTTAAATTGAATCAAAATGATAAAATTCAGCTAAATTGGTTCCATACCAAAAAATATACAGCAGTTACTGATATAAATGAGCAAATCGGAACCAAAAGCCCTTTCTCTTTTTCAACGTATTCCCCATGCCATCACGATGTTGTTTGGTATAATTATTCTTGTAACCATATTGACTTATATTCTTCCGGCCGGTGCCTATGAACGCGTATTAGTTGATGGAAGAAATGCGGTAATTCCTAATTCTTATAAAACCATTGCCTCTACACCTATTGGAATCCTAGATATGTTTAAAGCCATACCCTTAGGCTTTAAAGCTGCAGTTGAAATCATCTTTATAGTGCTTTCAGGCGGCATTATGTTTGGTTTTATGGAAAAATCAAAAGCGGTGGAGAATGCAGTCGGTACTCTTGTTAAAAAGCTAGGCTTTAAACGAAAATACCTCATTATCATTATCATGACTTTTATCTACGGAATATTGGGCGTAGCCGTAGGGTATGAAAACAATATTGCAATGGTGCCCATTGCCGCTGTTCTAAGCCTAGCTTTAGGTGGTGATTTGATTTTGGCAGCTGGTATCTCGGTGGGTGCAATGACCATTGGCTTTGGGCTTTCACCTATTAATCCTTATACGGTTGGAACAGGACATAAGTTGGCAGAACTACCTATGTTCTCTGGTGCCTTTTTACGCAGTTGTCTTTGTTTTTCGGCATTAAGCGTTATGGCGTATTACAATGTTCGGTATTTCAAAAAGATTTCTATCGATGCTTCCAAGAGTTTGGGAAAAGGGCTTGATGTCAATAATTTGGCTTTATCAAAACCTATTCAAGATTACGTCCTAAGTAAAAATAATTGGATGGTAATTACCATTTTTATCGGAGGTTTACTGGCTATTTTATATGGTGTATTCAACTTACATTGGTATATCAATGAGCTTTCTGCGGTATTCTTGATCATTGCCCTTCTTTGTGGTTTAGTTTCTAGAATGAGTGCGACTACGATGAGCGAAACCGTTTTAAATGCGGTTGCCATAGCTGGGCCCGGAGCCTTTATGGTTGGTTTTGCAACCTCTATTAAGGTGCTAATGGAAATGGGAAATATCAGCGATACCATCTCCTATCAACTTTCTTCTTTATTACAAGGATTGCCCTTATACGCCTCAGCCATTTGTATGTCGATCTCACAGTCCATAATTAATTTTTTTATTCCCTCAGGCAGTGGGCAAGCCTTAGCAACACTGCCGGTAATGTTGCCCCTTGGTGAAACTTTGGGTTTATCGCGGCAGATTACAATATTAGCTTTTCAAATTGGTGATGGGCTATCAAACCTCGTCAATCCTACTCTTGGTGGGCTAATTGCGATGCTAAGTATGTGTCGGGTACCTATTGACCGTTGGATTCGTTTTATTTTTCCCGTTTTAATCAGTGTGCTATGCCTTGCCTTTTTGGCTTTAATTATAGCCGTTACCATAAATTATAGTTAGTACTTATGAACGTTGAAGAAGTTTTACAAAAATTGGTTTCATTCCCAGTATTAGGTGGACAAAGTAATTTAAGCATTCTCAATTGGATCAAAGAAGTGTTGGAATCCAAAGGTGTTACCGTTCATTTAGTGCCTAATGAAGAAGACAATAAAGCATCCTTGCATTGTCGAATAGGGCCTGCTGTAGATGGAGGTGTTATCCTTTCTGGGCATATGGACGTTGTGCCCGTTGAAGGTCAAGAATGGACTACGGATCCTTTTGTACTCACCGATAAAAATGATGGAAAATTATATGGAAGAGGTTCTTGTGATATGAAAGGGTTTTTAGCCTGCTGTATCGCTGCACTGCCGCAAATGCTAAAAGCTGATTTAAAGAAACCTATCTATTTTGCTTTTTCGTATGATGAAGAAATAGGTTGTTTGGCAGCGCCAGAATTGGCCCGAGCTATTAGAAACCAGTATACCGAAACCCCAAAATATGCTCTTATTGGCGAGCCTTCAATGATGGAACCCATAGTTGGACAGAAGGGCATTTATATTATGGAAACCTATGTAAACGGTTCTGCCGGGCATAGTAGCCGCATCAAACAAGAAATCAGTGCCATTCATGAGACCATGCGTTTAATTCTTTGGTTAGAAAACAAAATGGACCAATTGATTGCCGATGGACGGTTGGACGACCGTTTTCACCCACCCCACTCTTCCATTCATATCGGATTGGTCAAAGGGGGCATTGCCCCCAATGTTATTGCTGACAAAGCCCACTTTTATTGGGATCTTCGTACCATTCCAATGGATGACATTGAAGGGATTGTAGCTGACTTTGAAGCCTATTGTCGTGAAAGAGAAGAAGTACTTAGATTGATTTTCCCTGATTTTAGTATTAAAAACGTTGAACATCACCCGTCCGTTCCACATTTAGACACCAAAGCGGATGATGATATTGTAGGTCTGATTAAAAGAATATCAGGAAACTCAAAGCTGGACACTGTTTCATATGCGGCCGAAGCTGGACAATTCGCTAACGAAGGCTTCCAATCCGCCATTTGTGGACCCGGTTCCATAGCACAGGCACACCGAGCCGATGAATTTATTGCCAAGGACCAATTGCAAAAGGGAATGGAGATGATGAACAAGTTGATTCGAGAACTATCTAATGAAAAATTTACCTAGCATCAGTACATCTATTATCGTATATTTAATCATCCTTATATTAACCAAATTCATTCAAATGATACGTAAAAACTATATTCTTTGCTTTCTACTAGTACTTGTGATATGTGGCTGCAAACAAAAGACAGCTAATCAAGAACCTAAAACGGAAACAGAAGAAGAATTGGTACAACGGGCACTTGAAATACACAAAAAAGTACTTACGGTCGATACTCATGCCGATACACCACTGCGCATGATTGAACCTGGATTTGATATGTCTGTACGACATGACCCAAACGAAACTGGTTCAAAAGTAGATTATCCTCGAATGAAAGAGGGTGGTTTGGATGCCATTTTCTTTGCCGCTTTTGTAGCTCAGGATATTCGTGACGATGACGGAAACTCCAGGGCAAAAGCGTTATGCCTGCAGATGATTGACTCTGTAAAAGCATCAACAGAAAGAAATTCAGATGTTGTTGGCTTGGCATTGAATCCTGATGATGCTTATGCTTTGGAAAAAGAAGGTAAGCGGGCCATTTATGTAGGTATTGAAAACGGGTATCCTATTGGATCCGATCTTTCGAATGTTGAAGAATATTATGATAAAGGAGTAAGATACATCACGCTGGTACACTCGTCAAATAATGATTTAGCAGACTCAGCAACTGATGAAAATGGTACCGAACATGGAGGAATCAGTGAGTTTGGCGCAAAAGTAGTTGGTGAAATGAACCGTTTGGGTATTATGGTAGACATTTCTCATGGAAATGACAGTGTCTTCTATGATGCTATTAAACTATCAAAAGCTCCAATTATAGCGAGTCATTCTAACGCTCGTTCTGTAACTGATCATAGACGAAATATGACCGATGAAATGCTAACGCTTATGGCAGAAAATGGAGGCGTTGTACAATTGACCATGTTAGCGGATTACCTTCGTGAAGCTCCACCAAATATCGAACGCGACTCTGCTATGGCAGCACTTCGTGCCAATATGAAGCCTATCAGTGAAATGACTGATGAAGAAAGGTCAGCCTTACGTAAGCAGTTTCAGGAGATTAACGAAACATATCCCAATCCACCTGCTACGGTAAAACATGTGGCTGATCACATTGATCATATCGTAAAAGTCGCTGGAATAGATCATGTAGGTATTGGTTGTGATTTTGATGGTGGTGGAGGTATTCAAGGTATTTTTGATGCCAGTGAAGTGATGAATATTACGATTGAATTAGTCAGACGTGGTTATACCGAAGAGCAGATTGAAAAAATCTGGGGCGGTAATTTAATTCGTGTTTTCAAAGAAGTTCAAGAGATTGCCGCAAAAATGGGTTCCGATGAATCTGCCTAGTTGATTTTATATGTTGGTGATTTTTCGGTGGTCAATAGCTTTTTTATGCTTACTTCTTTGTGGGGGTTCAGAAATTCATCCACTACGATTGTCGTTATGTGAAATTGAATACTCTTCAAGCGATGAATTGTTGTCCATTAATCTAAAACTGTTTTTGACCGATGTCAATGAAGCCATTGTTTTTGACCCCAATAGCAAAGAATTGGCTTTTTGTCAACCGAACGAATCAGACAAAGCCAATCAGATGCTGATGGATTATGTCAATCGATTTTTCTACGTTAAAGTGAACAAAAAGATCATAGACCTTAAAATAAAGCGAAAAAGATTAGGTGGAGAAGGAGAAAATACGGCACTCTGGGTTTATTTTGAACATAAACAGTCCACTCCATTGACTTCATTAGAAATCAAAAATGCTGTTTTTACCGACCTTTTTTTTGATCAGAACAACATTGTTTATGTTCATATGAAAGGTGGATCAAAAAGTATGATGCTCAACAAAAAAACACCGGTCCATCAACTTAAATTTTAAGAATGCATCCTTTTGAATTTTACCTAAAACTTGGTTTTGAGCATATTGCCGATATGACGGCTTACGACCACATACTTTTCTTGGTTGCTCTCTGTGCTGTATATCGGATTGAGGAATGGAAAAAAATCCTCATTTTGGTAACTGCATTTACAATAGGTCATAGCATAACCCTAGTTCTCGTTTCGCTAGATTTATTTTCTATTCCTTCAAGCATCATTAAGTTTCTTATTCCATTAACGATTTTTGCAACTGCCATTCATAATGTGTTAGGTTCTGATCAGGCGGTAAAATCAGTAAAAATGAAACGGAATTATGTTATGGCGCTATTTTTCGGAATGATTCATGGAATGGACTTTTCTAACTACTTCAAGGCACTTATAATGGATCCCTCTGACATTGTAGTTCCATTATTAGGTTTTAATGTGGGTATTGAACTGGGCCAATTATTGATCGTTTTTTTTATCGTTGGAATTGCCTTTATATTTCTTCATCTTTTGAAAGTAAAACACCGCGAATGGAATCTTTTTATTTCTGGTGCAGCAGCAGGAATGTCATTGGTATCTATGGTAGAAAGTATTTCCTGAAAAAGTATACCGGGTATCTAATCAAGGTGATATGACACGTACGCTCTTTTTTACCAAAATAGTTTAATTGTGCTATTCATCTTCATCAGATTAACAGTAATCAAATCTTTTATATTGGATGCTATTTATCCATTCTCCAAAAAATTATCTGTGATAGCCATTCTCAATATTGTAGGAATGGATAGTTAAATCTTCTCTTAAGAATGAACAGGTCGAAATACTTTCATCTTGTCTTGATATGTTTCAAGAAACGGCCCTTCAATCAAGTCTATGCAATAGGGAATAGCAGGGAAGACCGCCTCTAAACATTCAGCGATTGCCTTAGGCTTGCCTGGTAAGTTGAGGATTAAAGTTCTGTTCCTGATGCCTGCCGTTAGTCTAATCATTTTTTATCTTTACAACCGAAAGTACTGCAGTCATTGTATCGAAGAGTAGGCTCAAGACAAGCTACCATAACTAAAAGCAATTGAATGTTAGATATTGAAAAAATTGAGGCTTTAGGAGATCAGCATATTGCCACTTCTTTGGAAACTCCAATGCGGAAGGATGCATTTTTACTTAGTGAGGAAGAAAAAATTGAACGCATTCAAAAGTACTTTCAAAAAATAATGGAAACATTAGGCTTAGATCTTAATGATGATAGCCTTTCAGGAACACCCTATCGATTTGCCAAAATGTACGTAAAAGAGTTGTTTTATGGGTTAAGTCCTGAAAATCGCCCTAAAATTTCAACTTTTGAAAATAAATATGGGTATCAAAAGATGCTTGTTGAACAAGATATTACCATTGATTCTTCTTGTGAACATCACTTTTTGCCTATTATAGGTCATGCCCATGTTGGCTACATACCAAAGGACAAAGTAGTAGGATTATCGAAAATCAATCGCTTGGTAGATTATTACGCTCACAGACCTCAAGTACAAGAGCGTCTCTGTCTTCAGATTTTAAATGATTTGCAGGAGACTTTAGAAACTCCTGATGTGATTGTTATAGTTAACGCAAAACATCTTTGTGTATCTTCTCGGGGAATTAAGGATAAAGAAAGCTTTACTACTACTTTGGAATATGGCGGAAAATTTAATGATGAACAGCTTCGAAATGAATTCTATGGACTTCTAAAGAACGGCCATTAAAACCTTTAAGCTTATTTATTCTCCTCTAAAAAACTACTAATACACATTACGGTATTACCTTTATTAATAGGTGGAGTTGCCAACATGTAAAGGATAATACCGCTTTTCGAAGCCTTATATTCTTCGAGAATAGTGCCAAATTCATCAGTTGTATAACCCACTACAGCATCTTTTTGAACGGAATCTCCAGCTTTATAAGAACTATAAAAAATACCTTTTTTATTGGACCTTATATAGACTTGGTCATTTAATCTAATAGGTTTCTTTTTTAAGACATGCTTTTTGTTATACATTTTCATATCTGTAAGCATATTATAAACCCCATTCTTCACTAATTCAACCGCTTCTTCTTGTACATTACCAAGCTTTCCTGATTCAATACTTAAAGCTGTTTTACCATCTTGAACGGCCTGCTTAAAAACGTATTTTGCGGGGTCTTCATCACTTAGTGCATAAGGGTATGATACCACATATTCAAATCCACTAATTTCGGAAAGTTGTTTGGCCTGTTGGGTCTGTTCTGGGCGGTTTTTATTATCATAATAACAGATAAAGGGTAAAAGATCTTCAGGTGCGTCTCCCCCATGAATATCTAAAAACACATCACTTACAGGTATAATGTTTGTTGTAATCAGATGGGCAAGCTGTTGGGTAATGGTACCATCTATATTTCCAGGAAAGGCATTGTTTAAATTTATCCCATCCACAGGATTTATGAAAGGCGTACGGTTATAAAAAGAACCCCTATTCGCTATCGGTATAAAGATAATTGTACCAGACAAAGAGTCTATATGTATTTCTTGCATTAATTGTTGGGTAGCGACGATTGGAGGATATTCAAAACCATGTACGCCAGCAACAATAGTAAAAACTGGTCCATCTGCTTTTCCCTTAAATATAGAAATCGGCAAATACCCTTCGTTACCAAGACTATCAGAAACGGCTATCTTAAGATTATGTTTAGAGGGTCTTTTGGTGCTTTCAAAACTACTTTTGAATTCATTTTGGGATTGTAAAAAGTGAATAGATATAATACATAAAACTGATAGTAGTCTTTTCAACATTCTATTGGTTTTAATTATTGAAATTGTAACATGATAGATATTAGTTATTTCTTTTTACCAGCTAAGAGATAGGTGTACACCCACATGATGGTAAAGGTTGGTATCACATCAAGCCCAGGAATAAGTTCTTCCACAAAAGTCACAACACCAGCTGCCTGACCAATTTTACCCTTATACATCCTTGTCATTAACCAACCGGCAACAGGTGCCCAAATTACATCCGAAAACTCTCCTATACCTGGTACTGCAAATGATAGCATCCCAAGGGCATCAAACAATAAACCTAAGAAAAGGTTTCTAATTTTATTATCCTCTGTTTTTGACATATCGAAAAATAGTAATTCCGCATGACATTGAAACAAAAGAAATGCCAAAAATTATTATGATAAATCTGAGCTGATTAGCTTTAAAAACTCATTACGGGTTTCAATTTTTTCAAATTGCCCCCTAAAACCGGAAGTGGTGGTTACTGAATTCTGTTTTTGAACGCCACGCATCATCATACACATATGAGAGGCTTCAATGACTACTGCAACGCCTTTAGGCCGCAACGTATCGTTTAAACACTCTAAAATATTATGGGTCAATCGTTCTTGAACCTGAAGTCTTCTTGCAAAAACATCTACAATTCGCGGAATCTTACTTAAACCAACAATATGTCCATTCGGAATGTAAGCAATATGTGCCTTTCCAAAAAAAGGAAGCATATGGTGCTCACAAAGTGAATACACCTCGATGTCTTTAATAATGACCATATCATCATAATCTTCCTTAAACATGGCTCCTTTTAAAATTTCAGCAGCATCTTGCTGGTAGCCTTGCGTTAGAAAAAGCATAGCTTTTGCGGCACGCTCGGGTGTTTTCTCAAGCCCTTCGCGCTCAACGTCTTCCCCTATTTCATCAATGATTTTTGAAAACCGTTCCTTAACCTCATTGGTGACTTCAATATTATATTCTTCTAAATTCTTGTATGGTGCCATAGTTATGCGGTAGTCTTTTTTAATTTGTTGGCGTAATACTTTTTTATTTTGTTGATTTTCGGGTCTATTATGAATTGGCAATAAGGTTGTGCCCTATTTTCATTATAAAAGTTTTGATGGTCTTTTTCAGCATCATAGAATAGCTTCTCTTTAGATATAGCAGTTACAATAGGGCTCTTAAAAACTTGCTCTTTTTCTAAAAATACTATAAAATCTTCAGCAGCTTTCTTTTGTCTCACGTTTGTATAGAAAATTTCACTTCGATATTGGGTACCAACATCATTGCCTTGCCGATTCAAAGTTGTTGGATCATGGGTAGCAAAAAAAACTTCTAAAAGTTCTTCAAAAGATATCTCTTGAGCATTAAAAGTGATTTTTATAGCTTCTGCATGCCCAGTACGTCCTGTGCAAATCTCTCTATATGCGGGGTTTTTAATAGCCCCACCTGTATAGCCCGAAACCACTTCTGAAACCCCTTTTAATCGTTGAAAAATTGCCTCGGTACACCAAAAGCAACCATTGGCAAAAATAGCTATCTCTTGTTGTAAATTATTTTGTTCACTCATTTCGTGTAAATGTTAAACAATTTATCTTATTTCGCAAATTACCATTTGCATTTAACTTTTGCTTAGTAGTCGGAAACTTAGTGAAATACTTAAAAAAAGTATTTTTGTTCTGAAAGTAGTTATATGTACTTTCACACCCAATTTATTGTACATGATTAAAGCCACCAATGTTCAAAAGTACTACGGAAATCTTCAAGTATTAAAAGGGGTAAACCTTGAAATTAAAAAAAGTGAAATTATTTCAATAGTTGGCGCATCTGGAGCAGGAAAAACTACTTTGCTTCAGATTTTAGGAACTTTAGACTCCCCTACTAATCCTGAAGATAGCACGGTAGAAATCAACGGTATTGATGTTACTAAGCTTAGCCCTAAGAACCTTGCTAAATTCAGAAACGAGCATATTGGTTTTATTTTTCAGTTTCATCAATTGTTACCCGAATTCAGTGCTTTAGAAAATGTTTGTATTCCTGCATTTATAAAAAAAACAAACAAAACGGAAGCTGAAAAAAGAGGTAAAGAGTTATTGAATTTTTTAGGCTTATCTGACCGATACCATCATAGGCCGAAAGAACTCTCTGGAGGCGAACAGCAGCGAGTTGCTGTGGCGAGGGCGCTGATTAATAATCCTTCTGTAGTATTTGCCGATGAACCTAGTGGCAACCTAGATTCCGAAAGTGCTGAAAATTTACACCAACTCTTTTTTAAGTTAAGGGAAGAATATGGGCAAACTTTTGTCATTGTTACGCACAATACGGAATTGGCCAATATGGCCGATAGAAAACTGACTATGGTAGATGGTACCATTGTTACCTAAATTTTAATTCATGACCAAGGCGGAATTAAAAGAGTTTTTAGATGAAAAAGCGGAACAATATGAACATCCAAAATTTTTAGAGGCAGACCCCATTCAAATACCGCACCGTTTTACCATAAAAGAGGATATTGAAATTAGCGCTTTCTTAACGGCGACTATTGCCTGGGGCAATCGAAAGAGCATTATCAATAATGCATCAAGAATGATGGAAATGCTTGATAACGCTCCTTATGATTTTATAAAGAATCACAAAGTATCTGATTTAGATTCACTAGCTTCTTTTGTACACCGCACCTTTAATGGTGATGACTTTCAATACTTCGTTAAGGCTTTAAAAAATATTTATTCATTTCATGGTGGACTAGAATCCTTATTTAAAAAACACCAAAAGGTAAATACCCTGCAACCGTCCATTTCAAAATTTAAAGAGGTCTTTTTTGAAATTCCGCATCAAAAAAGAACTACCAAGCATGTTTCAAATCCCTTAAAAGGTTCAGCAGCAAAGCGTATCAATATGTTTTTACGTTGGATGGTACGCCCCTCAGATAAAGGTGTAGACTTTGGACTTTGGAAAGGCATCTCTCCTTCTCTGCTCTCATGTCCTTTAGATGTACATTCAGGAAACGTCGCTCGCAAACTGAAACTTCTAAAGCGCAAACAGAACGATGCCAAGTCATTGACCGAACTTGATAAAAACTTGAGAAAGTTTGATGCCAAAGACCCCGTCAAGTATGATTTTGCCTTATTCGGGCTTGGTGTTTTTGAAAAATTTTAACTTTTATAGTGCATCTAAAACTTCTTGTGGCAACAATACTTTATCAATGAAGTGAATTACTCCCTTCAATACTTCAACATCAGCAGTGGTAACGTTCGCCGGATGACCTGTTTTATCTACAATAGAAACTCCATTGCTCAAACTAACCGATACGGATTCGCCTTGAAATGTGCCTGCAGATTGACCATCCATCAATACATTAGAAGTTAAGGTAGATCTTTCTATTAAATGATATGATAATATGGTAGTCAACAGTTCTAAATCTTGAACAGTATTGAAATCAGCTAAAGAATCATATCCATCAAGTGAGGCAAACAAATCTAAAAACGCATTATTGGTCGGTAAGAAAAATGTGAATTCCTGTTGTATAGCGTCATTAAACTCTTCTTCCAAAAGAACAAATAGATCCTGAACAAACTCTGAATCTTCAACAGCAGCAATTACATCAATTAATGTTTCATTGATATCCATAGCTATGGTTTCAATAACCGATTGTGGCAACAAAACTCGGTCAATGGTATGAATCACTCCATTCTTTGCTGGAATATCTGTTATTTCAATAGCGGCCGGAACTTGTAATACATCAACTAGACCAAATCCACTTTCCGTAGTGACAACGTCTAAAGTGTTGTCTCCTGATAACGTATTTATAGTTGCGACAGACAAATCTGAAGAGGTGGTAGTACCTGGTAAAACATGATATAGTAATACCTGACGTAATAATGCTATCTCTTCTTCTGAAGTGAAATCTTGTATGCTTGTAAATTGACTGCCAAAAACAGCTAACAAACCAGAAAGCGCATCATCTGTAGGTGCAAATACTGTAAAAGGACCTTCACTATCCAAAGTTTCCAATAGACCGGTAAGCTCTAAGGCTTCTTTTAAAAATGTAAAACCTTCTGTTTCTTCAACTAATTCAGCAATAGTTTTACCCTGAACTTCATTTAAAGAATCTAAAAACTCTTGTACCTCTGTAGGAATTAAAATCTTATCAATAATGTGCACTACTCCATTCGAAGCTTCATTATCAGCGGAAAGAATGTTTGCATCAACGTCAGATGCGTCACCAACAACGAACGTGTCTCCCGAAGCAATAATTTCTATGGATTCGTCTGTAAGCAATGTGGGAATGGTACCAGCGGTCAAATCTGTAGACATGATATTGCTATCAACGACATGGTACAATAAAATTTGTTTTAATATTTCAATTTCAATGAAGTTATCAAAATCGTCGAAGCTATTAAAACTATCACCCAATGCGGTGAACAATCCATCTGCAGCCGCATTAGTTGGTGCAAATACTGTGAATGGACCTTCAGCACTTAATGCATCAACCAAACCAGCCTTGATCAATGCTTCTTCTAATAGGGAAAGTTCTTCTGTTTCTGTAACCAGCTCAACAATACTTGGCTTCGGAAAAAGTTGGTCTAGAACCGCTTGGGGCAATAAAATTTTATCAATAACATGAACAACACCATTTGACGCTTCATTATCAGCACCAATAACTTC
Organism: Croceitalea rosinachiae; assembly: GCF_031846445.1. Taxonomy (NCBI): domain Bacteria; kingdom Pseudomonadati; phylum Bacteroidota; class Flavobacteriia; order Flavobacteriales; family Flavobacteriaceae; genus Croceitalea; species Croceitalea rosinachiae. Next base: position 581,898 of record NZ_JAVRHR010000002.1, on the reverse strand, counting down.
CGCCAAATCTTCAGTTTTATCCTGTATAAAAACATTACCATCAACAAGAATTGTTAATGACTCTGTTTGCAGTGTTTCTAATTCTGTTTGGTCAGAAAGGTTATCAGAGAATGTTGATTCATTACTTATTACATGATATTTTAAAATTTCTGTCAATAATGCAAGTTCAGTTTCCTCATCAAAATCATCTAGCGATTCAAACGCATCTAATTGTCCAAGTAAAGTTCCAAAAGCAGCATTACTAGGTGCAAAAACAGTATTTTCTCCTTCAGCTGAAAGTGCGGCAACCAAATCATTATTAGTGGTCAATGCTGCCACCAACAAACTTAAATCATCAACTGATTGTGCCAATTCAACAATGTTAGGTAACAATTCTTCCATTCCATCATTGTCATCATTATCGGTCTGGTCCATGTCATCATCGGTCTGCTCCATATCATCAGTGTTATCGGCAACAGCGTTATCATCATTGCTACAAGCAGCAAATAATAGAGTGAGAACTATGAAAATAGATTTGTAAATGTGAGGTGTAAAAAAACTTTTATTATTCATTTTTGGTGTTCTTAAATTTTTGTAGAAGTTAATTTTTTGTGGTACGATTTACGTGAAACCAATTTTAACAATCTGTTAGGTCTAGTTTAAGTTTTTGTGAAAGCCTTATTATTAATCATTTATATCCTCATCAATTTCAATAAATCGTTTATCTGTAAGGGTTTTCATAAATGAAATGACATCATTTATTTCATTTTCACTTAGGTTTAATGAATCAGAAGGTAAGGTTTGATAAGGTACATCAAGACCCATACCCTGTCCACCACCAACATTATAAAATTGCATGACCTCTTCCAAGCTATTATAAACACCGTTATGCATGTATGGTGCTGTTAATTCTGCATTTCTTACCGTTGATGTTTTAAAGAAGTTTCGCTTTTCTTCAACCTTATACGGGTAATACTGGCCTGGGTCTTCATCTAAAATCGGATGTTCAAAACTTGCATTTTGCGGCACACCAAGATTCTCAAACTCCGTTTCCATGTATTTAGGGGGTACCGTGCCATTGAACGCAGGTGGAAAATGACAGGTGGCGCAAGCCGCTTTGCCCATAAAGAGATTAAAACCAGAAATTTCTTCTTCTGTGAGAGTCTCCTCATATCCTTGCATGTTTCTGTCAAATTTTGAGTCAAATGGAGCCAAGCTTCTAATGTAAGTGGCAATGGCATGACGCGCATTTTTATTGTTAATCTTTCCGTTGTAGAGCGAATCAAACTGAATAACATATTCCGGGTTTGATTGAATTCGCTGTTCCATTTTATCCAAATCCATGTGAAATTCATTTTCATTGTTGACCACATTCACGATTTGGTCTTCAAGTCCAGTGGCACGACCATCGTAAAACATGGTTTTTTGATACACCGCATAGGTCAATGTGGGAGTGTTACGTTGTAGTTCCACATTTCCCTCACCTCTAGCCTTTTTGAGCCCATCTGTAAATGCTTTGTCTTTGTGATGGCAACTTGCACAACTTATATTTCCTTTATTTGATAGAGACTTGTCATTAAATAACATACGCCCAAGTGCAATACGTTCTTCAGAAATTTCCGGTGAACGGGGAGGCGCAAATTTTTTGACATTAAAAAAATCTTTATCGAAAAGATTGTCAGCTGTTGAATTCAAGTTACGTGAAGTATTCAATTTAATATTCCAATCTACAGCAGTTTCGTTGATAAGCCCAAGTTGTATATTCGTATGGTTTTTTATGAAATGATACCTATTGAATGTATCAAAATCCCCTATTTTTAAGTCTGATATGGTATTATCTATTTCATTTATCCAAGATTGATACAATTCTTTGGATGTAAAGGCCTGCGCATAAATGGCAAGAACTTCTTTTATGGTCTCATAATTATAAATGGCCTCGTTCAAAGAGTTGGCCAACATCGGAGAATCAAAACCTGTAATACCTTTGGTAGCTACATTTACAATGGCATCCCGCAGCATCTTTAGATGATGTCTATCCATTTGTCTTATCAGGATATGATTTTTGCGGATGTAGGGTATTCGTACTTTTAGATATTCAATGACATATTCAACATTTTTATTTTCAAATCCGTCTTCGGCATACAATAGCTCTTCTAGTACTTGATAACTTTTTGGTTTCATAACCTTTATATCTGTATAGTCATCAATTTCAACTTTTAATAAATTGGGAGCATTCATAGACAGGTAATTCTCGTAATCATATGCCATTAGCATGGGCTCTGCTCTTTTGTACCACTCCCTACTCTTTAAAAAATTAGCTTTGTTTTCATTCAATGTTTTCAAGGTATCTACTTTTTGAATATAGTAGGCTGCACTATCCAGAGTTTTAAAATAATGGTTTCGAATGGCATCATTGAACATGGACTCTTTATCAGAAGAGATTGAAAAGGCCAATATTTTTTCCTCTTTTTTACAAGAAGTTATGCCTAGTAGTATAAAAACTGTGAAAAAATAATTCTTGAATTTCATAACAATACAAATAAAATAGAAGAAACAAAAAGGTTCCCTAAATCGGGAACCCTTTGTTTGTTTAACATTTTTTGAATCAAACTATCTTGGAAGACCAGTAATCTTGAACAAGAAAGATCCTTCCAATCTTGCAGCGTCTTCAGTAATCGCTGTGGGATCGAAAAACTTCATTCCGTCAGGTCTTACAGCAGTTTCAGGGGTAGTACTAAAGTTCCAACCATGGACCTGAGCCCCAGCCAAGAAAGTAGGTTCTGTAGCACCAATTATATCGGTTACATCGATCATACCTGTAATTTCCCAATTACTGGTTGTAACACCATAGCCAAGAGCAGCGGCACCTTGTTGGTTACATTCCAATACTTCTTTAACATCACCAGTATTCAAATCTAATTGCCATAGTTTTGCAAACCCCTGAATCTCAGGGTTCAAATCAGCATAACCATTTGGATCTTCTTGAACATAGGCATAGTTAGTAGTCACTACAATGTTATCAGGTGAGTGCATACCATCGGCCTTACCACCTTCTAAGTCACCATCCATAACTACTTCCAATTTAGCATCACCGGTTGGGTCATCAGGATTCATGATTAACTTGTAAACACGTCCAAAAGTAGTACCTCTATTCGCCAAATCAGGATTATCTGAGCGGTATCTACCAGTAGCGTTGAAATAAACTTCTCTATTAGCTTCAGCGGAACCTCTTCTCCAGTCGATATCCTCAATTCTTTGGAAACCTATGGCCAATGAATCGATACCTTCTTGGTTCAATTCGTCAATCGTTCTTTCAGTTACTTTAACCCACTCTACATCATATTCGGTACCTTCGGCCATACCCATTTCAAATAATTGACCGCCTTCACCAATACCAGTTTCTACAGGGTTCTTTCCACGAAGCACATAAAGATCTCCACCGCTTAAATCACCCAAACCACCAACATACATTGCAAAGTGAGATTCTGGATACGTATTGTTACTATCATCATCACCCATGAATACTACAGTCTGTCCTGGGTAGGCATCTTTACCAATAACAACAGCATTTTCAGTTGACCACTCACCTAATGCAGGAAGCCTATCAGCTTGAACTCTGTCTTCAGTATCACGGAATGGGTTTACAGAATAAACCCCTTTGGCGTTTCCGCCCCATTCACCACCGGATAGATATAGTGGACCAAAACCGTGCTCTTCTGGGGTAATAGAAGAACCTGAACATTGTGCAGTAAAGGCAGTGGCAGTAGCACTAACAATATAGTCTCCTTTATAAGGCTGCAAATCAGAATTCATCATAATTCTGGCGATTGAAAAATCAGATTCCAAATTGTTGATGAAAGCGTATGTTCCATCTCCATTTGGGTATAGTGCAGCACCATCCATAAAAGACCCGTATACGAAAGTAGAATCGGAAGGCAAGATGTCTGCTGAGGACAAAATCATGTTCAATTCTGCACTGCTCGCAAACTCACCTTTAAGGGTGAATACGCCATCAGGTACTACAGAACTGGTCAATGGCGTCATCTCTGCGGTTGGCTCATCGCCACCGTCATCTCCGCCGCCGATAAAATCATCAATCTGGTCGCAAGAAGTCACAGCAACTAAGCCACCAAGTAATAATAAATTTTTAAGTGTTTTCATTTTCAATTTTAGGTTTAGAAAGAAATTAGTATAGGATTCTTTTCAAAAATACTTCCTGTTACTCTTAAACCTTGTTAATTAAAAATGGTCATAAAATGAACTAAACTTCATTTTAATGTTAAATAGTTAAGACAATGTTACTATTTAGATAAGGTCTTAATAAGTAAAAAAACTGTTTAACATATTCACATAAACCATGTATTATTTTTCTGAGCTTGACGGTAGTAATAATGTAGGAATTACTGCCAAAACCGAAGATAGAATCACAGATTTAGTTTGTTTTAATTATTAAACAATGCTTTTCAGACAATAAAGAACTAAATCCGTAATAAGGTTCATAGTTCAATGTGATTGTTTTTAGACTTTGGCAATGGATATAGTTTCAAGATGGCTCTCTTATAAATAAAATAAAAAGCGCATTAAAAGAACGTTAAGTAATCGAGAAATGATTGAAGGGTCGGTTTGTTCAAATTAAATTAGTCGCCAAACCAATTTTGACATGACATCTAAATTTCCTCTGGCCTTAATACCGCTTCTAATAGCAAACGTTTTTTTACAATCGTGTAAGCAAGCAAAGAGTGATAGCCCTATGGAACTTATGAATCCCGCTGAAATAGGAATTGACTTTGTCAATCAACTTAGTTTTGACAAAGATTTTAATGGATACAACTATAGAAATTACTACAATGGTGGTGGCGTGGCAATCGGAGATATCAATAATGATGGTCTTACGGACATTTATTTCACCGCAAACCTTGAAAAGAATCGACTCTATCTGAATAAAGGAGATTTCACTTTTGAAGATATTACAGAAAAGTCAGGAACGGGAGGGAAAAGCTCTTGGTCAACAGGAGTGAGTATGGTTGACATCAACTCAGATGGCCTTTTGGACATTTATGTATGTAACTCGGGTGATATACGAATGACCAATAAACAAAACGAACTTTTCATTAACAACGGTGACCTGACTTTTACCGAAAGTGCTTTGCAGTACAATCTTGCCGATGTCGGGTTTGGAACACACGCTTCCTTTTTCGATTATGACAAGGATGGCGATTTGGATGTTTATATATTGAACAACTCATACAAACCCTTAGCAGCTTTTGATCAACGACAAAATGAACGAGCAAAACGAAATCTTCTCGGAGGGGATAAACTCATGCGAAATGAAGGAAATGCATTTATTGATGTCAGTGAAGAGGCAGGTATCTATGGAAGTGAAATTGGCTTTGGATTAGGGGTAGCCATTGGCGATATTAACGGCGACAATTGGGAAGATATTTTCGTCTCAAACGATTTTTTCGAAAGAGACTATCTATACATCAATCAACAGGACGGTACATTTAGCGAGGAGCTTACCGATTATTTTCAATCCATCAGTCTCAATTCTATGGGTGCTGATATAGCAGATGTCAACAATGATGGCAAAAATGATTTGTTTGTCACGGACATGTTACCAAGAGACGACGCAAGAATAAAGTCAAAAATCACCTTTATGGATTGGAACAAGTCGGAATTCAATAGAAGATATGGCTACCATAACCAATTTTCTCGAAACGTATTCCAACTAAGTTCGCCCGAAGGGTATAAAGAAGTCGGTCGGTTGTCTAATCTTGAAGCTACGGATTGGAGTTGGGGAGCCTTGATTTTTGACTTAGACAATGATGGCTTAAAGGACATTTTTGTTGCGAATGGTATTTATCAAGATTTGACCGATTTAGATTATATCAACTACATATCAAATGAAGCGTTGATGAAAGGATTAATTTCTCAGGACGGGTTTGATTATGATAAACTTTCCAAACATATTCCGTCCAGTCCGATTCCAAATAACTTTTTTAAAAATGTGGATGGTTTAGCATTCAAAGAAGCCTCAAATGAGTTTGGGTTAGATCTAAAAGGTTTTTCAAACGGTTCAGCATATGGAGACCTCGATAATGACGGGGACTTGGATCTTGTTATCAATAATGTAAATGGGGTAGCCTCAATATATCGAAATAATACATCAGGAAACAGCATTAGCCTCATTTTGAAGGGAGAGACCAACAAATACGGTATCGGAAGCAAAATATTTATTCAATCAGATTCTAATGAGTATTATTATGAACAGCAACCTGTTAGAGGATTTCAATCGAGCATGGACACAAAACTTGTTGTAGGTCTCAACACAGCTGCACCGATTAATATTAAGATTCTATGGCCTGAAGGGAAAGTATCCGTTTTAAAAAACATCGATGTCAACCAAACCATTCAAATAAAGGAGTTAGAGGCAGAGGTTCCGAATTTGAAAGAAGTAGCATCAAAGGGTGAAACGATTTTTCAACCAATTAACTTATTGAATGTACAACACAAAGAAAGTCATTTTGTAGATTTTGATCGAGATCGATTTCTGTACCATATGGTGAGTGCCAAAGGACCAAAGCTTACGCTTACAGATTGGAATCAAGATGGCATTAACGATTTATTCGTTTCAGGTGGTAAAGAAGTATCCTCTCAAATCTTCGCTATTGGAGGTAAGTATGAAAGCCTAAAAATTGATGGTAATTTTGAAGCCACCGAAGGAATATTCCTTGACGTTGATGGTGATAAAGACTTGGATTTTATTATAGGTAGTGGCGGAGTAGAAACCGAAAAGGGCTCAAAAATTTTAAAAGACAAGCTCTACATCAATGAAGATGAGTCTTTTATAAAAAGTATCGATAATCCGTTTGGGTTAACAATCAATACCTCTTGTGTGGCCACTTCTGACTTTGATGGAGATGGAGATTTAGATGTTTTTGTGGGAGAAGGTTCAAGACCAACACAATATGGATTACCCTCTGACGGGTATTTGTTTGAAAATAAAGGAGAAGGTGCTTTTGAAGATGTAACCAAAACTTGGCTTCCGAGTCTAAAGGGAATTGGGATGATTTCAGATGCTATTTTCGCTGATATTGATGGAGATGGGCGCCAAGACTTGATTGTTACGGGAGAATTTATGGGTATTCATTGTTTTCTACATTCGGGACAAGCATTTGAACCAAAGGAGAATGGCCTTGATAATTTAAAAGGTTGGTGGAATACACTTCACATAACAGATTTAGATGCTGATGGCGATTTGGATATTGTTGCCGGTAATCATGGTCTAAACAGCATTTTTAAGGCCTCTATAACCCAACCCATCGCGCTTTTTGTCAATGATTACGATCAAAATGATTTTATAGACCCTATTTTGACCAAGTATAATAAATTAGGGGAAGCTGTCCCTTATGCCATTAGAAATGATTTAATTGACCAAATAGCATCCATAAAAAAAGTATTCCCTGATTTTAAGTCTTATGAAGGTGCAACTGTTCAAAAGATGTTTTCAAAAGATCAATTGGATAATTCTGTTGTAGCGAAGGCAACACATCTATCATCAATGCTTTTTATAAATCAAGGAGATGCAACTTTTGCAATAAAACCCTTACCAGCCGCTGCCCAATTGACTCCTATATTTGCCATCTCCTCAGGTGATTACGATCACGACGGTGATAAAGATCTAGTACTGGGGGGCAATCTTTTTGGAGTGAAACCACAAGCCGGTAGATATGATGCTACAGATGGAATCTATCTCAAAAATGAAGGAGGATTACAGTTTCAAGCGGAAGATGGGGGTTTTAAAGCCCCAGGCGAAATACGGGACATTGTAACCAAAGATAGCCTTGTCATCGTTGCTCGAAATGATGATACCGTATTGTTCTTTAAATTTTAATTTTTGATAATATGTTTATTAAGGTAGTAAGCCGTACTTGCTTATTAAACAGTTTATTTTCATCGGTTTTGCAAAGAGATTTAAAAATATTTTAATTCAAATCAATAATTTTTTCTTCTGAGATAAAACCTCCATTGGCCAATACACCTTGAATATTCAATTTTATGCTATCCAAATCTGTTATAGGAATGGTAAATATTACTTCTTTATTACTATCTAAACTAAGATTTGGGAACCAACCTATAACACCATAGTTTAAATATGATTCATTGGAATACGAACTATATAAGGGAACTACATATGAATCAGGCGTATCAAAAGTCATGGGATATTCAAAATCTAAATACCGATATGGCTTTTTAGAATTGTCTAAATAGTCACTTCTTGTAAAGATACGAATGGCTCCACCTGCACCTCTTACCCCTTCACCTAAACCAAACCTATTAATTTCAATATAAGCTATATCTGTAGTTCTTAACCTTTCTAATAGTGACAAATCATTTAATTTCAATATGGGACTTTGGAGGGGAGCACCATCTAAATAAATTGTCGGTAATGGCATGTTTGGCAGAGCATTAAGAATTATTGTTTCTCCAGACTCGTTATTTCGAATTTTAAAACCCTGTTGCATCCCCAAAAAAGAAATAACATTAGGCCATTTTTTCCTTTCCTTATCGTCAAATACAGTTACTTCACCAAAACTGAAATCTTGAAGGTTCTTAAGTCGTAAATCTTCCGTTCTCTTTTCAGAAACGACAACTTCTTCAAGCGTTATGGTTTTGCCGTCAAAAGGAAGCGTAAGATCTAGTTTTTCATCTTCAACTAAAACGGATTCGTTCTTTTTACTTTTTTTGGAAAGTATCTTACCAAACAAATCAATTTCTGGTATGTTGACCGGTGAGAATTCAAATTCACGATTAAAAAAGGGTTGTGTAAAATCGCCTCTATTATTTATCTCGCTGACTCGAAGTTTATCATTTTGGTATGGAAATAGGGAATCAATGGCATAGGTCATCCCTTCATTAAAAGACTGGAATTTTTTTAGGGATATTCCTTTATGCGGAAAAACAACCCAATTTTTTGCCCTTTTCTTCTTATTGACAACACTCACTTTTATCCCCTTCTCAAATTCAAATTTCGTTTTTGGTAGAAAATACATGATGTTTGCCCAATCATAAGCACTCCAACCTTGGGTCAACAATAACAAATCTAAATCTTTCTCGACCAAAACCCTCTCTTTGAAATAATAAGAACCGTCTTCTATCGCCGAGTTTAAGTAAGAACTTAGAATATTGAAAGAAGTAATACTTTCATCTGAATTATTTGAAATAGTTTGTTCAGGTAAAATCGAAATACTCAGATTGCCAACTTCATTGATGTCTTGGTAATTAAGACTAATTGTAATTGAATCGTTTTTTAGCTCTTGTTTATATGATTTTACGTAATTAACTTTAGATTTATTTGAATAAAAATAAAGTCGTTCCGCAAGGGGTAAATTTGTTTCATCTAAAACGGTTAAGATATTTACTCCTTTAAACAAATCACTTTTAGGAATATTATAGGCAATGGATGTTCTATCAAATTTAGGTAACCTTAACAATTTCAATTCACATCCATTGTGAATGGCCAATTTGTAATTATTTTCTTTTATCAAAGGCAATGAAACAGGGTTGGTATTCAAGTTAAAAAGTAAACTTTTTTTTCGATTTGATACGATTAATCCTAAACCACGCCCTTCTGCCATAGGTAGATTATAAATTTGTTCTATTCCATCGTATTTCATCGAAAGCTTGAACCTGACTCCCATTTTAGGTTTTACCAATACTTTTGCTAATCCCTTTTTATTTAATTTTATGATTTTCATGAGCTCATTCCGTTCGTTCAATAGTTTAACAGTAAGATTCGGTACAGCAAACCCATAATTGTCCTTAACCATGATTCCCAGAGAATTCAATGTGTTACCAATAAAGTGACCTCCCTCTGGCGTAAAGGATACCTCAAGGTCAGTGTTCAAATCCTTGATTTCCTGTGCTCTGTTTTTATTAATGTCTATTACGCTTATCACCTGTTCAAAGTTATTGGGTTCATCAAAATTTCTAGACCAATTGGTAAAGGCCTTGATGATATAACTCTTAAAATCAAAAAGCTCATCTATTTTAAAGGTGCCATACGTAGTACCATTCCTTACTTGAAGTAATTGTTCTTTAACAACTTTATTGTTTTCATCAACTATTTGAACGTATAAATTAGATGTATTCAATGCAGGCTTACTGGAAACCTTATCCATAATATATGCCTTGAAACCTAGCTGTTCCCCTTTAAGAAAATCGGTTTTATTTAGATGCAAATAGATAACTTCCCTTGGCAAAGACGTATATAAATTATATATGTTCAATAACTCTTTGTCTTTTTCGGATTGTGTATAGCTAAAATTTATTGCCAGAATAATAGCAATAGCACTTAATAATTTTTTTTTATTTAAGCAAAAGAGCTTCATAAGACAGTAGTTTTAACCATCAGAAAATCCATATGCAGGTTCAAAATTCAAAGCTTGTTTTTTGCCGTCTTCTGAGATTGATTTATAAATAGCTTCGACAATCATCATGTCTCGTTTGCCCATTTCACCTGGGGCTAGATTAGGGGCATCAAAAAGAATATGCATTGCAAAATCATCCATCTGTAATTTCTGTTGACTTTCTTGTTTAAAATTCAATCCACCATTTGAGGTTCTGCCGGCTAAGGGTATATAGGTACTTGCAGGGTCTAATTCAAACCATCCTCTCTCACATTTTGCATGTAACCGATTGGCATTGACATTGTGAGAGGTCATAATCGTGCCGAACGCGCCGCTATCGAATTGAAACTGTGCGGTAATGGTCTCATCAGTTTCTTTAAAATAAGCTGGTCGAGTACTAAATTCTTGGGCTGAAACCGAAATAGGATTTTCTCCAGTTCCATAAATAAGACTTTGAATGGCGTACACTCCCATATTAACTAAAGCTCCACCGCCAGAAAGTTTGCGATTTAGCCGCCATTGACCAGGGCTGCTGCCAGAATAATACCCGGCATCTGCCGATATGTATCGAATATTTCCAAAGGTTTTCTCACGAACAAATCTTTTTACTTCTTGCGTATAAGGCTCAGAATGGAGTCGATACCCCATACCTAATTTTACCCCTGCTTTCTTACAAGCATCAATAATGGCATCACATTCTTCAACATTCATGGCCATTGGTTTCTCACAAATTACATGTTTACCTGCTCGTGCAGCTCGTATTGAAAAATCGGCATGCATACTATTCGGTAACACCACATAAACTATATCAATAGCTTTGTTGTCTTTTATGGAATCGAAGTTGTCATAATTATAAATGTTCTCTTTAGGAATATTATATTTATTTACCCATATTTTTTCTTTTTCTGGGGTTCCGGTTACCACACCAGCTAAATAACAGTGTTCTGTATCTTGCAGTGCGGGGGCTAGTTGATAGGTGCTGTACCCACCTAAACCTACTAGGGCAATACCCAATTTCTTTTTATCTTGATTAGTACCCATTGCACAAGCCATAGGAACATTTGAGGCTAAGGTGATACCACTTGCCCCTAAAGCCAATGTTGAATTAAATTTCCTTCTATCCATTTTAATACTCAATTATTCTGAATTGTCTTAAAGATAGAAAACAATCATCTTCAATGAGTGGCATTTATAATTTCTTAAACAAAATCCTTACTTTTAAAGACGGACGAATTACAACCTGAAAAATGAAAAAATCACTTCTTGCGTTATCACTTTTGCTTTCATATGCTACACTTATTTCGCAATCAAGAAAGCTGACCCTTGATACTACGGTTACCACCCAGCATAGCGTAACTATTAATGGAGCTCCTATAAATTATACGGCTACTGCGGGCACGCAGCCGGTATGGGATGAAATGGGAGAGCCTATCGCATCGTTACACTATACGTATTATACTAGAAACAATGTAAAGGATAGAGCTTCAAGACCACTTTTAATTTCTTTTAATGGTGGGCCAGGTTCAGGTTCGGTTTGGATGCATTTAGCCTACACAGGGCCTAGAGTGCTTAAAATTGATGATGAAGGGTATCCAGTACAACCTTATGGCGTAAAACAAAATCCCTTCTCCGTTTTAGACGTTACGGATATTGTCTATGTGAACCCCGCCAATACCGGGTACTCTAGAACTATTCCTGAAACTGGTAAGAAAGTGGACAGAGAAAAATTCTTTGGAATCAATGCAGATATTAAATATTTGGCAGAGTGGTTAAATACCTTTGTAACGAGAAATAATAGATGGCGTTCACCCAAATATATAGTGGGCGAAAGTTATGGAGGTACTCGAGTTATGGGACTCTCTTTGGCGTTGCAAAACCAGCAATGGATGTATTTGAACGGGGTCATTATGGTTTCTCCTGCTGATTATAAACTTTACAACACAGGCGGAGCTGTCGAAAATGCAATAAGCTTACCTTACTATACCGCAGCTGCATGGCATCACAAAGCCCTTCCAGCCGAGTTACAACAAAAGGACTTATTGGAAGTTTTACCAGAATCTGAAAATTATGCTGTTAACACTTTAATTCCCGCATTGGCAAAAGGTGGTTTTATTGGTGAGACTGAAAAAAATTCCGTTGCTGAGAAAATGGCCTATTATTCCGGACTTTCTAAAAAAGAAATTTTAGACCAGAACTTAACGGTACCGGTTCAATATTTCTGGAAAAACCTTTTAAAAGAACAGGGGTATACCATAGGAAGGTTAGATTCGCGTTATCTTGGCATAGACCGTCAAATGGCAGGTATGCGTCCTGATTATAGCGCCGAACTCACCTCATGGTTGCATAGTTTTACCCCAGCGATAAACTATTACTTACAAGAAGAACTAAAATTTAAAACAGATATTAAATACAATATGTTCGGACCTGTGCATCCATGGAACAATGATGATGACGATACGAGGGATAATTTAAGACAAGCTATGGCTCAAAACCCTTATCTCAATGTATTGATACAATCTGGGTATTACGATGGTGCGACCACCTATTTTCAAGCTAAGTACACCATGTGGCAGGTTGATCCTAGTGGGAAAATGAAAGACCGATTTGAGTTTAAAGGGTATCGCTCAGGACATATGATGTACCTGCGAAGAGAAGACTTGCAAAAGGCTAATGATGATATTCGTGCCTTTATAAAAAGAACAGCGAACACTGGTAAAAGTGCCAAATATTAAATTTTGAGATAATGAAAAATCTACTAACCCTATTGCTTTTAATTTTGCCTTTGATCACGCTCAAAAGTCAAAAAATTCCTTCTGCAGATTGGCAAATAAAAACCGCCTTGATGGCAGTTCCTTTAGATTATAAAGATGGAGCTAAGGTATATGGTTATGACAAAGCTGGGAGTTTTGTAACTCTTAAAGAAGGTACTAATGATTATATCGCCTTGGCATCTCACCCAAAACAAAATAAATTTTCTACCGCAGCTTATCACAAAGAGTTAGATGAATTTATGGCACGTGGTCGAGAACTAAAAATGCAGGGGAAAGAGTTTCAAGAAATATTTGACATTAGAGAAGCGGAAGTAAAATCAGGAAAGTTAAAAATGCCCGATAAAACCACACTATGCGTTTTTACGGGCGAAGTGAACCCAGATACCAACGAAATTGACAATGGGTATGTGCGTTACGTTTTTTATGTGCCATTTGCTACCGGCGAAAGTACTGGCTTGCCCACTACCCCAACACCACCTGGTCATGCTTGGCTTATGAACCCTGGAACACATCGTGCTCATATTATGATCACACCTCCTAAAAAATAACTAAGTTTCTATGTTTTTAAAAAAGATTTCCTTGGTTCTACTCTTCGCATTTTTTTCTTTTTCAAATTCTGCAAAAGCACAAGATTGGGCAAACTTGGCTAAATATCAAGCTAATAATGAAAAAATTGGAAGTCCAATAGCAAATGAAAATCGGGTAGTTTTTATGGGTAATTCTATTACTGAAGGATGGTCAAAATCATTCTTCGAAGGTAAACCATATATTAATCGGGGTATAGGCGGTCAAACCACTCCCCAGATGCTACTTCGGTTTCGGCAAGACGTAATTGCATTAAACCCAAAAATTGTACTGATTTTAGCTGGAACCAACGATATTGCCGGTAACACGGGCCCAATGACCTTAGAACAGATTAGAGATAATATCTTATCAATGGTAGAATTGGCAGAAAGCAATGGTATTTTACCAATTGTCTGTTCCGTGCTTCCCGCTTATGACTATCCATGGAGACCTGGATTGAACCCCAATATAAAAATTCCTGAACTGAATAGCATGTTGTCTAAAATGGCTGAAGAAAAGAAAGTGCCCTACTTAGATTATTTTAAGATCATGGCTGATGACAGAAATGGATTGCCTAAAGAATTGACCACCGATGAAGTTCATTTGACTGAAAAAGGCTATGAGATACTCGGAAAACTAGCTGAAGAAGCTATTGATAAAAGCCTTAGTATGGTGAAATGAAAAAGCTTTTAAAACCTGCTTGTCTTCTTTTCAACGTACTAATGTTTATTACATTCTTTTTTGTGGGAATATCCTATGCGGGTATAATTGAGGCTGGTAAAGGGCAAATGTTGGCCGGCGGTGCCATAGTTTTGGGGTATGGGGTGATTTTTGCAATTGTTGCCTTCATTGCCTCATTCTTTATGACGTACAGATTGAGACATCAATTTATTGTAATGTCAAATATTGTTTTGACTTTGGTGCTTTTAACTTTCATAGTTTATTTTAGATATCAATATCAAGAAAGACAAGAACTAAAGAAAAAAGAGAACCATGCTCTTTCGACAAAAACTTTACCAATTTGGACTTGCATAGTGTGAATAGACTCATTAGTATTCTCATTCCCTTTAAAAACACCGCACATTTCTTACCAGAATGTTTAGATTCTATTTTAACTCAAACTTATCAAGATTGGGAAGTTATTGCGGTTAATGACCATTCTACAGATTCGAGTCTAGAATTAGTAAAATCGTACTCAAAAAAAGACTCTAGAATAAAGGTTTTTGATAATCAAGGTCTAGGAATCATTCCTGCCTTACAAACGGCTTATTCAAATTGTAAAGGGGAATATATTACCCGTATGGATTCTGATGATATGATGAAACCTAATCGATTAGAACATATGGTCAATTCTTTAAACGAATATGGGAGAGGTTACATATCAGTAGGACAAGTGCGCTATTTCTCAGAAAGAGGTATTAGTGATGGTTATTCTCGTTATGAAAAATGGTTGAATAAACTGACTTCAAACGGTAGTAATTATGCTGAAATTTATAAAGAGTGTGTTATTCCATCACCATGTTGGTTAGTATATCGTGAGGACTTTGAAGCCTGTGGGGCCTTTGGACCAAACCGTTACCCAGAGGACTATGATCTTACCTTTCGTTTTTATGAAAAAAGATTAAAAGTGATTCCTTGTACTGAAATTTTACATTTATGGCGTGATTATGATACGCGTACCTCAAGAACCCATGAGCATTATGCGCAAAACTATTTTCTAGATATTAAGATTCACTACTACTTAAAGTTAGATTATGATAGCAGACGCCCCTTAGCTGTATGGGGGGCGGGCTTTAAAGGGAAATCAATTGCCAAAGTTCTAATAAATAGTAAAATTCCATTTACATGGCTATGTGACAATCCTAATAAAATAGATAAAGAAATATATGGTCAGCCGCTTAACCATTTTTCAGTCTTAGCCAGTATGGACAAACCGCAAAGTATCATAACGGTAGCAAATGGGGATGCTCAAAATGAGATTACCTCATATCTGAGCGCCTTAAACCAGAAGTCGATGTCAGATTATTACTTTTTTTGTTGAAGGATATAGCACAAAATTATCAAACTCTTAACAGCTGACATTCTTGAGTCAAAAGAGACAATAGCTTATATTTACATAATTAAATTGAGGAATGCAGTTTAAACATCCAGAATTACTTTGGGCCCTTCTATTACTGTTAATCCCAATCATTGTTCATCTTTTCCAACTCCGTCGCTTTAAAAAAACAGCTTTTACCAATGTTGCGATGTTGCAAAAAGTAGTTGCTGAATCACGAAAGAGCAGTGCCATAAAAAAATGGTTGTTATTATTAAGTCGTTTAGCATTATTGACTTGTTTAGTACTTGCTTTTGCCCAACCATTTTTTGCTAATAAAAATGCACTCAAAGAAAAAGAGACGGTTATCTATTTAGATAACTCCTTTAGTATGCAAAGTAAACAGGACGGCCTAAGCTTATTGGATAAGTCAATTCAAGATATTTTAAAAACTGTACCGCCCACTTCTGAACTTACACTTTTCACAAATGATGAAACTTTTAGGGAAACCACCTTAAGTGCAATTCAAAATTCTCTTTTATCACTTCAACATACTGAAAAACAACTTTCATTTAACGAGATTGTATTTAAAGCTAAAAACTTTTTTAACAATGATGACTCAAGTATTAAAAACACCATCATAATTTCAGATTTTCAAAACCGCATAGGGTCATTAACTGAAACTGATTTTGAGGAATTAAATATTCACCTAGTTCAATTAGAAGCGGAACAAAGCCCTAATATTTCAATAGATTCTGTTTATTTGGGAAATACTCAAAACAATCAAGCTGATCTGCATGTCGTTGTATCTGGGCTTAAAAATGAAGAAAGTTTGCCAATTTCTCTTTTTAATGGCGATAGACTGATTGCAAAAACTGCTATAGTATCTAGCGGTAAACTAAAAAGTGAGGTGATCTTTTCAATACCAGAAAGAGAAAGAATCAAAGGACGCATAGTTATAAATGATAACGATCTTAGCTATGACAACCAATTTTATTTTAATGTTAATGAACAAGAAAAAATTAAAATACTTAGTATCAATCAAACCGATGCTGATTTTTTAAGTCGAATATTTACACAGAGCGAATTTGAGTTTTTAAGTTTTGATTTGAATGAGCTTGATTATAGCCAAATCGAAACACAGAACCTCATTATTTTAAATGGTTTAGAAGAGATTCCAACAAACTTACAGACCATATTAGAGTCATTTGAGCAAAATGGAGGGAATTTGGTCATTATTCCTGCAGCAAATAGCGATTTAGCATCGTACAATACCTTTCTTACCGGTTTTAATAGTTTACAACTACAAGAACGAATTGTTTTAGAACTCAATATTTCAGCGATTGCTTTTGAGCATCCTTTGTACAAAAATGTATTTGAAAAAAAAGTCACAAATTTTGAATACCCTAGTGTCAAAAACTTCTATAAGTCTAATAAAAAGGCTACCTCAGCAATTTCTTTTGCTAATGGTGAACCGTTTTTATTAAATACCGGAAACCTCTTTGTATTTACTTCAGCATTGGAAAAAGAAAACTCCAATTTTATAGCTTCCCCGCTTATAGTTCCCACATTCTATAATATGGGGCTGTTAAGTCTTAAGAAGAGTGAACTATATCTTAGCATGAATACCCAAAATCAAATTGATATAGCTGCCACTCTTGAAAAAGATAATATAGTACGTTTGATAAAAGATGATGCTGAATTTATTCCGAGGCAGCAATCTTTCGCAAATAAACTAAGCTTGGCTTTTGATGATAACCCAAATGAAGATGGAACTTATGTGGTAATCACTAAAACAGATACTCTAGGGCTTATCAGCTTTAATTATCCACGAGAAGAGAGCAATTTAACCTATCAAGATGCAAGTCAAATGGAAGCTGCATCGTTTCAAAATACAGTACCCAAACTTTTTGCAGAATTAGCAGAAGACAATTCAATTTACAACTATTGGAAATGGTTTGTTATTTTTGCCTTGGTTTTCGCTCTGGTGGAATTGCTGATTCAAAAATTTCTTGCATGAACATACTTCTTAAGTCTGCCAAAATTAGTGCTCCCTCTAACCCTTCCATTCATCAAAAAAAGAGGGATATTCTCATTAAAAATGGTACAATTGAAAAAATTGCTATGAATATTGCACTTCCTGGCAATACGAAAGAAATCGAACTAGATAACCTACATATTTCTATTGGTTGGTTTGATACCAGTGTAAGTTATGGCGAACCAGGTTATGAAGAAAGAGAAACTATTTCTGATGGTTTAAAAGTAGCAGCAAAAAGTGGATTTACAGATATTCTATTAAATCCAAACACAAATCCATTGCCCGATTCTGGTTCAGACATCATTTTCTTAAAAGATAGAGCCAATGGCAGCACAACTAATTTGCATCCCATTGGAGCGCTAACTGTAAATAGTGAATGTAAAGCACTTGCCGAACTGTATGATATGCAAACTATGGGGGCAGTTGGGTTCTATGACTATAAAAAGGCTCTCTCAAATAGTAATCTATTAAAAATTGCACTGCTTTATACCCAAAATTTTAATGGTTTAGTGTTCTCTTACCCAGAAGACGTAGCCATAAGCGGAAAAGGAATAGTTAATGAAGGTGAGGTTTCAACTCGCCTTGGCTTAAAAGGAATTCCTGCATTATCCGAAGAGCTTCAAATAGCGCGTGACCTCTTTATTTTAGGGTATACCGGTGGTAAACTACATATTCCCACAATTTCAAGTGCTGGGGCTGTAAAGTTAATTGCCGACGCTAAGAAAAAAGGACTTGACGTTACCACAAGTGTTTCAATTCATAATCTTTGCCTAACAGATTCGGAACTTGAAACCTTTGATACAAACTATAAAGTAAAACCACCTTTACGAACTAAGAAAGATAGCAATGCCCTCTTAAAAGGACTCCAAAACGGCACCATAGATTTCGTAACCTCAGATCACCGTCCTATGGATATTGAGGAAAAGCGAATGGAGTTTGACAATGCTCAATATGGTTCTATTGGTTTAGAAAGTGCCTTTGGCGCGCTCCATAATTTACTTGGTCTCGATGAAACCATAAGCTTACTTTCAAAAGGGAGGGAACGATTTGGAATTCCAACTCCAACTATTGAACAAGGGGCGATTGCCAATCTAACTTTGTTCAATCCAAATAGTACGTATTCTTTTAAAGAGGAGCACATTTTGTCAAAATCTAAAAATGCAATCTTTTTAGATCAGGAAATGAAGGGCAGTGTTTATGGCATTATCAACAAAGGCAAAATACACTTGAATGACTAAAGATGATGTCACAGCCGGAAAAACAGCAGCTATAGTTGCGTATTTAACTATTGTTGGTAGTTTAATTGCCATTACGATGAACCTTGAGCCAAAGAATGCTTTTGCTAGGTTTCATATTCGTCAGGCGTTCGGAATTCACCTATTTTTTCATGCTCTAGCTATTGGATTGACCTTTACCGGCATTGCTTATGCATCTTTAGTATTGTTCTTATTGTATCTATTTCTTTGGGGGTTTGGTTTTATGCAGGCTTTAAATGGTAACAAAAAGGAAATACCTATTGTAGGTAGCTATTTTCAAAAATGGTTTACATTTATTAGCTAAAATCAAATTACTTATACTTAAAAATGTCCCAAATTCCGCTTTCTCTAGAATATCTTATGCGTTCCCCTAAGCATAAAACGTTAGATACCCCTGTTCTCTTTATGCTTCATGGTTATGGAAGCAATGAAGAGGATTTATTCTCATTTTCAAGTGAGTTACCTGAAGAGTTATTTATAATTTCAGTACGTGCACCCTATGATTTGGAACCTTTTGGGCATGCATGGTATGCTATTAATTTTGATGCCCAAAATGGGAAATGGAGTGATGATGGGCAAGCCATCGAGTCACGAGATAAAATTATTGCCTTTATAGAAGAAGCTTGCACGGCATATGGATTAAATGGTTCTAGAATATCTTTATTGGGGTTCAGTCAAGGTACTATATTGAGTTATGCAGTTGCTTTATCATATCCTGAAAAAATCAAAAATGTCATTGCCTTGAGCGGTTATATCAATGAAGGTATTTTGGTGGAGGGCTATAAAAATAAAGACCATACCAATTTGAATATTTACGCATCCCATGGTCAAGTGGACCAAGTAATACCGATAGAATGGGCTCAACGTGCGCCAGCAATTCTTAATAAATTGGGAATTGAACATAGGTTTGAGGAGTTTCCCGTAGGTCATGGTGTAGCACCCCAAAACTTTTACTCTTTTTGTACTTGGCTGGAAAATATCATGAACTCAAAATAACATACACAAAATTGTACTATTCGGAATTTTGTTTTTAGTTTTAAAGGAATTAACCAAACTTAACTAAAATTGATGTCAAAATTCTTTATTCCCATTATTGCTGTTGGTCTTTTAGTTTCTTGCAATTCTTCTAAGAAGACAGATGCAGATACCATCAGTTCCAGTAAGGAAAAAGAAGGTCAAAGTTGGACTTACCTATTTGATGGTAGTTCCTTAGAAGGTTGGCGTGGCTATAATTCAGATAAGCTTCCGCCTGGCTGGGTCATAAAAGACAGCACACTTACTTTTGATACTCAATTAGGCTTAGAACAAGACTATACTGGTGGAGAAGATATTATTTTTGGCGCTAAGGAGTTCGACAATTTTGAACTATACTTAGAATGGAAACTACCTAAGGGCGGAAATAGTGGGATTTTTTATCATGTACAAGAAGGTTATGACGGTCCGCCGGTAGTATCACCTGAATATCAATTAATTGATGATGAGAACTATGCCAATATACATGATTTAACTGCTTATAATACAAGTCTTGGGTATACAAAAAAACCTAATGAATTAAAGCCTTTGCAGCGAACAGCTTCTGATTATGCAATGCACCCTGCAGATTCCACAAAAAAGAATTTATATCCGGCCGGAGAATGGAATTCTTCTAAAATAGTTTTTACCCCTGATAAAGTTGAACATTGGTTAAATGGCAAACAAGTACTTTCATTTATACCTTGGTCAGATGACTGGCACAAAAAGAAAAATTCTGACAAATGGAAAAACAGTCCTGATTATGGCAAATTCAAAACAGGGTATATCGGCTTACAAGACCATTCAAGTCCAATTTGGTTCCGAAACATTAAGATCAAAGAATTGTAATTATATCATACTTCAACCATGAAAAAAAGAGACTTCCTTAAAAAATCAGCCATCCTAGCATCATCTACTGCTGTGATGCCTTCTATTTTTTTAGCCTGTAAAGAAGAAGAAAAAAGTAAATCAATCGCTGCTCCTAAAATGGAAAGACTCAGAACGGCACATATTGGTGTTGGAAATATGGGGGGAGAAGATTTGAGGGATATTTCTTCACATGCAAAAGTTGATGTCGTAGCCCTTTGTGATGTCGATGCCTCTAATTTGGCTGCTGCTAAAGCCTTGCATCCAAATGCAAAGACTTTCACCGATTACAGATCGATGTTTGAAGAAATTAAAGATGAAATAGACGCTGTAATAGTGTCAACACCTGATCATACACATGCTCCCGCCTCATTAATGGCAATGAATATTAACAAATCTGTTTACTGCCAAAAGCCCCTTACGCACTATGTTTCAGAGGCACGTGAAATGAATAAAGTAGCCGCTGAAAAAGGATTGATAACCCAGATGGGCATTCAAGTGCATTCATTCTATGACTATAAACTGGCAACATTATTAATTCAATCTGGTATTATAGGAAAAGTGCATACGGTACGGGCCTGGTCACCAAAAAATTGGGGCTATGATGGTCCTATCCCAGAAGGGGAAGATACTGTTCCTGAAACGCTTGATTGGAACCTTTGGCTGGGAACATCAGCTGAAAGACCATATAAAGAAGGGGTTTATCACCCAGGTAACTGGCGTAAACTTATGGACTATGGTTGTGGAACTTTAGGTGACATGGGCGTTCATATTTTTGATACTCCTTATAATGCATTGGCATTAGACGTGCCAATTACCATCAAAAACGAGTGCAGACAATCCAATGGATTTGGGTTTCCAGAAAACAATATGGTGACTTATGAGTTTCCAGGCACGGCGTATACCGCTCAGACCTTAAAATGGATTTGGTCAGATGGACCTGGAGCTCCATCTGGGCACGACGATTTAGAACTGCCCGGTGCTGCAGTTCAAACTAATGATGAAAGTGAAGAGGCTTCTATGGAAGATAAAATGTCTTTAGAAACCAAAACTGCTTCTGAAGGTCAACTGCCTGAACAAGGTGCTATGTTTATTGGAGACAAAGGCCGCTTGCTCCTACCCCACTTTATGCAATTACCTCAAAAAATTGTTGATGGTCAATATGTTGATATATCTGCCGAAATAGAAGCTGTTGAAAAGGCCAATAACATGGGCAAACCAATTCGCGATTATGCTTCTGAAGGTCCAAAACATTACCATCAATTCGTTGATGCGTGCTTAGGTGAAGATGAATGTACGGCTCCATTTTCTTATGCCTCAAGGTTGACAGAAACTATTTTATTAGGTGTGATTGCAGGTCGCTTTCCAAATCAAACATTACACTGGGATAGTGAAAATGCTAGATTTTCTGAAGAAGAAGCGAATCAATATTTAAGCGGTGATTATCGAGTGTTTTAAAATACGCTTTTTACTTAATTGCTGCGGGTATATAGTAAGTGATCTAAGAGTGTGAAATCAACACTTAAATCGTCTTTGAGTTCATATTTAATAACTATATCACCCCAGTATTGACCATCAGAGAAGTCAGCAACGATCCATCTGTGGTTCATTACTTTGATTTTGTTGATTTTAAAGTCGCTTTGCATTCCTTCATAGGGTATTAAAGGATTATCACCTTTTTTTTCATTGGTTTCTAAAAGCTTGTCCTCAATATATCGGGTAGGTTTTTTCAAGTTCAAATGGTCGTAATAGGCCAAGGCATCATCATTGTTTTCCAATGAAAAATACTGCATATCCAGCACCATTAATTTTTCTTTTTGAACAGAATCTTTTAGCGTCTCTACTTCGCCCTGCAACTTTAGGATAGCTGCCTCATTTTCTTTCTGAATTTTATTACCGGTAACAAGTGAGTACAACAAAATGAGTGCCGCAAAAACAAACAGGTATAAAAAAATATTTTTTTTCATTTAAATCGTGATTTTTAAATTATCATACGCTAAAAACACATTTTCAGGCAAATTCTTTTCAACTTCCTCATGAAAGCCCAACAAATGGCTAATATGGGTAAAATATGTACGTTCTGCCCCTACTTCTTCGGCAAATTCTAAGGCTTCTTCCAAATTAAAATGAGAATGATGGGGATCAATACGTAGGGCATTCACTACAAGCACCTTACAGTTTCTAAGCTTTTCCATTTCTGATTCTTCCACTCGTTTTACATCAGTCAAGTACACAAAATCATGTATGCGATACCCCAAAACTGGTAATCGATTATGCCATACTTCAATTGGCGTTACTTGTAAACCAGAAAGCTCAAAAGAAGTTTCCTTGTCCACCAAGTTTATAGTTACTGCCGGGGCACCTGGATACCTATCCTCATTGGCAAAAATATAATCAAAGCGTCTTTTTAAAGCAATAACTACCCGTTCATGGGCATAAATTGGAATATCGCCTTGACGAAAGAAAAAGGGGCGAATATCATCAATGCCTGCAGTATGGTCAGCATGTTCATGGGTAAAAAGAATACCATCTAATTTTTCTATAGGATTGATCAATAATTGTTGTCTAAAATCAGGGCCGCAATCAATTACATAATTATAATCACCCCAAGAAACCAACACAGAAACGCGAAGCCTCTTATCCTTTGAATTGTTACTTAAACATACAGGATGTTTACTGCCTAAAATAGGGATTCCCTGAGAAGTGCCAGTACCCAAAAAAGTAACATTTAAGCTTTGTTTCATTTAAATCAAAATTATAACTTATTTGTGTAAAAGATTTTCTTAACTTCTTAACTTTGTTAACAACAAATGACTACCCATGAGCACTATTGCCAATAAGATTAAAGAGTTTGAGAACATACCCTCAATCAAGGCTAAAACGCTGCGAATAAATCTACAGCCTGATATCTACGGAACTTTTGCAGAGATAGGGGCAGGTCAAGAAACAGCACGTCATTTCTTTAGGGCCGGCGGAGCTTCAGGCACCATTGCAAAGGCGATGAGTGCTTACGACAAGTCATTTAGTGATGCAATTTATGGGGTCGAATCAGATGGTCGTTATGTAACCCAAGCTAGGTTAAAAACAATGCTCAAGCATGAAATGCGTTTAGTTGAAGAACGTATTGATAGAAAAAACAATCCTGATTACCTATTTTTTTCATACGCGAATACAGTTGCTACAATTGATTTTTCAAAACGCTTTAAAGGTCATGGCTGGATTGGGCTTCGGTTTCAATTAGACCCAAAACAAAAAGAGCATGATGAAATTATTCTGCATGTGCGTTTTAAACAGAATGAAGCACGATTACAACAAGAAACCCTAGGTATCCTCGGCGTAAACTTAATTTATGGAGCATTTTTTAAGTATCATAAGCCACGAAAATTATTAAAATACCTGTATGACCATATCGATAAGGATACCTTAGAAATTGACATGATCAATTTTACAGGTCCAAGTTTTAGTGATGTGGATAATCGATTGATGAGCCTTCAGTTGATTCGAAACGATATGACCGATGCAGTAATGTTTGGGCCTGATGGTAATAACCTGCTCCCAGCCTCAATCCTCTACAAGAAAAATATTTTAGCCCTGCGAGGTAGTTTTAGACCGGTGACCAAGGTCAATATGGATATGTTTCAAAAATCGTACGACATATTTGTACGTGAACAGACCGTTGATTATGATAATACCATTGTAATTTTTGAAATTACCCTATCAAACCTTAGAGCATCAGGTGAAATTGATGAACAAGATTTTATGGATCGAGCAGAACTTTTATGCTCTCTAGGGCATACGGTAATGATCTCAAAGTTTCAAGAATATTATAAGTTGGTAGAATATCTGAATAATTATACTAAATCGCGTATTGGTTTGACCATGGGTGTAAATAACCTGGTAGATGTATTTGATGAAAAATACTATCGTCATCTAAGCGGGGGTATTCTAGAGGCCTTTGGTAAACTATTCTTCAAAGATTTAAAGGTATATCTCTACCCAATGAAGGATGCAAATACTGGTCAGATAATGACCAGTAACAATGTGAAGGTCCATCCAAGAATGAAAGAATTGTACAAATTCTTTAAGTACAACAATAAAGTAATGGATATCATTGACTATGATCCGGATATTATGGACATTTTTTCACGCGAAGTACTCAAAAGAATTACTAACGGTGAAAAGGGATGGGAAGAAATGTTACCTGAGGGCATTTCCGAAATTATAAAAGAAAAAAACCTCTTTGTACGTAAAGAAATTGAGGCCGAAGAGGTAGAAGTTGATGAAGAATAAAATATGTATCCAATAGGTGTCAGTTCGAGTGATTTTTTGATAAAAAATCGTATCGAGAACTGTTTTAGAAACTAAAATTCTTATTCTCGATACAAATTTTACGTACTACGATTGTAAAACCGACTCGAATTGACAACATTTTATCAAAGGTACAACGGGTGAATTAGAGCACGATACTGCTCATACTTTATAAGTATTACCCTTCTAAAATCTGAGCCGCGTGATTTTTTGTTTTAACCTTTGAAATAACACGTTCCACTACCCCATCATTGACTATAAAAGTAGTTCTGTGCAATCCGTCATATTCCCTGCCCATGAATTTTTTAGGTCCCCAAACACCAAAAGCATCAATTACGGTATGATCTTCGTCTGCCAGTAACGGAAATTGAAACTCGTATTTATTTCTAAAATTGGTCTGTTTTTTTTCTGAGTCTTCACTGACTCCCAATAAGTGATACCCTTGAGATTGTAATTCGGCATAATTATCTCTTAGATTGCAAGCCTCGGCAGTACAACCAGGTGTATTTGCTCTCGGATAAAAGAAAACAACCAACTTTTTACCGCCGTAATCAGAAAGATTAATAGTATTACCGTCTTGGTCTTTTGATGAAAATTCAGGTACTTTATCGCCTGCTTTCAATGTATTCATATCAAAAATATTTTGTTTAGACTATTTTTGATAAAATTAAACAAAAATGACCAAACAAGATAAAGTTGACTTCACAATTAAAACGTTAAAAGAGCTTTATCCCACTATTCCAATCCCATTACAACATAAAGACCCATATACCTTATTAATTGCTGTTTTGATGTCTGCGCAAAGTACTGATGTTCGCGTAAACCAAATCACACCCTTATTATTTGAAAGAGCAGACAACCCTTATGATATGGTTAAAATGACCGTTGAAGAAATTCGTGATATTATAAGACCTGTAGGGTTATCACCCATGAAATCAAAAGGAATTCATGGATTATCCCATATTTTAATTGATAAGTATGACGGAAAAGTACCAAAAGAGATTGCACTGTTGGAAGAATTGCCAGCCGTAGGTCATAAAACGGCAAGTGTGGTTGTTTCTCAAGCTTTCGGAATTCCTGCTTTTCCTGTAGACACACATATCCATCGTTTGATGTACCGATGGGGATTTACCAATGGAAAAAACGTGGTTCAAACTGAAAAAGATGCAAAACGATTGTTCCCAAAAGAAATCTGGAACGATTTACACCTTCAAATTATTTGGTATGGCCGTGAATACTCTCCTGCACGCGGCTGGAATTTAGAAAAAGACGTAATTACCAAAACAATTGGTCGAAAATCCGTGCTTAATGAGTATTATAAAACTAAAAAAACCGCTAAATAGCGGTTTTTTTAATCTTTAAAAGTTTGTGGCCTAATTTAAGACCGTTTCAAACTTCATATTGTTGTAATCAATGACTCTCATTGACTTCGAGAATCCTAGCAAAAACGAAATTGTCTCAGGTTTAGCCTTTGCGATTCTACAAACTTTTTGTTCTTCAGAGTAAATTTCTTCCATATTCTAGCATTAATGTTATGATAGGATAACGCCGCTAAAATGGAAATATTGCTCTGTTCGACCTAATGCAGATTAATTCGTTAAAACGATATTATGCTTGTCAACTATCTTTCTAAGGTTGATCAAGGCATAACGCATACGCCCCAAAGCCGTATTAATACTGACACCAGTATTCTCAGAAATTTCTTTGAAACTCATATCCTTATAGATACGCATCATTAAAACTTCACGTTGATCATCTGGCAACTCATCAATCAATAAGGTCAAATCACTATCAATTTGATTCTTAATCAATTGTTTTTCAGCGTTTAACTTGTCATCTTTGATTACCGAGAAAATATTGAAGTCATCACTGCCTTCAAACTTGGGCATTCTTTTATTCTTACGAAAATGGTCTATGATAAGGTTGTGCGCAATACGCATCACCCAAGGCAAGAACTTACCCTCTTCGCTGTAAGAACCACGTTTCAGGGTTTTGATGACCTTAATAAAAGTGTCTTGGAAGATATCTTCAGTAATATCTCTGTCAAGTACTTTCGAGTAAATAAAGCTAGAAATTCTTTGGTTGTGGCGGTTGATTAAAACCTCAAGGGCTTTTTCGTCTCCATCAATATAATTCCTGACCAATATCGAGTCTTCGATTTGTAGTTCCATACAAATTACTTTTTGGTTAAAATTAGAGCCAATCCACCAGGGGATGTGACTTTGAGTTATTAGTATAATTTTAAAAAAGTAATTATTTCTGTATAGGCCTATCAGGTTTTTAATTACAGCTCAAATATAGTCCAATGCAATAATCTTGAAAAAACTATGTTGTGAGATGCGGATTTAATGATGTCAACTGCTCCAAAAATAGACATTAACTCACTTGAATCGTATCTTTGAGCAAATTTTTTCGATGAATGACAGCTATTAAAGACGTAAATCCTAAGGAGAATATTATCATAAAAGGTGCCAAACTGCACAATCTTAAGAATATTGATGTTGTTATTCCAAGAAATAAGCTTGTGGTCATCACTGGATTGTCGGGTTCGGGAAAGTCAAGCTTGGCTTTTGACACCCTGTACGCCGAAGGACAACGCCGCTATGTTGAAAGTCTTTCTTCTTATGCCCGCCAGTTTTTAGGCAAACTGGATAAACCCAAAGTAGACTATATAAAAGGTATTGCCCCGGCCATTGCGATTGAGCAAAAGGTGAATTCTACCAATCCGCGTTCTACAGTAGGCACCACAACGGAAGTTTATGATTACCTGAAATTGTTATATGCAAGAATTGGTAAAACTATATCGCCCGTCTCTGGTAAAGAAGTCAAAAAAGATAGGGTGACCGATGTAATCGATTACGTAAAGACTTTTGAAGAAGGTACTAAACTCTTATTGCTTGCCCCGATTGTTATTAAGGAGGATAGGGATTCTCTAAAATCACTGGAACTTTTTTCAAAGCAAGGATACGCTAGAATTAAATATAATGGTGACGTACTCAGAATAGACCAAGTGCCAAACGATATTGGAAAAGAATTTGATTTGGTCGTAGACCGTATTGTGGTCAAAAATGATGAAGATTTTCTGAACCGTTTGGGTAATGCTGTGGACAATGCCCTATTTGAAGGTAAGGGCAGGTGCGCTATCGAAAATTTAGAAACCAAGACGCAACAAGTTTTCAGTAATCAGTTTGAATTAGATGGCATGAAGTTTTTAGAACCCAATGTGCATTTGTTCAGTTTTAACAATCCATATGGGGCCTGCCCTAAATGTGAAGGCTATGGTGATGTCATCGGTATCGATGGAGATTTGGTAGTGCCCAATACGGCACTATCCATATATGAAGAAGCAGTTTTCCCTTGGCGAGGCGAAAGCATGAGCTGGTACAAAGACCAATTGGTGAATTCAGCCTATAAATTTGATTTTCCAATTCATAAACCTTGGTTTGAGTTGTCTGATGAGCAAAAACAATTGGTCTGGGATGGCAACGAACACTTTATCGGTATCCATAAGTTCTTTGAGCAATTAGAAGAAAAGAGCTATAAAATTCAGAATCGGGTCATGCTTTCGCGCTACCGCGGAAAAACAAAGTGTTCCGTCTGCAAGGGCAAACGACTTCGTGTTGAGGCTGATTTTGTAAAAATGAATGGAAAATCCATTTCTGATATCATTGAATTGCCCATTAAAGATTTGGTCGTCTTTTTTGAGGAAATGCAACTTTCAGAACATGACCAGACCGTCGCCAAAAGGTTGCTAAAAGAAATTACGACACGTTTAGACTACCTCAGTAAGGTAGGATTGAGTTATTTGACCCTTAACCGTAAATCAAATTCTCTATCGGGTGGTGAAAGCCAACGTATCAATTTAGCCACCTCATTGGGCAGTAGCTTGGTTGGTTCTATGTATATTTTGGATGAACCCAGTATTGGTCTGCACCCAAAAGATACCGAGAATCTGATTGATGTTCTAAGATCCTTGAGGGATTTAGGCAATACCGTTATTGTAGTAGAACATGATGAAGATATTATGAAAGCTGCTGATGAAGTTATTGATATAGGCCCTGAAGCCGGAACCTTAGGAGGTGAAGTGGTTGCGACGGGAACGATGGATGCCATTCTAAAATCAGATTCCTTAACGGCATCGTACTTAAATGGCGCTATGGAAATTGAAGTACCCAAGGAACGTCGAAATTCTAAAAACTACATACAGATAGTTGGGGCGAGGGAAAATAATTTAAAGAATATCAATGTCACCTTTCCTTTGAATATGCTCACTGTGGTTACAGGAGTTTCTGGAAGCGGAAAAAGTACTTTGGTCAAAAAAATATTGTATCCCTCCATATTAAAAGAGTCTGGAGGTTATGGTGAAAAAGCAGGACAGTTTACCAAAATTAAAGGAAAGTACAGCCAAATACAGCATGTAGAATTTGTGGATCAAAACCCTATTGGTCGGTCTTCACGATCCAACCCCGTTACCTATATAAAAGCATATGATGATATTCGTGCCTTGTTTGCTTCCCAAAAATTAAGCAAGATACGTGGGTATCAAGCCAAGCACTTTTCTTTTAATGTGGATGGCGGCCGCTGTGAAAAGTGCAAGGGCGAAGGCGAGATTACTGTAGAAATGCAATTTATGGCTGATGTACATTTAGAATGCGACGTCTGTAACGGTAAACGCTTTAAAAAAGAAGTACTTGAGGTGCATTTTGAGGGTAAGAGCATCAACGATATTTTAATGTTGACCATTGATGATGCCATCACTCACTTTAAGACTTATAAACAAGATAAGATTGTCAACAAGTTACAGCCCCTGCAAGATGTTGGTTTGGGCTATGTTACCTTAGGGCAAAGCTCCTCTACCCTATCTGGTGGAGAAGCACAGCGTATTAAATTGGCTTCATTTTTAGTGAAAGGAAACACCAAAGAAAAAGCCTTGTTTATTTTTGACGAACCCACAACAGGACTTCATTTTCATGATATCAAAAAATTGTTGAAGTCATTTGATGAATTGCTCGCCAAAGGACATTCGATTGTGGTCATCGAGCATAATATAGAACTCATTAAATGCGCGGATTATATTATTGACCTAGGCCCAGAAGGTGGTGCAAATGGAGGACATTTATTGGCTGAAGGTACCCCTGAA
This sequence comes from Croceitalea rosinachiae, assembly GCF_031846445.1. Classification (NCBI taxonomy): domain Bacteria; kingdom Pseudomonadati; phylum Bacteroidota; class Flavobacteriia; order Flavobacteriales; family Flavobacteriaceae; genus Croceitalea; species Croceitalea rosinachiae. Next base: position 551,520 of record NZ_JAVRHR010000002.1, on the reverse strand, counting down.
GAAGTGGTTAAAAGTAAAGCTTCATTTACGGCGAGGTATTTGGCGGAGAAGATATAGTAAAAGGAAAAAGAGGTTTCCTTATCGGTTCGACTCGTATGATTTAGTTGTGGAATCAACCGCAGGATGATTCCTCTTACAAATCAGCTATTGATTAATACTTTTATTTTGAAGTGGCACAAAACTACAATGAATTATATCTGTTGTTGGGCAAAGGTTTTATTCCGTTTTGTCTTTTTCTGTTTTATTTCCTTCTTCGAGTAAATACTTCTTGTTTTGGTCTAAAAGAAGTTGTCTGTTAGAATAGTCTCTACTTTCAAGCATGATCTGTTTGGTCACAGTATTTTTTAGAATTATATTTTCCGTTTGATCGATAATACCATTACTAATTACTTTTGCAGTTTCAGCATCAATAATTCCTTTGTCTTTAGCATCTTTTATTTTTTCGAGTACAGTAAGCGAATTTTCAACTCCTTTTAATCTTTGACCATGTCTATACGATTTGTTATTTGCAATTATATCCCAAAACTCTTTTAATATTTGTGCAATAAGATTTGCTGCCTTCTTAGGTATTTTCAAAATCAGGTTGATATCACTTCCACTGTCTACCATTGAAATTGAAGGATGACTATCAAATTTTTCATCTTCAACTTTATCGTAGAGAAAATATATGATTTCAATTAATTTTTCTAAAGATGAAATAATGTCTTGAAATTTATTCAACGCAATATTTTTCTCATCTACAATCTGCAAAATTAAATTTCCATTATTCTGAGCTCCCTTGATGTCAAAGTCATTATTGTCATCAAAAATATCCTTCGAACTCATTAATAAATTATCAATTAAGTCGAAAGTCGAAATCAACGATTTATGGAAAGAATAGAAATCGTTCAAAGTCATATTCGAAAAATAAGTTGATCTACTACTGTTTCCAGCAGTAGAAATCATTGAAACAAGACGTGAAAAATAATTTGTTTCATACATTTTGACCGCTTCAAATTGTTCAAATACTTTTTCTTTTTCAGGGTCAGTAGCGGCCTGGTCAAAACCTCCTTTTGAATCAACGACAAGTTTTAAGAGACTACTTTTTTCAATATTGCTATTGTCGAGAAAAGCAACTATTTCCTTGCTCATTAAGCGTTTTATAATTTCATTTAAGTTATTTCTTAATTCTAATTTCTGCATATTATTTCAAATTGTGCCTAATACATAGCTAATCGGAGTTTCAATTTCATTGTAGCCATTGATAACGAATTTCGTAGAAAATTCATACAAAAGTCAGTATAAAACCTGTAGAGTTCTCAAATAGTTTTTAACAGTTAGATTTCTCACACTCCTTTTAGTCGGTTCAAAATGACTAATTCGTGCTAAAAGTCATTTCGATACGAGTAAAGCAATTGAGAAATCTCAACAACAATTTTATCCCTATAATTTCGTAGCTTGTTTCACAGAAAATAACAATCACTTTTATGTATACCAAAAAGACCTATACCGCCTTTCAAATGGCCATTTGGACCCGCTTTGAAACCCTATTATTTCTTGTAATCATTCTTGCAGTGGTAGCTGCTTATTATTTTCTTGATTTGGCTTGGTTAAAAATTCCATGGACTCCCCTAGCCCTTATTGGTACCGCAGTTGCCTTTGTAATCGGTTTTCAGAACAACTCTGCTTACGGTCGTATTTGGGAAGCACGCAAGATTTGGGGCGGCATTGTAAATACCTCTCGCACTTTTGGCATGTTCGTTCAAGACATGCTGACCAATGAGCATACCGAAAAACCATTATCAGAAAAAGTTTTAAATGATGAAGTAAAGGAACTAACGTATCGTCATATCGCTTGGATGACCGCTTTGCGCCATGCCATGCGTGCCTCAAAACCTTGGGAAACTACAATGGGTCACAGAACCAACAGAGAATGGGATGCACGACCCCCCGAACATGATTCTGATTTGGCACAAGACCTAGAGCCCTATCTTACAAAAGATGATTTAGAGGATATTTTAAAAAAAGACAACAAACAAACGGCATTACTCTACCAACAGTCGCACCATCTTAGAAAGTTAAAAGAACAAAGTGTCATTTGGGAGTTTTCATTTTTACAGTTAGAATCCGTTTTAGAAGAGCTATTTACCTTACAAGGTAAAAGTGAGCGTATCAAAAACTTTCCGTACCCACGTCATTTCGCAACCTTAAACCATTATTTTATGTGGGTGTTCGTACTCTTATTGCCTTTGGCCTTAGTGCCACAATTTGGAGAAATTGGTAAAGAAATTGCAACAACAAACCCTTTAATCGGTAATTTGTTTGTTTGGCTAAGCGTGCCCTTTTATGTTATTGTTGCATGGATTTTTCATACCATGGAACGCATAGGGCGAACAGGTGAAAATCCTTTTGAAGGCACCGCAAATGATGTCCCTATTTCTACCATCGCCCGTGGAATTGAAATTGATCTCCGTCAGAATTTAGGGGAAGAAAAAGATGCCATTCCTGGTCAATTTCCAATGAAACATCATGTTCAATTTTAATCGTTAAGTCAATGAAAGTTTCTGAACCACCAGTTATAGTTGAACAACTTTTTAAAACCACAAGAGAAAACGTATGGAACGCATTGACCCAACTTGATGAAATGCGGCAATGGTTCTTTCCTAATATTGAAGCTTTTGAGGCCAAACCAGGTTTTAAAACCGATTTCACGGTAAAATCAGAAGAGCGCATATTTCCACACCTTTGGGAGGTTTTAGAAGTGATACCCCATCATAAAATGGTACAAGAATGGAAATATGGTGGTTATGATGGACTTTGCACCATAACCTTTGAATTATATAAGGATGCTGAAAACACCCTATTAAAGGTGACAGCTACAGTGCTTGAAGACTTTCCTGATGATATTCCAGAGTTTAAAAGAGAAAGTTGCGTTGTTGGTTGGAAGTACTTTATCAATGAAAGTTTAAAAGACTATATTGAAAATGAATTGCAATAAGGTTTAGAGCAGAAGTATGGGCAAAGAACCTATTCCAATAAAATTTCAAAATAAGAACAATCCGAAAGCCGGCTTTGATATTATCTTATTGGAAGATTTACTGGCCAGAACAGATTTAGATCACTCCCTTGAAGAAATTCAAAAGGTCGAGTTCTTTATTTTAATCTTGGTGACAAAAGGAAATGGCAAACATTCCATCGATTTTAAGGAATATAAAACCCAAAAAGGCACTTTACTCACCATAAGAAAAGACCAAATTCAAAAATTTCATATTTCGAAAGGACTCAAAGGAAAAGTGTTGTTGTTTACCAATGAATTTTTGGTCAGTTATTTAGAAAAGCAAGAAACCCAAAAGACCTTACAACTTTTTAATGAACTTTTGGGAGAACCTAAATTAGAACTCCCAGCAAAAATTCTTGAGAAAACGATTACACAGATTCAGAGAATCGAGCACGAGTATTTTGACGTTAATGATAAACATAGTTTGGGTATTATTAGAAGCGAATTACAAATATTAATTGCCAATCTTTTTCGTCTAAAATCCAGATACGACACTCCACTCTTCCATTATAAAAGATTAAATGATTTTATCAGGTTTCAAAATGAGGTAGAAGCCAATATTAATACCCTTCAAAAGGTATCTGATTATAGCGATTTATTAGGGTTGAGCAGCAAAACTTTGAACAAGATTACTAAAACGGTTATACATAAAACAGCAAAAGCATTTTTAGATGAAACCCACCTGAAACAAATAAAAAGGCAACTCATTAATTCTAAAGATTCTATAAAAAGAGTGGCTTTGACCACAGGTTTTGAGGAAACGTCTAATTTTTATAAGTTTTTTAAGCGGCATACCGGACTCACCCCAGAACAATTTAGAAGTACCTATAATTAATTTCCCTTTTTTATAGTCTTTCGCCTTTTATATATACCTGAAGTCTTCAGAGTTTCTTAGAATTTTGCTTTACCTAAAAAGATATACTAATGAAACAGCTATTATTAAGCTTATGTATTATAAGCATAAGTCTTGTTGGATGTAAGGAAACTAAAAAGACATCTGATGAAACCACCTTAGAACAAGAATCAGAGATACAGCAAGAAACCACTATACAATTATCAAACAAAGAGAAGGCTATTGCCGTGATTGAAAGTTTAGAGAACGGTAATCCCGAAGCCATGGCTTACATCAATCCAAATAAATACATTCAACACAATTTGGCTGTTGGTGATGGTTTGGAAGGCTTTGGTGCAGTAATGAAGAATGCGCCAGAAGGCGGTTTCAAAGCCAAAGTAATTCGAGCCTTGGAAGATGGGGATTATGTGGTATTGCATACACAATATGATTTCTTTGGTCCCAAGGTCGGTTTTGATGTTTTCCGCTTTGAAGAGGGATTAATTGTAGAACATTGGGACAATCTTGCAGCTATTACCCCAGTTAACCCGAGCGGACGAACACAGTTGGATGGTGAAATAGCCATTACTGATATAGAAAAGACCGAAGAAAACAAAGCAATGGTCAAAAGCTTTGTAACTGATGTTCTGATGAATGGCGAAGGTCATAAAACAACCAACTATATCAGTGCAACGGAATACCTACAGCATAATTCAGCAGTTGCCGATGGTTTAGATGGTTTAGGAGCAGCACTTAACTATTTCGCAGAGAATGGTTTGGTAATGGAATATGATACGGTACATAAAATCTTGGGTGAGGGCAACTTTGTTTTAACCATCAGTGAAGGTAAATTTGGTAAAGGTGACCATACGTCTTACTACGATTTGTTTAGGGTTAAAGATGGGTTAGTTGTGGAACATTGGGATGTTATTGAGACTATTTTGCCTGAGGCCGATAGAAAGAATGAAAATGGAAAATTCGGGTTCTAAATTGCCTTTTGAACTTTTGTTAAAAAGCCACTTGTAAAAAACACAAGCGGCTTTTTATTTTTTATTTAATTGAATATCAATATTTTAAAATTTAAAATATTTTTTGGCACGCTGTTTGGTATATACTAATCGGAAAGTAAATAGTTACTTCCAGAACTTAAAACCTTATAGTATGAAAAAGTTAGTACTTATTATTGCAGCGGTCTTTTTTGGCACAGCCATGACCAATGCAGAAACGCTAGAAGATAAGGTTGTTGTTAATACATTTCGTAACAGTAACTCCTTCATCTTCGCAGAAAACGGGGTAACCTTCTCAGTATATCCTGATGGTGAATTTGATTTCTTTATTAATAATCAAGTGAACGTTGGTGTTGGTGCAAGAGTTGGTAATGTTGGATTAACATTTAATTCTGGATTCAATTATAACCCTTTTGTTCAGTATGATGATTACGGAGCCATAATACAAGTTGAAAACGTACCTGTATTCTATGATTATTATGGTCGTGTTTCGCAAATTGGAGGTGTAGATGTATGGTATAGAAACGGATTGGTGAGACGTGTTGGTGGATTGAACGTTTTTTATAACGGTGGCGTATTCAGTCACTATACCGGATTCGTTAATGTTTATAACAGAAACTTTATCTATAGACCTCATTTTAGATGGTTTGCCAGACCAGCAATTGGGTTCTGTAATGTATGGACCACACCTTATAGAAGATGGTATAACCCAGTTCGTTACTCATGGTATAGACCTTATAGAAATAATGTAAGACGTGCCTATGTTAACCGAGGTAGGGAGTATAGATACAATAGAACGCGAAGAGCGAACATCTATAGAAACGATAACCGTGTTGCGGTCCGTGAAAATAGAGGTAGAAGAAATACTACCCTAAGAAATGATAGAGCTGTAGCTTCTAGAAACGTTGGTAGAAACAATAACAATGTGCGAAGAAATTCAAATGTTGGCAGAACCTCGAACAACAGAAGCACTACGGTTAGGAATAACAATGCTCGAAGAAGCAATACCGTAGCATCTCGTTCAACTAGAAAAAACTCTGTTGCAACACGCTCAAATAGAGGGAACAGTGTTACCCAAAGAAGTGTAACCCGTACTCCAAGAAGTACTACGGTCACCAAAAGGGAAGTAACCAGAACACCTCAAAAGCGAACGGTAAGTAGAACAAGTACTACTTATAAAAAGCCGCAGAGCCGAAGTGTTGCTAGCAACAGAAGTTCTCAAAATAGAACGAAAAGTGTACAGAGAAGTACACCTCAAAGAAGAACAGTAAGCAGAAGTACTTCAAACAACAGAAGTAGTTCAGCCACTTCAAGAACAACAAGAAGTTCTAGAAGACAGTAAAAATAGACCCTACATTAACGCGTAGGGTACCAAAGGAAGTTTTTAGGTTGGTTAGTTGTTACCCCGTAGTTGGATTTATCCGCTACGGGGTTTTTATTTAATCAAAAAAGAGGATAAAATTTTTCAACCTGTTTCGTCGGATGCCCTTCTTCGTTTCTACTAATCATAAAAGAACCGCCCCAAACGGTATCTGGATATTCCATAATTTGTTTAGTAATCTGTTTAATCGATGTAACGGTATTATTATCTATTGCCTCTGATATCGGCATCCATTTGACTTCGTCCATCCAATTCGGCGCTTTGAGTTCACCACTAACATATTGGGCTACAAAATAACTGCGCAATGTTGCAAATGGATGGTATTCGTATTTATAACTAAAATATCCGTGCAGCTTTAAATCGGTTATTTTAATACCATAATCTTCAGCTAGATTTTCCATACTTTCTTTTAAGAACTCACGTTTGGAGTAGCTAACAGAAGGCGGTGCCCAAACATAGTCTTCACGAGCCATCAGCATTTCATTTTTATCATTAATAATGATTAAGCGTTGCATGGTAAAATTGTGCGTTGGATCTCGATGTATGTTTTCGTCTTTATCTGTATTCCCAGCTATGGTCTGAGCAAAATTTTTGTTGGTAAAAACAACCAACACCAATAAAAAATAAAAAATTCTTGTTTTCATCATTTTGTTTTTTTGTTTGCTCAAATTTGAAATAATCACATTGTACTTTCTATCAAATTCATGAATCTGAAAAACTAAAAATGAAATTAAAGGAGTTATTATTTATTTTTCTGAAAAGCTAAAGGAGTCAGCCCCGTAATTTTTTTAAAAGCAGTATTAAATGAGGAGATACTATTAAACCCTGAATCATATGCTATACTTGCAATAGTCAAATTATGATGAGATTCTGATTTTAGAAGTCTTTTGGCTTCCTCTATTCGATATTCTAAAATGAATTGAGAATAGTTTACTTTTTCAATTTGATTGATGGCTTGGGAAAGTTCTTTTGCAGACACATTAACCTCTTCACTCAAAAGTGCCAATGAAAGTTCAGGGTTCAAATACAATCGTCTTTTTGAAAACTGGTATCTAATTAACTGTACTATTTGCATGGCTTCTTTAGAACCCAAAGTTGATTTTTCATATTTTTCAACTTGAACTCTGAATAAGATTGGGTTATTCAGCGCGCGAAGGGAATAGAAAATTATAAGTGCAGAAAAGAAAAACGACAATCCAATATAAAACGGAAAAATACCTTCAGAAATCAAAAAGTAAAATAATACAAACAACAAGTTTGAGCCTAAGAAATAACTCAACCAAACCTGCTTAACTTTATGATGTTTTGAACGTTCTAAAGACCTATTTCTAATGAACCATACCATGCTAAAAAAGCAATAAATAAATATGTGTATGGTAATAGAATTATAAAATAGGGCAAAAATTAATGAATAGTTTTCTGGTCCATTATTAGGAATAAACCAACAAATAGGCAACAATACCAAAAAAATGGCATAGTGCAGGTAATCCACTTTTTTTAATAAAGCCTTGTATTTAATAGTATATTTTACATACAACCAAATGGAAGGTCCTACACAAAATAATATGGTCAAGAAAAAATTACGGATCTGTCCATCTATTGTATAGAAATAATGGAAGACAGATTTTCCTATTCTTAAACTAAATGTCAATAAGTAAATGGCCAAAAAAAGGTTTGCCTTTGGTAACCTTTTGCAATTTATAAGTAAGTAAACAGCAAAAAAGATACCCAGAATTACCCCTATGGAACCAAGTAAGATTTCTATTTGTTGTAGAATTTCACTTTCCATTTCAAAAAATAACTTCTATTCTAATTAATCACCTATATGACGGCTAGTCATCAAAAAATCAAACATTACTTCGAAAACTGAACTTATTTAGTTCTTCTTAAAAGCTTTGCAATCAATATGGAAACGTCTTCTGAAATCTGAAATCTATGGAGTACCCCCAAATAAATCAGTAGGACAAATATTGACTTTAGTGCAATACTCAATAAAGGATGTAAACTCAAAGTCAAATAACTAAATAAGAAACCCAATAGTAATAGTAAGCCAAATACCTTTAATGTTGAATTGGAATAAGGTAGCATCCCGAATTTTAGTTTTACAAAAATCATTTTTATGCTATTGAATAAAAATATGGCAATAAAACTAGCTAAGGCTGCACCTTCAATCCCTAATAAGGGAATCAACCAAAGGTTTAACAAAATAGTTGTCAACGCAAAGCATATTCCAAACAACAGTACGGTTTTATAATATTTAGAGTAATACAAAACAGCATTAATATTGCCTAAAAAGGAATCAAAAACTTTGACCATTCCTATTATAAAAACAATGGTAAAACCATCTCTATACGCCTCCGGAATCATCAGATATAAATCGTCGATGTTCACAATAATTAAAATGAACAATAGCCCAGACGCAATTAATGAAGTCAACGATGTCTTCTTATAAAGGTTTTCTAGCTCAAAAAGATTGCCTTGATTTAAGTACTCCGCAGTCATAGGGTAGGTAATCTGGTTCATCGCGCGATTCGGAACACTTATCACAGTGGCTATGTAGACGGCCACCCCATAATATGCAACGTTTTCAATAGAAATAAACTGATTGATCATAAATTTATCTATCTCCATTAAAATAAGGGCAACCGAACCACCCAACACCATGAGCATACCATATTGTAAAATAACTTTGGATTCTTTGGGAAAGCTGAAGTTTAGCTTTGGCCTTCGAAGGCTAAAGGCATAGAGTTTCATTAGTATTGTTCGCAGAAGGTAAACCGCAACCAATGCCTTAAAAAAGAAAGCCAATGAGATGCTATCAAAATAGAGTAAAATCAGCAAAACTGTAATACATAATCGGGCAAAAACCTCTTTCATAAAGTTACCGAATACGGATTTCAAATGCACTTTACTCCAAGCAAAAAAGACCTCAAAATAGGCCATGGCCAAGCCTACCAGAAAAAAATACCAAACATAATCGGTTACTATAGCATTCTTTTGTGAAAGAAAAGCAGCTATGTCATCATAAAAAGCCCATGTGATACCAACAGCAGGAATCAAAACCAATAATGGTGATACTATAACTAGCGTTAAAAAGGCATTTTTTGAACCCTCCTCTTGGGCACTGTAGAATTTAACAAGTGTATTGTGTGCACCAAATGCAAAGAGGGGCATCAGAATAGCACCTGTTGCTAAAATGAAGGTAACCAGTCCATAATACTCAGGCTGTAAAATGTTCGTATAAAGAAAAAGTGTATTTACAGCGCCAAAAGTAAAACCAATAAAAGTGATGATAGTGTTTTGAAAAGACTGTTTTAAGACGATTCCCATGTGATGGCGTTGGCTAATTTTTTCGTCAGTTCACGACGACTGTATTTTTCAATTCCAATAGCGTTAGAAAATAGCTCTCCTTTTTGAAAAGCCTCGAACCACTCTAAAAGTACATTTTTTAAGTCAGATTTGTCATCCATAGTGAAGGTCGACCCTGATTTGGTTTTGTCCACCATCGAACTAGCTTCCCAATTTTTAGGTCCCAATGCCAATATAGGTCTGCGAGCGTTTAAATACTCAAAAAGCTTACCAGGAATAATCCCTTTAGTTTCTTCTGAATCAATTTCGAGTAGCAACAATACTTGGGACTTAGCTTGAAAAGTCAAAATTTCGGAGTGCGAAACATACCCCAAATCGGTAAAATGATTCGCTAACTGGTGCTTAGTCAAAGATTCTTTGACCCCATCTCCTACCACACCAATTAATTGGATAGCCAACTTTTTCTTGAAATCTGAATTCTCATCACATAACTCTTGCAGAACTTGCCATAAAACTGTTGGATTTCTATCTGTAAGGAGCGAACCTATATGCGAAATAGTAAATTTTTCATCTAGTTTGGTAGAAATTTTGTCACCATCAAAACCATTCGTAATTACCTCAACGGGCTTTGAAGTCAATTTTTCAAATTCTGTTCTCGTTGTATTACTTGTTACAACTACTTGATCGGCACTATTTAAAACTTGCTTTTCTAAAAACTTGTGCTTTTGTCTTGAGGCTTTAGTCAGTTTTAACTTTTTATGATAGCCTATGGAAGTCCACGGGTCTCTAAAATCAGCTATCCATTGTAAGTCAAATTTAACCTTTAGTTGCAATCCAATTAAGTGAACACTATGTGGTGGTCCAGTAGTTATAATAGTTTGAATCTTTTCTTCAGTAACCAATTTTGAGATTGCGTTAACTGATGGTTTAACCCAATACTTACGGGCGTCAGGAATAAAAAAATTGCCTCTAATCCAAAGCAGGCCTCGTTCCAAGAGCGACTGTTTTTGATGTTTTTGAATGATACCTGAACTGATTCGCTTAGTTTTTTTTCTTGAAAAAAATGAGGCTAATCCATAGGGCTCAAATATGCGTTGTTTGATCACCCGAATATGACCAGAAATTTCTTCTTCCAATGATTTATCAAGAATAGGATAGTTTGGGTTTTCAGGAACAAAAACAATAGGCTCAATATCAAATTCAGGTAAGTACTTTACAAACTTTAACCATCGTTGCACACCAGGACCGCCCGCAGGTGGCCAATAATAGCAAACAATGAGTACCTTTCGCATTAGTCCTTTTTCTTAGGTTTTCGAAAGGTAAAGGCTATTCCTGCCAAGAACAGTAATCCCAATAAAATATTGCTTGCCAGCGCGATTGTACTCCCCGTTTGAACCACTTCAGGTTCAAAAGAAAAAACAATCTCATGTTCGCCAGCTGGAACTTGCATTCCTCTTAGAGCATAATTTACATTGATATGTGACTTTTCTATTCCATCGATAGTGACTGTCCAGCCGTTTGGGTAATGCATTTCTGAAAATACAGCAAAACCAGCATATTTATTAGCAGCTATATACTTCAAATAATTTGGACGGTAATCTACTAACTGAATAGTGGCCAAAGAATCTAAATCGTATGACAAATTGGTTAAAGTCGGAAACTTTTGCCTATTAATAACTGCATCCGTTTTGGTGTTCAAAGTGTCCAATGCTTTGATTTCTTCGTCAGCATTATTTACTGGGGTAAGGTTTTGTACAAACCAAGCATTGCCATTGGCATCTTCGTTCAAACCTGGAAAACTTTTTCCTTCTTCATCTTGCTGAACGATATATTTTACATTGAGCATATTCAATACTTGAAGATTGTTCTTGTAAAGGTGAAACTCAACCAAATCTTGCATCTTTCGTGGTTTGGCCGCATGATAGCCCCCTAAGGACTTATGAAAATACGATACCCTAGAACCATTTAGACCCTCTTGCGGGTCAAAAACGCGATACACAGATTGGTCCCTTAATATTTCTTGATCTACAGCCGTAGGCTGAAAAGGCTGCTCCACAGCTCGCTGACGAACAAAATCATCACCATTCACATATCTTAGATTCACACCCACCAAATCAATGACCAATAAAAGTCCTATTAAAATGAATGCCAAGTTTTTCTTTACTTTCTCTTTCAAAACTAAAAATAGCGCACCAGCGCAGAGCAGAACATAAATTAAGGACCTTAAGGTGTCACTGACATAAACCGCTTCACGATCACTTCGAAGAATCTCTAGAGCAGCATCACCAAAATACCCTCTAAATCGTTCATCAGTCGCCCCTTCAAAATCAAAGAAACCTTTCATTAAGAAAATTGCAATAGCCAAACCTGCAGTCACAAAAACACTAAGTTTTAAGGCATTTAGTTTTACTTTTTGATCAATAGATTTTCTAAAGACTTCCTTTAATCCTAAAATTGCTAAAATGGGTACACAAAGCTCCAAAACAACTTGAATGGAGGATACTGCCCTGAATTTATTGTAAAGTGGAAAATAATCAATCATAAAATTGGTTAGTATGGGGAAGTTCTTTCCCCATGAAAGCAATAATGAAAGTATAACCCCACTTAATAACCACCATTTTTTCTTTCCCTTGACCAAAAACAAGGAGAGTATAAACAAAAAGAAAATTACTGCACCTAAATATGCAGGCCCAGCTACAATGGGTTGTTTCCCCCAATACAGATATAAGCCAGAAATATCAATTGCTTGCGAAGGTGGTACACCTTGATCTATAAAATATTGATATACTTTAGAATCCTTTCCTAAATCCTCTTTGCCTGAACCACCAAAAAAACGTGGTACAAATAAGTCTAAAGATTCAACAATCCCATAACTGTATTGGGTGATATATTCCTTATCCAATCCATTTCCGATTTCCTTTGGCGTACCATCAGAATCTATGGTCAATTCTGATTTTCCACGAGTACTCCAATCGGCATATTCTTTTGTGGCCATGAGTCCTGTTGCGTTTGTTGCTATGGAAAGTATAACTGCAACCAATAACAACCCTACAGAGCCAAAATAATGTTTCAGCTCCTTATTCCTAATTGCATAAATCAGGTATACTATGCCCAAAATCAATACCAATAACATAAAATAATAGGTCATTTGATAATGATTTGCACTTATCTCCAAGGCCATCGAGATTGCGGTGAGTAGAAAGCCCAAAAGATATTTTTTTCGAAAAACTAGAATAATTCCACCTAATACCATTGGTAAATAAGCTAGAGCATGAGCCTTGGCATTGTGACCAACCCCGAGAATAATTATTAAATAGGTTGAAAAACCGAAGCCTAATGCGCCCAGTATGGCCAGTCGATAATCAACTTTCATACAAAGCATGAGTATATAAAATCCTATAAAATAAAGGAAAAGATAATCTGCGGGTCTTGGTAAAAATCGAATCAAACGATCTAGCTTCTTTACGTAATCATGTGGATAATTCGCTCCTAATTGATAGGTAGGCATACCACCAAAAGCACCATTCGTCCAATACGATTCAATTCCTGTGGTTTCTTTATAATCATTACGCTCTTTGGCCATCCCCTTATACTGCGCAATATCTGATTGATAAATTGCTTTGCCTTGAAGTACTGGATAAAAATAGGCCAACGACGCAATGACAAAAAAACCTAGAACTAATAAATGGGTGATAATCGCCTTTGCAGAAAGCTTCATAGAATGTTATTGAGGACTCAAAGATCAGTCAATTTCCTCAAAATCTATATATTCTCCAACTTTTTTTGAAGGATTTGATTTCGGCACTGGCTGTTTGCCAACAGTAGTTTCTCCTTCTTTCGTATTTGTATTGCTAAAATCTTGGTAGTTGCCAAATTGTTGTCCAAATCGTTCTTCGGTTTTCTTAACTGCATAATTGAAAAGGCGTGGTGCGAGCCATTTCAGCAGTAATTTTATACCGTAGTATACGAATATGAGTATTAAAATCGTTTGTAATAAAACCATATTACTGTTTGCTATTGATTCAAAATTACACTGTAAGTCTCTAAAACCAATGATTCGTTTCATAAAATAGTATTAAAATCAGTCTATGGCATTCATAAATCGACTTTTTCTAGCTTTCATTTTACTACCACTGTTTGGTATTGCCCAATATACCGATGTGATCAATTCAAATAGACCAGGTCTATCTGTGAGTGCTTATGCCGTTGGTAAAAATGTTGTTCAAGCAGAATTTGGTTTTCTGTACGAAATGCGAGATAATGGCATTTTAAATCAAGATTCCAATATTTTTGGTGGTGATCTTTCATTACGATATGGGCTGTTATTGGAAAAATTAGAGGTCAATTATGAGGGTACTTATATTCGGCAAAGTCTCACCTTCAATAACTTTAATCTTGAAGAAACACGAACTGATTTTTCAAGAAATCGATTGGGTTTAAAATATTTGGTTTATGATCCTTTTAAAAATCCTGAAGCAAATAAACCCAATTTATATAGCTGGAGGGCCAATCATAAATTTCAGTTCAAAAATTTATTGCCAGCTGTTTCATTATACGGGGGAGCCACATTCAATTTAGGTGATAATCCGTTTTACCCAGAAGATGGCACTATCTCCTACCGCGCAATGATTGCAACGCAGAGTAGGCTTACCCCAAGATGGGTATTGATAACCAATGTTGCTTATGACAGAATTTCGACTGATTTTCCAGAACTGAACTATACAATTTCATTGTCACATGCGTTTCGAAATCCTAAATGGAGCATTTTTGCAGAACATCAAGGTATTGACAGCGACCGTTATTCAGATGCCTTGATCAGAACTGGTTTTGCATACCTCTTCAATCCTACTTTTCAAGCTGATTTTAGTGTAGGAGGCAGTTTTAAAAATACTCCCTCAAGAATGTTTGTTGCCACTGGTGTTTCTTACCGTTTAGATTTCCATAAAGATCAGCTGGTTCCCATTGAAGACCAAGATGCCATTGGAAAGATTAAAAAAGGGTCTATGAAAAAGAGCAAGCCGAAAAAAGTAAAGAAAAAGAAACGCAAGAAAAAGAAAGACAATATTGATTTCTAAGTTTTTCATCTGTCGGTTTAATTACTAATATTGTATTTCATTTTAAGTGTCAATTCGAGCGCAGTCGAGAATGGCACTATTTTTATTTTAAACATAGGTCTCGACTGCGCTCGACCGGACATTTCGAAATAATAAAAACGGAATGGTCACCATCAAAGAAGTTACTTCAAAATCTGATTTCAAGGCATTTGTAAAATTCCCTTTTTCCTTATACAAGGATAACCAATATTGGGTGCCGCCGATTATTAAAGATGAATTAGAAACTTTTGACAAGTCTAAAAACCCTGCTTTTCAAAATGCCGAAGCCAGCTTCTTTCTAGCCTATAGTGACGGCAAGATTGTGGGACGTGTTGCTGCCATTACAAATTGGATTGAAGTGAACGAGCAGCAACTTAAAAAAATGCGCTTTGGGTGGTTTGATTTTATCGATGATTTCGAGGTTTCAAAAGCATTGCTTGAAAAAGTCTCAGAAATAGGGCAACAGCATCGGTTGAAATATATGGAGGGTCCTGTGGGCTTTTCAAACCTTGATAAAGTAGGTGTCCTCATCGAAGGGTTTGAGCATATCGGTACCATGATTACATGGTATAACCATCCCTATTATCAATCACATTTTGAACATCATGGTTTTGTCAAAGAAAAAGAATACTTAGAAAATAAATTCTTATTTGCCAATGCTGACCCCAAAGTCTTTACTAAGGCCAATATGCTTATTAAAAAACGCTATGGCTTAAAGGAAATGAATTTTTCGAAAAGCGAAGCCATAATGCCTTGGGTCGATAAAATGTTCGACCTTTTTAATGAGAGTTATTCTAGTTTGGCCTCTTTTGTTAAAATAACCGATGTTCAAAAAGAATACTTCAAGAAAAAATACATCAGTTTTATCAATCCTGAGTACATCAAATTTGTGGTTGACAAAGAAGACAAACTGGTTGCTTTCGCAATTGTCATGCCCTCGTTTTCAGAAGCTCTTCAAAAAGCAAAGGGAAAACTATTCCCTTTCGGGATATTTCATCTATTAAGAGCTAGAAAACATAGCAAAAATGTAACCTTTTATTTGATTGGTGTACATCCAGATTATCAAAACAAAGGGGTCACAGCAATCATTTTTAATGAATTCTATAAAACCTTTAATGAAAAGGGTATTGTAAACTGCATTCGCACCCCTGAATTAGAAGAAAACACAGCAATAGCACAAATATGGAAGCATTTTGATCCTCGTACGCATAAAAGAAGACGTACTTATCGCAGAGCTTTGTAGAATGGATTAATTGCTAAAGATTCACTGGATTTTAGTATGAATTGCTAGTTGCTTCGAATACTCCGACATAAAGAAATAACCATTATTCACCCATAGCGGCGGCAACTGCTGCCGATAACCTTTTATAAGTGCCATTCTCTAATCGCTCTCTAATAGTTGAAAAAGCCTCTAGAGTTTCTGCCACATCTTGTAACGTATGAGTCGCAGTAGGAATCATTCTTAACAAAATCAACCCTTTAGGTATCACCGGGTAAACTACTATAGAACAGAAAATACCATGATTCTCACGAAGGTCTTTCACCAAAGCCATAGCTTCAGGAATACTACCATTTAAATATACGGGGGTCACACAGCTTGTAGTAGTGCCAATATTGAACCCACGTTCTTTTAAACCATTTTGCAATGCGTTCACATTCTCCCAAAGCTTGTTTTTTAGCTCTGGCATCGTACGCAACATGTCTAAACGTTTTAGTGCTCCTTTTACATAAATCATGGGTAATGATTTAGCGAACATCTGTGAACGTAAATTATATTTTAGGTAATCTATAATTTCTTTGTCAGCAGCTAAGAAAGCACCTATACCAGCCATAGACTTAGCAAATGTGGCAAAATAAACATCAATATCATCTTGAATGCCTTGCTCCTCACCCGCTCCGGCACCAGTTTTACCTAAAGTACCAAAACCATGGGCATCATCTACCAATAACCTAAAATTATATTTTTTCTTTAAGGCAACAATCTCTTTAAGAATACCTTGTTCCCCGCGCATTCCAAAAACACCTTCAGAAATTACTAGTATTCCACCGCCAGTTTCTTTGGCCATTTTTGTTGCACGCTCAAGATTCTTCTCTAAGCTTTCAACATCATTATGCTTAAAAGTAAATCGCTTACCAACATGTAAGCGCACCCCATCAATAATACAAGCATGACAATCAACATCGTAAACAATAATATCGTCTTTAGCTACGAGTGCATCAATAGCGGACATAATCCCCTGATATCCAAAGTTTAAAAGATAAGCAGATTCTTTATCAACAAATTCAGCAAGTTCTTGCTCTAACTGCTCATGAAAATCTGTGTGACCACTCATCATTCGAGCACCCATCGGGTAAGCAGAACCGTGTTCATATGCCGCATCACCATCAACTTTTTTAACTTCTGGAAGATTTGCTAAGCCCAAGTAATCATTGACACTCCAAGTAATTACCTCTTTGCCTTGAAACTTCATTCTGTTGGATATTGGTCCTTCCAACTTTGGAAATACAAAATAGCCTTCGGCCTGCGAAGCCCACCTGCCCAAAGGGCCTTTGTTCTCAATAATCCTATCAAATAAATCTCTCATCTTCCCTAAAATTAATTCAATTGCAAAAATATGTATTTTATTGAACCATGCAATGACATATTTTCAAACAGAAAAGCAACGATCACGAGATCGTTGCTCTGTATTATAAGCCGTAGCATTATTATTTTATGTACTGAATCTCTTTTGGTGATTCTGCATTTTTAGCATCAAAAAAGCCTTGATTCTGCATCCATTCGTCGCTATAGATTTTACTCATGTATCGAGAACCATGATCCGGAAAAATAAGAACTACATTACTATTCTTATCAAATTCTCCTTCAGTATTGTATTGAATTGTAGCTTGCATAGCAGCTCCACTGGTATACCCAACGAACATTCCTTCTGAATGGGCAATTTTACGCGCCATGTGTGCACTTTCGGCATCTGTAACTTTGATATATCTGTCTATACTATTGAAATCAGTTGCCTTGGGAATTAAATTTTTACCCAATCCTTCTATTCGGTATGGATAAATTTCTTCATGATCAAATTCTCCTGTTTCATGGTACTTTTTCAGTACAGATCCATAAGCATCAACTGCCAAAACCTTGATATCGGGGTTTTGTTCTTTTAAAAATCGAGCCGTACCAGAAATAGTTCCTCCAGTTCCACTACAAGAGACCAAATGAGTAATATTCCCATTGGTCTGCTTCCAAATCTCAGGTCCAGTAGTATTATAATGAGCTTCAATATTCAACTCATTAAAGTATTGATTTATGTAGATTGAACCAGGTGTTTCTTTATGTAATCGTTTGGCCACCTCATAATAAGAACGAGGATCATCAGCAGCGACATGCGCAGGGCATACATAGACTTCTGCGCCCATAGACCGCAACATATCGATTTTATCTGGAGATGATTTTGAGCTTACGGCCAAAATACATTTGTATCCTTTTACCATACTGGCCATGGCCAAACTAAACCCAGTATTACCAGATGTAGTTTCAATAATGGTACTATCAGCATTTAAAAGCCCTTTTTGCTCTGCTTGTTCAATAATATGAACTGCAATACGATCTTTCGCAGAATGCCCAGGGTTAAAAGCTTCAACCTTAGCGTAAAAATTACCAGTAAGGCCTTCTGTGATTCTATTCAATTTGATAAGGGGCGTATTACCAACTAAATCTAGAATGCTATTGTAGGCATTAATATTGTTATCCATAGTCAAGTTAGGTCATGCAATACGCCATAAAAACCGCGAATTACAGCTGCAAAAATAATCATTTTTTATTTTATCGGATTTTTCCTTCCAAATCTAAAATAAAGGCATATTCTTTAACTGTTTCTTTTAAAGCTTCGAAACGACCGGAAGCACCACCATGACCGGCTTCCATGTTTGTATACAGAAATAACTGTTTTGTATCAGTTTTGTATTCCCGAAGTTTGGCTACCCATTTTGCTGGTTCCCAATACTGTACTTGCGAATCATGAAGTCCTGTTGTCACCAACATATTTGGATACTCTTTCGCTTCAACATTGTCGTAGGGGGAATATGATTTCATATAATCGTAATATTCTTTTTTATGTGGATTGCCCCACTCGTCATACTCTCCAGTAGTCAGTGGAATACTATCATCTAACATGGTCGTTACAACATCAACAAAAGGTACTTGGGCAACAACGCCATTATAAAGTTTTGGTGCCATGTTTACCACTGCACCCATTAAGAGTCCACCAGCAGAGCCACCCATAGCATATAAATGTTCAGATGTAGTATAATTCTCGGCAATTAAATGTTTAGAAACATCTACAAAATCAGTAAATGTATTCTTCTTGGTTAAAAGCTTACCATCTTCATACCAGGGTCTCCCCAAATATTCTCCTCCACGAACATGCGCAATGGCATACACAAAGCCTCTATCCAATAAACTTAATCGTACTGTTGAAAAATAAGGGTCTATTGTGGCTCCGTAAGAACCATAAGCATATTGCAACAAAGGACTGGTTCCATCAAGTTTGGTGTCTTTATGATAAACCAATGACACTGGAACTTTGACACCGTCTCGCGCCACTGCCCAAATACGTTCAGATTTATAGTTCTCTTTCCGAAATTTACCCCCCAGCACTTCTTGTTCTTTTAGAATTTTTTTATCCTTCGTCCGCATACTAAAGTCAATAATAGCATAAGGTGAAGACATGGCATTGTAGAAATAACGTAAAGTTTCGGTATCAAAATCTACATTGGTCATACCGCCGGCAACATAAGTTTCACTCTCAAAGGGTAAGTAATAACTCTCAGAACCATCCCATCTGACAATTTTCATTTTGTTCAAGCCAAGTTCACGTTCAAAGAGCACATAATAATCTTTAAAAATTTCTATATCCTCTAACAAAACATTTTTCCTATGAGGAATAAACTCTTTCCAATTTTCATGCGAAGTACGCTCTTCATCAACCACCATGAGTTTAAAATTGATGGCATCATTTTTATTGGTCAAAACATAAAAACTATCATCATAATGCGATATAGAATATTCAAGTCCTTTTGTTCTTGGAGAGAAAATCTTGAATTTTCCCTCAGGATTATCAGCTCTCAAAATTTGATATTCCGTTGTCAAAGTACTACTAGAGCCAATCACTAGATACTTTTTCGATTTCGTTTTGTAGACAAAAGTGTTGTAGGTATCGTCTTCTTCATGAAAGACCAATTCATCTTGTTCCACTGAAGTGCCTAAACGATGCTTGTATATTTTATCGGAACGAAGTGTAACAGGGTCTTTTTTAGTATAAAAAAACGTTTTATTGTCAGCTGCCCAAACAGCACTCCCAGTAGTATTTTCAATTTTATCTGGATAAATATCCCCTGTGGTCAAGTTTTTTATTTGAATATGATATTGCCGCCGTGATACAGTATCAGTGCCAAAAGAAGCCAATTGATTATTTGGACTAATAGAGACTCCTCTAAGGTTAAAATAGTCATTCGCTTTGGCCAGCTCATTACAATTGAACATCACCTCCTCTTTTGCATCTAAAGACTCTTTCTTTCTAGAATAGATAGGATATTCTTTACTTTTTTCGAATCGTGTAATATAGAAATAACCATTTCGCTTATAAGGAACCGACTCATCATCTTCCTTTATGCGGGATTTCATTTCTTGAAATAATTCTTCTTGAAAAGCTTTAGTATGGGCTGTATTTTCAATGTAATAGGCATTTTCTGAATCTAAATAATCAATTACTTCTTGATCTTCCCTATTATTAAGCCAATAATAATTGTCAATACGCACATCCCCGTGTATGCCTAATTCTTTTGGTGATTTCTTAGCTTTTGGAGCTTTTGTTATCATAAGTTTTTTATACATCTCGTTACAAGAGTTCGCAAAAATAAGGTAGATAGAGCAAAGAAATAACTTAAAGCAAAATGATTTCAACTGATTCGGTTGGGTTCAATTTGTTAATTTTGATTTCATAAACTTATAGCAATACAATTATGTTTGGAGATTTAATGGGAATGATGGGGAAGCTCAAAGAAACTCAAGCCAAGGTTGAAGCGACTAAAAAGCGTTTGGATACAGTTTTGGTTGATGAAAATTCATCAGATGAGCTTTTAAAAATTACGCTCACCGCAAATAGGGAAATTAAATCGATTTCAATTGATGATTCTTTACTTGAGGACAAGGAGCAATTAGAAGATTACTTACTTTTAACCATAAACAGAGCCATTGAAAAAGCGACAAAAATCAACGAAACGGAATTAGCTGCCATAGCTAAGGATGGAATGCCCAATATTCCAGGAATGGATTCTCTTTTTAAATAAACTATATAAATTTTATTGAATTATCTTTTTTGTAACTTTAATAGCATCTAGTTGTACAAAATGATAGAGATAAAAAAAGTGGAACATGGAGGTTATCAATTCTTGCTAAAATCTAAAGCTGGTAGCGTCTTACTGCGAAGCATATCTTTTGATAACAAAACTGAAATTACTGAAGTGGTTGATCGTTTGAATCAAAACTATACTAAAAAACTCCTATTTGAACGTAAGACCGATTATAAAGGACAGTTTCAATTTTATTTAAAAAATAATAAGGGCAAAGTAATTGGGCATAGTCAACCTTATAATTCAGAAGCCGGAATGGAAAACGGCATTAAAAATCTGACCAATAGTATTTCAAATATTAAATTGATTTAAGAATACCTAAGGTCTTATCGTGCATTTCGTCCGTATAATCTAAATGCGTGACCATTCTAAGTTTTCCTTGGCCCATACCGATTATCGAAATTTGGTGAGTTGAAAGTTTAGTCATAAAATTCTCTGTGGTCAACTTTGATTCATTGATCTCGAAAATGATGATATTGGTCTCAATCGGCTCCACCTTTTTGATAAAATCCAATTCATCCAAGACCTTACCTAATTCTTTAGCTTTTACGTGATCAGAATCTAGTCTATCAATATTATGGTCTAAGGCATAAATTCCCGCTGCTGCTAAAAATCCAGCCTGGCGCATACCTCCACCTAAAACTTTACGAACTCGAATGGCATTATGAATTAATTCACCATCACCTACCAAAACGGAGCCTACGGGGCACCCCAAACCTTTACTCAAACAAACACTAATAGAATCAAAAAGTCGCCCATATTGTTTTGGGTCTTCACTATTTCTAACCAGAGCATTCCATAACCTCGCCCCATCTAAATGATATTTTAAATTGTGTTTCTTGCAAACAGTTTTAATCTTTTTAAGTTCTTCAAAATCCCAACATGCACCACCCCCTTTATTCGTAGTATTTTCTATGCAGACTAAACTAGTTAAAGGGCTATGATAAAAATCCGGCGGATTTATGGAGGTTTCAACTTGCTCCACTCTCATCATTCCTCTATGACCATCAACCAATTTACAAGACACACCACTATTAAAACTTACTCCACCTCCTTCATAATTATAAACATGAGCGTACTTATCACAAATCAATTGCTCCCCGGGTTGGGTATGTAATTTTATTGCCGTTTGGTTAGTCATACTTCCACTAGGAAAAAATAATGCCGCTTCCATACCGAAATAATGAGCCACCTTTGCTTCTAAAGCATTTACTGTTGGATCATTTTTAAATACATCATCGCCAACTTTTGCAGACATCATGGCATTTAGCATACCCGCATTTGGTCTAGTGACCGTATCACTTATCAGGTTTATTTCCATGTATTTTGAACAGTTACGGAATTTTAATTAAAACAAGCCATGCCAATTGGTGAACCATCTGGAATTTTTGGTGCGTCAATCTTCTTTTTATATCCTTTAGGATTACCAATAAAACCCTCTACTTCTCTATTCATCAAAATCGCAGTAGGATTAGTGAGCTTGTCGCCAAAATACGTTTTTAAGCGCATCATTTCAAAAAGCACTGTTTCGGTTACTTGAGGAAAACTGTCATCATGACTTGCTAAATGCATTAATTCTTGCAGTACTTGCCAGTTTACAATTTTTTGTATTTCACCATGATAACCTTTAGACTGCTTTGATTTTACCGTACTATCAAGTAAAGTAGTAATGACATCTGATAAGCTTAACTGGCTCTCATCTAAAGCTTTTTGTTGTACCAGCCTATTGGCTCGTTGATGATGCAATAGTAAGCTTAAGCTTGCATTACTAGCAGTTTCTGCCACACTAAAAGGATCGAAAGCCACTCCTGTTTTACCTTTGAATGATTCTCTTGTTCTTAAGTAACCTATACTTCTTGGGGGGAAAAGCATTAACTTAGACTCGGGTATGGCTAAAACCTCAGGTTCCAAAGTTTTTAACATGGCTTTTAAGGCATCTTTTTGAGCTTCAGCAGAAACAGATTTTACTGAAAGTTGTCCGTCATCTTTTATTTTGTAATTATAATCTAATCCTCCAATTACTTTAGAGGCCCCCTCGATTTGATACCGATGCAAAAAATATAAAGGCACAAATACATCTTCCAAAACGGAATACGGCTCATTATTTCTAATATTATCAGCTGAAAAATTGGCGATGGCCACTTCTCTTATTTTCAAAATATCATTTAGTTCATCACTTGCATTTTTACCATTATCCCATAGATGTCCCAATACATGGGCACTACCCATCGGTCGGGCATCCCTGTCAGATATGTATCGTAAACCATCTTGTTGAGCCTTTGCTAAGATTTTCTTAAGCCCATCAGTTTCATCTTCTCCATTCTTAAAATCAGCATATGAATAGGCGACGGTAACTTTATCCCAATCTCCAATTCCGGTGTCATAGGCATTTGAGAAATCTATTTCACCATTGTTGAGTTCAAATTGCGGATGTGGATAGTCCATAACAGATGCTCTTCCGTTTGTACTAGCTGCAAAATTATGAGCAAACCCTAAGGTATGACCAATCTCATGAGCTGATAACTGTCGAATTCTGGCCAAGGCCAATTCTAACATTGGTTGATAATTATCATCGCGTTCAGCAAAGGGTTTGTTCATTAAAGCCTGCGCAATTAAAAAATCTTGACGAATTCTTAAACTACCTAAACTTACATGGCCTTTCATAATTTCACCTGTACGTGGGTCAGTTATACTACTGCCATAACTCCAACCCCTAGTTGAGCGGTGTACCCATTGAATGACATTGTAACGAACATCCAACGGATCTGCATCATCAGGAAGCATTTTTAATTGAAATGCGTCTTTATAACCAGCAGCTTCAAAAGCTTGGTTCCACCATCGCCCTCCATCCAATAGCGCAGAACGTACGGGTTCTGGAGTACCGTTATCTAAATAATAGATTATGGGTTCTACAGCTTCGCTAATTTCAGCATCTGGATTCTTCTTTTTCAAACGATGTCTTGTTACGAAACGCTTTAATATAGGCTCTTGAACAGGCGTTGAATAATCATAATATGACACAGGATAAGAGCCACAACGAGGATCAAATTCTCTTTTCTGATAATTATCATCGGGCAATTCAATAAAAGAGTGGTGTTGCGCTACGGTAACCAACCCGGCATTAGGCGTCACAGAGCGAATATGTCCTCCCTTTGGTTCTCCTTTAAATGTGAGTGTTACGTCAAACTCAATATTCTTAGGGAAAGCTTTAGTGCGATCAAAAGCAAAAGCACTCTTTGATTTATCCAAACTATAAGACCCTTGTTCCGTTCTTTTTAGTCGGGCAGACACACCATGTGCATCTCGCATGAGAAAGTCGGTCATATCAATTAGATAATTACCTTTTGACTCTTCGGCAATAGAAAATCCATGCAATACTGATTTGGCAAACGCCTGCTCAACAGATTTTCGTTCTAATTCATTCTCAGAAAGTGCCCTGAATTTAAGATTCGGTTGTACCAAGAGTAACTTCTTACCAGCTTTTTTAAAGAAAACAACTTGTTCATTGCCTAGTTGTCCTCGATCTAATCCTATATCATTACTTCCTATTCCACTGCTCAACGAATACACGTAAAGAAACTCTTTTTCCAATTCATTTACTTCTAAATAAATTTTATCACTAGAATCGTCATAATAAAAATTGAAATACCCATTAAACTTTTGAAAGTCTTTGGTCATTTCAAAGTTTTGAGCACTAAGGTTCAATAGCGTGAATAGGCTTGCGGTTAAAATGGCGTTGATTTTCATATCATGTTTTATATAAGCTTTAAAAATATGGAAAAACAACTATACTTTAACGTTTCAGGTCTATTTACTGTCACATTTCGAATTTCTTGAAAACCCCCATAAAACAGTAATCAATCTGTAATTGGAACCGCCTATTATTATAAGATTCTTAGCTATATTTTGTTCAGAAACCCTTATATTTTAACAAAAGGATTTATGAACATAGAAACAGGAAAAACCATATTTGAATCATATCATAAAAAAGAAGGACTATTAGATGAGGTATTCGATAAAACTGGTGAGGCCAAATCGGTTTATCAAAAACTCTTTGATATTTATGGTGAACATTCCATTTCAGACTATGTAAATCTCAACAATAAGGCAAAAAAATCATTTTTTAATCAAGGAATTACTTTTCAAGTCTACAGTGATAACGAGACTAAAGAAAAAATTTTTCCTTTCGATTTATTTCCTAGAATTATTGATGCACAAGAATGGAATATCATTGAATCTGGTTCTATTCAGCGTAGTCGTGCTCTCAATTTATTTTTATGGGACATTTACCATGATAAAAAAATAATAAAAGACAAAGTAGTTCCTTTAGATTTGCTGAGCTCCTCAGCAAATTATTTACATCAAATGATGGGAGTTAATCCGCCAAACGGAATTTACAACCACATTTCAGGAACAGATATTATAAAACATTCCGATGGCAACTACTATGTTTTGGAGGATAATATCAGATGTCCTTCTGGGGTCAGTTATGTTATTTGCAATAGAACGGCATTAAAAAGAGCTTTATTTGGGGTCTTTAACCACTATCAGGCACATACCGTTACTAATTATGCCGAAAATTTATTGGATATTCTTGAGAGCGTTAAGCCACACGGAGTTGACAACCCTACTTCTGTAGTCATAACCCCAGGAATGTTTAATTCTGCTTATTACGAGCATTCTTATTTGGCTAAGGCCATGGGAGTTGAATTGGTAGAAGGGCGAGATCTTTTCGTTGAAAATGATTTCGTCTATATGAAGACTATAAATGGTCCTGAAAAAGTTGATGTTATTTATAGGCGTATTGATGATTTATTTATTGATCCATTGGAATTTAAACCTGATTCTTCTTTAGGAGTACCCGGCCTTTTCGCCGCTTATCGAAAGGGAAATGTTTGTTTGGCAAATGCGCCAGGCACTGGAGTAGCTGATGACAAGGCCATTTATACCTACATGCCACAAATCATAAAATATTATTTAAATGAAGACCCTATATTGAGCAATGTACATACGTATCATTGTAGTAGGCCTGATGAACTAAAATACGTACTTGAAAACGTTGACAAGTTAGTGGTCAAGCCTGTTGATGAAGCGGGAGGTTATGGAATTTCTATAGGCAATAAGTTAACCAAAGAAGAAATTAAAGTCGTACAAAACCAAATTAAAGAGAGCCCGAGAAAATACGTTGCCCAGCCAATCTTATCGCTTTCGGTTCATCCAACCTATATTGAAGAGAATGAGTCTTTTGAACAACGACATATTGATCTTAGAACTTTTACACTTTTAGGAAAAGATAAAGAATTTGTACTAAAAGGAGGTTTAACTAGAGTTGCTTTGCAAGAGGGAAATCTAATTGTTAATTCATCACAAGGTGGTGGGTCTAAAGATACCTGGGTACTAAAAAAATAACTATGCTATCGAGAGTTGCTGATAATCTTTTTTGGATGGGTAGATACATTGAACGTTCAGAGCATATAGCTCGATATCTCAATGTAAATTACTTTTCATCGCTAGATGCGCCTAACGAAATATCACAATCCCGTGATTTTGTTTTAAAATCTATGCTTTTCATGCTTGGCGAACCTGCACATGAACATGAAGTTCTTAATGAAGAAAAAGTGCTTTTTGATATTGGTTTAAACCCAGAGAGCTATTATTCTATTATCAACAACGTCAAAGCAATACGAGAAAATGCCAATAGCGCTAGAGATTTAATTTCCAACGAACTATATGAATCAATTAACAAGTACTATCATTTTATACTGAATTATGATAAGCAACTATTTGTTAAAAAGGGGCTTTATGACTTCACGGTAAATGTAACAGAACAAGCGCTGATTTTAAGAGGGAAAATAAGGGCTTCATTGCTTCATGATGAAGTTTACGCTATTATCATGATGGGCATTAATATTGAAAGAGCCACCCAAATTATACGTATTACCAATGCAAAATACCATGATGCTACTTTAGCCACCGGTAGCTATGGGGATACGGTTGGAAATAGCTTTGAATGGATTACACTTTTAAAATGTGCTGAAGCTTATGACATGATGCGACGTCATTATAGAAAAACCCCATCAAGCATTTCTACATTAGAATTTGTAATATTAAACGGAGATTGTCCTCGTTCGGTAATGAATAGTCTAGATCAAATTTGTAAGCATATCAATGTTCTCGATAAAACCAAGTATCCAACAAAAAATTCAACCGCCTTTTTGGTAGGGAAATTGAGGTCTGAGTTTCAATACATGAAGGTTGAGGAAATTGAAACAGACGTAAAAGGTTTTATAGAACGTATTCTTAGAAAATTATTTGAAATTAGTAAGCAAATGGAAGAAGAGTTTTTTAAATATTAGACTACCTTAACCTTCTAATTTTTAATTATAATGTCTTTGAAATACGAGATAGTCTACAAAGCCAAGAACACCTATGAAAACACCATATCTGAGGCATTTTGGCAATTTTTGATTGTTCCTGAAGAAAATGAGACACAAGAACTAGTTGAAAGTGAATTCAATGACAGTCATGAGACTATTAACGAATTATCAATAAATGGACTGGGTTTTAAGGTGATTAGAATTCGGCCGAGAAAAGAAATCAATACCATTTCGTTCTCAGCGCGTTTTGTGATTTTTAAACAAAATATAAATCCATATGATTTTAAACTAAATTACTCTCCCAGCGATGATTACGAGGAAATTCAAAAATTAGACTTTCAAAGCGAGCATGAACCCTATCTAAGGAAAACAGTGTTAACCAAACTGCCCGAAAAATATAAATCTATTTATGTTTTTTATCCCTTAACATCTGTATTTGAAAATTTAAAGTCATTAACCAATTGGGTTTTTAATAAGCTTTTTTTTAAGACTGGTGTAACGGACGTTCATACGACTCTTCAAGAGATTATTGAGAAAAGGCATGGTGTGTGTCAAGATTTCACTCATTTGTTTTGCGCGATTTGTAGAGAAAATAGTATTCCCGCTAGATATGTTTCTGGATATCTACACCAAGGAAATGGGTACTTTGGAGATTCACAAATGCATGCTTGGGCCGAAGCTTTTGTTCCTAATGTTGGTTGGATTGGCTTTGACCCTACCAACGATATTTTGGCTGACTCAAACCATATAAAAGTTTCACATGGAAAAGATTATAATGATTGTTCTCCTTTAAAGGGTATTGTATATGGTGAAGGAGGCAATGAAACAACATACACCGTTGAAGTACAAGCTTCTCAACAGCAATGAAACATCCCAAAAAAGAAATGTATTTTTGCCGGAAATATTCATGAATGATAACTACAGATCAACATAAAGGTCTTATGGATCGCCTTGGTGCGTTAAGGAGGTATCTTTGACATTGATGCCAAACTTATTGAAATAGAAAATGAAGAAGAGAAAACTTTAGAACCAGGTTTTTGGGATAATCCGCAAGAAGCCCAACTTCAAATGCAATCCATTAAATCGAAGAAAAAATGGGTGCAAGATTACAATTCGGCACAAACTTTGGTTAATGATTTAGAGGTATTACTTGAATTTCAACAAGCTGGAGAGGTTGATGAGGAAGAAGTAACCCAAAAGCACAATCAAGCGGCCGAGATTATTGAAAATCTAGAGTTTAAGAATATGCTCTCTGATGAAGGAGATGAGCTTACTGCTGTGCTTCAAATAACCGCAGGTGCTGGTGGCACAGAAAGTTGTGATTGGGCTGCAATGTTAATGCGGATGTATTTAATGTGGAGCGAAAAGAACCGATACAAGGTAAAAGAACTCAATTATCAAGAAGGTGATGTAGCAGGAATTAAAACTGTTACACTTGAAATTGAGGGAGAGTATGCTTTTGGCTGGCTAAAGGGAGAAAATGGTGTGCATCGTTTGGTGCGAATTTCCCCTTTTGACAGTAATGCCAAAAGGCACACTTCTTTTGCATCAGTCTATGTGTATCCACTAGTTGATGACACTATAGAAATTGATGTGAATTCAGCGGATATTGAAATTACAACCGCGCGTTCAAGCGGTGCTGGTGGGCAAAACGTAAACAAAGTAGAAACCAAAGTTCAGTTGGTGCATAAGCCAACTGGAATACAAATATCTTGTTCTGACTCTCGCTCGCAACATGATAATAGGGCAACGGCAATGAAAATGTTGAAGTCTCAACTATATGAGATTGAACTTAGAAAAAAGCAAGAAGCAAGGCAAGAGATAGAATCCTCAAAAATGAAAATAGAATGGGGATCACAAATTAGAAATTATGTCATGCATCCGTATAAATTAGTAAAAGATGTCAGAACGACCCAAGAAACCGGTAATGTAGATGCTGTAATGGATGGTGATATCAATCAATTTCTGAAAGCATTTTTAATGATGATGGGGCAGAAAGAATAATAAGCAGTTCGTCAAATTTTCTATTTGATTCAACAACAAATCTATTTAACAAACAATTAACCCATAAAGATTAAACCTTGGGGTAATTTCGAAATCTTAAATACAATGAAAAAGCTAACTACATTTACTTTTTTAGTTCTTTGCTTAATTGGAACAGAAATGGTATCCGCTCAATTTCGAAATAATAATCGTTATGGGAGGCAACAACGAACATCCATACCACAAGCTCAAGCTACGCCTGAAGAACCAAAACCTAAAACCGCGGACGAACTCGTTGACGAGCAAATGCCAAAAATTACAGAATCATTGGAACTTGATCCTTTTGAGGAAGCAGTTGTACGTTCAACCTTGGTAAAATATGTTACAAAGCGATTAGAGCTTCAAATTTTGAAGTTAGAACCTAAAAAAATGCAAGAGGAGTTTGAAAAGCTTGGAGAACAACAAACTGAAGAGCTTAAAGCAGGCCTGCCAGAAGATAAATTTGAAGCTTATTTAGAACTTCAAGAAAATCGCTTCAAGACTAAAAAGAAAAAGAAGAAAAAGAAGAAAAACAAAACCTAATATGCAAAAACTGTTTCTTGGGTTGTTACTGTTAGTAAACTCCTTTTTATCTGCTCAACGACCACAGAGTTCCAGCTCGATAAAAGTAAAAGGAACGGTTATAGATAAAGACTCCGGTAAGCCCTTAGAATATGCAACGCTCATCTTACAAAGTGTTCGCAACTCAGAAAATATAACAGGAGGTATTACCAATGAGAATGGTGAATTTAACATTGAAACCAAACCAGGTATGTATAACATATCCGTTGAATACATTTCATATGCTACTTACAAAAAAGACCGACAGTTACTGCGGGCTACTACTGATTTAGGTATAATCTCATTGTCAATCGATGTTTCTCAACTTGATGAGGTCGAGGTCATTGCAGAAAGAACTACTGTTGAGCTACGATTAGACAAAAAAATATATAATGTAGGTTCTGATTTAACCGTGAGTGGTGGCACTGTTAGTGATGTACTCGACAACGTTCCCTCTGTTTCTGTTGATGTGGAGGGTAATGTACAGCTAAGAGGTAATGATGATGTACGAATTTTAATTAATGGTAAACCATCTGCCATAACAGGACTTAACAGTGCAGAAGCACTTCAACAACTACCTGCTGAATCCATTGAAAAAGTTGAAGTTATCACTTCACCATCTGCACGGTATGATGCAGAAGGGTCGGGAGGAATCATTAATATTATTCTCCGAAGAAGTAAATTACAGGGTCTAAATGGGGCCATTACCACAAATTTGGGCTACCCGACCAGAGCGGGTCTTAATGGAAATATTAACTATAGAACTGGTGATTTGAACATTTTCACCAATGCCGGATATAACTATAGAAAAGGTCCAGGAAATTCATTTACAGATACCGATTTTTTTGACACAGCGGGTAATTTTACAAATAGTATTACAGAAACTCGTGAATTTGAAAGAATACGTAAAGGATTTAATATCAACTTTGGTGTTGAATGGTACGTTAATGAAACTTCTTCTATTACACAGACTATTTTTATCAGAAATTCTGACAACAGTAGCGAGACCACAAACAACTTCTCGCAGCAAGATGTTTTTGGAACAATCACATCTGGTTTTCGTTTTGATCCTGAAACTGAAGATGATAAAACATTTCAATATGGCATAAACTATGACAAGCAGTTTAATGGTGATTCAGACCATAAACTAACTTTCGCGTTTCAATATGAGACCAGCGATGAATTGGAAGAGTCTTTGATCGTTCAAAATGGTTTCGATAGTGAGAGCGTGCGAACTGATGAAGACCAACAGCGCATATTTATGCAAACAGATTATGTGGTACCAATTGGAAAAGGTGGGCAATTTGAAATCGGTTATCGTGGAGATTTTAATAAATTGGACACCGACTACGATGTTGCTTTTATTTCACCAACATTAGATGAGCTTGGAATAACAAATCCGAGCAATCTTCTCAATTTTAAAGAAACCATCAATGCCTTTTATACTCAATATGGAACAAAGATCAATAAGCTTTCTTTTTTAAGTGGATTACGTTACGAGTCTACTCGATTGATTATTAATCAAATTGAAACAGGTGACTTTAATCGTAATAATTTTGATGGCCTTTTTCCTACATTGAACCTTAATTTTGAACTTAGTGAGAAAGAGAGTTTTCAATTAGGTTATAATAGAAGAATACGGAGACCACGTTCCTTTTTTCTTAACCCATTCCCGTCAAGATCAAGTCCAACAAACCTTTTTCAAGGTAACCCGAACTTGACACCTTCTTTTTCAAATCAAATTGATCTTGGTTATTTAAAACGCTACGAAAAATTGACGTTAAACAGCTCCATTTATTTTCAAAGAGCTACAGATGTAATCACATTTATCACAGAAGATACCGGAGAGAATACCGTATTTGATGGAGAGGAAGTAAGTATTCTGAGACGGACACCGGTAAATTTGGCCAAAAACGATAGGTATGGTTTTGAGTTTAACACTAATTACCGTCCTTTAAGAAAGTGGAATATAAATGGGAATATCAACCTTTTTCAATTGGTAACAAGAGGGGATTTCAATGGCCAAAATTTTGATGCAGAAAATCTTAGTTGGTTCGCTCGTTTAAATAATAAAATCACCTTACCGTCAAATATAGATTGGCAAACCCGTCTTTTTTACAGAGGACCAACAGAGAATGCACAATCTAAAAATCAAGGTATTCTTTCAATGAGCTTGGCTTTTAGCAAAGATTTGTTCAAAGACAAAGCTTCTTTAGCAATAAGCATCAATGATGTTTTCAATAGCCGTAAAAGAGTAACTGAAACACGAACACCATTTTTTAATACAGATAGCGAGTTTCAGCGCAGGGTAAGAAGTTATAATTTATCTTTCACCTACCGATTCAATCAGAAGAAGAAACGTAGCCAAGGACGTGGCGGTGATGATGACAATGGCGGTGGAGAAGAATTTGGAGCATAAAAAAGGAGCCAATTGGCTCCTTTTTCTTTAATGCTATTTTATCTATTCGTTACGGGCAGCTCGTTTAGCTTCTCGTCTTTCTTTCCACATTTCAAGTAAATTTCCACCTAACCAATAAGGCACGACAAAAGTCAACAAGAAAATCATTAACCAAAATCCTATGGTCAGGATGGTTAAAAATGCTAAAAATCCGAGATATTGGTCAAATTCTACCATGATAATCTATTTATAATACAAAGATACCCTGAAAAGAATCAAAATTGCAAATCGATTTCAAAAAAATATCAGAAACCAACAAAAATCAGGAATTTATAAAAGCTCGAAACTTTACCTTTGTGGGCAGAAAACTAGCATTATGGATTATAGAATAGAAAAGGACACCATGGGCGAGGTAAAAGTACCTGCCGACAAATATTGGGGAGCGCAAACCGAACGTTCACGAAATAACTTCAAAATAGGGTCATCTGCTTCTATGCCTCTTGAAGTTGTCTATGGTTTTGCTTATCTAAAGAAGGCTGCAGCCTATACCAATCATGAGCTTGGTGTATTAACCATTGAAAAAAGAGATTTAATTGCTTCGGTATGTGATGAAATATTGACAGGCAAGCACGATGACCAATTTCCCTTGGTTATTTGGCAAACTGGTTCTGGAACACAAAGTAATATGAACGTTAATGAAGTGGTTGCGAATAGAGCACATGAACTTGCAGGCAAAACTATCGGAGAAGGTGAAAAAACCATACAACCCAATGATGATGTGAACAAATCACAGTCTTCCAATGATACCTTTCCAACGGGAATGCATATAGCAGCATACAAAAAGATTATTGATGTCACCATACCTGGTGTGGAACAATTACGAGATACGCTTCAAAAGAAATCGGATGAGTTTAATAAGGTGGTCAAAATTGGACGTACCCATTTAATGGATGCCACTCCTTTAACCTTAGGGCAAGAATTCTCGGGCTATGTGGCGCAATTGAACCACGGGTTAAAAGCGTTAAAGAACACCCTATCACATTTGAGCGAATTAGCACTTGGTGGCACAGCCGTAGGCACAGGTCTCAATACTCCTAAAGGGTATGATGTTTTAGTTGCTAAGTATATAGCTGAATTTACTGGGCTGCCATTTGTAACTGCTAAAAATAAGTTTGAAGCACTTGCTGCTCATGATGCTATTGTTGAAAGCCATGGTGCTTTAAAGCAATTGGCTGTTTCTCTAAACAAAATAGCAAACGATATTCGTATGATGGCATCTGGTCCGCGTTCGGGTATTGGCGAGATTATTATTCCTGCGAATGAACCTGGAAGTTCTATCATGCCCGGAAAGGTGAATCCAACACAATGTGAAGCCATGACCATGGTTTGTGCCCAAGTGATTGGAAACGACGTTGCAATAAGTGTTGGTGGCACCCAAGGGCATTATGAACTGAATGTTTTTAAACCCATGATGGCAGCAAACATTTTGCAATCCGCTCAATTACTAGGTGATGCCTGTATAAGTTTTGATGTGAATTGTGCTGCAGGAATTGAACCAAATCATGATACTATCAAAACTCTTTTAAATAACTCACTAATGTTGGTTACCGCCTTGAACACCAAAATAGGTTATTACAAAGCGGCAGAAATTGCTAATACAGCTCATAAAAATGGCACCACTCTAAAAGAAGAAGCTATCAATTTAGGTCATGTTACTTCGAAAGAATATGATGAATGGGTAAAACCAGAGGATATGGTCGGTGGTCTAAAATAAAACATCGTTTAAATGATATGATGACAATAAAAAGGGCAATCTGTTTAGATTGCCCTTTTTCGTTATGATAGTGTGTGGATAGTGTTTTAGCTTACTTTAAAGTGAACTTTGAAGTACCTAATAATTTTAGACCATCGTCATAAACGTTTACCATATAATTCCCTTTTTGGAAATCACCAGCTGGCTTGTTAATATAATCACAAACATCTAAGGAACTGTTCTCATAATAAAAACTTGTTCCTTTTGTGTAAGAGATTGAACCTCCATTTTCATTGGTAGTGGTCATACCTTCACCAAGAGTATTTCCTTGAGGGTCTAAAACCTCAATAAAAAATTCTCTGTCACCTGCTTCAGCAATAACATTATCAGCTACAGTAAAACAAACTTTAAATTTATCCGTTGCTTTCGCTCTTGAAGTAGAAACCAATTTTCCACTAGATCTTTCTTTAACCGCATCAATACTTTGGTTTGAAAGGTTAAGAGCAGCACCTCTTTCTACAGCATCCGCCAATTGCGTATTTGAAACAACCAAAGAATCATTAAAAACTGTTTGCTTTTCTAACTCTGTGAAGGTACTGTCACGTTGCATCGCTAACATACTATTAGATTGTGTCAATGAGTCAACTTGTTTTAACAACTCTTCTCTTTCAGCTTTAAGAACACTAACTTGTCTTCTATATCTTGACAAAGAAGCAATATCAGCTTTCATCACTTGAACCGAATCAAGGTATTTTGCAATGTTGTCTCTTGCCGCAACCAACTCTTCGTTAGTAGCATTACTTTCTAAAATTGCCTTGTCATATTCAGATTTAAGGCTATTTAAATCTTCAACAACCAATTCTTTTTCTTGTGTAAGTGCATCGGTAGTTTTCTTCTTGTCTTGGTAAAGACTTACAGTATAGATAATAGTACCTAAAAGGATAACTCCCAATAGTCCTGCTATTACTTTCAATCCGTTGTTACTTTTTGTCTCAGTCATAATCTTAAAATTTAATATACTTTATTTCAAGTATTTTACAGTGTTTGGTATATCTACGTTTATATTTTAACTTTTAGATGTTTTTAAACTTTTCAATATTAACTAAATCCTTATAAACTCAATAAATATGTACTTTTAGGGGTAAAATTATTTTTCTATGAGACACTACTTTTTTGTGATTTTCACATCATTCGCTATTTTGATGGGATGTATAGATAAGAAAAAAACAGCCTCAAAAACCACTTCTCAAATTACTAAGGAAATAATAAAGTTTGAAAAAGAGCTGGTTATTATCCCAATAGCGCATGCTACTGCGGTCTTAAATTGGGGTGATATTACTATATATATCGATCCCGTAGGTGGCTTAGCGGCCTTTGAAGGTCAAAAACAACCAGATTTAATATTAATCACAGATATTCACGGAGATCATTTTAGTTTGGAAACCTTGGAAGAATTGAATACTGAAAAGGCAAAGATTATAGTCCCGCAAGCAGTAGCTGACAAAATACCGGAAAAATTCACACCACAAATAGATGTTCTGAACAACGGTGATAATAAAGAACGTTTTGAAATTAATATTGAGGCGATACCAATGTACAATCTAAGGGAAGAGGCCTTAAAATTCCATACTAAAGGCCGGGGCAATGGTTATGTGCTAACCATAGGTGAAGAAAGAATTTATTTTTCAGGGGATACTGAGGATATCCTTGAGATAAGGGCACTACAAAACATTGACAAGGCCTTTATCTGTATGAACTTGCCTTATACCATGACCGAAGAAAGTGCCGCCAGTGCAACTTTAGAGTTCAAACCGAAACAAGTATATCCATACCATTATCGTGGCAGACCTGATATAAGTGATGTGGTGAAATTTAAAAAGTTGGTAAATGAATCTAATCCCAATATTGAGGTAGTTCAATTGGATTGGTACCCCAATGAAGATTATTGAAATTTATCTAATCAACTTTTTATATTTGATACGTTTTGGCATAATATCCCCTCCTAAACGTTTCTTTTTATTCTCTTCATAATCAGAAAAAGAGCCTTCAAAAAAATACACTTGAGAATCACCTTCAAATGCCAAAATATGAGTACAAATACGATCTAAGAACCACCTATCGTGAGAAATAATTACAGCGCAGCCAGCAAAATTTTCTAATCCTTCTTCCAACGCACGCAGGGTATTTACATCCAAATCATTGGTCGGCTCATCTAAGAGTAAGACATTGCCCTCTTCTTTTAGGGTCATAGCCAAATGCAGGCGGTTACGTTCACCCCCAGAAAGCATATTAACCTTTTTATTCTGTTCACTGCCAGAGAAATTAAAACGACTTAAATACGCTCGGGAGTTTACTTGTTTACCACCCATCATTACAAGCTCTTGACCATCACTAAAGTTTTCCCAAATAGACTTATCAACATCGATATTTGAATGGCTTTGGTCTACATAAGCTAGTTTTGCAGAGTCACCAACAGCAAATTCTCCCTTATCAGGAGTTTCTTCACCCATGATCATTCTAAAAATAGTGGTCTTACCAGCACCATTGGGTCCAATAATACCGACGATACCAGCTTGCGGTAGATTAAAATTCAAATCTTCATATAATAACTTATCACCATAAGCTTTACTCACTCCTTTAGACTCGATTACATTGGTCCCTAAACGTGGTCCGTTTGGAATGTATATTTCTAGTTTTTCTTCTAACTGTTTTTGATCTTGACTCATCAACTTATCATAGTTCTTAAGTCGTGCCTTTTGTTTGGTTTGGCGACCTTTAGCTCCTTGACGGACCCATTCTAATTCACGCTCTAAAGTTTTTTGACGTTTTGACGCCTGTTTGCTTTCTTGAGCTAGGCGTTTTGATTTTTGATCTAACCATCCAGAATAGTTTCCTTTCCAGGGAATACCTTCTCCCCTATCCAATTCTAAAATCCATCCTGCTACATTATCTAAAAAATACCTGTCATGGGTAACCGCAATTACAGTTCCCTTGTATTGCGCCAAATGATGTTCTAACCAATGGACAGATTCTGCATCTAAATGGTTTGTAGGCTCATCTAACAATAGAACTTCTGGTTCTTGTAGCAATAAACGACATAGCGCTACCCGTCTGCGTTCACCCCCGGAGAGTACTCCAATCTTTTTATCAGAATCTGGAGTTCTTAAAGCATCCATAGCTATCTCTAATTTGGTATCCAATTCCCACGCGTTTGACGCATCTATTTGGTCTTGTAATACGGCTTGCTTGTCCATAAGTTTTTGCATCTTATCAGCATCTTCATAGACCTCAGGCAAGCCAAACATATCATTGATTTTATTGTATTCATCAAGAATTGCAACAGTGTCTGCCACACCCTCTTTTACAATTTCAAGAACTGTTTTTTCTTCATCTAATTGTGGTTCTTGCTCTAAATATCCAACAGAATATCCCGGTGAAAAAACTACATCACCCTGAAAATTCTTGTCCACTCCAGCAATAATTTTAAGCAACGTGGATTTACCGGAACCATTTAACCCTAAGATTCCAATCTTAGCACCATAAAAAAAGCTTAGGTAGATATTCTTTAAAACTGGAGTATTGGCATTTTTATAGCTTTTAGTCACTCCGGCCATTGAAAAAATGACTTTTTTATCGTCTGACATGTTTTAGATAATTAGATTTGGATTGATTAGATTAAAGGATAATCAATTTATACTCGCCCTTTTAAAGCATTAAAGACCCATGCTACAGCCAAAAAACCGATACCAACAGAAGCAAAGCCCCAACCCGCAACCTCATCATATTTAAAAGCCCCAAGGGCAATCATCCCTATTCCGACAGCAATCATAATAAATGTGGCCCAAGCAAGTACAGTGTTCTTATTCATTCCCATAGGTTTCGTTTTATCCGTAAAATCAAATATCGTAAAAAATGAACAACCAAGAACTATGTTTTAGTTCTCAAAAGGAAAACGAACACCAGTTTTATGACGAATAGCATCTAAAAGAGAAATCAGCGCAATACTATCTTGATGTGACCATAATGAACTTTCCATTCTATTTTCCCTGATACAGTCATTCACCTCTTCAATTTCGTAGGTATATCCTTTACCAATAGTGGGTAACTTTACTCTTTCACTTTCTCCGCCAACATTCAATGTATATCCTTGAGTCTCATGGAACCTTGGTTCTAGAACGATACTGCCTTTAGTCCCCCCTAACCCAGCTGGCATAGCAGAATCATTGGCAAAACTGCTATTAAGTGTTGCCTGAGCTCCATCATAATTAAAAATCATGGAAGTCTGTATTTCTGTACCAATACTATTAAAATTAGAAACTGCTTCTATTTGTTTTGGCTTCCCCAGAAAAAGATATGCAAGAAAAATAGGATAGATTCCTATATCTAATAGGGTCCCACCTGCCAATTCAAGATTAAAAAGTCTTGATTCCATTGGTCTATCTAAAGCGTAAAAAGCAAAGTCGGCATTTACATAATTTAACTCTCCAAGTACGCCATCATCCACTAATTGCTTAACTTTTTTTATGGTAGGATTAAAACGAGACCACAAGGCTTCCATTAAAAAAACCTTGTTTTCTTTAGCCACAGCGATCATTTCAATAACCTCTTTAGAATTAACACCCATTGGTTTTTCACAGAGCACATGTTTGCCGGCTTTCATTGCCCTTATCGCTAAATCTTTATGAAAAGTATGTGGTGTCGCAATATAGAGTACATCTGCAGTATCACTTTCAAATAATGAATCGTAGTCATCAAAGACATGAGGTATTTGATAGGTGCTTGCAAAATCTTGAGCACGTTGTTGATTACGCGAAGCAACTGCTGTTAGTTCCGCATCATCTACCAACAGCAAATCATTGGCAAAGTTCTGTGCAATTTTTCCAGGTCCAACAATTCCCCATCGTGTTTTACTTTTCATACTTCCTTTATTAATGACATTAGTGCTTATCTTTAACCTTTAAATAGTTCAAATAAAGCATTCCATTTATGGATCTAAAGTTCAATAAAAACGAAGATCAAAACAAACTAAAAGTATCAGAACTTAAAAATCGATTTGCGCAAGTAAAATTAGGAGGTGGTAAAAGCCGAATTGAAAAGCATCACGCCAAAGGTAAAATGACAGCCCGAGAACGTATCGCTTATTTGTTGGATGAGGATAAGGATAGTATTGAAATTGGCGGGTTTGCTGGAGAAGGTATGTATGAAGAACATGGCGGATGTCCTTCAGCCGGCGTGGTAATAAAAATAGGCTATGTTCAAGGTAAACAATGTATAGTAGTTGCTAACGATGCTACTGTCAAAGCAGGCGCATGGTTTCCGATAACTGGAAAAAAGAACCTAAGAGCCCAAGAAATTTCTATAGAGAACAAGCTTCCTATTATCTATTTGGTGGATAGCGCAGGGGTTTATTTACCCATGCAAGATGAAATCTTCCCCGATAAAGAACACTTTGGACGTATTTTCCGAAACAATGCGGTAATGAGCAGTATGGGAATCACCCAGGTTTCTGCTGTTATGGGAAGCTGCGTCGCTGGTGGTGCGTATTTGCCTATCATGAGTGATGAAGCCCTAATAGTAGATAAAACAGGCAGTATTTTTTTGGCGGGAAGTTATCTGGTTAAGGCCGCTATTGGTGAAAGTATTGATAACGAAACTCTTGGTGGGGCAACCACACATTGTGAAGTAAGCGGTGTTACCGATTATAAAGCCAAAGATGATAAGGATGCCTTAGATACTATCAAAAATATAATGGGCAAGATTGGGGACTATGACAAAGCAGGATTCAATAGAATCAAAGCCCTAAAACCAAAAGAAAAAGAGGAAGATATTTATGGAATTCTTCCAGCATCAAGGGCCGATCAATATGATATGTTGGAAGTTATCAAACGATTGGTAGATTATTCCGAATTTGAACAATACAAAGAAGGTTACGGTAAATCGATATTGACTGGCTATGCACGAATTGATGGATGGGCGGTTGGTATTGTTGCCAATCAGCGTAAGGTGGTTAAAAACGGGAAAGGAGAAATGCAGTTCGGAGGAGTAATTTATTCAGATTCTGCTGATAAGGCAACCCGTTTTATTGCCAACTGCAACCAAAAGAAAATTCCTTTAGTATTCTTACAAGATGTTACCGGTTTTATGGTCGGAAGCAAAAGCGAACATGGCGGAATTATTAAAGACGGTGCTAAAATGGTAAATGCTGTTAGTAATTCAGTCGTACCAAAGTTTACAATAATAATAGGTAACAGCTACGGTGCTGGCAATTACGCTATGTGCGGAAAAGCTTATGATCCAAGATTAATTGTTGCTTGGCCAAGTGCAGAGTTGGCGGTCATGAGTGGCAATTCGGCTGCAAAAGTACTTTTACAAATAGAGAAGGCATCCCTAGAGAAAAAAGGAGAGAAAATCACACCTGAAAAAGAAAAAGCATTGTTTGACAAAATTAAGAGCCGTTATGACAATCAGGTTTCTCCCTATTATGCCGCTGCAAGACTATGGACGGATGCTATTATTGACCCTTTAGACACCAGAAAATGGATTTCAATGGGCATCGATGCTGCAAATCATTCGCCTATTGAAAAACAATTCAATTTAGGGGTATTGCAGGTTTGATTAATTTAAAATTCTTTTCATCCTTACATTGACAGTTGTTTTATTAGAAGTTTTGTGCACGACATTTTCCACTCCTTTCTTTGAAAATACAAGCACAT
The DNA here is from genome assembly GCF_031846445.1 of Croceitalea rosinachiae. Taxonomy (NCBI): domain Bacteria; kingdom Pseudomonadati; phylum Bacteroidota; class Flavobacteriia; order Flavobacteriales; family Flavobacteriaceae; genus Croceitalea; species Croceitalea rosinachiae. The sequence goes on along the minus strand of NZ_JAVRHR010000002.1, from coordinate 510,632 downwards.
CACCTTTTTTCGCATGTAACCTATAGCGTCCAAGGGTATCGGAAACAACTGTCTTAGAGGTTCTTAAATTTTTTACTTCTACGTTTGGTATCATTTTACCATTTATAACTATAAATCCAGATATATAACTTTGCTTTTGTGTCTTTTTGACTAAAATTCCCTTAAATTTTTCAGCTAATCGTCTAGAAACTAAAAGGGATGTTTCAAGTTGATAAGCCAAATTGAAATTTGAAAACTTTTCCCACTTATCTTGACTAGTATATTTTCGATATGACCCAAAACTCTGATAAGTAGCATCTATTGCAAACTCGGGTTCTGAATTTCCATAATAATTTACTAATTCGAGTGACACTATAAAGTCATCTTCCACAAATAGCTCAAAAGGGTTTAAATCAATTTGAACAACTTCACTATAATTATAAACCTTACAAAAAATGTTTTTACCAGATTTATTGAGATTTGTGTCCGGTAACCTATTAACTCCTCCGTCATCATCATAGATATTAATTCTTAATAAAACACTGTCCGCGGGAGCTTGTTTTATCTTAAAAGATAGTTTGTGTAATTGCCTTAGGCCATCTTTTGCGGTGATTCTTGTGGCCAATTCACCGCCTAAGGCAATATCATCTTTCCAATAACCAAAAATAATTTCCCCATAATTTTCGTAACCTATATTATCAGGGATAAATTCTTGACCATCATTGAACAAAACAACTTCATTCAACTCCACAACGGAAGGTTTTAAAGCAACATCTGGATACTCATTATAAACCAACTTTAGATCAGAAATAGGAAAATAAAGCGTCTCATAACCCAAGGCCGAGAACAGAATGCTCGTATCCAGTTCTAAGTTTTGTGGTTTTAAATACATATGAAAAAGCCCTTCTTCATCACTAACAGTGCCGACACCAGCCTCTTTAATACCAATATTTACATAGGGTATGGGTTCCTTAGTATTGGCATCAATCACACGACCTTTATAGTCTTTTTGAGCAACACTATATAAAGTGCCGATACTATTCAATAAAAAGAAAAGAACGATTTTTTTTACCACAGAAAACTTACTTTAGTTAATATGTAACATAATTGTTTTGTAGAGCGTTGTTTTCAAATGAGTTAGGCGCGACTTTAAAAACTAAATAATATATCGGGCCCTTCATGCCATCAAATCTTGAATTCAAAAAAGAACTGTCTGTCACTTTTCTCGGTCAATCGCAGTTCGTATTCTTCGTAACGACTGTTAGGAAAACCAAAATTATAGTCTAACCTGCACTTGATAAAAGTAGGTACCCCATTTTCGGTTTCGGTGCGCTTACCTTTGTACGAAATATTTACAATCCATTTTCCTTGAAGCCCATCGCCCGTCAATACAAACTGTTCAGAAGAGTAACCATTTCTCAGTTCATCCCTAATTCTATCTTTGTTCCCAAAATCTGTGTGCTCCCATTCGAAAAAACGTTTTTGGGGATTCACAAACTGAAGGTCAAATTCCGTATTCTCGTCGTTCCAATCAAAAACCAAACGCGCATTAAAGGTGGTACTTTCGAGATATGCAGGTGGAACTTGCGATAGGTCCAAATCTTTTTTGTGCTTGCTAATCAAATCCTTTAATTCAGCCCTGACCCTTTTGTGAAGCCCATCAAATGTCAGCTCTCTATTGGCCGAACCATCCATTATTGACAGGAATATATCCATAGCAGGCTGATATTCGCTCGAGTTTATATGGGCCAGGGCCATATCATAATACGATTGGGTCTTCCCCGGAAAGTCCTCCAATAGTTTTGAGGCAACCAAATACTGTAACTTGCTATCTTTATTTTTGCTGGCCTTCAAGAACAGACCCCGTAACTGCCCGTAGTCTGTTTTGTCACGTTCCATGATATTTGATGCTATTCTCATGGCGGACATGCCGTTCCTGGGTTTAAAAAAATCATATACATCCAAATAGTAAGAGTCAAGCTTGTCATATTTTTGTCGCTGTAGCAAATAGATAGCATAGGCATCTTCAAAATTTGGAGAAGAACTTAGTTCCTCAATATAGTTTATACTGGTATTGCCTTTAATGTTCAATTTTCCGTCAAAAATATTGTTCCTCAAACGTGCCGAGTCATAATTCTTTTCCCCTTTCTTAGCAGCCACTGCTGCCTTAGTTGTAATCATGAGAACGCCATTGGCTCCCAGACTTCCAAATCTATTCGTCGCTGCCAAGCCCTTAAGGACGGTAATGTCGGCAATATTGTCGGGGTTTAGATAGCTTGTGTCAACAATTTCTTGGGTAGACGAATTGGACTGGCGCAGAGGTACGTTATCCACCACTATGAGCGCATAATTATTAGAGGTGAGGCTGCTGCTACCGTTTCGTATTAATACTTGACTCAAATCTTCGTTCTGTCCGTGTCGAACACCTGCAAATTTGCCTTGTACGGCCGAGGACACGGTGGTATTGATCAATGTAATATCTTCATCACCAATGGACTGTACGTCATATCCCAATCGGTCCTTGTCAACTTTGCCCAAGCCTGTAGTGGCCAATTTCTTTGTACGTTCCTCAACTAGGGTTACCTCCTCTAAAGTATATATATTGGGTTCCAAGAAAACCTTTGTGTTTTCTTTGGAGGATATCCTCAAATTTTTATAGGTATTGTTCGCAACACTGCTCACTAAAATACTGTCCCCGATTTGGGCGTTGATGGCGAAATTGCCGTCCACGTCCGTCATTACCACATCTTCCTTACCCTTGATGGTTATCCTTACGCCGGGCACAGGTCGATTGTCTATGTAAACGCTACCCTTTATTGTTTCACTTTTAGAGACGGATTCTGTGCTTATACGGTTCTTTGGCAAATTCGAGGCAAAGTCCATGAGCCTGCTCTTGGTCAAGAGGACTGTTCGGTTCAAAAAATCAATATTTCTGTCCCCACTACTGTTAACGATAAAGCTTTTAGGTTTGAGAGGAAGGGCGTCCTGCATTAAAATGCTCTTGCCATCGGTAAAGACATAGACATTTTCATGCTTTATTCTATTTTCAAGTTTTGCATAGACCGTTCCGCCATCGTATACCATATTGGAGAGATCATTTTTCAATTGCTGCCAATCCCCGTCCACGATGCGGTATCCCTTTTCGGTAACCTCAATATTAAAGAGCAGCAACTGAACTTCTTGGTTCGGGTCTTTCCGAAAAATGTGTTCCAGAACAGAAAAATCTTTCTCCAGGTCTCTGTCAGTCATGGATAAAGAACTGTCCCAGCATAGGGTTGTTTGTCCCCATAGGGATGACCCAGATGCTAAGAATATAACAAACAAGACGATAACGCTTTTAGTCCATTTCATACCTGCTATTTTTAAATTATTCGAAAAATGTGCCTTATATAAAGTTGAATTAATCTTAAAGACTTTATTCTAAATTATATTTTTTTGTCGAAAATGAGGTTAATTACAGCCATTTTCCTATTATCTTGGACAGAACACAAATTATTACTCCCCTTTCATAATAATATTGGCCGTTGGCCTATCACCAACCGTCAGTACCATCAGTTTATATCCCTGCTTTTTAAAAAGAATTTCATCCCTTTTATCCGCAGCAATGGTATAACGTCCATCCTCATCTGTAAATACCGTTTCTTTGGTTCTAGTATTAGTCACTTCAACCCCGGGAACCATACGACCCTTTCTCAAGGCAAAACCAGAAATTGTTCTAATTTTTTTCTTTTTTCTGGCTTCTTTTTTTTCAAAACGCTGTGCTACTTTTTCAGAAACCATAAACTGGGTCTCCAAATAATAGGCCATACTCTCGTCAGCCATACGCTCCCATTTATCTTGACTGGCATATTTTCGATACGAGCCGTATTTATCGAAAGCCGCAGCTAAGACCAATCCAAGTTCTTTTTCTCCATATACCTTTAAAAGCTCTAGGGAAACCAGAAAATCATCTTTAACGTAAATGTCGTAAGGCTTCAAATCTACCCAAACAATTTTATCCGTTTTCTTTAGAGTGACCAAAACATTTTTACCTGATTTGTTTAAGTTGGTTTTTGGGCTTCCGATAGGACCGTCATCTTCATAAATATTAACCCTAAGCAATAGACTATCCGACGGATTGTGAAACACTTCAAATTGGAATTGGTCTAATCGACGCAGTCCACTTTTTACAACAATTCTTGTAGCCAATTCGCCTCCTAAGGCAATTTGATCTTTCCAATAGCCATAGGTTTGTTCCCCACGATTTTTGTACCCCACAAAGTCTGTGACAAATCGTTCTCCTTTATTGGATACCACCACTTCGTTCAATGCTATTCTTTCAGGTTTCATTTTGAAGACCGGATATTCATTATAAACCAAGGGCATTTTGGACAAAGGAATATTCAAGGGTGCATAGCCCAGGGCCGAGAATAGAAGAATTTCTGTTGGTTTTACTTGATTTTCTTCAAAGTACAAATGGAACAAACCCTCTTCATCACTCACTGTTCCAATACCCTGTTCTACAATACCTATATTGACGAATGGTATTGCTTCACCTGTTTTCGAATCTATAATCTTGCCCTTATAATCTCTTTGGGCAACACTGTACGTAGTTATCGTACAACCCAATATGAAGGAAAGAATTATTTTTTTTATCATAGAAAATATACTTTTAGCTTATGCCCGAATTAAAAAAACTATACGTTAGCTAACTACAATAAAAGCACGTAACGAAATTGAAAAGGATACATACTACTTTTGCTTTAGTAAACTTCCGTCGATGACTACGCCCCGACCTCCGACAAATTCATGCAACATTGAAGGATTTAACCAAAAAGGGATTTGCCTAAACTGCCTCGAAATCATGACATCATGTCTATCTTTTAAGTTTAATTCTTTATCATTCGTTTCAGAAAGTTGTACAACTTTGTTCAGGGTAGCAGCAGTCATAGTCAGGTCGGTTTTGAGAACAACCCCTCTTATTAATCGGTAAGGTGATTCTACTTTTTGATTTTTTGTCAAATCTTGTGCATAAGTTAACCCAATGCATGATAAAAACAATACAACACTAATCTTAATTTCTTTCATAGTTTTATTTTTAAATATTAATAATTTACTGACGCGTCAATGTGCGACCGCTAGACGCTATAGTGAACAATTCTTGATTGACGTTCTTTAAATCGAGCTTAAAGACCTTAGTTTCCTTACGCTGCGTATCTAAGCCATAATCATAGTATACAGTAGCCTTAAGATAGGTCGGTGTTAGGCTCTTGTTGCCCAAGTAGTTTATGTTTATCTTCCATGTACCACCTAATGAACCGTCCATTAAGTATTCCTTTACGTTATATCCAAAGTCTTTCTCCCTTCTTATCTCATCAGTATTGTCTGCTATGCCGTGTTTCCATGTGTAGTAGTCGTTCTCGCGATTTACATGCTGCAACTCAAATTCAGCCTCATTGTCATTCCATTCGAACACTAAACGTGTTCCCTTAAAATCCTTTTCTGAAACCGCAGGTATTTTGGACTTACTTATATCAAAAACCGCACCTTTCTCAAGTGTCAATAGGTTGTTGAACTCTCGATTTATTATCGGACTAAAACCCATTATGTCCTCTTCTAAAAAACCTTCCTCTATAAGATAATTATATCGAGCGTATATGGCAGCAGCGTGACTTGGATCTTTTAGGTTTCTATAGCTGTTTGCCATATCCATATAACTCTGCACGTAGTTGGGCCTAAGGATAAAGATTTCCTTGTAAATATCGTTCGCCTTCTCAAAGCGCTGTTGCGACTCATAAGTATAGGCCAAAGCCTTCATAAGCACGGGGTTATTGGCGTAAGGGGTAAAATGCTCCTTGATGATACTATCTGCGAAAGCTACTTCGTTGTATTTTTCTACAAAAAATTCATAGGCATCCAATAGAAAGTAGGGAGAATTCGAATAGGTCAAATGGTACTTTTCAAAAACCGCTTTTGAGTCTACAAGCGAACTGCTAGCTCTTAGCTCCTTTAAGTACGTAGGAGCGTTCTTGGCCACTTTTTCGCGACTTAAAGCATTAACAACGGAATTCGTTTTTCTTAGTGGCTGCTGTTCTCGGTTGATTAACTGCTCTTTTGTGGGGGAAAAATTAGCGGATTTTGTATTGATTACAAAAACGCCTCCTGCTCCAAGGGAACCATACTTAACCGTACCTGCTAGGCCAGCAATAAGAGCAACCCGTTCAATGTCCATAACATTTAAAAAAAGTGGAGGATCGGTATATAACATCCCATCAACCTCATAAGCAGCTGCTATGGGAAGAAGTATAGATTTTGCTCTTAAGTAAATAACTGCTGCAGGGTCATCTGGAGAAGTTCCTAGCTCTGGATATCCTTCGGGACTTATCTTGACAGAAGCGAACATGCTCTGTAAAACTCCCAAAATATTAGTTGCAGCGTAATTAATTTTATTACCGTCGCGGATCTGTACAGAATAACCAGCAGTTTTTTTATTCAAATACCCAAATTTTGTTCTTATGATATCCTGATCAAAGTTATAGGAATCATTCAACTCCTTTTGTGATTTTCCTTCAAATCTAATATCTGAATTCTTAGATTTACCTTCTAAGGTAACCCCTTCCAATTGTTCAATTTTTGGAACCATCTTGATATTTAAAGTTCTTGTCACATCTTCTACTAAAATGGTTACAGTACGCATACCCACATAAGAAAATTGTAACCTATCCCCTTCAGCTACTTCAATTCTATACTTACCGGCCGCATCCGTAACAGTAGAGATATTCTTATCCGCAATGGAAACGTTAACACTTTCCATCGCCTTGATACCATCACTTACTAGTCCAGAAACTGTTTTTATCTGTTGTGACATAGCCAAGTTACTTAAGAATAGCAACCCACATAAAAGAGAGAGATTTTTCATAAAAATGCTTTTTTTTAGATTGTTTTGAGTTATTTTCCAAATTATGATGCTTCCACTTCTTACCTTGAGACCATCTTGCTTCCTACGGTCAAAGGGAACAGTTCTTGATTAACATCTTTAAGGCTGAGCTTAAACACTTTAACCTCTTTGCGCTGCGATACCTGACCGTAATCATAATATACAGTTGCTTTGAGATATGTCGGGGTAAGGCTCTTATTGCCATGGTATTTTACATTGATCTGCCAGGTACCCGGTAGCGAATTGTCTATCAACTCTTCCTTTATATTATAACCAAAATTCTTTTCCATTGCAATCTGTTCCGCATTGTCGGCCAAACTGTGTTTCCATAGACTATATCGCTTGTCTGGACTTACGAATTGAAGGTCAAACTCAGCCTCCCCATCATTCCATTCGAATAAAAGTCGAGTACCCTTAAATTCTTCTTTTGCCAAATACAACTTCTTTTTGGAGTTAGCCATCTCCATTACAGCTCTACGTTCCAATGCTAATAAATTGTTGAACTCACGGTTCATCATGGGCATGAGGCCAATGGTATCAAGCTCCATAAAACCCACCTCCACCAAATAGTTATACCGAGCGAAAATGGTAGCTGCCTGCTTGGCCCTTCCAATATCGCGATAGCTTTTTGCGATATCAATATAACTCTGGCCGTAATTTGGACGTAGAATAAAAATATCCTTATACAGTTGATTGGCCATATCATAATTGCCCTGTGCTTCATATTGGTAGGCCAATGCTTTCAAAAGGACAGGGTTAAAATCAAAAAGATGAAAATTTTCTGATATGATCTTATCGGCAAAATCGCTATCGCCATTTTTGACAAAGTATGACTGGGCATCTAGAATAAAGTATGGGGCGTTTGAATAGGTTTTTGAATACTTGTTGTAAATCGTTTTGGCATCCTCGCTATCCTTACTTGTATAAAGATCTTTTTTATAGACAGGCCAATTATTGCTGACCTTTTCACGTATTAGCGCATCATTCTTGTAGAAATTATTACGTAAACGTGCGTGGTCTATAAATTCTTCGTTTTTTAAGTTAGCGCCTACGGTATTGACAACTACAACACCCGAGGCACCCAAACCACCATAAAGTGTAGTGGTAGCCAAATTACCAAATATAGCCACACGTTTGACATTGTTGATATCCAACCACCAAGGGAAATCAGTAAATATTTGTCCATCTATATCGTATATAGCAGCAATAGAATTATTGATTGAATGTGCGCCCCTAATAAGAATAGCACCACCCGTAATACCAATACCATTGCAATTACCGACCACAGATACACCTGGAAATTTACCTCTTACCAAATCTAAAAGACATAAATTAGCTGGATTGATTTGGTCTTCCGTCAAAATTTGAACACGACCGGCCGCCCTATCTGTATTTAAAAAACCCCAGGCGGTCTTAATAATTCTTTTGTTCGCTGGGTAGTCTTCTGCCAAATCCTTCTGTGAAAGCCTTTTTCTGAGAGTTAACTCGACCTCGTCCAATTCGGTGATGTCAGGAATCATAACAGGATTTAGGATTCGCGTAACATCCTCAATTTTGATGCGAATTGTTTTTAGACCTGTGAATGAAAAACTTATCAAGTCACCAGTTGCAACTTCAATTTGGTACTTCCCTTTTTTATCGGTCAAGGCCATTTGTGACAAACCTTCTACCTGTACGCTAACATTTTCAATAGGATTCTTGCCGTCGGTTACCGTGCCCTTGAGTTGCCGTTTATCTTGACCAAAGGCAAAAACGACCAAGGATAGCGTCAAAACTATAGATAGAACATACTTTCTCATAACACAAATGAATTAATTAGTAAAACATTAAGTACTATAAGTTAGCACAAAAAGAGTTTAGTTTAGTGTTCTTTAACAGAGATTAACAGTTAAGCTGTTTGAAATGAAAGTAATACTATTAATTTATAACAAATCAGTTTCCCTTATAGCCCTTGATCCTCGGTACCAGCAGCAATTCGGTCTGGCGTCCATTCACATACCTAAACCCATCTTCACCATAAAAACCCGCTTCTTCTAACATGATACGAATATCTCTTTTCCATTCAGGAACGTTGATTGTGGTATTCAATTCAATGGCATAAACAGTATTGATGTTCAGCGGATAATTTTCACCATCATCTTTCATAACACCGTCTTGTGCATCCCACATACCTATGGTCGTACCCGCCGAGTGGCCGTAAGAACCAAGTGGATGCGTATAAATGGAAGGGCGATAGCCAGCTGCTTTGGCTTCAGCGCGAGCCTTGGCCAAAATTTCATTACCGGTTCTTCCAACAATCATATTATCGGTTAAAAAATCCTGAACCCTATTCCCAGCCTTTAAGCCATCAATTAAAAACTTCGGAGCCTGTGTTTCATTAGGCTTTAGAACATAGGCCAATTGCTGGCAGTCGGTATTCAGTCTCAAATATGAAATACCCATATCACAATGCAGTAAATCTCCTGGTAAAATAATCATATCCTCAGGTTTGTCTGAGAATGAATATAAATTAGCTTCAGACTTAGCACTGGTTCGCTGCACATCTACCGTAGGATGAAACCAAGTTTCCAAACCTAAATCCGTTATTTTTTGTCGCATCCACCAAACTACTTCTGATGTTTTAGTAACTCCTGGTGTAATTACTTTCTCAGAAAAAGCCTCCATTATGATGTCGGTTGTGATGTCGACCAATTGAGTATAAATGACCATCTCACGTTCGGTTCGAGTTTCAATCCATCGTACTGCTAGTTGCTCTGCAGACACTACTTTACTATGATACTTTTTTGGAAGGTTTTGAAGGAATTCTTCATAATCAGTTTTTACCAAGCCATCAGCTATATTATGGTCATTGGAGAAATTCAATCCTATTTTCTTTGGATCCCGCTCCTCAATCAATTGCATCAAACGCCTCCATTGATTGGGTTCTTTTTCCTTATCCCAAGCAGATGTAATGTTCTTTCCTACATTATAGCGAGCTACAGCTAGCTTGTGAATGCTATCGTTGGCTTTATCTCGATAAAAAAGTAGTATGGTTCTTCGTCTAGCATTTAACCAAGTGGCAGGAAGCATCGTTTTTAATACCGGATCCTCATTGTATTCTCTTGATATGATCACCCACATATCGATATCCGTCTTATCCATTAATTCAGGTAACAGATTGTTGAACTTTTCTGCTAAAATTTCGTCAACGACTTGGGCTCGTTCATTTTCAGGCAAAACCTGTTGGGCTGTTAAAATCGATGAAAAAAGTACTGTAAGTAAAAATAAAATGTTTTTCATATTGTTAATTTTCTAATACCTGAAAATACCTAAATCATGGATATAAAAAAAACGCCTCACGATGCTTTTTATAAATATTTCTGTAAAATCAAGACCAATGTTTTTGGGCGGTCAACTTTACCATTTTTTGTTTCTACAAAAGAAGGTGCGATAAAAACCTCTTTAGGTATTTCATATTTGGACAATAACCCCAAAGATTTAATTGATTGTATAATTTCATCATATTTTCGTTCTCCTTCTACTATCAAAATTAATTTCTGACCTAAACTTTTATCTGGAATTCCAGCTACAAAAAATCGATTTTCGAAGAATCCAAAAAGCTTAGCTTCTATCTGTTCAGGAATCAATTTTATCCCTCCTGAATTAATAATGTTATCAAACCGACCTAACCATTTAAAGCTATTATCTCCAATTAGTTCAACAATATCATTTGTGACTATAGTGGAATCAGAAATTTTTGGCGCGTCTATGACCAAGCACTCCCGATTATCAGTTGAGATAATAATATTCGGCAACGTATGGAATAAAACCTCATCAAGTGATTTTTCATTACTTAAATTTCTTGCTGCAATATGGGTAATCGTCTCGGTCATTCCATAAGTTTCAAAACAATTTGTAATAAGACCTTCTAAACTTTGTTTTAATGAGCTTGAAACTGCTGCTCCACCCAGTATTAAGGTTTTGATTTGATTCAGGTTTTCCAATGCATTTTTTGCTTGCATCGGTACCATGGCGCAAAAATTGTAGGTATTACTATTGTTCAAAAGTGGATTAGAACTTGGCGCAACAATGTCAAGTTCCAACCCTAAAACTATTGCACGTACCAGCATCATTTTACCTGCTATAAAATCAGCAGACAGACAAAGCAAAGCAGAATCACCAGGTTTCAAACGAAAGAAATTCCCTGTGGCCAAAGCAGAATTGACCATCTGTGATTTCTTGAGAGAAATTTGTTTGGGTATACCTGTTGAACCAGAAGTTTGCACTATTATTTCAATGGAGTCATTGAACCAATCAAGCAAAAAGCCCCCTATGGAAATTTCATGTTCTTCACCTTCTTTGATTAAGCTATAACCAATCTCAATTAGCTCTTCTTGAGAAAAACTTTGACCGTTAAGCTTGAAGTTCTTGTGTACCATCCTCTAGTGAAGCAACAAATTGCTCTTTACTCAATACCTTACCTGCTAGCCTATCTTTCCAATTGGTCCAATTGTATTTCTTTGATAAGATGTACAAAAGAATGGGGAAAATTACAAAAACTGGAATAAGGACATCCCAACTTAAGCCTGGCTCAGAAATATCTTTGAAAATAGAATTTGTTTGGAAAGCTGTCCAGTCCGCAGTGACTAATAATGCTGTAATCAAGTTGTTAGCGGCATGAAAACCCAATGCCAATTCTAAGCCCTCGTCCATTAGGGTCATTATCCCTAAAAAGAAACCTGTTCCAATATAATAGACCATAATGCCATAACCTAGTTTTTCAACTTCAGGATTTGCAATATGCATCAATCCAAATAAAACTGAAGTAATCACTAAAGGTATCCATCTATTCTTTGCTATTATTCCTATCCCTTGCATCATATGTCCTCTAAAAAGATACTCTTCAAAACTTGTTTGTAATGGCACTAATGCTATAGCAATTAAGGCTAGCATCAAAAATTTAGTCCACTCAAAATTTAGGACATAATCATCAGGTGAGAAGTAAACATCTAATAGCGTAAAAAATATTGTAATAACACTCCATAGGGTAAATACAAAGAAAACTCTTTTCCAATCAATTTTTTTTCTACTTGTAGTGAGACTCGTTACTGATTGCCTATGCACTAACCATGTCCAACCTAAAACGATGAAAAGAAAAAAAGCAAGTGGCGCTAACAAGGTAATTAAGACGATATTGGAGCCTAAGTTTTCTATCATTATGGCCATCGAATCTTCTATGTCTATAGGGGAAATCAAAAGCATTATATAATTCACTACCATTAAGGCAATAAAGCCTATAGGAAGTACAAAGTATTTCCACAAACCTATCTCTCCTTTATACCCTTGCTCTATGTACATAAATCTTCGATTAAATTATCTTGCCAAGTTACTTGATTTTGATATAATAACTTTCCATCCGAAACTTTCAATGGGCTGCTAAAATTGTTGGTGAACAAACTCCCGGTGCCTAATCCTTGTGGCATACTATTTTTTAGAGTATAGGTCCATTGCGCTATGGCATTCAACCCTATATTACTCTCCAGAGCACTTGTCACCCACCAACCTATATTTAAATTCTTTGCAATTTCAATCCATTCTTGGCTTCCTTTGTATCCGCCGATTAAACTCGGTTTTAAAATGATATATTGCGGATTTACAGTTAGTAGCATTTCTCGCTTTTCTGTTACATCAGATATTCCAATTAATTCTTCGTCCAGTGCAATAGGTAAAGGGGTTTGTTTGCATAAATTAGCCATTACCCTCCAGTTTTTCGGTTTAATGGGCTGCTCTATGGAATGTAAATCATATACTGCCAATTTTTCTAATTTCACTAAAGCTTCTTCAGGTTTAAAAGCTCCATTGGCATCGACTCGTAGTTCAATGGTATCTTTATCGAAATTTTCTCTAATCGTTGCCAAAAGTTGTAACTCTGTAACAAAATCAATGGCTCCTATCTTCATCTTAATACATTTGAAGCCTTGGGTAATTTTATCCTTTATTTGTCTTAACATGAAATCCTTTTCACCCATCCAAATTAATCCATTGATTGCTATTTCGGCATTATTTTGGGTAAATCTGGAAGGAAATAACTCAAAGGGAATTGTTGATTTAAGTGATAAAAAAGCCTGCTCCAAGCCAAATTGAATTGAAGGAAAATCTTGAAGTTGCTCTATTAATTTTTCTAGACCAATATGAATATTCGAGCAGGTCCATCTTAACTTGGTTTCATAATCAGGTCTATCATCAATACTAAGCCCTCTTAAAATGCCACATTCCCCAATTCCGATACGCTCATTCTCTTTAAGGATAATAAACCATGTCTCTTTTTTGGTAAGTATACCCCTAGAAGTTCCACTAGGTATTCTAAAATCTAAGATGTACTTTTTACAAATGGCCTTCATGCCTGACGAAATTAGTTATATTTTAGGGTTAAAGCATTTAAATGGACAAATTGAAAGATAAAGTTATTTGGGTCACAGGTGCCTCTTCCGGAATTGGGAAAGAATTGGCATATCAGCTTAGCAAAAGAAATTGTAAACTCATACTCTCTGCCAGAAGAAAAGAAGTTCTGGAAAAAGTCAAAAACCAATGTTCGAATCCAAAGGATGTAAAAATTCTTCCATTGGATATTATTGAATTTGAAAAAGCCGACTCCTATGTCGAGATAGCTATTGATCTGTTTGGAAAAGTGGATATCCAAATCAATAATGCTGGAGTGAGCCAGCGCTCTTTAATTGCCGAAACAGATTTTAGTGTCTATAAAACTATTATGGATATTGATTATTTGGGCACCGTAGCTTTGAGCAAGGCAATATTACCACACTTCATGTTAAACAACGCTGGGCATTATGTAGTAGTAAGCAGTTTAATGGGCAAATTTTCATCTCCGTATCGTTCTGGTTATTGTGGTGCTAAGCATGCATTGCACGGGTTCTTTGATGCTATGCGCATGGAACATGAAAAACATGGAGTAAGAGTAACTATGGTATGCCCAGGTTTTGTGAACACAAATATTGCAAAAAGTGCCTTAACCGGAGACGGGACTTTACAGGAAAGCAATGACAGTGCTACACAAAATGGTTTGTCTACGACCAATTTTTGCAACAAAATGATAACCGCTATAAAGAAAGAAAAATTTGAAGTTTATATTGGAGGCAAAGAAGTAAAGGGAGTATTTATAAAGCGCTTCTTTCCAAAACTCTTACATAAACTGGTCTTAAAAAGCCAGGTCCGTTAATTATTTAAAATTGAACCAGAAACGGACTCCTTCTTTAGTCTTATCAATATTCAGTTTCGATTGTAATTGATTTACCAATCTATTGATAAGACGCAGTCCCATTGATGAGTTGGTACGTTCATCAGTATCCTCAGGAAGCCCTATACCATTATCGGCATATTCAAAGTAACCCCCTTCTCCATTTTTTCTTAAATGAATATAAATTTTCCCGTTCTCGTCACTTTCAGGAAAAGCGTATTTAAAACTATTGGAAACTAATTCGTTAAGTATAAGACCAAATGGAATAGCTCGATCAATATCTAGCTCAGTAGCTTCTGCATCAACTGTAATACTGATATTGTGACCACCCTTTTTATAAACAGATTGTACGCTATTGATTAGGCTTTCAATATAGCCCTGCATTTCAATTACAGAAAGATCGTCATTCTGGTATAATTTCTGGTGTATTAAAGCCATAGCCTTCACCCTGCTTTTTCCTTCTTCAAGCGCTACAATGGCTGCTTTACTTTTCGTATTTCTAGTCTGTAGGCTTAAAAGACTTGATACCATTTGAAGGTTATTCTTAACCCTATGGTGAATTTCCTTAAGTAATGATTCCTTCTCTTTTAAAGAATTTTCAATAAAATGCTTCTGTTCAGCAATTAAACGTTGGTTTTTTATACTTTTTAAATATGCATAAACAAGTCCTGCAAATCCTAAAAGCGTAAATACCAATGATATGAAAACCAAATTGATGCGCTCATCTTTGGCCTGAATTTCACTTCTGATTTTTTCATTAGCCAACTTTTGCTCGTTAATCAATTTTCTTGAATTCTCTAAATCTGACGTTCCAACAATGGCAACTAATTGTTGTTTTAAAATAGAGAGCTCATTAGCCTTTAAAGAATCAGTAATACGCTCATTACGCTTATAAAATGTTGATGCACTTTTGAAACTCTCAATTTTATCGTAATAATAAGCCAATAAACGGTTTCTCTTCAACTCTTGTTGTACGGTCATCTCATCATATGATTCTTCTAGTAATCGCTTTGCCGTCCTATTATTATCAAGTTGAAGATGTGCTTCTGCCAAGTAAAGCCTGTTGTCTATAATTTGGTCTTTATATTTACCATTGTTATATTCTGAAAGTACATCGATACTTTCTTTTAAATGCGGAATAGCCTCTATATAGTTTTTTAGCAAAACGTGTGACTTACCTATATTCCCCTCAATTTCGGCTTTTAAAAATTCACTTTCAAAGATTTCTTTCTCTGACTTCTGTTTAGAAATATCATTTATAAAAACTTCTAAAAACCCGTTAGCCTTGTTGTATTCCGTTATAGCTGTTGGAGCAGATTTGTCTAGTCTCAAATAATTGCCTACGATATTATGGTGTCGTGCCAAGGCCAAATGGTCATTATCAGATATTGTAGGTTTTACCGCCAATATATATTGCTTCATAGCCTGTCGATATAAGCCCATATTGGCATAAATATCATAAAAGGCCACCCCTTCTGTAAGACCTAGGTTCTTCTTCGCTTCTCGCGTCTCAATCTGTTTGTCATACATCTGAAGTTTGCCATAATTCTCATCTAACAGCGTTAGCACTAAAGCCGTTGTACTTTTATTCAAACTGTCTTTCTTAGCGTAAATCTCCTTTGCTATTGCGATACTCTTATCATAATCACCAATATCTTTGTATAATTGCGCTTGCATGACACGATAGGTGCTTATCGCCGAAGAATCTTTGGTAATCTCCGAACTATTGAGATAAACATTAACTACCTCTAACCAATCATAAGCTGAATCTTGAACGTACCTGTTAGGCATATCAAAAAACAATTCCAATTTTTGCGGTGCACTTTGAGCGTCTTTAAATTCGCTCAACAAATTAACCTCTGCGCTGTCTAAAGTTTGAGTATAGGTAATATTAAAACCTAATGATAGGAAGAATGTTAAAATGAATAATTTTACTTTACTTAACATGCTACTTTGGCTTATCTGTATAACCGTCTAATTAAAATGATTGAATTTTGCTTATACCTTAATTAAAATTACTTTGATTCAATCAGTTGTTTAAATTTTTGTTGTAAAACCTGTTCGAAAACGTGGTAAAAAGACTTAAAATTAGTTAATGTCGATTATCTGTCTTTTAATTTAATTAACCATGTTGCAACAATAAAAAAGACTGTACATTTTAAAGTACAGTCCTTAATACAATATTTTGAGTGTAAGATTTGGGATTCTTTTGACACGAGTCCAAAAATAAAGTGAATGAAACCTGTTTGCGGAAATATGTTGTGAAAGTGTCATTTTATGTTGTGAAACCTGCCCACATCAATATTAACATACACTTTATCGATGTTTTCTGTATTTCATAGATTTTGATGCCGTTAAGGGTAAATTACACTGCCTCTATTTTTGGAAGAAAGTTTTTCTCATCTATAAAGTATACGAACTAAAAAGCATCCAATTTCGGATGCTTTTCAAAATAAAATATGTGGTTCTTCCTCCTAAGAATTCATGGAAGAAATAATAAATTCTTTAAAATCTTTTGAAATAGGAATCAATGTATTGTTAATCATAATATCCTTAGAGTTAATGGCATCTATATGATCTACATTAACGATATAAGATTTGTGAGCTCTATAAAACTTATGTTTGGGCAATTTTTCTAAATAATCTTTCAGCGGTGACCTAACCAGAAACTTTTTGTCAACAGTGTTTACTTCTAAATAAACATTATCTGCCTTGATAAATTGAATATCACCAAACTGAATACGGTAATATAGATGTTGTTTTTTGACAAAAATAGAATCTTTCAACACCGAATTGGACATAAAACTATCGCCATCGGTATCAGTACCAATCTCTTTACTGTCAGCTTTTCGAGAATAATTGAAATTAGAAAGTGCAATTTCAATGGACGTGTATAAATCTTGCTGCTCAAAAGGCTTTACCAAATAACCATCTGGTTTAACGGTTTTCGCGTTTTCAACAGTAGCTTTATCAGAATTTGATGTAACAAAAATAAATGGAATGTTATAAGCATCTCTGATGTGCTTGCCTAAATCAATACCAGTTTTGTCAGAAGCGAGAATGATATCAATCAGTACCAAATCAACATGATTGTTTTTAAGTACTTCTACAGCTTGCTCATAAACAATTACATTATCGACTACTTCGTATCCAATTTCTTCCAACATGGACTGCATGTCATCTGCAATGATAACATTATCCTCTACAATAAGAATTTTTATGGGGTGTTCCAAACTAACTTGGTTTTTAGATATTTTTAACAGTCAAAATTACGAAAAATAATTTATCGTAAAATAAAACGCTAATGCCGTAAAAAAAGTACTTAAAGCTAGCTTTTTTAATTCGGGATCTAAAAGCTTGGGTTCTGAAGTTCTCAAAACTTTTAAAACATGAAAAAAAATTGGAACAAAAAAAAGTAAATACATCGAAGATACCAATGACTTAAAATTAAAGAAAGTATACATTGTAAAGCTCAAAAAGGCTAAAAAGAGTAAAGTATAATGATACTTTTTCCCCTTTTCAAAACCTATCTTTACTATCAAGGTATTTTTACTATGATGTTTGTCAGATTCAAAATCGCGTAGGTTATTTAAATTTAAAACTCCAACACATAAAAAGCCAACGGCTATCGCTGGTAAAAAATCTAAACTATTTATTTGTTTGGCATATAGAAACTTTGTTCCAAGTACGGAGAGTATTCCAAAGAACAAAAAAACAAATACATCTCCCAATCCACGATATCCGTATGGTGAATCACCCATTGTATACCTTAAAGATGCCCAAATACTCAAAATTCCTAGCACTAAGAACAATAGTATATACCCTATTTTTTCCGGACCAAATGAGATGTAGACCAAAAATACCGTCAAGCAAAAACTAATTGCTGCACATATGATTATTCCCAGTTTTAACTCTCTTTTTGTCAATAGGCCGCTTTGTAACGCTCTTTTTGGCCCAATACGTTGTTCATTGTCAGTTCCTTTGATACCATCGCCATAATCATTGGCGAAATTTGAAGTAATCTGAAAGGTAATCGTTGTGGCAATTGCAAGTGAAAATATCAAACCATCTGAAAAACCAGCATAATTCGCCAATGCAGTACCCAATAAAATTCCAGAAACGGATAAAGGTAATGTACGAAGTCTAGCGGCGCTTATCCAAGCTTTAATTTTGCCCAATCAGACGGTGGTATTAATTTGCAGCTTCTATTTTAACTCTCTTACCATCTTTGTAAGAAGCAACAAAAGCATCTGAAAAACCTATATTGACCAATTGTTTCCTAAAGGTTTGTGCCTCTTCAAGAGTCTCAAAATTACCCAATGAATATGCGTAAAAAGGATTAGTCTTAACAAAAAGAGTATTGGTCAATGCTTCTGAAGCCAGAGCTGCATTATTTTCGACAAAAGATTTTACCTGAACTGAATAAATTGTTTCTTTTTCTAAAAACTCTTTTGCAAGATAAAATTCTTTTACCAAGCTAAGTTCTTGGTTTTGCATTTTCAGATTGTCATTTCTAGTTTTCCAAGCATCTAGACTATCTATGGATACCAGTATATTATTTTGGTTAGAATTTGAGGTTCTAACACCAACGTTATAAAGGGTTACACCAAAAATCCAAGCTAAAAAAAGTACCGTTGCACCCGCGAAAATGTTTCGTTGGATCTTGAATTTTTTAAGGTCTTTGTTTTTAAATTTTATTTGGTCGAGCAGTCGCTCATTAATTATTTGAGATTTTTCGATATCCTTATGAAGGTCCAATAAATCATTCTCTTCTATAAAAGGCATATTGCTGAAAATTAATTTAATATTATTTTAAACAAATAGTTATCAGTAAGTTAAATTTGGAAATTATTACAAATGTAGAATTTTTAAATAAACAAAAAAATATAGCTCTATTGATAGTATATTTCATTTGCAACATCTGCTATTCTACTTTAATCAGGTACTACATAGATTCCATCATCTTTAATTAAAATCTTTCTATTTCTGTACAATACTCCGATACCTTTTTTAAAGGCCTTTTTACTGATTTGAAACTGCTTTTTGATAAGCTCTGGATCAGATTTATCATTAAGTGGTAAAAAACCATTATTGGCTACCAATTCATCATAAATATTTTCGGCGGTAGTGTCTAACATCTTACTACCTATTGGCTGCAAAGCAATATCTATTTTATTATCTTCTCTTATGTGTTTTACAAAGCAAGTCAATTTCAAACCAATAGAGATTGGTCTAAAAACATCGCTGTAAAATAACAGTCCTTTATGTTTATTATCTATAATTACTTCCCAACCCAAATCTGTTTTTCTGCTAACCAGAGCAGAAACTTCATCATTTACCTGCAAACTAAGATTGTCATTGCTCAAAAATTTATCTAACTTATTTGACGCTACCAATCTAAAACTTTGTTCATCTAAATAACAGAAAACCACATACCAATTCCCCTCTTGCATTTTTAATCGCTGTTCTCTAAAGGGAACTAATAAATGTTTCTCTAAACCCCAATCTAAAAATGCCCCAAATTGGTTCACTTCAGCAACTTTTAAAAAACCAAATCTGTTTCTTTGAACATGAGGAGTTAAAGTTGTAGCTATTGGTCTCTCCATATGGTCTAAATAGCAAAACACCTTTAACTTATCATCAATCTGCACATTCTCGGGAACATATTTATTGGGTAAAAGAATTTCAGTACCATCATCATCCCCTAAAAAAACTCCAACACTTGTACTTCTTAAAACACCCAACGTATTATAATTGCCCAATTCTATCATATTGCAAAAGTACATCAAATAAAAAACCGCGCTTATATTAATTAAGCGCGGTTCAATAATATGTTAATCGAAAAACCTAGTTGTAAATTGACTCCTTACCAAAATGTTTCGCCAATTGGTAGTAAATCACAGCACGGTGTTTATTCTTGTTTGAACGACCGTACTTTTCAATTACTGAATTAATGGCTTCCATCAACTTAGGACTGTCATCCATACCTAATTTTTTCATCAGAAAATTATTTTTGACGGTCTCTAATTCTTTATCGTCACCACCAGAAACTTTTGAAGCATCTAGGTTGTAAATGGCGGGACCAAGACCGATAGCCACCTTTGTTAGTAAATCCATATCAGGAGTTTCACCAAATTTCTCTTTAATGTCAGCCGCGTACTTTTCTATTAACTCGTCTCTTTTACTCATAATTGTTAGTGTTCTAATTAGAAAATTATATAATAACCTCTAAGATATAAAATCAAAGTAACCAAGCAAAATTTTGTTGTTCACCGTTCTAGGTGTAAAAATCTCAAGCAATTTTGGTTTTTTGGATTTGTTATAAAAGGTTTGCCATACTTTTTTCAAAGATTCATCATCATCGGCTTTATGATAATCAAAACCGTATTGCTGGCTTAAATAATAAGCATTAAGATTATGTGAGGTCTCAAAAAAGGTTTTATAGTTTTCAGACTCATCATTGCCCGGTAATATTCTAAAAATCCCGCCCCCAGAATTGTTGATAATTACAATTCTAAAATCGTTTCTGATATAATTGTTCCATAAGGCATTGCTATCATAGAAAAAACTCAAATCACCTGTAATAAGGAGCGTAGGGTGTTTTTCATATATTGAAGCACCTATTGCAGTAGCTGTTGATCCATCTATGCCGCTTGTACCTCGGTTACAAAAAACCTTTATCGAAGGCTTCATATCAAATAGCTGCGCATACCTTACTGTAGAACTATTGGCTAAATGAACCTGGTAATTTTCTGGAATGGTCTGCGCTAAAAATTCAAATGCTCTAAAATCTGAAAAAGAAACTTGTCCGATATACTTTTCTCTAGATTTTTCGTAGGCCAATTTCACCTTCTTCCATTGTTTGAAATAGACACTCTGATTAAATTCAGTTGTGGATAAAAAGGTTTTGAAAAAATTATTAGGATTTGTCTTAAAATGACGCGTTAACGAAAAATAGGTATCATATGCTTTTATTTTATCAACATGCCAATGGTGTTTTGGTTTGTACTCTCGCAAGAAAGCCTTAATTTTTTTTGAAACAATCAAGCCGCCAAAAGTCAATAAAATCTCTGGTTGTAAATCTTTGAATAAGGAATCTCTTTTTGCAGATTTCTCAATGGGAAAAATAATGCTATCAATACTTGGGAAGAAATTGGGATGATGCAAGTTTGAGGTAGTTTCGGTAAACACAATTACCGATGGGTCATTTGCCAAAATATCTAATAAATATTCATCTATTTCATTAGGATGGTTAACTCCGACCAAAACCATTTTCTTTTTAGAGCCATTCCAAAGTTTCTGAAAAACATCAATGTCCATCAAAACATTGCTATTCAAAATTGGTGTTGCTATTGAAAACTTATCTTCAGTTTCAAATTCTTTAGTATTGTACAATGGCTCTTCAAAAGGAATATTAATATGTACAGGTAGTTCTTGGTTAAAAGCACAACTCAGAACCTTTTCAAGTTCTCTCTGATTGTATTCGTCAATTGCTTGTTGTGAATCAGAGTTTAATTGTGGGGCATATTTTTTTAACCGTTCCATGGCGTGAGTGGCATCCAACTTTAAATTTGCAGAATACCCTATATGTCGTTCAAAGACATTATCCTGTCGGATAGTCTGTCCGTCACCTACATCGATTTTATAAGGTGGCCTATCGGCAGAGACAACTACTAATGGGACTCTACTATAAAATGCCTCTGCCACAGCAGGATAATAGTTTAAAAGTGCACTTCCTGATGTGCATACGATAGCAACTGGTTCTTTTTTTTGCAATGCTATTCCCATTGCAAAAAATGCTGCACAACGCTCATCTACAATACTGTAACACTTAAAAAAATGATTATTAGTAAAGTTTATGGTTAGAGGCGCATTTCTGGAACCAGGGGATATTACAATATGTTTTATGCCCTGTGCCCTAAAAGCAGAAACGACCGCACGGGCCGATGGTATGCTTGATTGTTTCATGCTTAACAAAAATACATACTCAAAATTTGAAAACCGAATGTTTTGATGGTAACATCAAAGTAATGAAAGCATTGTTCGGGTTTTATTTTCTGTTTCCTCCCATTCATTCTCTGGGTTGGAATCTTTAGTGATTCCTCCACCAACAAAAATAGTTGCCTGATTTTGGTTCAAACTCATGCATCTAAGATTTACAAACAATGATGTATTGGCAGACTGGCCTAAATTTAGCTCACCCAAAAAGCCCGTATAAAAACTTCTAGCATAACCCTCGTGGGCCCTTATAAACTTTTTTGCCCGCTTTTTAGGAAGACCGCAAACTGCGGGGCTAGGATGCATTTTATAAATCAGTTCTTTTAAGTCATTTTTTTTTGTTAAAGTTGCGGTAATATTGGTTTTAAGATGCCACAAGCTACCCGCCTTGATTGACTCCACCTTTGATACCTCAATGTCATTTAAGATTTCTTTGAGCTCCTCCAACAAAAATGTAGTCACCATTTGTTGCTCATCTAATTCTTTCTTGGTCCACTGAGCCTTTTCATCATCAACGACAGGTAAGGTGCCCGCTAATGATGTGGTACGAAGAACACCCTTATTGACCGACAACAACTGCTCAGGTGAAGCCCCGAGCCACATTCCAACTTTTGGGTGGTACCAAACATAACAGAAAGCATTTGTGTATAGTTGCAACGCCAATTTGAGCATCGCTAAAAAACTGCTATTTGTCTCAACGTTTATCATTCTCGACAAAACGACCTTTTCAAGGTTACCAGCTTTAATTTCATTGATGCTTTTATTTATTAAATTGATATGTTCCTCTTTACCCCTATTACTAGGGTTAATTTCTTTAAAAAAAATCTGGTCTTGAACTATATATTCAGAAACAAAAAAAGAGTCGGGTTTCAACAAAATAGAATTCTGCTCAGAATCAAACGGAGCAAACAGAAATCCACTTTCTTGAAAATCTAATGCATAATGTTCTACGTCATCATTTTGAAAAACGGTAAAAATTTCTTGACTATTTGGAAAAGAATAAATCGCAAATGGAAGGTTTGCTGCTCGCTGTCCTTCAACTTTTTGAAATATTTCAGCTAGTTCAATTCTTTTTGGGGAGTGCAATGGTAGTCAATTTACAATTTGAAATCAATTCATTGGATTCATTCGTCACCTTAATCTCCCATAGTTGGGTAGTCTTACCTTTATGGATAATTATCGCTCTGGCATATACATATCCTTCACGAGCGCTTTTTACATGATTTGCGGCTATTTCAATCCCTCGGACAAAAAACTCATTTCCATCCAAAAAAATGTATGATGCAGCACTACCGACACTTTCCGCCAAAGCCACTGTTGCTCCTCCATGCAGCACGCCGTCTGGCTGATACACCCTAGAATTGACTGGCATTCTCCCTATCAAAAAATTCTCACCAACATCAACATATTCAATATCAAGAGTTTCCATCAAGGTGCCTTTACAAATCTGATTGCAAACCGATAAAATCTTTTTCTTGTGTTCTTCCATTTCAAATTTTATGTAAAATTACATATAACAATTTCAATAAATAGCCCCTATTTTTGAATATGGCAATTAATAGACACGAAGTTACTTACACTTCAATAAACTCATATGAAACCCTAAATGAATTAACGACTGATACCAAAAATGTTTGGATCGTTTTTCATGGTATGGGTTTTTTGAGTCGTTACTTTTTAAAACACTTTAGATTTTTGAACGTAAACGAGAATTACATTATTTGTCCACAAGCGCCATCAAAATATTATTTAAAGGATGATTTTAAACATGTCGGAGCAAGTTGGTTGACAAAAGAAGACACTTCACAAGAAACTAAAAACGTGCTAAATTATATTGATGCTGTATTGTTTACTGCGAATATACCAAAAGATGTTAACATCATATTATTTGGATTTTCTCAAGGCGTGTCAATTGCAATGCGTTGGTTAGTCAGCAGAAAATTCAATTGCGATAAATTGGTTTTATATGCTGGTGGTATTCCTAATGAAATTGAACCAAAAGATATATTTTTTCTTAGTCAAACAGAAGTTAAAATCATCTATGGTGACTCTGATAAGTATCTAACTCCAAAACGTTTAGCAATAGAAAACAAAAAGATAAAATTGTTGTTTGGTAAAAAGGCCGATGTGATTAACTTTAATGGAGGGCATGAAATCAAACAAGAACTTTTCGAAAAAATAATGACTTAGTTTTTACTATTCAGGTTTCTCTTCAACCGTATTTTCTGCTATATGATATTCTATTCTACGTGTAATATAGCTATTATCAGGGGTAGTAATTTTCTTTACCCAATTCTTGTGCTCACTATCATCAAACTGGAAAATAAATTCTTTGACAGATTCCGTATTTCCTGTTTTTATTGTCATTTTTGAAAGTATTCCTTCCTTATTATAACCATAAATACGTTTCTCTGTAGGAGCAAATTCTTTCGTATTAAAGTCATACGAGAAGGCTTGTTCTGAAACTAGTCTGTTGTTCTCTTCGGTAACTTTTTCCAAAGCCTTATCAGGCTCGCCATCAACAAAATCTTTAATCAATTGTATATTGAGAATCTTACCGTTTGTTAATCGTTTAGAAGAATTTCTTACTGATTTCTCAATAACGCCATTCTCAAAAATAGTTTCGGTTTGCTCATCTTTATAAGCTGTACGCTCGATCAAAATCTCATCTACAGCATTCTCATGAGATAAAACGACTTTTTCAAGTATACCGGTATCGTTGAAATAATATTCCTGCTGCTCAAAAAATTCTTTATCAAATGATATTATTTTTTCTTTAATATATTTAGGCCCTGTGGTATCAATTTCATAAAAATTGACCATTGATGTGGCGGTGTCAAGTTGATTGTCTTTATAACTTTCCATCCTTTTTTCTATGAGCTCTCCCCCTTCATATTTATATACAATGATGTCTTTGTCAGATTCATTGTATTGGGTAGTAGATTTCGTCAAAAATCCATTCTCATTGAACTCAAAAATCTCTTGACCATAATCTTGAATAACTGTACATGTTTTCACTGCTCCGTTCAAATCAAAATCTGCCACTTTAAATATTCGAATCTCTTGTCCAATTGAAACAATTGGAGCAATAGATAAAAATAAAAGAATATTGAAGTAATGTTTTAGCATGATACAAAATTACAGTGTTCTTACACAACTGAAAAACAAATGCAGTGCCAGACATCGAAAATGAACTAAAATTAATTCAATGTTAAAACTTACGTTCTGGATTAAAGGATGAAATATCCATTGACATTTGATTATTACAAACCAATTCGCTGACAAGTTTACCTGTAATGGGCCCTAAACTCCACCCCATCATTGCATGCCCTGTAGCAATTGTAAGATTATTATATTTTTTTGATTTACCAATATAGGGCAATCCATCAGGAGTAACGGGCCTTAGACCACATTGGGCTGCATTCTTATCATCTTGTGATATTTTCAATCCCTCATAATAATTTTCCGCTCCTTTGGCAATAGCTTCTATTCGTTCTTTTCGAATTTCATGGTTGATTCCCGTAAACTCCATAGTACCTGCAAAACGAGTATACCCTTTCATTGGAGTAACAGCCATTTTTGCTTCCATTAAAATTGCTGGCATCTTAATTCTTGTCTTTTCTTCTACATTTATTCGATACCCCTTTCCAGCTTGTAAAGACAGGTTTAATTTAAGTTTCTTACCAAAGTTTCCAGACCATGAACCTGCTGCTAAAACCACCTCATCTGAAAAATAAGTAGCTTTGGTCGTTTTTACTTGACATTGTTTTCCCCTATTCAAATCAATATCTAAAACCTCTTGTTCTTTTAATATCTTCACTCCACTGGTAATGAGATAGTCTTTCATTCGAGCCATAAATTCTGATGGAGTGCTATGAGCATCACATTCATAATGGATTGCCCCTTTAGCATTAATAGCAATATCCGGTTCTATTTTAGAAAGTTCTGGTTGGCCAAGTTCTTTCACTTCAAGACCCAAGAATTTTGCTTTTTCTGCAACCTCCATTTCATGGTCATGCATTTTATTAGTCTGATATAGCATCAATAATCCTTTTCTTTCTAAATGGAATATACCTAAATCACCAGATTTTTTAATATCCATAAAAAGCTCCCTGCTCAAGACATTGATTTCCTTGATAACCGGAATTGCCTTCGCCACTTTTTTATGTGTTGAAGATTTCTTGAAATTCCACGCCCATTTTAAAAAATCCAAGTCTAAACGAGGTTTCATATAAAAGGGACTAGATGAATTGAACATATACCGTAATCCGGTAGAAATCATTCCTGGTGCTGCCATCGGAATGATATGGCTTGGGGTTAAATATCCTGCATTGACATAGGACGCCCCGGCATCCATAGTGGATTTATCAATTACGGTAACGTTACAACCTTCTTTTTGAAGGTAGTAGGCAGTGCATAGACCAACAACACCGCCTCCTATAATGATTACTGTTTTAGACATATTAAATCACTTGAAATCCATATGCATAAGGATCATCTTCAGAATCAATGGCAATCGTGTTTCTACCAAAAACCTTAGCCCAACCTTTTACACTTGGTATTATTGCTGGTTTTCCTTTTATTTCTGTTATGGTTTCTACCCGCCCTATAAAAGTAGATCCTATAAAACTCTCATGCACATAGTCTTCGCCTTCTTTTAGTTTCCCTCTTGCACTTAATTGCGCCATACGGGCCGATGTTCCAGTACCGCAAGGTGAACGATCAATAGCTTTATTACCATAAAAAACAGCATTACGCCCTGATGATTTTTCATCCAAAGTATTTCCTGTCCATAAAATATGGGAAACATCTTTAATGGAATCATTTTCCGGATGAATAAATTGATCGGGATATTTCTCATTTATTCTCTTTCTGATTTCTTTGGAAAGTTGTACCAACTTGGTTGCTGAAAAATTATGCATTCCAGAAAAGTTTTTTTGGGGGTCAATGATAGCATAATAATTACCGCCATAAGAAACATCAAAAACCAGTTCGCCCAATTCAGGACAATTAATAGTTAATTCGCTAGCTGCTAAGTAACTTTTTACATTGGTTAATTTTACCCACTCCACCTTATTTTTTGGCTGGTAGTATTCAACCTCTACCAATCCAGCTGGAGTTTCAAGCTTTACAAAACCTTTATTTTTGGGAAATAACAATCCGTTTTCTATAGCAATAGTTATTGTGCCAATTGTGCCATGACCACACATAGGCAAACAACCACTGGTCTCAATAAAAAGTATCGCTATGTCATTATCTGTGTTATGCGGAGGAAATAGAATACTGCCACTCATCATATCATGACCTCGAGGTTCAAACATCAATCCTGTTCTAATCCAATCATATTCTTTTAAAAAATGATTTCGTTTTTGGCTCATGTTTTCACCAAGTAGTTCTGGGCAGCCCTCGACTACTAATCTAACTGGATTTCCGCAGGTATGTCCGTCTATACATTCGAAGGTTGAAAGTGCCATTACTCAATAGCTTCTTTTGTTGATTTGCCGTTCAAAAGTCTATCAATATTTAGGGGGTTTTCATTCTTTAATTCATCTGGTAAAAGCCGATTTGGCCAATTTTGAAAACTTACTGGCCGTACCCATCTATCTATAGCGTGGATGCCCACAGCAGTAAATCGGCTATCAGTGGAAGCAGGGTAAGGACCGCCATGTTGCATAGAAGGGCATACCTCTACCCCCGTTGGAACCCCATTAAAGATTAAGCGCCCCACTCCGTTTTGAAGAACATCAACTAACTTTTCATAATTATTGATTTCATTCTTTTCAGAAATGATAGTGCCCGTTAATTGTCCATCCATAGATTTTATGGCATTTTCCATTTCATTCATATTTGAACAACTTATAACCATTGAAAAAGGCCCAAATACTTCTTGGTGCAATTCAGGATTTGAAATAAAATTAGCTCCTGATACTTTAACCACTGCTTGACGTGCAAAATTGGACTCAACATCTTCATCATAATTTGCAGTGATAGTAAGTCCAGGTTGCCTTAACATTTTTTCTTTATTTCGAGAGTAGTTGGCTTCAATTACTGGATGCAACATGCAAGAAGGATCTATTTTGATTATTTCATTGGAAAGAACAGCGATAAAATCATCTAATTCTGAGCTTTCAAGGGCAAATAACAACCCAGGTTTAGTACAGAACTGCCCGGTGCCCAACGTAATAGAACCAGCATAAGTTTTAGCCCAACCTTCTCCTTTAGAAATCAAAGCTTCTGGCAATAAAACAACAGGGTTCACACTGCCCATTTCAGCAAAAACAGGGATTGGTTCTGCACGCTTTGAAGCGATATCATACAATGCTCGCCCTCCTTTAATGCTACCTGTAAATCCTACCGCTTTTGTCAATGGGTTTTCTACTAACTGCATACCAACTTCAATGCCGCTGCTGTTTAAATTTGAAAATACGCCATTTGGCATGTTTGTTTTTTGTGCAGCTGTTATGATTGCCTTCGCAACCAATTCACCAGTACCTGCATGCATTGGATGACTTTTCACTACAACTGGACATCCAGCAGCTAAAGCACTTGCTGTATCACCACCAGCAGTAGAATAAGCCAAAGGAAAATTACTGGCCCCAAAAACAACTACCGGACCTAAGGAAAACATCATTTTACGGAGATCGGCTTTGGGTATTGGTTGTCTATCTGGTACAGCCGTATCAATGGTAGCATTGACCCAAGAACCTTCAGCGACCAAATTTGCAAAGGAGCGTAGTTGACCTATAGTCCTTCCCCTTTCACCTTTTGCGCGGCCTTCTGGCAATCCTGTTTCAGCAGTATAGACCTCAATCAGAGAATCACCTAAAGCTTCGATTTCATCGGCAATGGTGTTTAAAAAAACAGCTCGTTCTTTACCTGAAATTTTTTGATAAAGAGTGTAGGCATGTGTTGCTAATTCTAATGCCTTGTTAACCTCATTCTCGCTAGCTTCAACAAATTCCCATTCATTCTCTTTATTGGTTATAGGGTTGTGTGTTGTGAACCGTTTATCACCCAATTGCGATTGAGAGTTACCAATATAGTTTTTACCAGTAATCATAGTTTAAAGTAATTTATATTCAGGAAGTACAGGTCTACTAGAAACCCCCTCTTTTATTATTTTCAGTACCCTTTTTCGTTCATCACCTTGCAATGGTAACCTAGGGGCACGAACATTTTCTGTACCAATACCCGTGGCTACTTCGGCTAATTTAATATTTTGTACCAACTGTGGGTTAATATCAAGTTCTAACAAAGGTAGAAACCAGCGGTAGATTGAAATTGCTTCATCAATTCGTCCGGCTTTTGCCAGCTTATAAATTGCAACTGTTTCAGCCGGAAAAGCGCAAACCAAACCAGCAACCCAGCCATCAGCGCCCATTAAAATACTTTCTAGCCCTAAGGTATCAACACCAGTCAAAACCTTTAAACGATCTCCAAATCTAGATTTAATTCTTGTGACATTAGAAATGTCCCTTGTTGATTCTTTAATTGCTTGAATATTTTCACACTCGATCAATTCACCAAGCATATCCAATGTTACCTCAATACCATAATCTACAGGGTTGTTATAAATCATTATAGGAAGCTTAGTGCTATTGGCAACTGTTTTGAAATAGGTAACCGTCTCATAATCATTGGCTTTGTAACGCATTGGCGGTAGCATCATTAAAGCTTTTGCACCACATTCTTCTGCAACCTTAGCAGCTTCTATAGCCCGTTTTGTGGTTTGCTCTGCCACATTTATGATTACTGGTATTTTACCGTTCACAATACGAACGGTTTCAATAATAAGTGCTTTTTTTTCTTCATGAGATAATGTACTAGCTTCGCCCAAAGTGCCTCCTAATATTATCGCAGATACTCCAGCTTCTACTTGAGCTAGAATATTTACCTCGAACATTTCTAAATCGAGTTTATCATCAGAAGTAAATTTTGTGGTTACTGCTGGCATTACGCCTTGCCAATCTATTTGCATATTGAAAATTTTGATTTATAATCCAAAAATAAATCATGAATTCGATTTTATCTTATCAGTTATTAACTACATTCTCTACTATTTTACCCTTATTATTTATATTTTTATTATTTAGAAGATAATTTTTAATCAAATGAGAGTATATCCTTTCACTATTCCAAAAATGCCTGAAGAGAATATTATTGTTCAAGAAGATAAGTCTCAGACCTTTTTTGACCGTTTACACCAACATGAAGAAATTCAAATTAGTCATATTATTAGGGGGCAAGGAAAGCTTATAGTTGGAAATAATATTAGTGGTTATACCAGTGGGGATACTTTTGCCATCGGAAGTAATGTTCCCCATCTTTTTCAAAGTGCTCCAAGCAATACATCTTCGCATATGGTATCACTATTTTTTTTACCTCAGGCCTTTGGAAATAATTTTTTTAGGCTTCCAGAAATGCAAGAACTAAATTCTTTTTTTGAAGATGTAAAATTTGGTCTATCAATCAAAAACAGACCTCACAATCTATTTGAGCACTTCAATAATTTGAAAACAGCTAATAGGTTCTTACTCTTTACAAGTTTATTGGATATTCTTAGAATCATTTCTTTAGAAGAAACTGCACTATTGAGCGGCAAACCATACTCTAAAAGTATTTCAAATAATCAAGGTAAAAGACTACAGCTAATATTTGATTATGTAATTAAGAATTTTGATCAAAAAATAGCACTAGAGACCATTGCGGGTGTAGCCCATTTGACTACCAATGCATTTTGCAGATTTTTTAAACAGCGAACTAACAAATCATTCTTCACATTCTTAGCTGAAGTTCGAATTGCCCATGCTTGTCAATTATTATTGGAAAACAATGATTTATCTATGACGGAAGTGGCAGATTGTTCAGGTTTTAACTCAATCTCTAATTTCAACAAACAATTCAAATCAATTAAAGGAATAAGTCCGTCAGGTTATCAGAAAAGTATCATACAATCTAAAAACAATTAGCGACATCTTTTCTTTGACTATTTTTGAAAACATAAGAATTATGACATGAATAAGATATTAGTATTAATTTTTGGTTTTGCGATTTCTTGTAATTCTTCACAAAAAACTATTGTTGAAAAAAATGAGCCAAAACCAACTCAAGATTTTTCAAGGGTTTATGCCGCAACGATTACTGAAGATGAACTCAAAGAACATCTTTACATTTATGCTTCAGATGAATTTGAAGGTCGTGAAACAGGTAAGCCTGGCCAAAAAAAGGCTGTTGACTATTTGAAAACTGAATATGAAGCCCTAGGAATTCAGGCAGCCAAAGCAAATGGTGATTATTTTCAAAAAGTGCCTATAGAAATTAGTAAAGTCCCTCAAGGTACTTTAGATACAAATGGGAAAGCTTTTGCTGTAGGTGAAGATATTTTAACTTTTTCAAGTGCTATAGGTACTTATAAAAATATCGTTTATGTGGGTTATGGAATAGAAGAAGAAAACTATTCCGACTATGCGAATATTGATGTTGAAGGTAAGCTCGTTCTAATAAAATCAGGAGAGCCAAAAAACGAAGACGGTACTTACAAAGTTTCTGGAAGTACCAAAAAGTCTATTTGGAGCAATATGTCTGAAGCCCCAGGAAAGCGATTTGAGTTAGCGACTCAGAAAGGAGCAAAAGGTATTTTATATTATGACTCACAGAACTATGCAAGATACAATCGTTATTTCGAGTTTATGAAAACCAATAATAGTGGCAGAATGGAACTAAAGGCAGAATACAGCAATCAATTTAATATTCTTTTAAACAAAAAAGCTGCAATGTCCATATTGCCGACAATTGAATCTGATGAGGGGTCTAAAAACTTAGATGTGACCGTTAAATTGGATATTGAGAGTGGTAATACCCAAATAGATTCTGAAAATGTGGCCGCAATAATACGAGGAACTACCAAACCCGATGAGTATCTTATTATTTCTTCTCATTTAGACCATATTGGAGTTACTTCAGATGGTCAAATTAATAACGGAGCTGATGATGATGGTTCAGGTACCGTAGCACTACTAGAAATTGCTGAAGCCTTTAAAAAAGCTGCGGACGAAGGTAAAGGCCCGAAACGTTCAGTTATTTTCTTACATGTAACCGGCGAAGAAAAAGGACTCTTAGGATCAAAATATTATACCGATTATCAACCTATTGTACCATTATCCAATACAACAGCAAACCTTAACATAGACATGATTGGTCGTATTGACCCTAAAAGGACTGGAGATAGAAATTATATTTATCTAATTGGTTCTGATAAGTTGAGTACAGAATTACATCAGTTGTCAGAAGAAATCAATACAATTTATACTAACATTGAATTAGATTACACCTATAATGATGAAAACGACCCTAATAGGTTTTATTACAGAAGCGACCATTACAATTTTGCTAAGAACAACATTCCTATTATTTTTTATTTTAATGGTACACATGAGGATTATCACAGACCTGGGGATACACCTGACAAAATCAATTATGATTTATTAAAAAATAGGGCACAATTAGTATTTCATACCGCTTGGGAAGTTGCCAATAGACCAAATAAAATTTTAGTCGACAAACCCATTATTACTAAATAACCTAAACAAAAAAGCCTCGACAACTAAGTCGGGGCTTTTTAATAAACTTTTTGGGTGGAAGACCGGGTTCGAACCGGCGACCCTCGGTACCACAAACCGATGCTCTAACCAGCTGAGCTACAACCACCATTTAAAGCGGTTGCAAAGATAATTTTTTTATTCACATTCAAACAAATAAATAATCAGAATTCTTTAATCATATTTTTTGATTAAATTCATCTCCTACAGTTTTTTTAAACTCTGCACATAAACTTTAAATGAAATCTCATTATTTTAGTAAGCCAGGTAAATTAAAAATAGCTTTATCTGTATTTATTTTCTTTTGTGCATTTAAATTTTCATTTTCTCAGCAACTATTAATTGACAGTCTTCTTCAAAGAAAACATCATTTAGAATCAAACGAAAATTTTGTAAAGACAGACACAAATTATATTAAAACATTATACGTTTTAGCAAAAAAATATGCTCAGCTTAATAAAGACAGTACAAATTCAATTGCTACAGAAGCTTTAAGGCTAAGTAAAGCCATTAAATATGAAAAAGGTATTGCTGGATCTAAACTTGCACTAGGTCTTTCTAAAATTTTTGAAGGCAAGTTTCAGTTGGGTTTTAAAGAAATTGAAGAAGTAAAAAATACAGCTGAAAAGATCAATGCCGATACCATATATTTAAATAGTCTAAATGCAATTGGCATGGGTCATTTTATGAATGCAGATTATGCCAAATCATATAAATATTCTCAAATTGGAATAAAAAAATCAAAAGAGCTCAATAATCATGAAATGTCTGTAAGGTTCAATATGAACCTTGCCACTTCCTTTGCCATATTAGATGATCCGCAACAAGCGCTCTCATACTATAAAGAATGCCTTAATCTTCTCAAAACTAAGAATGATGAACTTGGGTTGGCGCAGGTAAAAAGTAATATGGGCTATCTTTTTGTAAAAACAAAGGAAGTGGAC
The DNA here is from genome assembly GCF_031846445.1 of Croceitalea rosinachiae. Taxonomy (NCBI): domain Bacteria; kingdom Pseudomonadati; phylum Bacteroidota; class Flavobacteriia; order Flavobacteriales; family Flavobacteriaceae; genus Croceitalea; species Croceitalea rosinachiae. The sequence goes on along the minus strand of NZ_JAVRHR010000002.1, from coordinate 476,963 downwards.
AAAGCCAAAAAGCATTTAGAGGAATCTATAAAATTCTTTAAAGAGAACATAAATAAACCATGGCAGGCATTTGTTCAAATAAATTTAGGTGAATTATCTATTTTAGAAAAAAAATATGATTCTGCAATTGTTTTTTTTAATGACTCAAAAAAATTATTGAGAAACGTTTATGATCCTCAACGAAAGGCAGAAGCATGTCTAGGTCTTGCCGAAGTATATTTGTTAAAAAACGAGCTTTATAAAAGTAAAGAAAATGCAATAAATGCAGATAGTATTTCTAAATCAATTAATTTTTATGAAGGTTCGATAAGAGCTAAAAAATTATTATACCAACTTTTTAAAATAGAAAATCAAACTGAAAAAGCTGTAGCTTATTTAGAAGCTTCTCAACACTTATCAGATTCTATAGCATACGCTGAAAACAAAACTAAATTATTAATGCTTGAGGCCCAAACCAATTTTGAGCAAGAACAATCTCGGATTGAAGCTGAAAACAAGAAAAAATTAGAGCGGCAAAAAGCAATTACATACATAGCAATTATTCTTCTCATATCAACTGGTATTATTTTATTTCTGATAAGAAAAAATATAATCACTCAAAAAAAAGCGAATAAAGAGTTAATAGAAATTAATCAAATAAAAGATAAAATTTTCTCAATAGTAGGGCATGATCTAAAGGCACCTATTAATACAATGCAAGAACTTCTCGAGCTTTATAAAAACGAAGCCATAACTCCTCAGCAAATTGCAGAAATTACTCCACGACTTAAGAATAATGTAGACCATAGTGCTTTCACGTTGAACAACTTATTATTTTGGGCACAAACGCAAATGAATGGAATTAAGGTCGTACCTGAAAGAATAAATCTGAAAAATGTTGTAAACAATATATGCGAGCTATATCAAGAGCAACTTAAAAAAAAGAATATTTCAATTGAATGTAATATTTCGCAACAAACAACTGTATTTATAGATAAAGAACACTTAAATATAATTTTAAGAAACGTTGTATCAAACGCAATAAAATACTCTCATCTAAACCAAAAAATAACTTTCAATGCCATAGAGGACATAAAAACTATAAAAATCTCAATATGTGATGAAGGCATTGGAATGACTAAAGGCTTAATAAATAATGTTTTAACTGGAAAAAGTATAACTTCTATACCAGGCACCCAAAATGAAAAAGGTACCGGTCTTGGGTTAAACATTTGCAAAGATTTACTTGTTGCAAATAAAGGCAGCTTAACAATTCAGAGCCAATCAAATCAAGGTACCTGTTTTCATATCACATTACCGAGCAAACAAAACATCGATGAAATACCAAATTTTAACGATAAAACACACAATAAACTGTAATTCACAACATTAATTGGTTCTTAGATTTCTTGTAATCTAGTTTTACTCAAATTATTTAGGCAAAAAGCCATTAATGTCTACCTACAAGAAAAAAACGTTAAAGCTCTTAGATATAAATAGTATTTTTTTGATACTACTTATGTTGTGCATACCCCTATTACATGCACAACAATCTTCTATTGGCAGCATCAAAAGAAAAATTGTCAAATTTGAAAGGAAAAAACCAAATTTTGACAAAGACACTACCTATATTAACCTTTTAAATGACTTAGCTACCAATTATCGCTTTATTAATTCAGATAGTTTATTAGTATTGTCAAAGGAAGCTTTGAAACTAAGTAAACAAATTAGCTACACACATGGAGAGACCAGAGCCCTTAACTCTTTAGGAGATTATTTTTCAGACAAGGGTAATGGATTAAAGGCAATTTCTTATTTAAGTAATGCACTTAAAATCGCCGATTCAGTCCAAAACTTAAAGCTAAAGCTTGCTTTGTTAAATGATTTGGGTACAGAGTATTCCTATACAGGTGATTATGAAAAGGCCCTAAATAGTTATTTAATGGGTATTGATATAGCCACACCATTAGACGAAAAATTAATGTTGTCAATTTTAAATGAAAATATAGCTGCCCTTTATGCTGCTCAAAAAGAATTCCCCCAGGCATTAGAGTTTTATAAGAAGGTAAAAAGCTATAATAAACAACTTGGCGATGAAATTATTTCTGCCGAAACGATGGGCAATTTAGGTGAGTTATATTCCGATATGGGCAATTTTGAATATGCCATGTTTAACATCAATCAAAGTATATCGACATTCGAAAAACATGGAATTTATGATTGGTTAGCTTTTGCTTATACTGTAAAGGGTGAGATTTATTTAAATCAAAAAAAATACAAATGGTCTTTATATTGGTTTGATCAAAGTAATGTACTGCACAATAACCTTGAATATGATAGAGGCAGAATAACTTTATTAAATGGTTTGGCAAAAGCCTACTTAGGTCTAAAAATTGATTCTTTATCATCAAAATACGCTCATGAAGGATTTGAAATTTCAAAAAAGATCCAATCCCTAGAAGGGCAGAAAGACTGCGCCGAAACGCTATATAAAATCAATAAAAATAAAGAAGAGTACCCCCTGGCTTTAAGTTATCACGAAGTTTTTCAAAAACTTTCTGACTCCCTATCAAGAGATGAAAACAAAAAGATTCTAACTTTAACAAAGACTAGATTTAATTATGATCAACAAAGACATGAATTAATAGATCAAAATGAAAAGGCTTTAGCGAAACAGCGTAACTTAATAAACTTAGCCTTAGTCGTAATTTGTGTCGTTCTTGCCATTTCGATTCCACTTTACTTCAATCAAAAGAAACAAAAACGACTTTATAAAGAGTTACAAGTAAAAACTAAAAGTTTAAGGGAAAGAGAAACAGAGCTTAATGAAATCAATAAAACAAAAGATAAACTATTCTCTATTATTGGTCATGATTTGAGAGGGCCTATAGGCGCGTTGCAGGGCATACTCAAACTTTTTTCTTCCGGTGAAGTTGCCAAAGATGAGTTCTTTGGCTTTGTTCCCAAGCTTAAATCTGATGTAGACCACATCTTATTTACACTTAATAATTTACTTACCTGGGGGTATGCCCAAATGAGCGGTACTGCCACAAAGCCGAAAATTGTTAGTTTTAATAAACTCGTTGAGAACAACATTAAGTTTTTATCAGAACTCGCTGCAACAAAGTCTATTAAAATACTTAATCAAATGCCAGAAAACCCAATGGGTTACTTTGATGAAAATCACATAGATATTGTTATTAGGAACTTGATTAGCAATGCCATAAAATTTACACCTGAAAACGGACTAATTACAATAAATGCTTTAGAGGAAAAGAATACTTGGAAAATTATGGTAAAAGATACTGGAATAGGAATGGATCAAAAAACTCTTAAAAAGATGTTCAATGATAATGCCAACTTTACTACCTACGGCACCAATAATGAAAAAGGAACTGGCCTAGGACTTACTCTTTGCAAAGAAATGGTTCTTAAAAACAAAGGTGAAATTTGGGTAGAAAGTGAAGCAAAAAAAGGATCTACTTTTTTCTTCACTTTACCTAAGGTAGTTAAAAAGTATAAAAAGGCTGGTTAAATTAAGTCAGTGATTTGGTTTACAGCAGCATAGCGTTCAACCGTAAAACCTTCCGCATAATCAACCCCAATTAGCCTTCCTAGGTCCCTAGCCCTATAATTTACACTATCTATAAAATTCTTACTGCTTATAGGAGTTTCCGGCTCAGCACTACTTGGGTCATAAAACTGAGAACTGTATGCTAAGATGGCTTTTGTTTTCTTTTCTATATAATCAGAAATGTCAACAGCAAAATCAGGTTCTATATTTTTCCATTGTATATAATGATAGACCACTTTAGGTCGCCACGGATTTTGCCATTGATCATCACCATTTAATTTTGTGTCAATCTTTATCAATCCGCTCAAAAAGCAGGCATCACTAACCAGTTTTGATCCTTTTCCGTGGTCGATATGCCTATCATCAACTGCATTGCAGAGAACAAGTTCCGGTCTATATTTACGTACCATTCTAATTACTTCTAATTGATGTGGCATATCATTTACAAAAAAGCCATCAGAAAATTCTAAATTTTCACGTATTGAAACCCCCAAAATTTCAGCAGCTTTAGCAGCTTCGTTATCTCTTATTTCAGCAGTTCCACGTGTTCCAAGTTCCCCTCTGGTCAAATCAATAATACCCACCTTCTTACCATTGGCTACTTCTTTAGCTATGGTCGCGCCGGCACCTAACTCGGCATCATCAGGATGTGCGCCAAATACCAGAATATCTAACTTCATTATGCCAATACTGTATTTAATTTAACTTTCGCTAAGGCTTGTTCAATATCCATTATCAAATCTTCAACCTCTTCAATACCTACAGAAAACCGAATCAAACCATCTTTAATACCTTGTTTCTCCCTGTCTTCTTTGCTCATAAGTGCGTGTGAAGTTAGCACAGGTGAAAGCATTGTACTTTCTACTCCTGCCAAGCTCATAGATGGTTTTATCAATTGTAAGGCTTTCATAAATGCTGATGCATCTAACCCCTCTTTTAACTCAAAAGACAGCATACCACCAAAACCGCACATTTGCTTCATGGCCAGATTATAATCTTCATGGGATTTTAAGCCTGGATAATACACAGCATCTATATCAACATTATTCTCAAGAAAAGCCGCCATTTGTTGTGCATTATCGTTTTGCGCTTTTACTCGCAAGGCCATGGTTTTTAAACTTCGTTCTAATAACCAAACAGTTTGGTCACTTAAACTACCCCCAAAACATATGGAAGATTGCCATATAGTATCAATATGCTCTTGTGATGCTGCAACCGCACCTGCGCAAATATCAGAATGGCCTCCCATATATTTTGTAGCACTATGAATTACAATATCAATACCAAAATCAACCGGATTTTGATTAATTGGACTAGCAAAGGTATTGTCAATCATTGTTACAATATTTTTTTCTTTTGCCAAATTAGACACAGCATTCATATCCGTTATTGTAAGTAAAGGATTTGAAGGTGTTTCAATATAAATAACCTTTGTGTTTGGTTTTATTTCATTTTCCAGATCTTTGGCCTTCCATCCTTCTGAAAAGGAATAAGAAATTCCGTATTTCTCTAACTGAGTAACGGCAAAATTATATGTCCCTCCGTATAGTGTTTGTTGAAAAACAATATGGTCACCAGCTTTTAAAAAAGCCATTAGTGTATGACTGATTGCTGCCATGCCACTACTGAAAATCAAAGCCGCCTCAGTATGTTCTAAAGCTGCTATTTTTTTACACAAACCCTCTTGATTTGGTGTATTAAAATAGCGCGGGTAGCGTTTTACCTCAACATCTTCGAAAGCGTATGAAGAAGCCATATATATAGGTGAAACCGCTCCCTTAAACTGTTCATCTTTTACCTCACCGACATGAGTGCAAATAGTATTAATTCCTTTCCTCTTATTCGTCATATCAATCAAATCATTTAAAACATAAAGTTAACGAAATCATTATGAACAAAATACTAAATCTGTTGTCAGAATTGTTGTTCTTTTATACTTTGAATTGTTTCCAGTCTCCTTTTCTAAACCAAATCATAGCTATCGTTGCCAATAAAACCTCAGCAGCCGTAATTGCTATAAAAACACCTTTTGCACCTAGATTAAAAATAAAAGCAAGACTATACGCTAATGGTAGTTGAAACAACCAAAAGGCTATTAAATTGATTTTTGTTGGGGTTTTTGTGTCGCCTGAACCATTAAAAGCTTGTGTAACCACCATGCCATAGGCATAGAAAATATAGCCCATAGCAATAATCTGCAAACAAAGCCCACCATTTTCAACAACGCTTGGGGTATCATTGAACCAACCAACAATCTCTTTTGCAAAGAGCAAATAAATTATAGAAACAAATCCCATAAATATGGCATTGTACTTCCCTGTTTTCCAAACAGAGATTTCTGCTCGTTCTGGTTGTTCTGCTCCTAAGTTTTGCCCTACCAAAGTAGCGGCAGCATTGCTCATTCCCCATGAGGGCATTAAAGTAAATAGCATGACCCGAATTGCAATGGTATATCCTGCTAGAACCTCACTACCAAACTCAGACATGATACGCATTAAAAACACCCAACTTGAGGTTCCAATTAAAAATTGGGCAATGCCACCTATTGAAACTTTAATTAGGTTGGTCATCACTTTAATATTAAGCGCAATGTCTTTAAGTGCCAATTTAATTTTACCCCACCCAAAAAAGAGAATTCCTAGTTGAAAAACAACAGCAGTTCCACGCCCAATGTTTGTAGCGACAGCGGCGCCCATGACTCCTAATTCAGGAAAAGGACCCCAGCCAAAAATGAAAAATGGGTCCAGAATGATATTAAGCCCGTTAGAGAGAACTAAAGTCCACATGGCAATTGATGCATCGCCAGCACCTCTAAAAATAGCGTTGATCAGAAAGAGCAACATAATGGTGATATTACCACCAATAAGCCATTTGGTATAACCTGACCCTTCTGCAATCAAATCGGGTTCTGCACCCATGAGCTGTAATATTTCTTCTGAAAAAAGAAAGCCAAAAACGCCAACGATCAATGCGACCAATATGCCTAAGAAAATAGCTTGAACGGCAGCATTACGCGCTCCAAGAATATCTTTCTCCCCTACTCTTCGAGCGACTACCGCAGTCGCCGCCATGCTTAATCCTATAGCAACAGCATATACCAAAGTGATTACCGATTCAGTAAGACCGATTGTTGCCACGGCATTTACGCTTACCTGAGATACATAGGCAATATCGACTAGAGCGAAAATACTCTCCATCAACATTTCTAAAATCATAGGAATAGAGAGCATAAAAATCGCCTTGCGAATACTCCCAGTCGTGAATTCGGTTTCTTTGCCAGTTATGGCTATAATTAAATAACTAAATAGTTTTTTAATGGATAAAGGTTCTTGTGATGTCGTCATTATATAAGAATTATGTTATTGAAAAGAAAAAAGGATGTCAAGGTAACCGAAGAAGTATTTCGGTTAATTAAATCGCCGCCCGGCAATGACATCTATCGTATTCATAATTCTTATAACTTCATGATGACGCAAATATGCTAAAAATAATGATACCATACTAAAAACTCACATAGAATTCGTAATATCACCTTGAAATTTACAGGCCCTGTTTTGCAACAATAATTTACTTTTTTTTATTCATATGAAGTTTTTTTCTAGATTTTTTATTCTTTCCGTATTCTTAATTGCATGTAAGAGTGCAGAAAATTCACATACCGATATTTCAAATAAAAATATCGGTTATCAAGGGCAACCAAAAAGTCCAATAGTACCCACAGTTGATAGACCAATACAAAAACAGTGGAAAGGTAATTGGGTATTCAATGACAGTACTACTTTTTTCACTAATAATTTTGATGGAGCTAGATTGAATGGAGTTGCAGATGACGGCAATGATCATTATACAATTTGGATAACAGCGGAAAATACCCCTATCAATGTAAGCCCATGGTATGCATTTAAAATATGGACGAGTAATCCAAGAGAAATAACCATAAAACTTTCATATCAAGATTCTAGAAGTCGCTATTATCCAAAAATAAGTACTGACGGATTGAATTTTAGAGCCATTGATAGCGCAGCTTTTAAAGCAATCAATATAGGTGAAGGGGAATTTGGAATTAAAGCGGCACCTGAATTTGCTGAAATAACATTAGATATTAATAAAAATCCAATTTGGGTTTCCGCACAAGAGCTATATACCTCAAAAAGAGTCAAAAATTGGGTGGATTCTTTAGCTACAAAATCATTTGTTTCAACATATGCTATAGGCGAATCTAAAGAAAAACGACCTATAAATCTCCTTGAAATCAATGAAAATAATAAGACGAAAAAAGCCATTATGATAATTTCAAGACAGCATCCGCCAGAGGTGACAGGTTTTTTGGCAATGAAATCATTTATTGAGACCATTTCGTCAGATACAGAATTGGCTAAAAAATTTAGAGATAATCATACAGTTTTTGTGATTCCACTGATGAATCCTGATGGGGTCGATAATGGGCATTGGCGACACAATATGGGCGGAATTGACCTCAATAGAGATTGGCAAAATTTTAATCAACCTGAAACCAAAAGCGTTAGTGACTTCTTGAAAAAGAAAGATTCAGAAGGGTATGAATTTGTTTTTGGGGCAGATTTTCATTCTACTTGGGATGATATTTATTATCCCTTGGATACTCTGGCCACAGGGCCAAAAGGAAAACTGATCTTTGACTGGATTGAAAGTATTGGCAACCGATTACCACAAAAAAAGACCAATGTCAAGGCTTCAAAAGAATTGAGCCCCACGATGGTTTCAAGAACCTATTTTTTTGTTAACCACGGTATGCCAGCAGTCGTATTTGAGCTAGGTGACAATACTGCTAGGCCATTTTTAAAAGAAAAAGGAAAAGTGGCTGCAGAGGAATTAATGCGGTTGTTAGATTCTAAATAGTTATGTCTTGGCATAATTCACCCTGTATTTCCAATAACTAATCCCTCCGAATACAAGAACGCCCAAAACGATATATTTGACGTAGTCAGGGGTAATCGCGGCGGAACCAGATTCAGCATAGCTGTGCAGACCTACCAAATAAAAATTAACCCCAAAATAGGTCATCATAATAGATCCATAGGCAGCAATACTGGCAAAATTGAAAAGCCATTTACTTCGCATACCAGGTACTAATCGCATATGCAAGACAAATGCATAAATCATTATCGAAATTAGGGCCCAGGTCTCCTTAGGGTCCCAGCCCCAATAGCGACCCCAACTTTCATTGGCCCATTGTCCACCAAGAAAATTACCAATGGTCAACATAATAAGGCCAACAGTTAAAGAAAGTTCATTTATAATGGTCAACTCTTTTAGGTTGATATCCATCCGTTTTTTATTCTTTTCAGTAGTTAATAGGATTAAAATTAAGGAAACCACCCCCAAGATCATCCCGACTGTTAATGGTCCGTAACTTCCCACAATGACAGCAACATGAATCATCAACCAATAACTATCCAAAACGGGTTGCAAATTCGCTATGGATGGATCTACCCAACTTTGGTGAGCAATCCATAAAAGCATGGCAGTTACAAAAGCACTTGCTGCAATGGTCAATTCGTTTTTTCTCCCAAAAGCGAAACCCATTCCCATTGTGGCCCATGATATATAAAGAATACTTTCATAGGCATTACTCCATGGAGCATGTCCAGAAATATACCATCGAAGTACCAAGCCCGCAGTATGCCAAACAAAAAACAGAATGATGATTCCTTTTAAGAAGAATGCTGCAGCTTTCCATATTTCTCGCTCTTTGAAGATTTTGAATATCAATATAAAAAACAAAAATGCCCCTATGGTCATATAGTATTTATAAAGTCTATTGAAAACATCTAACTTATTATATAAAATCTCTGTTTTAATTTTTTTATCAGAAGGAAGTACTTCCGAACCATGGTTTTGTTGATTTTGCTTAAATGCTGCCAAAAGTTTATCCGATTCTGAATAATCTCCTGTTTTAATAGCCTGTTGCAAGGTACTCAAGTAATAAGGCAACCCGTTATTGATGAAGTTAGCATAAAGTGAATCGCTAATTTGGTACTGCCCCCCTCGAAACTCAATAGGAGAAATCCATTTATTATTTTCATCGTTCAAGAGCGGAAAAATCTTAACAATTTGACCGCTTAAGGCCATATCCAAGAGATTCAATCGCTCGTTCACTTTTTTAAAATCCTTTTGAAAATTATTTGGGTTATTTGTGGAGGTCGCCTCCAACATATAGGGCTTTAATTTGTACATTCCGGTAGCGTCAAAAAAATCAGTGGCTTTTACAAGTTTTTGACTCTTTGGGACACCTACAATTTCTCGAATACTATCATTTTCACGCTTTCCTAAAGAAATAAATTCGGTGTTGTACCAAACTGGCGGATTCAACATCATTGATAAAAACACCTGATCGGAATTCATATCCCGAAATTCATTCTTACCACTTAATTTACGCAACAATTCCGAGGAAAAGGTATGAATTGGTTTCATGCGACCTCCCGCGTCTTGCATTACTAGAGCACCAAATTTGTCTGCATGTTCTTTTGAAACTGTAGTTGTAGTAATTGCCGAATCTATTTGAGCTTTGGTTGGAAGAGTATTATTGTGTGTATTGACATCTTGCGCATGCAAACTTGTCATCCCCAACAAAACCAATACAACTGTTAAAGCCGTTTTTTTCTTTTTTATTTTATCTAAGGATTTTGCTAAATCTTTAAAACGTGTCTTACCAAAAAACATAATACCCATAAGGCCTATATAAAGCAAGAAATAGCCTATGTAGGTAATCCATGTTCCCCAAACATCATGATTAACAGAAAGTACGGTGCCTTTTTCGTCTGGCATAAAACTAGATTGAAAAAAACGATATCCTTTATGGTCCAATACATGGTTCATATAAATGTCATAATCAAAAGGTCGTTCATCTTCAACGGTTATTTTGCTCATAAACGATTTATAACTGTTATCAGTACCTGGATACTTTTCCGCGATAAAATCATTCAGTTTTATATTAAAAGGTAGTTCATACACCTTAGAACCATAGGATAGGGAAAACTCAAGTCCACCAACATTAAACTTCTCGGAAAACTCAGCAGTTCCTTGAGCACCTAATAACTTACGCTCTACTGTTTGCCCATCTGAAGTCACTGATACTACCAAAGCATCTTGAGTTTGCGCAGTAATTTCCTTTTCAGGAACTTTTACAACACCGTAACTACCCTTTACTATAGGTTCAGGAATCACAAACTGCATATTGGCTATGGTGTAGAGCGAACGTAATTGGAGTTTTTGTAAGCTATCCTTAACCACTTGCCCTTTAAATTGATCTGCCATACGCATAAAACCACCATCGAAAGGTGTTTTAATAGAATAAGTGCTATCAGAAGTGAATAGGTTAATGGCACCCTGGGTATTCTTATTTAGTGAGAACAAGACGTTATGTATACTGGCAACTTTCCCGTTTTCTAAGTAATGCTCATGTCGTTGACCATCACCAGCTTCCACTATTTTTAAGTATTCATTTCCATTCTCATCGGGAATCAATCCTTCTTCGGCACCATCGATAAAATCTACATAGTCAATAGTAAATGATTGGCCATTAAAATCACCTTTCCATGGTAAATTACTTCGTTTACCTTCAGAAGTTACTAAAATGGGGTGTTGTAAAGTTTTGCGCATTTTTCCTCCATTCATATCTCCATCTACAAAAGCAGTTAAATACGTCTTATCAGAATAGAACACTTTTTCAGCATTACCCTCACGAATGGGCATCATACCTTCATAACTGATGTAGCGAGTCACAAAAGCACCGATAATAATAAGAATCCAAGAAAGGTGCAAAACTAAAACCGGCCACTTTTTCCATTGTAATAATTTATATCTGAAGATATTGCCGAAAAAATTAATCACAAAAAACACCATAATGACCTCAAACCAAGTGGCATTATAAATGTAGATTCTTGCAGTTTCAGTGCTATACCAACTCTCAACAAAGGTACCAATGGCCATCGCTGTGGCAAAAGCTAAAAAAAGCATAGCCATTAATTTAGTTGAAAAGAGGGTTTTCTTGAGCAAATTGAACATATGCGATTCTTTGGCATGCAAAAGTACGGCGTTTTTACATTTTGAAAATCGGCCGTCCAAACTAAAAAGCTGAACAAAACTGTTAATTATTTCTCAAAACCAAACCCTGTTAAATTTGTACTTTTGAACATGCTTTCATTTGTGCTTATCGGAACAGGCAATGTGGCAACGCACCTATTCAATGCTTTCTTAAATGTTGATGAAGTTGCAATAAAACAAGTTTTTGGAAGGAATAGGGAAACCCTAAAATATTTTTCAGAACATTGCAGTATTACAACAAATATAGATGCCATTGTTAATGCCGATATCTATTTAATTGCTGTAACTGACGATGAAATTGCATCAGTGTCCGAAATTGTTAGCCGTAAACCTGGAATCGTCGCTCATACATCAGGTAGCATTTCAATGGCTTCCATAAGATCCAAAAGGAAAGGAGTATTTTATCCTTTACAGAGTTTTACAAAAAACAAAGAAATCGATTTTACAAAAATTCCTATTTGTATTGAAGCTAGCGATGAAAAGGGTTTAAGCACACTAAATACGTTCGCCAATTTTTTGACTGAATCGGTAAATGAAATTTCGTCTGAAAAGAGAAAAAAATTACATTTAGCAGCAGTATTTGCAAATAACTTTAGTAACCATCTGTTTCAAATTGCTCAAGAGCTTTGTGAAACGGAAAGTTTACCCTTTGAACTGATACAACCTTTGATTTTAGAGACAGTGGATAAACTCAGTGTTTTGAATCCTAAAAAGGCACAAACGGGGCCAGCAAGACGAAATGATGTGTTAACCATGCAACAACATTTAGACGAATTGAACAATCCTATCCATAAAAAAATATACCAACTTTTAAGCCAATCGATTAAAGAGACCTATGAAAAAAAATTATAAGGAATATTTAAAGGATATCACCACTTTTATCTTTGATGTGGATGGGGTTTTTACCGATGGCTCTATCTTAATAACCTCAACTGGAGAAATGTTAAGAAGCATGAATGTAAAAGATGGATATGCCCTGAAAACTGCTTTGGATAAAGGATATAACGTTTGTATTATTTCAGGCGGAAGTAATGAAGGAGTTCGCAATAGGTTGAAAGGTTTGGGGGTAACCGATATTTATTTAGGCGCTCATCATAAAGAAGAACCATTAGATGAATATCTGGACATTTATAACATCAAACCTCAAAATGCCTTGTACATGGGCGATGACCTGCCTGATATTCCACCAATGAAAATGGTACAACTGGCCACTTGTCCACAAAATGCGGTTGCTGAAGTAAAAGCGGTTTGTGACTATGTTTCTCATAAGAACGGTGGGGAAGGCTGTGTTCGCGATATCATTGAACAGGTTTTAAAAGTTCGCGGGGACTGGAACTCAAATTTTAGCGCCAAAAATGATTGAGAACCCATTACGTAAAAAACTTAAAAACCATAAAATAGTTTTGGCTTCTGGTTCGCCAAGAAGAAAACAGTTTTTTGAAGATTTAGGTCTAGATTTTGAAATTCGATTAAAACCTGTCGAAGAGATTTATCCAGAGACACTAAAAGCGAATAAAATTTCAGAAAATCTTGCGGTATTAAAAGCTTCACCATTTAAAGGTACTCTACAGACGAATGAAATATTGGTAACGTCAGATACTGTTGTATGGCACAATGATGAATCATTAGCAAAAGCAGGTAATAACAGCGAAGCAACTGATATGTTGAAGAAATTATCCGATGGTTGGCATGATGTTATTACATCCGTTTGTTTTACAACCCCTAATATACAAAAAACGATAAGTATGACTACGAAAGTCAAGTTTGGCAAGATAACTGAAGAGGAAATCAACTATTATATTGAAAAGTGCAAACCATTTGATAAGGCAGGCGCATATGGAATTCAAGAGTGGTTGGGAGCTATCGCTATCGAAAGCATTCAAGGCTCTTACAATAATGTTGTAGGTATGCCTACACATTTAGTTTACAAAACGTTAATGAACATGGTTGACTGATACATCTTGATTAATTTTGATAAAAACCATCTTAATATTATGAAAAAGTGGCTTCGTTTTGAATTAATCATTGTTTTGTTCGCTGTACTAATTTCTCTTTTTGAAAGTTGTAAAGAGCAAACAGCTCCAGAGGTTGAAGAACTTGCTATCAATACAAAAGTTGTAAACACTGAAACCTCAGTATCAAAAAATCCATTATCTCAAGAATTTAAGAAGTATTGGTATGCCGGTAATGCAGAGATTACTTCCTATAAATTGGAACAGGCCCGTTATGGTGAAGTTAGAGAGGGAACAAGTGTGCTAATTTACGTCACAGAACCTTTTCTGCCAGAAATACAAGTAAAGGCAGACAGAAGCAATTCAGATAACATTCCTGTTTTAAAATTAAACGCCACCAAAAATTACCTTACAGGTATTTACCCCTACTCTATTATGAGCAGCACATTTTATCCTGTATATGATAATCAACATGCTATAAAAACCAGTCTGTCTATTCAAGAATGGTGCGGCCATGTCTATTCGCAACTCAATAATCGCGAAAAGTTTGAATTCACATCACATTCTTATTTTGAAGGGGAAGCAGATAAAAATTTGACTTTGGACAAAGCTTTTTTAGAAAATGAAATTTGGACTAAAATCAGAATTAATCCTGAAAACTTGCCTATTGGTGAAATTCAAATTGTTCCTTCTTTAGAATTTTTTAGGGTCAAACATCAAGAAATTCAGGCACTAAATGCAATAGCATCACTAGAAACTTCAAATGGTACAAGTACTTATACCGTTGACTATGGAGATGGCATTAGAAAAGTTTCCATCAACTTTACCTCAGCTTTTCCATATACCATTGAAAGCTGGTCTGAGGAGTTTAAAAGTGGTTATGGATCTAATTCAAAGTTGATGACTTCAAAAGGCATCAAATTAAAAAGTTTAAAAACTCCATATTGGCGTCAAAATTCTAATAAAGACTCTTTTCTTCGTGATAGCCTAGGTATATAAGTCATGGACAACTTTATTAAAGATTATCAAACTGAATTAACGACAACTTTAATTGTACTGGTAGTATTCCTAATTCTTCGATTTCTGGCAGTAATGACCATTAGAAAGATTGCTCGAATCAGTGATATTAACCAAGTGAGAGCCGTATTAGTGGGCAGGTACATTACTTTTGGCCTTTTTTTTATTCTTGTTGTTGCAATGATTTTTATTTGGGGAGTTGATTTTAAAGAACTTGGCCTAATTCTTTCGTCAATATTTGCCGTATTAGGGGTAGCACTTTTTGCCACTTGGTCTATATTAAGCAATATTACTTCTGGGATTATTTTGTTCTTTTATTTTCCTTTTAAAATTGGCGATAGAATTAGAATATTAGATAAAGATTTTCCTGAAGAGGCTATAATTATTAACATTCAGGCCTTCAATGTTAACCTAAAGAAAGATAATGGTGAGTTACTTACCTACCCCAATAATCTTTTATTACAAAAAGGGGTTGTTTTAATTCAAAAACAGGTCGCCACAGGTGAAGATTTAGAATCATCTTTTTAGCATGTTAAAGAAGTTCTAAATGTAAGGTTGCTGCCTCTTAATCTTTCTATATTTGAGATTAACTAAAATCCCAATCATGCAGAAATTTAAGGCTTTAGGTCTAGGCTTAATCCTCTTTTGCGCTCTTGCACAAGCACAGGCACCAAAAAAACTTTCTTCAACTCAAATTCACCATGAGCTTCAAAAGCTGAATTTTTTAGGTACTGCACTATATGTTGCGGCACATCCTGATGATGAAAACACACGGCTTATAGCATATTTATCAAACCATGTTAAAGCAAGAACCGCCTATTTATCTTTAACTAGAGGTGATGGAGGTCAAAATTTGATAGGTCCAGAATTAAGAGAGTTATTAGGATTATTGCGAACTCAAGAATTATTGGGGGCAAGGCGTGTTGATGGAGGAGAACAACGATTTAGTAGAGCTAACGATTTTGGTTATTCAAAACATCCAGATGAAACTTTAGAGATTTGGGACAAAGAACAGGTTTTGGAAGATGTCGTTTGGACTATCCGTAATTTAAGACCAGATGTTATCATTAATCGCTTTGACCACAGAAGTCCAGGAACAACCCATGGTCATCATACTGCATCGGCCATGTTAAGTGTTGAGGCTTTTAATTTGGCAGCTAATAAAAGTGCCTATCCTGAACAACTCAGCTTAACAGACATATGGCAACCCAAACGTATATTTTTTAATACAAATTGGTGGTTCTATGGTAGTCGAGAGAATTTTGAAAAAGCAGACAAGTCAAATATGCTGAAAATGGATGTTGGTGTCTATTACCCCGAATTGGGTATTTCAAATAATGAAATTGCTTCTTTGGCAAGTAGTCAACATTTATGTCAAGGATTTGGTCGTATTTCACTGAGAGGTTCCCAAGATGAATATGTAGAGCTTTTAAAAGGCGATTTGCCCCCGGATAAGTCTAATCTTTTTGATGGAATCAATACCACTTGGTCAAGAATAGAAAATGGCGAGGCAATTGGAAATATTTTATACGCTATAGAAAATGACTTCAATTTTAAAGACCCTTCTTCACATTTAGGACAATTAATTGAAGCTTATGAACTGCTACAAAATATTGAAGATGAGCATTGGAAAAGTTTAAAATCCGAACATCTAAAAGAAATTATTCTTGCTTGCTCCGGTATTTATTTAGAAGCCAATGCCTCTGCAGCTTCTGCGGTACAAAATGAAAATTTAAAAGTGACTTTTGAGGTGTTGAATAGAAGTGAGGTCGACGTAAGGCTGTACAAGATACATATAAAGAACAGTCAGAATTCTTTAAGTCCAAATCTAAGTCTTGTAGAAAATAAGAAAGAGAATCTTGAATTAGAATTTGTAATTCCTGAAAACAACGCTTACACCTCCCCGTACTGGTTGAATGAGAAGGGGAGTTTAGGTATGTATAAGGTTTCGGATAAAAGTTTAATAGGCAAACCTGAGACACCCGCAGCATTTGAAGCAATTTTTCAATTAGATTTTTCAGGCACTACATTAGATTTTACTAAGCCTGTTTTTCGACGCTACTCAAAACCTGATAAAGGAGAGCTCTTTGAACCCTTTGTGATTTTACCTGAGGTGACTGCAAGTTTTACAGATGATGTCATGATTTTTTCGGATTCTCAACCTAAGAAGGTTGCACTGGCCATTCGGGCTGGAAAAAATGATATTTCCGGTATTGCAAGAATAAAATATCCTGTCGGTTGGAGCGTACAGCCTGAAGCTTTGAATTTTTCAATTACACAAAAGGGAGAAGTTCAAACAGTTTATTTTGAAGTAACTCCACCAGCCAATGAAAGTGAAGGTTATATCAGTCCATCACTAACTGTTAATGATAAAAACTATGACAAATCCCTAGCTGAAATCTCTTATGACCATATTCCAAAACAATCCATACTGCTGCCTTCAGAAGCTAAAGTAGTTCGTTTGAATATCCAGAAGAGTGGTGAAAACATTGGGTATATTGTAGGTGCAGGTGATAAAGTTCCTGAAAGTTTAGAGCAAATAGGCTATAATGTTCAGACCATAAATGTTTCAGAAATTGAAAAAGGTACACTAGATAAGTACGATGGTATTGTGGTGGGAATTAGAGCCTATAACGTTGTTGAAGAACTCAAATTCAAGCAAAGCCATTTGTTAGATTATGTAAAAGAAGGTGGTAATCTTATCATTCAATATAACACTGCAAATAGATGGCGTAACCAATTTGAAAATATTGCTCCTTATTCCTTAACAATATCAAGAGACAGAGTGACCAATGAAAATGCTGAGGTATCCATTCTTGCCAAAGATCATGCTTTGGTTAACTTTCCGAATACCATTGATAAAACTGACTTTGATGGTTGGGTTCAAGAGCGTGGGCTTTACTTTCCAAATGAATGGGGTGAGGAATTTACCCCTATACTTTCTATGAGCGATAAGGGCGAAACAGCCAAAACTGGTAGTTTGTTGGTTGCTCCTTATGGTAAGGGAAACTATATTTATACCGGACTTAGCTTTTTTAGGGAATTGCCCGCCGGAGTTTCAGGCGCTTATAAACTATTTGCAAACATGCTATCTTTAGGAAAAGAAAATATTAAAAACGAGGATGAGATCAAAGGATAGTTCAGAAAATAGTTTTGTTTGGAAAAAAGAATATTCTTTGGTACTCATTTTGAACACCATATACATTCTTCTCTTCCTATACATTATGAAAGCTAACATATAAAAATCATGGCGTTATTAGATTGGATTGTCCTAGGCGGAACGCTATTTTTTATTGTAGGTTTTGGGGTTTGGAAAACCAAAGGAAGCACAAGTGTTGATGATTATGTTAGAGGTGGTAGTGATGCAAAATGGTGGACAATTGGTCTCTCTGTAATGGCAACTCAAGCAAGTGCAATTACATTTTTATCAACGCCTGGTCAAGCTTTTCATGATGGTATGGGCTTTGTTCAGTTCTACTTTGGCTTACCTATTGCGATGATTGTCATTTGCGCTGTATTCATTCCTATATATCACAAACTAAAAGTATTCACTGCCTATGAGCTTTTAGAAAAACGATTTGACCTCAAAACTAGAACGCTTACAGCAGTTCTTTTTTTAATTCAAAGAGGGCTTGCTGCTGGTATTACGATTTTTGCTCCGTCAATTATTCTTTCAGCAGTTTTAGGGTGGGATTTAAGGACTCTAAACATCATAATTGGTGCTTTAGTCATTATCTATACTGTTTCTGGTGGTACCAAAGCGGTAAGTGTTACGCAAAAGCAGCAAATGTTCATTATAATGATAGGAATGTTCTTTGCTTTCTTTTTTATATTAGGAAGTTTACCTGCAGACATTTCTTTTGGGGAAGCATTGAAAATTGCCGGTGCGAATGAAAAGCTTACTATTTTGAACTTTGATTTTGACACCAAAAATCGATACACGTTCTGGAGTGGTATTACAGGTGGCTTTTTTCTAGCCCTAGCCTATTTTGGTACAGATCAGAGCCAAGTACAACGTTATTTATCCGGAAAATCAGTTCGAGAAAGTCAATTAGGACTTATTTTTAATGGTCTCTTAAAAATTCCGATGCAGTTTTTTATTCTGTTAGTTGGGGTTATGGTATTTGTATTTTATCAATACAATGCATCTCCATTAAATTTTAATCCTGCCGCAACGGAAGCTGTATTATTATCCGAATATGCTCAAGATTATAAATCATTGGAAGAAGGTCATTTAGAGTTGGAACAACAAAAACGCATGGCTCAAAATGACTATTCAGAGGCACTCAAGCTAAAAGATTATAATGCTATTGAACAGGCAAAGCTTAATGTAGTACAGGTCAACAAGGAGGAACGTATTAATCGTGATGCTGCAAAGACTTTAATTAGCGAGGCGAGCAAGAGTGCAGAAACCAATGATAAAGACTACGTATTTATCCATTTTATATTGAATAATTTGCCTAGAGGCCTAATTGGGCTTTTGTTAGCAGTTATTTTATCTGCTGCCATGTCATCCACAGCTTCTGAATTAAATGCTTTGGGAACCATTACCGCTTTAGACTTGTACAAAAGAAACAAAACAGGTCAGTTTACCCAAAAACACTACGTAGTTGCTACTAAATGGTTTACGTTCTTGTGGGGTATCATCGCTATTCTTATAGCTTGCGTTGCTAATTTATTTGATAATCTAATTCAATTGGTTAACATTATCGGTTCTATATTTTATGGCAATGTACTTGGTATATTTCTTTTAGCCTTCTTTTTTAAGTTTGTTAAGGGCAATGCAGTCTTTATTGCTGCCTTGGTCACACAAGCTATTGTTATATTAGGATGGAGTCAAGAATGGATGTCTTATCTATGGCTGAACGCCTTTGGCTGTGGCTTGGTCATACTGCTTGCAATTCTTCTCGAAGGTTTGGATAGAACCTTAGGCAACCCTCCGATTAAAGCATAAAAAACCCTGATGTTGCCATCAGGGTCAAAATATCTTTTTTACTTTTTATTACATTCCCCCCCATTCTTTAAGAGAATCTTTATTCATTTTAACATAGTCCATATTTCCAGCTTCTTCCGCTCCTGCTAAAGATTTTTTTGCTGTGGCTATTGCACCTGCTTTATCTCCTGCTTTAGCCAAAATTAATGACTGCTGTCTTAGCTGCCAGAATCTTGGGTTTTCAGTCATAGATATCGCTTTATCCATCCATTCTTTGGCTTTAGCAATATCTTTTCCCTCGCTTGAATAGTATACAGCAGCAGTGTAATAATCTCCAGCACTCGGACCAGACATTACTTTTTCAATATTTTGAACTACTTCGGTATCAGTAGATACAGCAAAGGGAATTCCCACATAAGTATTCTCCCAAAGAATTCCAAGATTTGCACTATTGCTAGTGACATCATCAATAGTAATCGTAAATGTTTCCACAGGCATTTCCATAGACAGAGCCGGTACAGTTGTCTTCGCCACAACTTTACTATCATCCCATTCCGCTGGGGTACCGCCACCTTCGGTATCCGTGTAAAAGAATACTTCCCATGTAGTCTTTCCTGGCTTGGTAAATACCGAATAGGTACCCGCTTTTACCGCCTGGTTAGCAATAGCGACATCTTTGTCAAAACTGATTTTAGTATAAGCATTTGCCCCGGTTCTCCATAAAGCATCAAAGGGAACTAAATCTCCGAAAATCGTTCTACCGCGCATAGATGGTCTAGAATAATCTACGGTAACTTCCGTTAAGCCAACAGTCTGCCAAATTTTTGCCGCAGGACTTGGTTGTGGTGTCTGTATCTGTGCTCCTAAGGTAAAGCTAAACAATACAGCCATTGTAAATAAAGCTAATTTTTTCATTGTAAGTGTTTTTTAATAATTGATAAGTCCCGCAAAGCTAAATATAAAGAGATGCTCCATATGTTAAGGAATACCTAAAGAAAGTAGTTAGTCCCTAAAAAATGGGACCGAAATAGCATCATCGATCAGAAAGAAAGTCAGGTAATAAATTGATTGATTATATATAGAAATATCGATTGGGGCTGTACTTAGTTCTTCTAGCGGAACATAGGAGACCATTCTACCAGAAATATCAAAAATTCCCATTCCTGTGATTGGTCGTTCGGTATTCAATCTATAATTAAGATTTTGTGAACCAAAGGTTTTATATGCCAATAATTCTTCGTCAATTGGGCTTTCTTCAATAGGGTTATCTTCAGATGGATTTTCTTCTACCTCATTATCCAACGTGAAAGTGAAAAGTCTTGATGATGAGTTTACAAGAGGAGGATTAGAAAACTCTTCAGAGCTAATATAAAATTGATTTGAGTCTATGAGAGTTATTGCCTCGACTTGTGCTTGACCTATTGACAAATTACTTTTTATTTTATTTCCGCTAAAAATAGTGTTACTATCAACATTTTCTATTAAGGCATAAAATGGGAACAGGAATTGGGAATACCCAACTAACGATAATAGATTGGTATTTTCATTAAAGTAAGCGCCTGTAACCAACCCATCTACCTGGTAAGAATCCATTCGTTCCGCTAAAAAAGCACCTGACAAATTAGGCACTTTGTAAGCCGTTGTCCCCTGTTGTTGCCACTGTTTAGTCAAAATAATTAATTCATCCCCAAAAACAAAAAGCGCCTCAGCATCAAAATCACTATTCTCAGTAGTAATAAAATTAGTTTGGTCTTCGTAAATAAAGTCAATAGTTTCCGCAGTTACAGTATCATTATTATTGTAGTCTGACTTTGCAATTTTAAGAATGCTTAAATCTTGCCGGTCACCATTATTATTACCAAAATCGCCTATATAGATATAGTTATTATCTTGGGCTATATCTTCCCAATCGATATTATCAACATTGGTAATGGTTACCGTTCTTGTGATTTCTAATGTATTTACATCAATTTCATATAACTCTGGGGCATTGCCAGAATCATTATGTGTAATTAATTTGCCATTGTAAGATAACAACCCCGAAGTTTCAAAAACTTGCTGAGGCAATGCTCCCACTTCAGTAATATCTGTTTGAGACCAACCCATGTTGGCACAAATTAAAAGTAATATCCAAATTTGAGTTTTCAAATACTTGATTTTCGATGTTTAAAATAACAACGAAATTTAGAAATTATCTCAAAACTTGGTTAAACTCAACTTTTAAACGACGTAATCAGAACATACACATCACTTCATCTTTTATTTTGTTTAACTTTTATTTTTTTTTATTAAACAATAATGCTTATATCTTTGCTAAAACGATTGTATGAAGTTATATCAGCTCAAAGCTAAACAAGCATTCCCTATTTCCAAGAAAGAGGCTTGGGACTTTCTTTCTGATCCGAAAAATTTAAAAGTGATTACACCGGACCATATGGGGTTTAATATTCTTTCTGGTGCGGATAGACCAATGTTTCAAGGTCAAATCATACAATACATTGTAAAACCTTTTCCAGGCTATTCTACGAAATGGGTCACTGAAATTACGCATGTTAAAGAAGGGGAATACTTTGTTGATGAGCAGCGTTTCGGTCCCTACGCTCTTTGGCATCACAAGCATTTTATAAAAGAAATTCAAGGCGGTGTTGAAATGGAAGATGTCATCGATTATAAAATTCCTTTTGGGGTATTGGGTCAATTAGCACACCCTCTTTTGGTTAAAAAGCAACTCAATCAGATTTTTCAATATCGCGAAATCAAATTGAATGAGCTCTTTGGGATTATGGAAAATCATGAAAATAGTTTAGAATTCATATCAATTTAAAATGAACAAAAACATATTACTTATAGGTGGCTCTCATGGTGTTGGATTTGAAATGGCGAAGGCATTACACAATAACAATACTGTTTATATAGCTTCTAGAACTAATGAGAAACTTTACAATTTAGATGTAAACTACATTCCATTTGATGCTACTACGGACACCTTAGATGAATCACAACTACCTGATGAAATTCATGGATTTGCTTATTGCCCTGGCAGTATAAATCTAAAACCTTTAAAAATGTTATCATTAGATATTTTTAAAGACGAAATGGAACTTAATTTTTTCTCTTTAGTGAGGGTAGTCAAAACCATTATGCCCAGAATGACGGAGGGATCTAGTATGGTTTTCTTCAGTACTGTTGCGGTTGGTATCGGTATGCCCTTTCATACTAGTGTGGCCTCGGCAAAAGGTGCTATTGAAGGTTTTTCTAAGTCTTTAGCAGCAGAATTTGCACCAAAAATTCGAGTTAATTGTATAGCCCCTTCTTTAGTAGATACTCCCTTAGCAAAAAGATTATTGAGTAATGACAAAAAAAAGGGCATGATGTCTGAAAGGCATCCGCTGAAGAGAGTAGGTAATGCTGAAGATATTTCAAATATTGCTGTTTTTCTGCTAAGCGAGAAGAGTAGTTGGATGACAGGGCAAATTGTTGGTCTAGATGGAGGAATGTCTACCTTGAATGTTTCATAATGTCAAAAAAAATCAATGTTTTTTGGTTTAGACGCGATTTACGTCTTGAAGATAATGTTGGTCTGTATCATGCTATAAATACAGATGTTCCTTTACTCCCAATTTTTATTTTTGACTCCGAGATTCTGGAAAGACTACCAAAAGATGACGCGCGATTGTCTTTTTTACATAAAACCCTTCAAGAATTACAAAATCAATTAAAAACAAAATCCAATAGTAGCATTGGTCTATATCGTGGAAAGCCTTTAGAAGTTTTCAAAAAGCTTATTGAAAGTAATAGTGTAATAAATGTATTTACCAATCATGATTATGAGCCTTACGCTATTAAAAGAGACCAAGAAATAGCGACGTTTTTATCTGAACGTGCTATTGGTTTTAAAACTTTTAAAGACCAAGTTATTTTTGAAAAAAATGAAGTGGTTAAAGGTGATGGCAACCCTTATGTAGTATATACACCGTATAAAAACAAATGGAAAGAACTTTTTAACCCATCTATAAACCTTATTGACTACAAAATACACTTCAACAATTTTGTGCCTGATATTGACGCACCAAATTGTTCTTTAAGAGATTTAGGTTTTGAACCCTCAAAAATTAAAGTAAAACCTTATATCGTAACCAAAGACCTGATTCAACAATACGAGGCCACTCGAAATTATCCGGCAAAGAAAAATGGCACTTCTAGTTTAGGACCGCATTTACGTTTTGGCACGGTATCCATCAGAAAAATGGTAAAAAAAGCCATTGAAGAAGAGAATGAAGTTTTTTGGAACGAACTCATTTGGCGAGAATTCTTTATGCAGATTCTATGGCACTTCCCTTATACTGTCAACAAAGCCTTTAGGCCAAAGTACGACAGAATTCAATGGAGGAATAATGAAGATGATTTTAAAAAATGGAAAAGCGGACAAACGGGCTATGCTCTGGTGGATGCAGGAATGCGTGAACTTAATACAACGGGATATATGCACAACCGCGTTCGCATGCTGGTGGCCAGTTTTTTATGTAAGCATTTATTGATTGATTGGCGATGGGGCGAAGCTTATTTCGCAGAAAGGTTATTGGATTTTGAGCTATCGAGCAATATAGGTAATTGGCAATGGGCAGCTGGCGCTGGTGTTGATGCAGCTCCATATTTTAGAATTTTCAACCCGATAACGCAAGTTGAAAAATTCGATAAGCATAAAGAATATATTAATACTTGGGTGCCAGAATTACAAGAACTTACGTACCCTACTATGATGGTTGACCATAAAATGGCACGGGAACGCTGTTTGAAAGTATATAAAGAAGCCGTCGGCTAATTCTTTTTCAGTATTTTAGAGATTCTATTTTAGAACTAACTCAATCCTTTTAAAATGAAAAATCGAATACTACTCATCCTCTGCATTTTGTCTGCATTTGGAGTAACAGCACAAAAAATCAGTTCCAATAAGAAAGCGGTAATAGCTTCAGTAGAAAAACACAAAGCTGAACTTATTAAAATCAGTGATTCTATTTGGGCTTTAGCCGAAACTGCTTTCAATGAAAGTGAATCTTCCCGAATTTTGGCAGATTACGCTGAAAAAAATGGCATGATGGTAACAAGAGCTGTAGCCGAAATTCCAACGGCATTTACAGCAACTTATGGTTCCGGAAGTCCGGTTATAAGTATCCTTGGTGAGTTTGATGCTTTGCCGGGCCTTTCTCAAAAGACAAGTCCCATAAAAGAACCATTAACTCCAGATGCACCGGGTCATGGATGCGGACATAATATGTTTGGCACAGCAAGTTTGGGGTCTGCCATCGCTATTAAAGAATTGATGGATGCAGGAAAAATAAAGGGCACAGTAAAATTCTTGGGGACACCAGCAGAGGAAAAGTATTTTGCCAAGGTATGGATGGTAAAAGCTGGACTTTGGGATGATGTTGACGTAAATATCAGCTGGCACCCAGGCGCTAACATTGAGGCGGATGTGCAAAGTGGTCTTTCGCTGATAGATTTTATTGTCGAATTTTATGGACAAGCGGCCCATGCTTCAGCAGATCCATGGAATGGGAGAAGTGCTTCCGATGCTCTAGAAATATATACAACGGGAATCAATTATTACCGTGAACATATCCTGCCAAGTTCACGAATTCATTACCATATCCAAGATGGTGGACAAGTAGTTAATGTAGTTCCAGACTATGCAAAACTTTGGGTTCGTGTTCGGGATCCTAAAAGAAAAGTAATGTTACCAACCTATGAACGAGTAAAGGCAATGGCAGAAGGTGCCGCCATTATGGCAAACGTAGATTATAAAATCTCTTTGGTATCCGGTATCTATGAGACTTTGGTAAATCGTTCTGGTGGTGAAATCATGCAGCAGAATATAGAATTATTAGGCCCAATTACGTATACCGATGAAGAAACTACTTTTGGTAAGGCTATTCAAAAAGCTACTGGCAAAGAAGAAGTTGGTATGGACAGTAGTATTCGACCACTAAGAGAAACTTTAGAAACTCCGGGAGGTGGGTCAACTGATGTTGGAGATGTCAGTTGGAATGTGCCTAATATCAATTTAAGTGCAACTGTGGCTCCAAAAGACACCCCCTGGCACTCTTGGGCCGTTGTAGCCTGCGGTGGCATGAGTATTGGTCATAAAGGCATGGTCTACGCATCTAAGGCCATGGCAATGACCATGGTAGATTTGTTTGAAAATCAAAAGTTAATTGATAAAGTCACGGAAGAATTCAAAGAACGCAAAGGTGACGAGGTGTACGAGCCTATGATTGATGGCCCTCCACCAATTGGACAGAATTAAAATCAAAGAATTGCTATGTTCGGATTATTTAAAAAGAAAACAGAAGTAGAAAAATTACAAGAAAAGTATCGGAAGTTGATGAAACAAGCTTTTGACCTTTCAAAAATCAATAGAAGTGAAAGTGATAGTAAATATGCAGAAGCAGATGAAGTCCAAAAAAGAATTAACAAACTTAGCCAGCATTAGTTTTTGTATTTCTATCTCTATACTGTTTTATTCAAATAGTTTAGCACAGAGTGGTAATCTGAAAGTATTCCAGCCTTTAATTGGCAAAACTTGGGTAGCGGAAGGTAATTGGGGAAATGGAACAAAATTCAAACAAGAAACTACATTTTCATATGACTTAGATAGCACAATTATAATTGCAAATTCAAATGGTTTTATCAACAAAGAACAAACAAAATTCGGTGATAGAAATCATGGAATACGAAAATGGGATGAAGAAAGTGAAGCCATTAGATTTTGGGAATTTGATGTTTTTGGGGGTGTAACCACGGGTAAAATCCTAGTTGATGGTAAAAATATGCGATATGAATATCAATACGGGACTACTGTAATTTCAGATTTCTGGGAATATATCGATGCCACAACCTATAACTTTACCATTGGCAATTATGAAGAGGGTAAATGGCAACAAAAATATCTAGAAACTCAGTTTAAAGCTTTAAATAAACCATGAATACTGTTCTTAGTACTTTTCCCTTAGGTTTTCCCTGGCAAACTCAGGATCCCTTTCTATTTGCCGTATATCATTTGGACCATTATCCTAAAGGAAATGGAGAAATGGGGCCTGACCCAAAATTATTGGAAGGACGAAACATTGGTAATGATTTTACCATTAAAGATGGCTGGCGTATGTATCATGGTTCAACTATTCCTGGTTTTCCGTACCATCCACATCGGGGCTTTGAAACGATTACTATAGTTAACAAAGGGTTTTGTGACCATTCCGATTCGCTGGGGGCCGCAGGCCGTTTTGGTGAAGGTGATGTGCAATGGATGACAGCGGGGCGTGGTGTTCAACATTCCGAAATGTTCCCATTGTTAAAAGATGATTCAGAAAACCCCTTAGAATTATTTCAAATATGGTTAAACCTCCCGAAAGCTGATAAGTTTGTTGACCCTCATTTTAAGATGTTGTGGCATGAGGATATACCCATCATAGAAGAAGAAAATGCCAAAATTAAAGTCATTGCAGGTAACTTTAAAGGTAATCAGGCCAATGAGCCCGCCCCAAATTCATGGGCGGCGAAAGGCGAAAACGATGTTGCCGTTTGGAACATTCATGTGGATGCCAATACCGAGTTCACGTTACCAAAAGCATCAACCGAAGTCACGCGAACCCTATACTTTTATGAAGGTTCAGAAATCTATTTTGGAGTTAAAAAAGTGAACCCCAATTTTGGTGTTGTATTAGATGGATTGCAAGACACAACTTTTAAGGTTGGCAACAAGCAAGCGCATCTCCTTATGCTCCAAGGAAAGCCGATTGGAGAACCCGTGGCCAAATACGGACCATTTGTCATGAATACGGAGGAAGAAATTCAACAGGCTATGGACGAGTATCGGGTAACGCAATTTGGAGGTTGGCCGTGGCCTTACCCCGATAATGTACATGAAAAAGAAAAAGGACGATTTGCAAAATACCCCGATGGAAAATTAGTAGATAAATAATAGGGATTATGAATTTCTATATAATATGTTAGTAATTACATAAATAAAGGCTTGGCCTTGTTTTATTATAAATTAAAGTACTGCTTAAAGGATATAATAGTTACCCTAATCTTCTAAACACCCAGCCTTCCCTCTAGTATCTATTAAGTAAATAATTTTCCAATCACCATCAAAGTTGACCATTTGAAAAGAGTTGATCCCGCAATGTGAAAACTCTCCATTGAGCCAAAATTCATATCCTACCCAAGCGTTTGCCATAGTTCTATCAACTTGAATGGACCATGATGTCAATTTTTCTTGAAATTGAATACTATCGGGTATACCAACTATAGAACTATATAATTTTTCAATTTTTTCAGTTCTGAACATTGTTTTACCCTCTTTATTTCTTCCTGTAGTTTGTAAAAGCACATTATCACCCACTACACCTTTCATTATTATAGAATCTTGTTTATGAAAACCGTCAAAAAAAGTTTCTACCACTTTTTGAACGGCCGCTTCATCATCATTTTCTGACTGAACCAACGTAAGACTTAAAAAAAACAAACTAAAAGAAATAATAATTTTCATGATTTTCACTTTTTGACTGAAATCCAAATTAAACAAATCTGCTTACATTTAGCCTCCAAACAATATAAAATGTCAGTAGCCAAAAAAGAATACAAAAGAGTAACCGTAAAATCATTGGTCGAAATGAAACAAAATGGGGAAAAAATCTCCATGTTGACCTCATACGATTATTCTATGGCCAAAATCGTAGATGCTGCAAATGTAGATGTGATTTTAGTAGGTGATTCAGCCAGTAATGTAATTGCTGGGCATGAGACTACCTTGCCTATAACACTTGACCAAATGATTTACCATGCCAGTTCTGTTGTGCGAGCTGCAAAAAGAGCGTTGGTCGTCGTCGATATACCATTTGGTAGTTATCAAAGCGACTCTAAGGAAGCATTACGCTCTGCTATTCGCATTATGAAAGAAAGTGGCGGGCATGCAGTAAAAGTAGAGGGTGGTGACGAAATTAAAGAGTCCGTAAAACGTATTATTGGTGCTGGTATACCCGTTATGGGGCATCTAGGATTAACCCCTCAATCTATCTATAAGTTTGGAACCTATACGGTACGTGCGAAAGAAGAAGAAGAGGCAAAAAAGTTAAAACAAGATGCCAAAATGCTTGAAAAATTAGGTTGTTTTGGATTGGTTCTTGAAAAAATACCTGCCAAACTAGCTCAAGAAGTCGCTAAAAGTATTTCCATACCCGTTATTGGTATTGGTGCCGGTAATGGTGTTGACGGGCAAGTATTGGTGGTCCATGACCTATTAGGCATGACTCACGAATTTAACCCAAGATTTTTAAGGAGATATATGAATCTTTATGAAGAAATGAGTAGTGCTATTTCAAACTATGTGGCAGATGTAAAAAGTCGTGACTTTCCCAGTCATGAAGAACAATATTAATTCAGTATACGCTGCAAATTTATGACAAGAAAAATTTTAGTTGTTCTTTTGATATTATCAAATATTAGCTGTGACCAAATCTCAAAGAAAATTGTACGAAAATCTGTTAATAGTAATAGTTATATACAGGTATTGAATGACAACTTCGTTTTAACCAAAATTGAAAATACGGGTGCTGCATTAGGGCTAGGGGAAAATTTGTCGCCTAATGCTAAAAAAGTGTTTTTAAATATTCTACCTGCTTTGGTTCTATTGTTTTTAACTTATCGCGTACTTACACATAAAAAAATAAATACGTATTCTATCATAGCTTTTTCATTCATTATCGGTGGTGGAATAGGTAATATTATCGATAGGTTTTTATATGGTTCAGTAACTGACTTTCTTCATTTAAAATTTGGTTTTCTTAAAACTGGAATTTTTAATCTGGCAGATGTATCTGTAACACTTGGAGCAATTACAATTCTTTTTTTATCACTCTTAAAAAAGAATGAAATATAAATGTTTCAAAAATCCAATCATCCAAAAATCGAACATTCCACTCCTTCTAATCTAAATATCATTTATGAGGACAATCATCTGATTGTTGTCAACAAGAGACCTGGTGATATTGTACAAGGTGATAAAACCGGTGATATTCCGCTTAGTGAAATTGTTAAAGAATTTTTACGGATTAAGTACAACAAACCTGGCAATGTTTACTTGGGTGTAGTACACCGCTTAGATAGACCGACCTCAGGAATTGTGGTTTTTGCAAAAACTTCTAAAGCATTGCCGAGGTTGAACAAGCTTTTCTCAGAAGGAAGAACAAAAAAAACCTATTGGGCTGTGGTGAAAAACCAACCACCGAAAATGGGAGATTCCTTAATACATTGGTTGGTTCGGAATCCTAAACAAAATAAGTCATATGCACATAAAAAGGAAGTGCCAAACAGTAAAAAAGCAATTTTAGATTACCATATTGCACGTCAATTAGACCATTATCATTTACTGGAAATTGACTTGAAAACTGGACGGCATCACCAAATAAGGGCTCAATTAACGGCTATTGGATGTACTATCAAAGGAGATTTAAAGTACGGCGCTGACAGAAGTAATAAAGATGGTAGTATTCATTTACATTCACGAAATCTAAGCTTTGAACATCCTATTAAAAAGGAACTAGTTAGCTTTATAGCTCCTCCGCCTAACGACCCAATTTGGAACGCTTGTCTATAATTTTACTTATTTTTAAACAAACACTGTTCCATGAAAAAAACATTCTCATTTTTGAGTTTACTTCTATTATTCAGTTGCGGAAGCTATAATTCAATTGATAGTTTTTATGAAGCACATAAAAATGATAATCAAGTAACAGCGATTAGAGTTCCACAGTTCATGTTAACCTTAGTGAGTGAAATCTCACCTGAAATGAAATCCTTGGTTGGGAACACCAGGGATCTTAGGTATATGCAATTCCCAAGTAAAACCAAATCGCAGACTCAATTTTTAAACAACCAAATGAACAATTTTGCTTCTAGCTCTTTTATTGAGGTTTTTCGTAAGAATAATGAATTGAAAAGAAACGTAGTTTCTATTCGTGAAAAACGAGATGTTGTTAAAGAAATACTGATTTATAATAATGATAATACTACAGGTTCTTTTCTTTATTTTAATGGAAATTTTGAC
Source organism: Croceitalea rosinachiae (assembly GCF_031846445.1). Lineage (NCBI taxonomy): Bacteria > Pseudomonadati > Bacteroidota > Flavobacteriia > Flavobacteriales > Flavobacteriaceae > Croceitalea > Croceitalea rosinachiae. The sequence goes on along the minus strand of NZ_JAVRHR010000002.1, from coordinate 446,319 downwards.
CCAATGGTGGTTAGGAAACTTGCTAAAACCAGCGAATTTGATAAATTTTCGAATGGGCTTTTACCACAAATGAATTTAGCCACACCTGGAATAAGTAATTGACCCTATTCACTTTTAAGAGAACGAACACTCTCAATAACCACGGAGCTTAGAATTAACAATCCACCTAATACAGTCATCATAGTTGGTATTTCCTTTAGAAAAATGGCAACTATTACAATACCGAAAATTGGTTGTACACAACTTAAAATACTAGCCGTTGTAATTGAAAAATGCTTAAAGCTATTCAAAAACAAGGTATGCCCAATTGCAGTGGTCAATACTGCCAATAGCACTAACCATTGCCATTGCGATGTAATATCTGTCAATTCAAAATAAACAAAAGCGGGAGACATAAATAATACTATCGAAAACAATTGAAAACACATTAAGCTAGAACCGTTGTAGTTTATTGCCCTCTTTTTTAAAATAATATTACGCAGGGCATAAAATAGTGCAGATAATACGCCAATGGCTACAGCAATAGTGTAAGAATTGTCTAAGTCAAACGAAGGAACTAAAAAGTAAATTCCGATCAAAACTAAAAGCCCCAGAAGAAGATGTATCTTCTGAAACTTCGTCTTTAAAAACAGTGGTTCTAAAAATGATGTTAGAATAGGGTATGTAAATAAAGATAACATGCCAATTGCTACGTTTGAAAGTTTTAGAGAATAGAAATATGTAAGCCAATGTAACCCTAAAAACAAACCGCCTATTACTATGGGAAGCTTATCCATCTTTTCAACCTTAAAAGAAAAACCTTTCAATTTACAATAAATCACTAAAACCAAGAGTGCTAAAATGGAACGGGTAGCTATAATCAAGGGCACAGCTAGGTCAATATACCGCCCTAAAGCTCCTGAAGTACTTACAAAAATCATCGCTAGATTGATTTCTAGAAGATGAGAAAGACTTGTATTCTTAATTTTCAATTAAGCAAATTAACGGGTTATGGCCTTAGCTTTTTCCTTAATGATAGCACCGACCGGTTTGTTTTGAAGGTGGCTTTCAAGCCATGATAAAATGTCTAAATACAAAAAAGCCCGTTTTTCATAAGGATGGTCTTCATACTTTTTAAGTTCATCGTAAAGCTTTTGAAATTCATTCTTTAGCTCACTTGGGTATATGTCTCCAAGACTTCTTAAAAATTTAATCATTTCTTTTTGAACGGCTTGTAAGTCATTCATTTTGAGTAAAAACTTATAGGTACTCTTTAGCTGAACCTCTAAATGATAATCCATTCCTGCTTCATAGTGTGCAACTAGACTTAAGACGCGAGCAAAGCACATTAAGTCTTCACGCATTTTAAGGTTCTTGTTATTGATGATTTTTTTCAGATAAACTATGCAGTTTTTATTATCTCCATTTCCAAAGTACAAACAAGCAATTTTGTAGTATAGCAGCATAATATGATGCTCGTCTATTCTATCTTTATGTTTCTTTATGCCATACTCAACAATATTCACCAAATAAAGCCCTCTTTCAAAAGTACCCTCTAAAAAATGAAGATTTAACTTGTTAGAGTTGAGGTATAAAAATGCTAAAGAAGCAATATTGTCATTTTTTGGAAAGGCATCACTTCCAACCATTTCTTCCAACTTGATTAGAGTATCTTTAAACTGAGACCTATACTTTACATAAAATAAAGATTCTAGCAAATAATGATTGCCCTTTAAAAAGAATACGGGATTTAAATGAATCATTTCTTCATTCTCATAAAACAAGTCAACCCATTTACTTGCATATCTATAAGAAGACAAAAAATCTTGAGTTAAAAAGCTGTACCACAAATGGGCCTTATATAGCCATAATCGTTCGCGAAAACCAAGCTCATCAAGCTTAAAATCAGGGAGGTGTTTTTCAAAATAACGCTCTACTCGTTGTAAATCTTCATCATTTCTGACATAGCCTACCTTTAGCATCATACCATACAATTGTAATGATAGATTAGACAGTTTACTGGTCATTACGTTATTTTCGGATAAGTCTTTGGCCTGTATGGCAAGTTCATCTGCCCTATGAGGTATACTTCGAGTAATATATTGCGTTTCGATAATTTTCTCAAGTTCTACAATTTCGTATGCGACATTCTTTTCTTCATTATCAATGGCAGTACTTTTGGCCTTATCTAATATTTTAAGTGATTGTTTATACAATCCCTTTTGATATAAAATTGTTGCAAAATCTAGTTGCTCCCGAATTTGAACTCGAATATTTTGATTAACAGGGTTTAGTCTAAGACTCACTAAAATTTGTTTGTATAGATGCGCTTTTAAGTTAGAAAGCTGGGTCTTCTTAACAATACCACTATCTAAAATTTGGGCTTCATTGTAAGCCTTCATTTTATCCAATAAATTAAAGAGTGCCAAGAACTTAGCATCAGTATTGACCCCTAAACGACCTACATAAAGTTTAAACTGTCTTTTTTCTGATTTTGATAGTGATTTGACTAGTACAAATAAGGTGTCCTTTTGAGTATTTGTCATCGTAAAATAAACTAATTAAGTAGTTGTTGTTCAGTATTTTAATTAAACTGAAAAACAAATTAACATTGTAATGGTTCAGCTCCGTCACCGATGTATGAAAATCGGTATTTTATCTTCGTATAGTTTAGGTTAAACTACCCGAAATGATAAGTAAAGATAAGGTACAAATTTTTGACACTACACTAAGGGATGGAGAACAAGTTCCAGGCTGTAAGTTAGACACTACGCAGAAGTTGGTCATTGCCGAACGATTAGATGAGCTTGGTGTTGATATCATAGAAGCTGGTTTCCCTATATCAAGCCCTGGTGATTTCAATTCGGTACATGAAATAGCTAAATTGGTCAAAAATGCTACGGTTTGTGGTCTTACCCGCTCAGTTAAAAAAGACATTGAGGTCGCTGCTGAAGCCATAAAAATTGCTAGAAAACCTAGAATCCATACAGGGATAGGAACTTCAGATTCTCATATCAAATATAAGTTCAAGTCTACCCGTGAGGCAATTATTGAACGTGCTGTCGAAGCTGTGAAATATGCCAAAAGCTTTGTCGAAGATGTTGAATTTTACGCTGAAGATGCCGGTCGCACAGACAATGAATACTTAGCTAAAGTTTGTGAAGCTGTTATTAAAGCTGGAGCCACAGTACTTAATATTCCAGATACTACGGGATATTGCTTACCTGACGAATATGGAGCCAAGATGAAATATCTCAAAGAAAACGTAAACGGAATAGACAAAGCCATACTTTCATGCCACTGCCATAATGATTTAGGTCTGGCAACAGCTAATTCGATTGCAGGAGTCATTGGAGGTGCTAGACAAATTGAATGTACCATTAATGGCATTGGTGAACGAGCAGGAAATACCTCTTTGGAGGAAGTTGTAATGATCTTAAGACAGCATCCCAATTTGAATTTAGATACCAATATTAATAGCAAACTTTTGTATGATACGAGCTTAATGGTCTCCGATAAAATGGGAATGCCAGTACAACCCAATAAAGCCATAGTAGGTTCGAATGCATTCGCACATAGCTCAGGCATCCACCAAGATGGCGTTATCAAAAACCGAGAGACGTACGAAATCATTGATCCAAATGACGTTGGTGTGAGTGAATCATCAATTGTTCTTACCGCGAGAAGTGGAAGAGCCGCCCTGGCTTACCGTGCTAAAAATGTAGGTTATGAGTTAACAAAATTGCAACTAGATAAAGTGTACCAGAATTTTTTACAATTTGCTGATCTTAAAAAAGAAATTGTTGATGCGGATATTCATCAAATCATTGAAACTAGCAATATAAATATGGCAAGTTTAGCATAAAATGTTATTATAACTTTTTTAATTTATGAACTTGAATATTGCTTTATTGCCTGGTGATGGTATTGGTCCAGAAGTGTTGGATCAGGCAGTAAAATGTTTGCAAGCAGTTGAAGAAACATTCAATCACAATTTCACATACAAAGAAGCTTCTGTTGGTGCCATTGCAATTGATAAGACTGGAACTCCTCTTCCTAAAAAAACGCTAGACCTATGTAAAAATGCCGATGCCGTTCTCTTTGGGGCAATTGGTGACCCCAAATACGATAATAACCCTACAGTGAAAGTTCGACCAGAGCAAGGTTTATTACAACTGCGTAAAGAACTTGGTTTATACACTAACATTAGGCCCGTAAAAGTTTTTTCCACCCTAATAGAAAAATCTCCCTTGAAAGAAGAAATCATCACCAATACTGATTTCACAATTTATAGAGAGCTAACCGGTGGAATTTACTTTGGTGAAAAAAAAGTGAACGAGTCAGGTACCATAGCATCGGATCTTTGTGAGTATTCTGAAAAAGAAATCAGCAGAATAGCGCACATGGCATTCAAAGCTTCTAAAAACCGTAACAATAAGCTCACGCTGGTCGATAAAGCCAATGTTTTGGAATCATCACGCTTATGGCGCAGAGTGGTGAGCAAAATAGGAGAAAGCTATCCTGAGGTGCTCTTGGAGTTTTTATTTGTAGATAATGCGGCCATGCAAATCATCTTAAATCCAAGTCAGTTTGATGTAATACTGACAGAAAATATGTTTGGTGATATTATATCAGATGAAAGCAGTGTGATAGGAGGTTCAATTGGTTTACTGCCCTCGGCGTCTATTGGAGATGAGCGTGCTCTTTTTGAGCCCATTCATGGTTCTTACCCGCAAGCTACTGGTAAAAATATTGCCAACCCGATTGCGTCAATACTTTCAGCTGCTATGTTATTAGAGCATTTTGGGCTCTTTGAAGAAGCAATGTCCGTAAGAGAAGCAGTGGATAAATCTTTAAGAAAAGGAGTTGTCACTTCAGATTTAGATGAGACCAGCAAATATGGAACGGACCATGTAGGTGACTTTATTGCAGATAATATTGTTGATAACCCCGACGATTTTAACATGAATGATGAGAACATCGGTCTAGGTAAGTCTACCATTATCTAATCATTCAGATAAAAGTTCTTTCACTGTTTCATCAAATTCCACTTTAAATTTCTCGTACTTTTCACCCGTTGCGGGCCCATTAAAACCTGTATGTATTTTGCGTACTATTCCTTTTTTATCAATGTAAATAGTAGTTGGGTATGACAAAATGTGATTCAACATTGGTAGTTTTTCATTCGCTTTAGTTTTACTAGATGTGCCAACTTGAGCCAATAAAATCGGATAATCTACCCCTACCCTATCTTTTAAACGCTGAATACCTTTAAACGCCTTTTCTTCAGTTCTTGCATACTCAAAAGCTAAAGCAACCATTTTTAAATCTGGATTAGGGTTTTTCTTTAAGTAATCAACATAAAACTTTGTTTCGTCCAAACAATTGGGGCACCACGTTCCCATAATCTGAACTAGTACAACTTTATCTTGAAATTCCTCATTAGTAAGACTAGTCGTTTTTCCATCAACATTAGGAAAAGAAAAATCAAATTTTTCATACCCCTCGTTTAAATACGTTAATGAGTTTGCGTCAGGTAATTCATAAGCATCATTTCGCTTGGCGACAAAATTCTCAACGTAATGGTTTCCGGAATAAAACATCCCAGCTAAAGTACTATCGGTCGCATTCGCAGTAAATAAAAAGGCATGAGCACCATCAAAAGTTGATAATTTTAATTGATTACCATCTACAACCCCTTCTAGATATCTATAATCACCGGTCGTCGTCCGTATAGTGCCTGTTACAATATGTTCGTTCTGATAAAAAATTCCTTTTGCGATGTATGGTGATTCGGTATCATTATTAAACTCGGCTTCCCAAATTCCTGAAACATCAACTTTAGCTTCCGCCTCAACCTTAAATCTTGGGCGTTCACCATATTCGGCAATGAATGGCACAAAGCGCTCTAAACTCTCTTTAATAAAGCTTCCTGTGATACTGTTTTCTGTAAATATACCTGAGATATATCCTTCAAAAACTGGCATTCTAATAAGTATTGAATCATTTTTGACCGTAATCTCATCCACAATTAGTACTTCATCAGAATTACGCATTTCTAAAACATATTGATTCCCTTCCTCTTTAGATAACTTAAAATTAAATGGTAAAATTTCATCATCAGAAACTTTTAAATTAGCCCACCACTCGCCTACTTTTATTTGTTTTACGGGTTTTTCATTACATCCCATAAAAATCAAAAAGACCGCAAGTATTAAATATACTTTTCTCATACCATTAAAATTTGTTCAATTTATATCGAAAAATTGAAATTAACTTACACAATTGACTAGAATCTTTGCAAGTAATTCACATTGAATGTCAGTTGGCAATGTTTTATCTTTGCTGACTTTAAAATTTGGTAATGAAAATTTCATACAACTGGTTAAAACAATTTTTACAACTAGATTGGGAAGCACAGAAAACAGGGGAGCTTTTAACTGACTTAGGCTTAGAAGTCGAAGGTGTTTCAAATTTTGAATCAGTTAAGGGTAGTTTAGAAGGTATTGTTGTGGGTCATGTACTTACCTGTATTCAGCACCCAAATGCAGATCGCTTAAAATTGACAACGGTTGATATTGGTGAAGAGAACCCCATACAAATAGTATGCGGAGCGCCTAATGTAGGAGTTAATCAAAAAGTGCCTGTTGCAACTATTGGCACTACTTTATTTTCAGAGGAAGGCGAAGCGTGGAAAATAAAAAAAGGTAAAATACGAGGTGAAGAAAGCCATGGGATGATTTGTGCAGAAGATGAAATTGGTTTGGGCAATGGGCATGACGGTATCATGATTTTAGATGAAAGTTTAACACCAGGTACTCCCTGTAATGAAGTATTTGATATTGAAACCGATCAAGTTTTTGAAATAGGGCTTACTCCCAATAGATCAGATGCCATGAGCCATTTTGGAGTTGCACGTGATTTAAAAGCTGGTCTTGAGCATCGAGAAGTATCCTTAAAATTAAATACACCATCTACTAGTAATTTTTCTATTGATAATAGATCTTTGAAAATGGATGTTATTGTTGAAGATAATAATCTAGCCCCAAGATATTGTGGTGTAACCCTTCGCAATATTTTAGTACAAGAGTCACCAGATTGGTTAAAGAATAGGTTAAAAGCAATCAGTGTATCGCCCATTAACAATGTCGTAGACATTACAAATTACGTGCTACACGAATTAGGTCAGCCACTGCATGCATTTGACGCTACAAAAATTAGAGGCAATAAGGTTGAAGTCAAAACCTTGCCAAAAGGCACAAAGTTTGTAACACTTGATGGTGCTGAAAGAGAATTGCACGAAGATGATCTCATGATTTGTGATAGCGAAAAACCCATGTGTATTGCTGGCGTTTTTGGGGGAATTTATTCAGGAGTCAATGAAAATACGACTTCAATTTTTCTTGAAAGCGCTTATTTCAATCCAGTTTCAATTCGTAAAACTGCAAAGCGACATGCTTTGAACACTGATGCCTCTTTTCGTTTTGAACGTGGTATTGACATCAATTTGACTGAATATGCTTTAATGCGAGCGGCGCAACTCATTAAAGAAATTGCTGGTGGTGAAATTAGTTCTGATATTGTTGATTTATATCCAAATAAAAAGGAAGATTTTCAAGTCTTTTTGACGTTTGATAAAATCAATAAACTTATTGGTCAAGAAATACCTCATGACTCTATCAAATCCATTTTGGCTTCATTAGAAATAAAATTGAACAATGTTACTGAATCTGGGCTAGGTCTTACTATCCCTTCTTACAGAACAGATGTAACCCGTGAAGTTGATGTGATTGAAGAGATTTTACGTGTCTACGGATATAATAAAATAGAATTTAACGAAAAGTTTACTGCTTCGGTTGCTCCAACTAGCAGACATGAAAACCATAACCTCCAAAATGTAGTAGGTGACCTACTTGCATCAAGAGGGTTTTATGAAATAATGACCAATAGCCTAGTTCCAAAAACTCATAATGACTTATTAAAAAAAGAACAAGACAGTACGGTAAGCATGCTAAATCCATTAAGTGCCGATTTATCGGTGCTTAGAGAATCTATGTTGTTTTCTGGTCTAGAAACTTTAGTTTATAATCAAAATAGAAGACAACAAAACTTAAAGTTTTTTGAATTTGGAAAAACATATGTTAAACAAGAAGAAGTTTATCACGAGCAAACACATCTTAGTTTGTTTGTTAGTGGAAATCAAATAGAGAATAACTGGAAAGTTGATGCGCAACCTTCGGATTTCTTCTACTTAAAAGGTGTTCTAATTACACTTTTAAACAGGTTGGGAATTTCAAGCACGAAAGAAAAACCTTTGCTTAACGATTACTTATTTACAGAAGGTCTTGAAATATATTATGATAAAATCAAACTCCTAGAATTTGGTTTGGTCAACAAATCGGTATTAAATAGGTTTGACATCAAAAATGCTATCTTTTATGCCGATTTAAATTGGGATGTCATTAAAAATAAGCTGCCATCCAATAGTGTAGTCTATAAAGAAATTCCAAAATTTCCTGAGGTAATTCGAGATTTGGCCCTATTGATTGACGAAAATATTTCTTTTAAAGAAGTATATGATCTAGCATTTCAAACAGAACGGAACTTTCTTAAGAGCGTACACCTGTTTGATGTCTATGTAGGGGATAAAATTGAGAAAGGTAAAAAATCATATGCCGTAAGCTATATGCTACAAGATTCATCCAAGACGCTTACCGATAAGCAGATTGAAAAAATAATGTCAAAGCTTCAGCATACATATGAGAGCAAACTGCAAGCTGAGTTGAGGTGATGTTTAGATTTTTGAAGGAAGTATTACACTATCAATTTCATGGATAACGCCATTACTTTGATTGGCATCTGCTGTGGTTATCTTGGCTGAATTTCCGAAACTGTCTGTTAGTATAATATCTGTGCCTATCATACTAGCATTGATTTTTGCACCTTGAACAGTTGTAAAAGAAGCTTTTCCTTCACCTCTACATAATGCTCTTAAAATTTTTGATGCAGTCAAGTTGCCCGCAACAATATGATATTTCAGTAATGCCTTTAACTGTTTTTTATTATCAGAAAGAAAAAGCTCATCTAACTCATCTTTTGAGAATTTTGAAAAAGCACTGTCAGAAGGTGCAAAAATTGTAAAAGGACCACTTTGACCTAATGTGTCTTCCAAATCAGCAGCTTTAACGGCCTTCGACAGAATTCTATGATTATCAGAATCACTTGTACTTTGAATTATCGTTTTATCTTTTGAGAGGTAAATAACTGAAGGTAAGGTTGTTAAACTTTTACTTTGCGAAAAAACAGTATTTGATAAAAGAAAACACGATATAAAGTAGGTCAGTAATAGGGAACTTTTCATTAGTGTGTTTCAGTATAGTTTGGAGCTGTTCTAAGATTTCTATTGTTCTAAATCGATGAAATACCTAAAACTTCGGTAAGTTAACATTTTACAAAAGATAGACTACATCTTGAGTATGCAGTTCAAAGAAATTAACATTTATTTAACATGTCTCAATTTTATCACTCTTTATAATGCAAAGAGGATTTAATTAACTTTGAGAAAATTGCTAAAAAAGAAAAAATGTTTTTACAAAAAACGAATATTGAACGTGAACTCTCACGTGTCAAGTCAAAATCTATTTCGACCAATACTATTCTGAATGAGGTACATCAAATTCTCGAACAGGAGACCTTTAAAGAATTAGATATTGAAAAACGTCTGAGTCAAAAATCTAAGTGTTTGAGCAACAATTTTGATTTAAATTTACTGGAAACATCACGAGTTTTCTATATTGATCAAATTGAAAAAATCTGTACAGATTACAGACTACGTTTTTTGGATACAAAATATTTTAAAGGAAAAATTCCTATAACCGCCTTTTCAAAAATCAAACAACTTGAAAAGAATCATGATATTCAAATCAATGGTTTTAAGATTATGGCCCCTTCAAAGTTGTTCAAACTAGAAGACAAAGATGACCCTCTACTTTTTGCGCCTATTGGTAATGGCTATTTTTACCTCATACATAAATGGGGCAACGATTTACACCCTTTAAGAAAAATATTGGTGTGGCCATTTAAAGGAATCGTAAACCTGACCATTACCACATTAATTATAAGTTATTTTGCAACACTTGCAGTTCCTAATGGATTGTTTTCTAAATCAGATTCGACTGCCGAATTTTGGATTGTATACTTTTTTATGTTCAAATCAATTGCTGCTGTTGTGATTTTTTATGGATTTGCCTTAGGGAAAAACTTTAATCCAGCAATTTGGAACAGTAAGTACTTTAATGCCTAATTAAACCGGAACGGAATACATTTTTTCTCGTTGTTCTTTAATAGACTTATCAGACATATATTCGTCAAATGACAAATAACGATCAATAGCGCCCTTTGGAGTCAATTCGATTATTCTATTGGCTACAGTGTGGACAAATTCGTGATCATGAGTGGTCAACATAACGGTACCTTTGAAGTTCTTAAGTGAATTGTTAAAAGCGGTAATACTCTCAAGATCTAAGTGGTTTGTAGGTTCATCAAGCATTAAAACATTGGCTCGTAACAGCATCATTCTGCTCAGCATACATCGCACTTTTTCGCCACCTGAAAGGACATTTGATTTTTTAAGAGCTTCTTCTCCGCTAAAAAGCATTTTACCTAAAAAACCTCTGACATAAACTTCCTCACGTTCTTCTTCGGTTTTAGTCCATTGTCGCAACCAATCAACTAAGTTCATACTTTCATCAAAATACTGCTCATTATCAACTGGTAAATAAGATTGGGTCGTGGTTACCCCCCATTGAAAAGAACCTGAACTTGCAGTTCTAACTCCTGAAACTATTTCATAAAAAGCAGTTGTTGCTCTCGAATCCTTTGAAATTATCGCTACTTTATCAGCTTTAGCCAAATTGATATCAATATTATCAAAAAGAAGGTCACCATCATCAGAATAAGCCGATAGTTTCTCAACATTTAATATTTGGTCTCCAGCTTCCCTTTCTCGGTCAAATATGATTGCGGGGTACCTTCTACTTGATGGTTTGATATCATCTACTTTTAGCTTATCAAGCATCTTTTTTCTTGAAGTCGCTTGTTTACTTTTGGCAACATTGGCACTAAATCGCATAATAAACTCTTGCAGTTCTCTTGCTTTTTCTTCAGCTTTTTTATTTTGTTGCGCTCTTTGGCGTAGTGCCAACTGACTACTTTCGTACCAAAACGTATAGTTGCCCGAATAAAGATTTATTTTTCCAAAATCAATATCAGCGATATGCGTACATACTGCGTCTAAAAAATGCCTATCGTGAGAAACTACGATGACCGTATTGTCATAATTGGCTAAAAAGTTTTCTAACCAGCTTATGGTCTCATAATCCAAATCATTAGTAGGCTCATCCATTATTAAAACATCTGGGTTACCAAATAACGCTTGAGCCAAGAGTACTCTTACTTTTAACTTAGAGTCTAAATCAGCCATCATGGTATAGTGCAATGCTTCGCCTACCCCTAAGTTTGAAAGCAAGGCTGCTGCATCACTATCCGCATTCCAACCGTTCATTTCTTCAAATTGTACTTGAAGCTCTCCTATCTTATCTGCATTTTCATCGGTATAGTCAGCATATAGCGCGTCTATCTCTTTTTTAATTTCAAACAAGGGCTTATTGCCCATAACCACAGATTCTAATGCTGTAAATTCATCATAAGAATTATGGTTTTGCTCTAAAATAGACATTCTCTTGCCCGGTTCTAGGTGAACCTGCCCTGATGTTGCCTCTTGTTTTTTTGACAGAATCTTTAAGAATGTAGATTTACCAGCACCATTTGCGCCAATAATGCCATAGCAATTACCATCTGTGAATGCGACATTGACCTCGTCAAATAAGACTCTTTTTCCAAACTGAACTGATAAATTAGATACCGAAAGCATGCTGTATGTATAATTTTTGCAAAAATAGTTAAAATTGACACTGTTCCCAACAACAAAGAGACCATTAAATGTCTTTAGATTGGCTTTTACAACATTTAACTCGCTATTAACAGCCAAGGTTTTAATCGATTCTTAATTTTGTTGGTCTAAATAGGTATATGAGAAGAATTTTACTTTTTCTTATTATTGGTTCTTTCTATGCATGTGATGAAAAATCAAACTCATCACAATCCACATATTTTGCTGGTGAAATCGTCAACCCAACTAGCAACTATGTTGTTCTTTATAAGAATGATATTGTTTTAGATTCTGCAAAGTTAGACGAAAGCAATAGATTTTCATTTACCATTGAAAACATTGATGAAGGACTTCACCATTTTGATCATTCTCCTGAATTACAATATATATTTTTAGAAAAAGGAGATAGTATTTTGGTCCGTTTAAATACGGTTGCTTTCGATGAATCATTGGTTTTTTCTGGTTCCAACGAAGATGTCAATAATTTTATGATAGAAATGTTCTTGAACTACGAAGATGAAGAACATTTGATTTATAGTTATTACAAATTAGCTCCTGAGGATTTTAGCAATAAAATAGATTCTTTAAGAAGTCAAAAAATAAACGAACTTAATAGTTTAAGTGACGGTGAAGAATTATCAGATAATGCTTTCGCAATGGCTAAGGCTTCTATTGATTACAATAGTTACTTATATAAAGAAAAATACCCTTTCTATCATAAGAAGAAAACTGGTGAAGATACTTTTCATGATTTAGATTCGAAATTTTATGCCTATCGAGATAACCTGAACGTTAACAATGCCGATTTGGTTTATTTTAGGCCTTATTACGATTTCATGATCAATCATTTTGGAAATCTGTCTTATATGGCATGTATGAAACAGTGCGGAATGGATGCACATCTTGCCAATAAAAATCATTTACACCTCAATCGCCATAAAATGGTTTTGATTGATAGCATAGTTTTAGAGCAGGATTTGCGTGACAATCTATTTAGAAATGTTACCATGGACTATTTGTTAAAGGTACATGAATCATCAAAAGACTGCGATAGTTTTATTGCCGACTTTGAAAAATTATCTAAAAATCAACACCATAAAGATGAAATCACAAATCTTTATTTTGGCATAAAAAATCTACAAGCAAAAAAAGAGATTCCTGATTTGCTTGTTGAAAACAGCGTTGGAGAAGAGACTTCGCTAAAGGAAATAGCCAAAGACAAGAATACTGTCTTTTACTTTTGGACGGCCACACAAAAGAGGCATTTCAGAAACGTTTCAAAGCATATTAAAAAATTACGCAAAAGTCATCCGGAATATACCTATGTTGGTATCAATTTAAAGACTAGTAAACCACAGTGGCTGGCTATGGTCCATGAACATCAGCTTGATACCCTTAATCAATATTGGGGTAATGATTTTGAACATATACAGCAATCTTTAATAGTCGATGGTCTTAACAAGTGTGTCATTACGGAAGACACCCTGATAGTTGATGCTTTTGCCAATTTATACTATTCATTCTCTCCTAATAAAACTAAAAAAGCCTTGGTAGTTAAATAAATCACCAAGGCCTTCCTGTTTTTAAAAAAATATTTCTTACGAATTGCCTTTTTGATAATCCGCTAAAAACTTAGCTAAGCCAATGTCTGTGAGTGGATGTTTTAATAACCCTTCAATAGATGAAAGTGGGCCAGTCATAACATCAGCCCCAAGTTTTGCACAATCAATTACATGCATTGTGTGACGTATAGATGCCGCTAAGATTTGAGTATCAAAAGCATAATTATCATAAATAAGTCGTATCTCAGAAATTAGGTTTAGTCCGTCAGTAGAAATATCATCTAATCGTCCTAGAAAAGGAGAAACATAAGTTGCACCAGCTTTGGCAGCCAATAATGCTTGGCCAACAGAAAAAACCAATGTGCAGTTAGTTCGAATACCTTTATCTGAAAAGTATTTTAAAGCTTTTACACCTTCTTTGATCATCGGAACTTTGACGACAATCTGGTCATGAAGTTTGGCCAGTGCTTCGCCTTCTTTCACCATTCCATCAAAATCAGTGGAAACTACTTCTGCAGATACATCACCTTCAACTATAGAGCATATATCAACATAATGCTTAAGAATATTCTGTTCACCTGTTATGCCCTCTTTTGCCATTAAAGAGGGGTTTGTGGTTACTCCATCTAAAACTCCTAGTTCTTGGGCTTCTTTAATTTGTTCCAAGTTGGCGGTATCAATAAAAAACTTCATGTCGTACTTTTATTTTTAATGTTCTTATGTGCTATAAAACTACAATTTATAATGTTTCAAAAGTAGTCTTTCGTAACGTTTGTCAGGTAATATTTTCTTTAATATAAGTGAAAATTTTTGCATAAAACTTCCAACCTTATAATGAACTTTGGGATCAGTGGTATTTATGATCATCAATACTTTTTTGGCCACTTCAATCGGATTACTGGCATTATTGACATCTTCATTAATTAGATCTAATGATTTGCCATAGGCTTTATATGGCGAACTATCTAAGACAGGAGAATGATAGCGTCCAGCAGCGATATTGGTAGCAAAGTCGCCAGGAGCAAGATTAGAAATCTTAACTCCGAATTCTCTTACCTCCATTCTCAGAGCTTCGGTTGCAAGTTCTAAAGCCCCTTTGGTAGCGGAATAGATTCCGCGAAAAGGTAATCCCATATATCCTGCAATTGAGGTTATGTTGATTATCAATCCAGATTGTTGCTTTCGCATTTGAGGCAAGACCGCTTGTACCATGCGAATAGGGCCGTTGAAATTCGTATCAAATGCTTTATTGATTTCTACGATTGGGGTTTCTTCAACAGGACCAGTAATTCCAACTCCTGCATTATTGATCAGAATATCAATTTGCTCCTCATTTTTCAAAATAGTCTGGATAGCATTGTTTACGGATATATCATCTTTCACATCAAGCTCTAAAAGCTGAAAATCCGCAAAATCTTTATGCTTGTCTAAACTTCTTGTAGTTCCGTATACGGTGAACCCTTTACTTTTCAAAAATATACCTGTAGCTTTACCTATACCAGATGAGCCGCCTGTTATCAAAACTACTTTTTTATTCATAATGCAAAGTAAAAAAAAGTGAGGTCAAACCGTTCACTTTTAGGTACAAAAAAAGGCAAGCTACCTACATCGCACCGCTACGACCGCATACCCTTGCTGCGTTCCCACCCTGGGGGATTTTGCAGGAGCTGGTCGTGTAGGACTTGCCAAAGGCAAATATACGACCTTTTAAATTTGTCACAATCGGTTTACATCCTTAATTTGGTCATGATTTTAAGTTAAAAACAAGTATGCAAAAAATGAAGGTTTACGTACTACTGATTGCCATAGTTTTAGTTGGGGCTTGTGCCGGAACCAATGATGCTACCCAACTTTTTGACATTCAATTAGAAGGGAACAAAAATAAGTACAAACAAAATCAATCGGTTGGTATTGCAATAAAAAACAAAAAGAATAAAACCATTGATGCCATTGAATATCGTATCGATGGAAAAGTGCTACCGAAAATTGATAAAAAAATAACTTTTGACATTCAAAGTTTGGGTAGTAAAAAACTCATTGCCAAAATTGACTTTGACGATACCTCCGTAGAAATTTCAAAGAATATCAAGGTCTTGTCTAGTAAAGCACCTGAAATATATACTTATAATATTATCAATACTTACCCGCATGACGATAAAGCTTATACGCAAGGACTTGAATTTAGTGGTGACACCTTATATGAAAGTACTGGCAAAAAGGGTAAATCAACATTGCGTAAAGTAGATTATAAAACTGGTGAGGTCTTAGATAACATTCAATTAGATAACTCCGTTTTCGGGGAAGGGATTACTTTGATGAACAATAAGATATACCAACTTACTTGGCAAAGTGGTATCGGGTATGTGTACGACCAAACCTCTTTTGATAAAATTGAAAGCTTCACTTATGGCAAAAGTAAAGAAGGATGGGGCCTTGGCAATGACGGTGAAAAAATATTTAAAAGTGACGGTACTGAAAAGATATGGTATCTAGACCCTGAAACACTAGTCGAGACCGGTTATGTTGAAATTGTTACCAATAAGTCCATTTTTAATAGAGCAAATGAACTTGAATATGTTGATGGTAAACTATACGCCAATGTATATGGCAAAGAAAGTATGATGATCATTGATGCTACTTCTGGGGCCATTGAAGGGGTAATCAATTTTGGCGGTTTAAAAAAATTGGTTGATAAAAGTGTTGAAGATTGGGATGAGCAAAACTCGGTTTTGAATGGGGTTGCGTATCATCCGACTAAAAAAACTTTCTTTGTTACTGGTAAAAATTGGAACAAACTTTTTGAAGTAGAAATACTTAAAAAAGAATAATGCTACCCTACTCCATTAAGTTAACCGTAACTGAAAAAGATTTGGATGACTTGCGACACGTTAACAACGTGCGGTATTTAGATTGGATCCAACAAATATCAAAAGAACATTGGCAGTACAAAGCTGATGAATCGCTACAAAAACAATTTGTTTGGGTAGTGAGAAAACATTCGATTATCTATCACAGCGCGGCAAAGCTGAACGATCAATTGCTGCTAGAAACTGAAATCATCAACTCTAAAGGCCCAATTTCTGTAAGAAGGGTAATCATAAAAGACAATAAAGCCGCTAAACTAGTGGTTACTTCAGAAACGGATTGGTGTTTGATAAACCCTGTGAGCATGAAGCCGGTCAGAATTCCTGATTCCATTAAAAACCTATTTTAATAACAATGAAGGCTAGTTTAAAAATTTATATTCTTTTTGCACTAGTCCTATTTTTCATTGGATTAGCTTCTTGTCGAAAAGACTTTGATTTTAAGACTTCATCCGGAAATTTAGAATTTTCAAAAGACACTGTTTTTTTAGATACCATTTTCACCAATATTGGTAGCAGCACCTATACCCTTAAGGTATATAATAGAGAGAATAAAGACGTTGTCATTCCGTTTATTGGTTTAAAAAATGGCCAGCAAAGCAAATACCGTCTAAATGTTGATGGTTTGGCAGGAAAAGAGTTTAATGATGTTCCTATTTTGGCAAAAGACAGTATGTTCATTTTTATCGAGACCACTTTTGACATCGCTGAAACAGGGCAGAATGAATTTTTACATACAGATGCTATTCAATTTGAAAATACAGGAACTACTAAAACTGTTGAATTGGTCACTTTGGTTAAAGATGCTATTTTTTTATATCCGGAACGATTAGAAAACGGATTTAAAGAAACGCTGCTCTTAGGTTTAGATGAAGATCAAAATGAGATAAGAATTGAAGGTTTTTTTCTAGATGGTGGTGAACTTAACTTTAACAATCAAAAGCCTTATGTTATTTACGGCTATGCAGCCGTTCCAGAAGGCGAAACCCTAACAATGCAAGCTGGTACAAGGGTACACTTTCATAAAGATTCGGGCATACTTGTAAGCCCTAATGCCGCTATAGAAATAAATGGTGCTTTGAGTGAAGACCAAATGCAGCTTGAAAACGAAGTCATTTTTGAAGGTGATCGATTAGAACCAGAATTCGCGGATACACCAGGGCAGTGGGGCACTATTTGGATTACTGCTGGTAGTGTCAACAATCAAATTGAGCACCTGACCCTAAAAAATGCTACCGTAGGTATATTGGTGGAAGGAGACGAAAACAATACCGCTTCTACCCTATCTATCAACAATAGCCAACTATACAATAGCACCACAACCAATCTTTGGTCAAGAACAGCGAACATAAGTGCCGAAAATACCGTTTTTGGCAATTCAGGATCTATATCGTTATACTGTAACCTTGGTGGCAATTATAATTTTAAGCATTGTACAATAGCTAATTATTGGGTAAATGGGTTTAGAAATGCCCCGGCCCTGTACATAGATAATTATATTACCCTTGCTGATGGATCTAGTACAGGTGCCGATTTAGAAAGTGCCTCTTTCGCAAATTGTATTATAGATGGCAATAGAAATATAGAGTTATTATTATCTTCCAATACAACTAACACGTTTCAATTTAATTTTTTGAACTGTTCCATTCAGTTTGATGATATCAACGGTGATTTTGCCGAAAACCCTCTTTTCGATTTTAGTGACATTGCCTTTTTTGAAACTATTTTTTTAAACCAAAATACTGATTTTGAAGACCCAAGAAATAACCTCTTTAAAATTCAAGCAAATGCCGAGATATTAGATTTAGGTGATTTAAATACAGCTTTGAACGTACCAGATGATATATTGGGAAATCTTAGAACTACCCTACCCGACATCGGTGCTTATGAATTTATAGTAGAGCAATAAATTAGTAAACTCACATTTTATTGCGGAAAAACCATAGTTTTTTTGTGGAAAAAATGCAACGTACTTTTAAAATGCATTAGTAATTTGCTCATAATCTATTGGGGCTATGGATTATACGTATACCATTATTGATGCAAATGCCACAGCTAGTCTTCAGTTACAGGCACACCTGCAAGATTATCCTGACTTCATATGCGCTAGTACAGCAGCTAACACGAGCGATGGACAAAACCAAATACTCAAGTTTCTACCGGACGTTGTCATCATTAATTTAGGAGCACAAGCCGGTGAGTATTTTCAAATGATCAGTGAACTGCATCAGTACCTCCACAATATTCCGCTGCTGATTGCAGTCTCAAAAACAAAAGACCATGCGTATCATGCCATAAAAAATGGCTTTTTTGATTATTGGTTGTTGCCAAATACCGAGTTTGAAATTAGAAAGACCATTTTAAAAATTCGCAAACAAGTACCAAAAGAGACCATACCTACCACGCTTTGCTTAAAAACCTATCGTGACTATCATTATATAAATACTAACGAAATTCTATATTTAAAGGCGGACAATAATGCTACCGATTTTTTTATGAATGACGGCAGTAAAATTAGTGCTTTTAAAACGTTAAAGTCATTCGAAGAAACCTTACCTCAAAACTTTATTCGAATTCATCAGAGCTATATTCTAAATGTTAAATATGTTTCTCGCATTAATTATGGCAAATCTACCTGTACAATAAGAAATATTGAAAATCAATTGCCATTTTCAAAGTCATATAAGAATCGTGTTGATGATTTAAAAAGTATGCTTTCAAAAAATTCAATTGACGCAGCGAATTAATCAAATTCTAGTAAAACCCATCCTTCTACTAAAACTTTTCTTACAAATACTTCTTTAGCTATCTCAGAACCGCTCTTTGCAAAGCATGTCTTTACATTGCAATTAATTAAAGAAAACTAATCAAATCACAAAAATTAAAATTTTAGACACATGAAGAAAGTATTGAGTATAGTAGCTGTAGCTGTAATGACATTAGGTTTTGTTTCTTGTGAAGCAGAAAGTATGGCAGATCAAGAAGAATTATTTATAAATGCTGGTGATGGTGAAGTAACTGAAAGCGCAAGAAATTAAAAAACATAATATTAAAACTAAAACCCCAAATGTTAACATTTGGGGTTTTTTTGTATCTTGTATGTAGGTAAAGCGTTACAAAACCGTGTAAACTGCAGTTATGAAAGTTGGGGCACTACTCATATTTTTATGTTTTTTTCTTCAAGGTTTTGGATATCAGCCCCTAAACATTTTTCAAGCCCGTGTAGTCCCAACAGATAGTACAGAAATTTGGTTGAAATGGGCCCGAGACAGCACTACTTTAAGTACTTCTCAAAAAATCAATCTTTTTGATAAGGCCATCGATCTAACAAAAAAAAACAACCCAGATTCATTATTTGAAATATCCTTTGCTGCTTTGACCACAGGAGATTCCATTCTCTTTAAAGAAATCAGCAAAGAGGTCATAAAGTTATCCAAGGCATTAGGCCAAAAAGAATCACATGGGCTCGCACATTGGGATTTAGCCGATTTTTATAAAAAAGCAAAGCCTGATAGTGCCTATTATCATCTGCAAGAAGCTTACGGCATTTTTTCCAATATGGAAGAATTAGATGCTTCAATTAGTCATTATCCTGGAGCCATTCTTCTAGATATTGGCAATTTAAAAGATGCTATCAAAGATTATGTAGGCGCTGAAAAGGACATCATAGAAGCTATAGATTACTTTAACAAGGTAGAGACAAGGGATAGACTCTTTGTTACCTATAATTCATTAGGTATCGCACAGAATGGTTTAAATAAATTTGACAAAGCGCTGGAATATCATCAAAAGGCTAAAAGCTACATTCGTTATGCAAGGAGCAATAGGAAGTACCGGTATGAGTTGATGAATGAAAATAATATTGCATTTATTTATTTAAGAAAAGGGGATTTTAAAAAAGCCTATGAACTCTACAGCGCTTTAGAACAAAAGGACAGTTTATTGCTGAAAAACCCAGAGCTTTATGCTAAAGTATTGAGCAGCCGGACGTTCGCTGATTTTAAAAGTGGCGCCCAAGATTTTGAGGGGTTTGAAAGGGCGTTTAAAAGATCCAACGAAATATTAGATAGTATTGGTGATACCTATTCTAAAGCTCGTAATTATGAATACCATGCCCAAGTTTTAGCAGGTAAACATGATACCCTTGGTGCTATCAAAAAAGCATTGATAGGAAAAGATATCGCAGAAGAAACTACCAACAATGATCGTTTATTAAGTTCTTTAAAGCTATTGACCACCCTTGATAAAAAAAATAGTGCTAATTATGCCAAAGCCTATTTTAATTTAACTGAAGACTTACAGCAGAAAGAACGCGCTATACAAGATAAGTTTGCCCGAATACGTATGGAAACCGATGAAATCATTGAAGAAAACGAGGCCCTCGCCAAACAAAAACAACTTTATTCAGCTATTAGCCTTATTCTATTGGTGCTGGGTATTGGTATTTTTATCATTGTCTCACAACGTATTAGTAATCAAAAACTAAAGTTCAAACAAAAAGAGCAAAACAGCAATCAAGAAATCTACAACTTGATGCTCTCACAGCATGGCAAACTCGAAGAAGGTAAAAAGACTGAAAAGAAACGGATCTCAGAAGAGCTACATGATGGCATATTGGGCCAAATGCTGGGAATTCGTTTGATCTTGAGCGGTTTGAACGAACGGGCAGATGAGAAGGCCATTGAACAACGAGCCGAACTCATTCAAAAATTACAAGAACTTGAAGAAGAAGTTCGTACAATATCGCATGAATTGAACGAATCTGCTTATGAAAAGGTTCATGAATTCATGATTTCAATTCAAGAACTGATACAAACAGTTAAAAAATCTACCGAAGCAGATATAGAACTTGACTATAGCAAAAGCTACGCGTGGGACATACTGAATGGAGATACTAAAATCAATATTTATAGAATCGTTCAAGAGTGTTTACAAAACTGTATCAAACATTCAAAATGTAAAAACATTCAAGTAAATTTTAAATCATCAGAAAAAATGTTAAATTTAACTGTAGCTGATGATGGAATTGGATTTGATAGTACTAAAGAAAAAAAGGGAATTGGTTTAAAGAATATTATTTCTCGTGTTAAAAAAATAGATGGATCGCTAAAAGTTAATAGTATTCCTAATAAAGGCACTAAAATCAATATTGAATTTCCTGTTGAACGAGTAGATCTAGATAATCCAAAACCGCACATATCACGTAAAACAGTTCAAGAAGTATAACATCTAACTATATTGTGTATGAAAACCCTTCGAATTTTAGCTGTCGATGATCATGAAATGACCATGTTAGGGTATAAGTTTATTCTTGAACGTATTGTTTTTGAAGATTATAATATCATTGTTGATACTGCGAACACCTATGATGCCGGTAAACAAAAGATAGAAGATTCTTTACATTCTTTTAAATACGATATCATCTTTTTAGATGTTCAACTTTTTCCACCAAATGAAAAGCAACCGCATAATGGTGAAGATTTAGGTATACTAGCTCGCAAGCTTATACCCGAATCAAAAATTATTTTTATGTCGTCGTTTAGTGACAACTATAGAATTAATAGCATATTAAAATCGGTTGATCCCGACGGCTATATGGTCAAAACAGATATTGACCCCAAATCTTTAGAGCAAGCGGTAAAAACTGTAATTTTTGATCCTCCGTATTATTCTTCAAAGGCTTTGGGCGCGATTAGAAAGAAAATGTCTAATGACATTACTTTAGATGCCAATGACAAAAAGATCTTGTACCATTTATCTATAGGCACAAAAACTAAAGATCTTGAAAAATATATTGAACTTTCTAACTCGTCCATTGAAAACCGAAAGAGACACTTAAAATCTATTTTTGGCACCGAAAAAGAGAATGATTTAGCACTTATTGTTGCAGCAAAAAATAGGGGCTTTATTTAAACAATCACTTCAGGCTAGAAAAAAGACTATTCAGTATTGAATTTAAGCATTCCAAGTTTAAAATTTATTTTTAACATAAATTTAACATAATTTGATTCGAAATTAGACAAAACCACAAATTTTTTGTGGTTTTCATGCAGTATGCCTCAGAATAATCATTCTAACTTCGATTGAACTAATGTTAGAACTGTTAATTATGTCTGATCAAAACCAAAATAACCAAAGCTCTTCTGAGTATGGAAAACAACTTAAAGGCTTATTTGGTCTTCATACTTTTAAAAATCATTTGGAACGTGATTTTTTTGCAAATGCCACCGTTAGAGAAACTCTCAATAAAGAAAATACCATTGATTTAGTTATTGAACTTGATTGTAATTTTGGGCTTACAGAAAGTCTCTTCTATCTAAACAATGGCAATTGGGGCAGTTTTTATACATCAAAGTCTAAAACGTTTAAAGCGTCTCCATTTCAAACAGCACTTTTTAATCTCTCTGAAGAAAACGGAATTAATGTTGATATAGCAGAACTATCAATTAATTTAAAAGATACCTCTATCATTATTACTAAAATATATAACCGTAGTGTGCCTGACCAGCTTGGTAATATATTATGTCACGTAAGCGAAAACTTTGTGCATTTTACCAAAGGCTTAACAGAGATGCCCTATGAAATCTTTATACCCGTGTTCGAAGAACAAGAGCAAGATGTCATCAAAAGCATGGTAAGCACGACCAAATCAAAAACTGATTATTTTGACTTTTGGGGTCTTTATTTTGAATCTAATATAGATTCTGCAATCTATGATTTAAAAAATAAATCAATAATCGACGAAGGTGATTTTTTCCTTTTAAACCAATAAAAACCAACTATTTAAATAATGATAGTTCCCCCATTAGTTGGTTTACTTTAGCTTTGACCGATTTAATTAATATTTCATCTTCAGGGTTTGTTATTATCTCATCAATATAATCAACAATAACTTCCATATCTGACTCCACGAGCCCTCGTGTAGTTATAGCAGGCGTTCCAAATCGAATACCAGAAGTAACAAATGGCGATTGCGTATCAAAGGGTACCATATTCTTATTAGCTGTAATATCTGCCATTTCCAAAACCCTTTCAGCATCTTTTCCGGTGATATTCTTGTTTCGAAGATCAATCAACATCATATGATTGTCAGTACCACCAGAAATCACCTTATAACCTTTATCCATAAAAGATTTTGCCATGGCGGCCGCATTCTTCTTTACTTGAATCATATAATGCAAGAAATCATCAGACAATGCTTCTCCAAAAGCCACGGCTTTTGCTGCAATTATATGTTCTAACGGACCCCCTTGGTTGCCCGGAAAAACAGCTAAATCTAATAAAGCAGACATTTTACGGAGATTGCCATTCTTTAGTCTAATTCCAAATGGGTTCTCGAAATTCTCCCCCATCAAAATTAACCCTCCTCTTGGTCCGCGTAAGGTCTTATGAGTCGTGGTAGTAACAATATGACAATATGGTATCGGATCATTCAATATCCCTTTTGCTATCAGGCCGGCCGGATGTGAAATATCTGCCAAAAGAATGGCATTGACACTATCGGCTATTTCACGAAAACGTTTAAAATCCATATCACGAGAGTAAGCAGAAGCTCCAGCAATAATCAGTTTGGGTTTTTCTTTATCGGCAATCTCTTGAATCTTATCATAATTTAGAGTACCCATCTCCTCATCTACACCATAGAATACTGGATTGTACAGTTTTCCTGAAAAATTAACGGGAGAACCATGTGTCAAATGCCCACCATGTGATAAATCAAACCCAAGAATGGTATCACCTGGCTGTAAACAAGCGTGATAAACCGAGGCATTTGCCTGAGAACCCGAGTGTGGTTGGACATTGGCATAAGCAGCACCAAAAAGTTCTTTGGCTCTATCAATAGCTAGCTGTTCAACTTCATCAACAACTTCACAGCCACCATAGTATCTCTTACCAGGATAGCCTTCTGCATATTTGTTGGTAAGAACAGACCCTGCTGCTTCCATTACCTGAGGACTGGTGAAATTCTCAGAAGCAATAAGTTCAATACCTTGTGTTTGTCGTTCCGCTTCCTTTTGGATAAGGTCAAATATAAGCTCGTCTCTTTGCATTTTTCACTATTGATTAAGCTTCAAAAATACAAATTGAAATGGTCAATTTTTAGTTACAAAAAGTTTTATTATGTGATTTTATCAAACAAAAATTAACAATTTTAAAAAATCACAAACCCTCTAATAATCAATTATTTATACAAACATATACTAGTTTTTATTCTTTTTCGTTAATCAAAAGAAGGTTTTTGGCACGGCAATTGAAAACCTACTATATAACCATAAAATCAAAAGTCATGAAAAAATTATTACTCATTAGTATATTATTTGTGTTATTGGCCTGTGGTGGTGCAAAGAAAACTCAAGAAGCCATCAATAGTGGTAACTATACTACTGCTATAAACAAGGCGCTTAAAGAGTTAGCAAATAACAAGACTAAAAAAGGAAATCAAAAATACGTGCTGATGCTTGAAGAAGCTTTTGCCAAAAACGCAAACAGAGAGGCCGAAAAAATAGCTTTTTTAGAAAACGATGGCAACCCGGCTAATCTTGAGAAGATCTATAATGGATATCTTACACTTAAAAAGTTTCAAGAAAGAATTACACCACTCTTGCCATTACCAGTTTATGATGAAAATAGAGATGCAAGCTTTGTAATGAAGAACTATGATTCTAAGATTCTTCAAACAAAATCTTCATTATCTGAATATTTATATGCTAATGCAACAGATTTGTTGAGCAATGCATCAAATAAACTAGATTATAGACAGGCATATGATGAATTGAAGTATTTGAATGATATTAATCCGGGGTATTACGACACAGCGGTTAAAATGGATGAAGCCTATCAAAAAGGATTGGACTATGTAAAGATTGAAGTTCAAAATGATACCGAGCAGATTATTCCAAAGCGATTGGAAGAAGAATTACTCGATTTTAATACGTACGGTATAAATAATTTTTGGGCAACTTTTCATTCAAACCCTATTGAAAATATCACCTATGATTATGCGCTTCAGCTTGATTTTAAAGAAATTAATATTTCACCTGAACAGGTCAATGAAACTCAGATCATAAAAGAAAAACAAATCAAAGATGGGTTTGAGTATGCTCTTGATCAGAACGGAAATGTAGCGAAAGATAGTTTAGGTAATGATATCAAGGTTGACAAATTCAGAACGGTTAAATGTGATTTTTACAGATATACACAATTGAAAACTGCACAGATTGGTGCAAAGGTCAACTTTAAGGATTTACAAAGTGGTCAGGTGGTGAATTCATATCCACTTTCAAGTGAATTCATTTTTGAGCATATATATGCTAATTATCAAGGTGATAGAAGGGCTTTAGATAATAGTTTAGTTGCATTATTAGATTTGGCGGCGGTCCCATTTCCATCAAATGAACAAATGGTTTATGATGCCGGTGAAGACTTAAAAGCTCGACTAAAAGACATTGTGAGGAGAAACAACTTCAACTAAATTAAGGCCCTGTTTAAAAGCAGGGCTTTTTTTATACGTATTGTTCTAAGTCTACTTCTGAAATTGCTCCATGAGAAGCGTGGGACACCGCAACACCGTTCTTGATTATAAGTAATTGAGGTGATTGATGAAGTACTTGAAAGCGTATACCAACTTCATTAGAAACATCTCGGTACGCATGCAGGTCTAAAAAGTAAATGTCTATTTGATCACTATTCGTAGCATAGTTATCCGTAAACATATTCAATACCATTCTACTGATACCACATGTCGTCGAATGCTTAAAAATTGCTTGGGGTCTTGATTTTGATTTTTCGATAATGGTAGCTAGTTGTTCCTTAGAAGTCAAAGGTACCCAAGGTAAGCTCCTCTTTTCTTTTTTTAAATCTGATTTAGCCCCAAATAAATCATTGAATAATCCCATAGTGCAAATTTAAGAGTTCTGTCGCGTAATTTGATATTTCTTACAAACTGACGAAATGTCCTTTGTTTTAAGGACTTTAGCGACATTTTGACTGTTTTATAATTATGGTAAGATTATTGAAATTCTGTTATAAAAAATAAAAATGAACTTTAATAATTTCACTATAAAATCACAAGAGGCCGTGCAGCAAGCACAACTGATTGCACAAGGTTTTGGACATCAACAAATTGAAAATGAGCACCTATTTAAAGCCATTAATCAGGTAGATGAAAATGTATTACCATTTCTTTTAAAAAAGCTCCATGTCAATACACAACTTTTGCATCAGGTTTTAGAAAAAGAACTGCAAAGTTTCCCAAAAGTTTCTGGAGGAGATATTATGCTGTCAAGGGAGGCTTCTAAAACTGTTAATGAATCTATTGTCATAGCAAAAAAAATGCAAGATGAATATGTTTCCATCGAGCATTTATTGATTGCTATTCTAAAATCTAAAAGTAAGATTGCCCAAATCTTAAAAGATAATGGGGTAAATGAAAAAGACTTGACTACCGCCATTCAAGAACTAAGAAAGGGTAATCGGGTAAGCTCTCAAAGTGCAGAAGAAACTTACAATTCATTAGATAAATACGCAAAAAACCTAAATAGCCTTGCAGATTCGGGCAAACTTGATCCGGTAATTGGCCGTGATGAAGAAATCAGAAGAATTTTGCAAATATTATCTCGAAGAACTAAAAACAACCCTATGCTGGTAGGTGAACCTGGAGTAGGTAAAACGGCCATTGCAGAAGGGCTGGCCCATAGGATAGTACAGGGCGATGTGCCCGAAAATCTAAAAGAGAAAATTATTTACTCTCTAGATATGGGAGCCTTAATTGCTGGTGCTAAATACAAAGGCGAATTTGAAGAACGACTGAAAGCAGTAATCAAAGAAGTTACCACATCTGATGGGGATATTGTTTTGTTCATTGATGAAATACATACATTAGTAGGTGCCGGCGGAGGCCAAGGAGCAATGGATGCCGCAAACATTCTTAAACCTGCACTGGCAAGAGGCGAACTAAGGGCAATTGGCGCCACTACACTAGATGAATATCAAAAATATTTTGAAAAAGATAAGGCTCTTGAAAGGCGTTTTCAAAAAGTAATGGTCGATGAACCCGATATTGAGAGTGCCATATCTATTCTAAGAGGTATAAAAGATAAGTATGAAGCACATCACAAGGTAAGAATCAAAGATGAGGCCATTATTTCTGCTGTAGAATTATCACAACGTTATATCACTAATCGATTTTTGCCAGATAAGGCAATCGACTTAATTGATGAAGCTGCATCAAAACTCAGAATGGAAATCAATTCAAAGCCAGAGGAACTAGATTCACTGGACAGAAGAATTATGCAGTTGGAAATTGAAATTGAGGCTATTAAACGAGAAAAAGACGATCAAAAATTAAAATCTCTAAATCTTGAACTGGCCAATATAAAAGAAGAAAGAAACGAGATTTTTGCAAAATGGGAAAGTGAAAAATCTGTAGTGGATAATATCCAAAAAACAAAACAGGATATTGAAAATTATAAACTTGAAGCTGAAAAAGCCGAACGCAATGGTGAGTATGGTAAAGTTGCAGAATTGCGCTATGGCAAAATAAAAGAAGCTCAAGAACAACTAGAAAAATTAAATAGGGAGCTTCAAGTACAACAAAAGTCGAGTACCTTAATCAAAGAAGAAGTCACTAACGAAGATATTGCGGAGGTAGTGGCGAAATGGACGGGAATTCCAGTGACAAAGATGCTTCAAAGTGAACGCCAAAAGCTATTAGAGTTAGAAAACGTTTTGCACCAAAGAGTTGTAGGTCAAGAAGAAGCTATTGAAGCAGTTTCAGATGCTATCAGAAGAAGTAGAACTGGTTTACAAGATGCAAAAAAACCTATTGGTTCTTTCCTTTTTCTGGGTACAACGGGTGTAGGAAAAACTGAACTGGCCAAAACACTGGCATCTTATTTATTCGATGATGAAAATGCCATGACAAGAATTGATATGAGCGAGTATCAAGAGCGGCATTCGGTAAGCAGGCTTATAGGTGCACCCCCTGGCTACGTTGGTTACGACGAAGGAGGACAATTGACGGAAGCAGTCCGCAGAAGACCATATTCTGTAATATTATTGGACGAGATTGAAAAAGCACACCCAGATACATTCAATATTTTATTGCAAGCCTTGGATGAGGGCAGACTTACAGACAACAAAGGAAGAATAGCAGACTTTAAAAACTCAATTGTCATCATGACTAGTAATATCGGTAGCCATATCATTCAAGATAAATTCGAAACCAAAATCGATTTAGAGAGTGCAACTGAGGCTGCAAAGGTTGAAGTGATGGGTCTATTGCGAAAAACAGTTCGACCAGAATTCTTAAATAGAATAGATGATATCATCATGTTCACACCCTTAGATAGGGCCAATATCAAGCAAATTGTAAGATTGCAATTAGAGCAACTCAAAAAAATGCTATCAAATCAGCATATTACGTTAGATGCGACTGAAGAGGCTATAGATTATTTGGCAAATAAAGGTTTTGACCCAAATTATGGTGCAAGGCCTATAAAAAGGTTAATTCAAAAAGAAGTCTTGAATAAATTATCTAAAGAGCTTTTAGCGGAAACTATCAAGAGTGAGAGTATCATATTGTTAGACTCCTTTGATGAAGAGCTTGTATTTAGAAACCAAAATGAATTGGTGGAGTAAAAGTTGATCTAAGAAAAAAAAGAGCATCTAAAATTAGATGCTCTTTTTGATATACCACACAGTATAATTTTTTCTATATTAGCTATATCCAATCTGAACCACAATGTCTACCAAAGCTGAGAGAACTACAAAATATATTATAGAAACCGTAGCGCCTATTTTTAACAAACATGGTTATGTCGGTACTAGTATGAGTCATCTAACCGAAGCTACGGGACTTACAAAGGGTGCTATTTATGGCAATTTTGAAAATAAAGAGGCTTTAGCGTTAGCTGCTTTTGAATATAATAGAAATATAATACTCCAGAAAGTTGATGATCTCTTGAATGTTGAAGGCACCGCCCTTGATAAAATCAATTCAATAATTAACTTTTACAGACAATATGATGTTTTTACGCTTTCTATGGGTGGATGCCCGATTTTGAACATTGGCGTAGATGCCCAGCATAACAATAGTTTATTGGCTGCTGCTAATAAAGAAACTATCAAAGAAATTGAAGGTAAGATAGCATTGGTTCTTGAAAATGGGGTCAATGCCAATGAGATAAAGATACCTGTACCCCCACTCCAATTTTCGAAACAACTTTATACTATTCTTCAAGGTGCAGTTGCGATGGGTACTATGACTCGAGATAGAAAGTATTTGATGAATACCATGGCATATTTGGAACAGCTCATAAGTCGAGAAATAAGAAAATGATTTCTATTTTCCTCTTACTCTAAATATCCATAATGCATCAGAATATTTGCCGTTGAAATTACTGTCACGAGCAGCCCTAGCTTCACCGATTGTGTTATAACGCCCAAGGTATACATAGTTATATCCATTTAAACTTCTAAAAAAAGATTTAGGCTCTATACCCTTAGTTCTCAACGTATTCATAAAACTCTCATAATACTTTTGTGTGCCGAATACATTGGCAATTAAATAGAAACCTGGCTCCAATCCATCAGAAGTAACCACCTCTTCATATTTTTCATTAGGTTGCACCTCAACTTCCTGCTCTCGTAGCACCCTGGCGATACTATCTAATCTATTTTGTTCACGAACTGCAGCTAGTTCAGCCTCTCTGACCTTATTTATAGAATCTTGCCTTTCAGTAGCTAATTGCTGCTCTCTTTCTAAGCGTTGTCTTTCTCGTTCTTCTTCAGCCAACCATCTTCTTTCTTCAACATCATCCATCCGTTCTTCAGCAGATTTTTTTTCTTTCTTTTCTTTTGCAGCAAAACTTTGCTTTCCAAAATAGTATGAAGCAACTATTTCAAAAGTAGGGTCTTCATCACTTATGGCATTATCCAATCCGAACTCCATTAAAGCTCCAATCGAAAATTTTTCAAACAAAGTGGCACCAGCTCCTCCAGAAACCCCATAAAAACTATTGTAACCACCCTGTACCCAAAACTTAGGGTTTGAAAACAAAGCGGTCAAACCGTACTGAGTATCTTCGTTAGGTATCGCCCTTACGTAAGCCATAGGTCTTAAATAACTTACTCCATCAAAAAGAAATACAGGAAAATCATTACTTATTGATGCTGAAAAAATACGAGATGCTGCCTCTCTTTCATTATCTGAAAAATTGTAGTCCAAAGCATTCTCTATCGTTATGGCCATACTAAAACCGTTGGCCTGAATGCGTAAACCTGGTGCAAATTCAGCAATAAAACTATTTTCAGTAGAAAGCTCTACTAAATCGATTTGGCTATCGTCAATTAAACGATCATCGGCCAATTTTTGATTATAAAAACTAATATTAGTCCCAAAAATCAAATTAGATTCTTCTCCTAATGGTATGGCATACCCATAATTTAAAATTGCACCTGTGTTTATCAGAACACCAGTGTTATGCTGAAAAAATCCAATACCCGCTGATGATTGTGCATCTAACTTTTGGGTGTAATTTAAAAAAATGGTAGTAGGGTCCGCATCGATTGTTTGCCATTGCCAACGCGACCATAAGGTAATTGACCTAGGCATATTTCTATCAAAGGAAAATGTGGGGTTAAATAAACTGGAGTTAAATTGGTTAAGATTATGTTGCCTCAAATCACCCGGCAAATTTCTTTCTTGCCCTAAAACATGGAAAGTGAAAAGATAAATTATGAAAATCTTTAAGAGCTTATGCATGGTTTAAATTAAAAATATAATGCTATTTTTAGCTTATTCCAATCATTAATTTATGAGAGAAATTAGCAAAGTAGCATTAAACAATTTCAAAAAATGCTTAATCGGCTTAGTGCTGTTGGTGGGTTTATTAAGCTGTAATCAACCTACTAAAGATAAAGAAATCAGTAAAGAACCTACAATATCTACCTTTTATTTAATCAGACATGCAGAAAAAGAGAAGAGTGATCCGAACAATATTGATCCAGAGTTAATGCAAGAAGGACTAGATCGCGCTATAAGGTGGGCAGAAATATTCGACCAAGTTCCTTTAGATGCAATATATTCTACAAATTACCAGCGTACGCTAATGACTGCCGCACCCACTTCGGTAAAGAAAGATATTGACGTTCAATATTATGACCCAAGAGACATTGATGTTGAGATATTAAAATCAGATAATGAAGGTAAAAATGTACTTATTGTCGGACATAGCAATTCAACACCAGCTTTAACCAATAAAATTCTAGGCCTAGAGAAGTATGATGCTATGCAAGAAGATGATAATGGAAGCCTTTTTATCATTAGGGTAATAGATGGCAAAGCGACTGATATTAGGCTTAAAATGTATTAATTTGCTTCTTCTACCTTAATATCTTTTAATTCTATTTTTGAAAGTAGCTCTAAAGCGTTATTCGCAAACAAACTATCTATTTTATAAATATCTACTTTCTTGTTATTGGCCTTATAGTTATTATAATCAACAAATCTAATTTCATTAATATACCTTTCATTAAAAGCTTGTCTAAACCGAATACCGCCTCCATTGACATGAAACTCATAGGCAAGAAAATCTGGCTTGAATGATGCCTTATTAAACCAATAGATGTATATATCGTCAAAATCGTCACCACCATCATTTTCATCAAAAGTGACTTTTACTTTATAATAGCTAGCTCCATTAACCTCAACTTCACCAATCAATTCTTTATGTACCGCCGGGTCGTTCAACCCAAAAGGCAAACGGGCAAAATAATGCACAGAATTGACCGAATTTGAATAACGATTAGCTATAGAATCAGGTATACTTATCAAACTGTCATTAAAAAAACGCTGAAACGAATTGTGTTTTTTAATATCTATGATTTTCAAAGAGTCAGTATATGTTATTCTTTTTAGTATTTTTTTTCCATTTTCAATTTGAGCAACATATTGTTTATCTCTAAATGAAAATGAAACATTACTGTCTTCATGATGAATACCACCACTTGCTTCAATTGCTTTATCTATTATTTGTTGCACATCTAACTTATCAGCCTGATTCTCATTACAAGCTATTATACATGATGCTAAAAAAAATAAAATGATTTTTTTCATGAATAAAAGGTTTAAAACATAATCGTAAAAAGTTATTCAACATTACACTTTTATCAATTAAACCTATTTTTGTACTTAATGCAGAAAAATATCAACATAAAGAATAAACGTGCCAAGTTTGATTATGAAATCTTGGATAAATATACAGCAGGAATTGTTCTTGGTGGTACTGAAATCAAATCGATACGCTTGGGCAAAGCTTCAATATCACAAAGTTTTTGTGAGTTCAACGATAATGGCGAACTATTTGTAATCAATATGCAAATTGATGAATACAGCTATGGAGGTCACTATAACCACAAACCAAAAGCGGAAAGAAAACTTCTACTCAATAAAAGAGAGTTGAAAAAATTACAAAAAGAAGTTACCGCCTCTGGCTTGACCATCGTTCCCTTAAATTTATTCTTAAACGATAAGGGTCTTGCTAAGATGAACATTGGACTTGCAAAAGGAAAAAAGAATTATGATAAACGAGAAACGATAAAAGACCGTGACAATAAACGAGATTTATCAAGAATCAAGAAGAATTTCAATAATTAATTCTTGTCCTCTAATAAGGGAACAAACCTAAAATTACCAAGCTCTTTTTTCTCAAATTCCTTTTCCGACTTTCTTATGTATAGCGTCATTATTTGCTCATCTAACCCCACTGGTATGACCAGCTTTCCTCCTATTTTTAATTGTGCCATTAGTGGTTTAGGTACTATTGGAGCACCTGCAGTGACAATAATGCCATCAAAAGGTGCTTCATCTGGTAAGCCTTTGTAGCCATCACCAAAAATTATTTTTTTGGGCCGGTACCCCATTTTATTAAAAAATAACTTTGTCTTTTTAAACAATTCTTGCTGGCGTTCAATAGTATAAACCTTAGCTTTTAGGCCTAAAAGCACAGCCGTTTGATAACCGCTACCAGTACCTATTTCCAAAATTTTATGGCCTGGTTCAATATTCAAAAGTTCAGTTTGAAAAGCAACGGTATAAGGTTGCGAAATAGTTTGCTCCGCACCGATAGGAAAAGCCTTATCTTGATAAGCATGTACCTCAAAACCACTATCTAAAAACAAGTGCCTTGGAACTTCACGTATGGCATTCAGCACTTTTTCATCGGTAATACCTTTACCAATAAGGGTTTCGGCCAAATTATTGCGCATTCCTTTATGTTTTAATGTATCTCGCATGTTTTGGTTTGGAAAACGAAATTAAAAAGTTCTTTCTTAACTTCAAGTATCAATGGGTTCATTTTCTATTGATATTCCTATTTTTGAAGAAATAAAATTTTATGCTGAAAGTTGGTGTACTCGGTGCCGGACACTTAGGAAAAATTCATCTTCGTTTATTAAATCAATCTGCAAAGTATGAACTTATAGGTTTTTATGATCCCGATGAAATAAATGCAAAAAAGGTAGCCGACGAATTTGGGTATTCTTATTATGAGAACATCAATACTTTAATTGAAGCCGTTGATGTTGTAGATATTGTTACTCCTACTCTTTCACATTATGACTGCGCTAAAAAAGTTATGAAAAGTGGGAAACATATTTTTATTGAAAAACCCATAACCAATACTCTGCAAGAGGCCGAAGAACTTATTGAACTAGAGTCAAAACATAATGTTAAGGGCCAAGTAGGTCATGTAGAACGATTTAACCCTGCATTCATTGCCGTAAAAGAAAAGATAGAAAATCCAATGTTTATTGAAACCCATCGTTTGGCAGAATTTAACCCTCGCGGCACAGATGTGCCTGTGGTTTTAGATTTGATGATACACGATATAGATGCCATTTTAAGTGTCGTCGAATCTGATGTGCGACAAATCAATGCCAGTGGAGTTTCCGTAATAAGCAATTCCCCGGATATTGCAAATGCTCGAATTGAATTTAAAAATGGTTGTGTAGCCAATTTAACTGCTAGCAGAATATCATTGAAAAATATGCGTAAATCACGTTTTTTTCAAAAAGATGCCTATATATCAGTCGATTTTTTAGAGAAAAAAGTGGAAGTTGTAAAAATGAAAGATGCTCCAGAATCACCTGGTGATTTTGATATGATTTTACAAAATGCAGAAGGTATAAAAAAACAGATTTATTTTGAGAATCCCGATATTGAGTCAAACAATGCAATTTTTGAAGAATTAGAAACCTTTGCCGATGCTATCAACAATGGTACAGAACCCATCGTTTCATTGACACAGGGCACTGCCGCATTAAGGGTTGCGCTTCAGGTCATCCAAGCTTTCGATAATAAAAACTAATTGCCCGTGTTTGGGCATTAATATAAATGTTTATGAATACAATAGCGGTAATTGGTGCTGGAACAATGGGTAATGGAATTGCCCATGTTTTTGCCCAAAACGGTTATCAAGTCAATCTAGTTGATATATCGCAAAGTTCTTTGGATACAGGTATTAACACAATTACCAAAAATTTGGATAGAATGCTGACTAAAGAACGTATTAGAGCTAGTGACAAACAAAATACACTTAACAAAATCAATACCTATACAGAGTTAAATAAAGGTGTTGAGAACGTGGATCTCGTGGTGGAAGCTGCCACAGAAAATTTAGAAATTAAATTAGGCCTTTTTAAACAGCTTGATGAAATCTGCCATGCTAATACCATTCTAGCGACCAATACATCTTCTATCTCTATCACTCAAATTGGAGCTGCCACAGAAAGAGCAGATAAAGTTATCGGTATGCATTTTATGAACCCAGTACCAATCATGAAATTAGTCGAAATTATTAGGGGGTATAGTACTTCTGAGGAAGTTACCTCGATCATCATGGAACTTTCGAAAAAACTAGGAAAAACTCCTACTGAGGTAAATGATTACCCCGGTTTTGTTGCAAACCGAATTCTCATGCCTATGATAAATGAGGCTATTGAGACCCTATATAACAGTGTGGCAGGAGTAAATGAGATTGATACTGTAATGAAATTAGGTATGGCACACCCAATGGGACCATTACAACTTGCCGATTTTATTGGGCTTGATGTGTGTTTATCTATTTTGAACGTTATGTACAATGGTTTTAAAAACCCTAAATATGCCCCATGCCCACTTCTAGTCAACATGGTTATGGCCGGTAAGCTCGGGGTGAAATCAGGTGAAGGGTTTTACAATTATTCAGAATCTAGAAAAGCCTACAAAGTAGCTTCACAATTCAGCTAATATGGCTATTATAAAACCATTCAAAGCCATACGGCCAACCAAAGACAAGGTATCGTTTGTAGCTTCAAAATCTTACGAAGAATATGATTTGCAAGAACTCAATAGTATTTTAGAATACAACCCATTTTCGTTTTTGCATATCATTAATCCTGGGTTTAAATTTCATAAGAATATTTTGGGCAAAGAACGTTTTAAATTAGTCCACAATCGCTATATGGAGTTCTTGGAAGATACCATATTTGTACAAGATGAGATACCAAGTTTCTATCTATATCAAATTAGCAAAAGTAGTTTTAGCAGCTTAGGCTTTTTTTGTGCCACAAGTATTAGGGATTATAAAAAAGATGTCATCAAAAAACATGAAGATACCCTTGAAAAAAGAGAAGTGCTTTTTGCGGACTATCTGAATACTGTTGGTTTTAATGCTGAGCCAGTGTTAATGACTTATAAAGACAACGATGAAATTTCTACCTTACTAAAAAATGAGGTTACTAAAAAACCTGAATATGATTTCACTACTACAGACCGAGTCAACCATAAACTCTGGAAAGTTTCAGATAGCAATACCATAGAAAGACTACAACGATTATTTGGTGAAGTTAAAACACTTTATATTGCCGATGGGCACCATAGAAGTGCTTCTTCATGTTTATTGGCCGAAAAATTAAAGTCAAAAAATAACGAACATACAGGCGAAGAGGCATATAATTTTTTTATGAGCTATTTAATTCCAGAGTCTGAAATTAAGATATATGAGTTCAATCGTATGGTCAAAGACCTAAATGGCATGTCACCTGATGAGTTTTTAATTCAATTGGATGCGTTATATCGCATCGAAAAGAGAAATGATGGTATTTATAAACCTACTAAAAAACATCATTTCAGCATGTATTTAGATGGAGAATTTTACTCTCTTTATCTTCGAAAAAAAGTCTATGCTTTCACAGATCCATTAAGTGAACTAGATACTCAAATCCTTTATAAAACAATTCTAGAACCTATTTTAGGAATTCAAGATTTACGCAATGATAAACGTATTGCATACGGCTATGGAAAATATAATCTTATAAAAATGAAAGATAGTATAGATTGTGGTGATTTTGTTGTAGGGTTTAGCTTGGTCCCTATTACTATAAATGAAATAAAAGCCATTGCAGATGCTGGCTTGGTAATGCCACCAAAGAGTACTTATATTGAACCGAAATTGCGAAGTGGATTAACCATTTACGAACTATAAAAGGGTAAAAATGTCAATAGCTGATAATCTCACATCCATTAAAAAAAACGTTACAGATACTGTTACACTGGTCGCAGTATCTAAAACAAAACCCAATGAAGCCATTTTGGAAGCCTATGACGCTGGGCAACGAATTTTTGGGGAGAATAAGATTCAAGAAATGACCCAAAAATGGGAAGTTTTACCAAAAGATATTCAATGGCATATGATTGGACATGTGCAACGCAATAAGGTCAAATATATGGCGCAGTATGTTGATTTGATACACGGCGTGGATAGTTATAGACTACTGAAAGAAATTGATAAACAAGCAAAAAAGCACAATCGAATCATTCGTTGTCTTTTACAGGTCCATATCGCTCAAGAAGAGACTAAATTTGGATTTGACGAAAATGAAATTTTAGGAATGATTGATTCTGAGGAATTTAAGTCTTTAGAAAACATAAAGATTGTGGGGCTTATGGGCATGGCCTCCTTCACCAGCAGCATGGAACAAGTTCGAAAAGAATTCAAGCACTTAAAAATGCTTTTCGATACATTACTTAAAAAGCTATCCTATATAACTACTTTATCAATGGGTATGAGTGGAGATTACCAAATAGCAATTGAAGAAGGTAGTACTATGGTGCGTATTGGAAGTAGTATCTTTGGAGCCAGAACATTTTCATAAAACACAGTACAAGGTTCATGTATGCCATTTTAGATATAGAGAGCACGGGAGGCAAATACAATGAAGAAGGTATTATGGAGATTGCAATCTACAGATTTGATGGACATGATGTGGTGGACAAGTTCGTTGGTCTAGTTAATCCAGAAAAAGAGATTCAGCCTTTTGTTGTGAAATTGACAGGCATCAATGCCAATATGCTAAAGAGGGCCCCTAAATTTCATGAAGTAGCCAAAAGAGTTATTGAAATTACAGAAGGTGCAATCTTAGTAGCACACAATGCCCAATTCGACTATCGCATTTTAAGAACAGAATTTAGGAGATTAGGCTACGATTTTAAACGAAAAACACTTTGCACCGTTGAACTATCCCAGAAATTGATTCCTAATGCAGAATCACATAGTTTAGGAAAATTAGTTCGTTCCCTTGGTATAGCTGTTAGCGATAGACATAGGGCAGATGGGGATGCCGTAGCCACACTTAAACTGTTCAAATTATTACTAATCAAAGACGCTGACAAAACAATTATCAAAACAGTCATAAGAGCAGAGACTTTAGGTGAACTCTCTACACGTCAATTAGACATGGTTGAACAACTGCCATCAAAAACTGGCGTTTATTACTTGCACGATAAGTATGGTGACATTTTTTTTATTGGTAAGACCAAGGATATCAAAAAACGAGTAAATCAGCATTTTACGAATGTGGGTGATTTAGCTCGAAAATTGCAAAAGGAAACAAAAAAGGTATCTCATCAAGAAACAGGCAGTGAACTTATAGCATTACTAAAAGAATACCATGAAATTAAATTAAACAAACCAAAATATAACCATAGGCAAAGTAAAAAAGGTTTTACCCATGGAATATACTTGACCCAAAAAAAAGATAATAGTCTTAAGTTTACTACAGAGCGTGCCAACGGTCAAACGAATAGATTAAGCAGTTTTAATAGTTTGAAAAGCAGCAACCATTTTTTGTCAAGGCTGTCAGAAGAATTTGATTTGAAATTGTCAGAATTGTCAGAAGACAAAATAGACGAAGTTTTCAAAAGATATAGTACTGACAGGCGCAATATGGTCTTAGTAGATAAAGGTAGAGCCTTAGGCGAGCAAAGTGTAATTCTTATTAAGAATGGTATCTTCAAAGGCTTTGGTTATATCGAACTCAACCACCAACTAAATAATATTCATATCTTAGAAACTTTGATTACTCCAATAGAAGGGGACTTGAATTCAATATTGATTATTGAATCGTACCTACGCAAAAAGAACAGAATCAAAATTTTAGAACTAAACTTAGCTGATTGAAAGAAGAAATCCATTCAGGGTGGAAGCACCGACTTCATGAAATTATTTATGAAGCGGACACTCCATTAGGAAAATTCTTTGATATTGCCCTTGTTTTTCTAATCATCTTAAGCGTGATTTTGGTAATGCTTGAAAGTGTTAAAGAAGTCGACCAAAATTATCATGATCTTTTATTGACCTTAGAATGGGTTGTGACCATTTTTTTCTCAGCAGAATATATTGCGCGTATTGTAAGTCTAAAAAAGCCTCTTAGGTACGTTTTTAGTTTTTATGGTATTATAGATTTTGTATCAACTATTCCTTTATACCTGTCATACCTTTTTGCCGGTTCACAAGTTTTATTGGCGGTTAGGGCATTTAGATTACTTCGTATATTCAGGATTTTAAAATTGGTAAAGTTTCTTGGAGAAGCGTCACAACTTAAATCTGCACTAAAAGCGAGCAGGGCAAAAATTGCAGTATTTATTTATGTGGTTTTGATATTATCGGTCATTATGGGCACGATAATGTATCTTATTGAAAGTGATGAAGCAGGCTTTACAAGTATCCCCAGAAGTATTTATTGGACGATAGTAACACTTACCACGGTCGGTTATGGTGATATTGCACCCCAAACGGATTTAGGACAGTTTATCGCAACTATTATTATGGTTTTAGGATATGGTATAATTGCAGTGCCAACAGGTATCGTTACTGTTGAATTTTCACGTCATGGAAAGAACAATAAAAAGGAGCGAAGTATTGTGCACACTAATACGCAAGCTTGTCCTTCATGTTCAGCAGAAGGTCATAGAGACAATGCCAAACACTGTTATAGCTGTGGTGATTTGTTATGATGACAGACAAGACCCTTATTGCATTAATTGGACCCACAGCCATTGGAAAGACCAGTTTGGCCATTCAATTAGCAACATATTTTAATACTGAAATATTATCAGCAGATTCTAGGCAATTCTATAAAGAAATGTGTATCGGTACGGCTGTTCCTACTCACGAAGAATTACAAATGGCACCCCACCATTTTATTCAACATAAAAGCATATTGGATACTTATACAGTAGGTGATTTTGAAAAAGAAGCTATTTCTAAACTCTATTTGATTTTCAAAGAAAATAGTCTTGCTATTCTGGTTGGAGGAAGTGGACTTTATGTGGATGCTGTTGTGAATGGGTTAGATAAGTTCCCTAAAATACCAATAGAAATAAGGGAAGAATTGATAACTCTTGAAAATGAAAAAGGAATTTCTTTTTTACAAGAAGAGTTGAAAAATAGAGACCTTAAATATTATGAAAATGTAGATATTGAAAATCCACATCGAGTAATCAGAGCTTTGGAAGTTTGTATCGCATCTGGCAAACCCTATTCTTCTTTTCTAAATCAGAAAAAGAAGAAAAGAAATTTTAAAACCATTTATGTTGGAATAAAAGCTGAACGTACAGTCATTTATGATAGAATCAACAAGCGTGTAGATTTTATGATTGAAAATGGTTTCTTGAATGAGGCCAGAGAGTTATATCAATATAAAGAACTTAATGCACTTCAAACGGTAGGTTATAAAGAGCTTTTTGCTTTTTTTGATGGCAATTATGATTATGATTTTGCAATTGAAGAAATCAAAAAAAATACTCGGAGGTTTGCAAAACGGCAACTCACATGGAATCGTAAGAACAATGACATTAATTGGGTGGAGTTCGGAGAAGATACCAAAGAAATTATTTCAAAAGTGGAAAACTTGGTAAATAGTAGATATGAATAAATCAATTTTTATTGTAATGGGTGTTTCTGGAACCGGTAAAACCACTATTGGCAAACTTTTGAGCAAAGCATATAATTTTCCATTTTTTGATGGT
Source organism: Croceitalea rosinachiae (assembly GCF_031846445.1). Lineage (NCBI taxonomy): Bacteria > Pseudomonadati > Bacteroidota > Flavobacteriia > Flavobacteriales > Flavobacteriaceae > Croceitalea > Croceitalea rosinachiae. The sequence goes on along the minus strand of NZ_JAVRHR010000002.1, from coordinate 405,615 downwards.
GATGATTTTCATCCAAAAGCAAATATTGAAAAAATGACTTCGGGTAGACCTCTTAATGATAAGGACAGAGCAGGCTGGTTACAAAGTCTGAACAATCTAAGTAAGAAACACCTTTTAAGTGGAGCTATCATCGCTTGTTCTGCATTAAAAGAGAAGTATCGCGATATTTTAAGAGACGAAATTGAAGAACAAATGGTCTTTATTTACCTGAAGGGTACTTTTGAAGATGTAAAAACACGTTTGGAGAATAGAAAAGGACATTATATGACATCAGCATTACTTCAATCACAATTTGATGCCCTTGAAGAACCTAAAAATGCTATGGAGGTATCTATTGAATTATCACCTGATGAAATTATAGCAGCAATTCAAAATCAATTAAAGTAATTGAAATGCAACAAATTACAATTAGTTTCAAACACATAGATTTAGCTATAAAAAACGCCTCAGAATAATCTGAAGCGTTTTTACTGCTTAATATACCAATGTTTTTTAAACAGGAGCTTCTCCTTCAGTTTTAACGACCAATCTAAAACCTTCACCATGAATATTTAATATTTCAACAACATCATCGCGCTTTAAATATTTTCTAAGCTTGGCAATATACACGTCCATACTTCTTGAAGTAAAGTAATTGTCATCTCTCCAGATTTTGGTCAAAGCCAACTCTCTGGGCATCAAATCATTTTCATGTAAAGCCAATAAACGCAAAAGTTCATTTTCTTTTGGAGAAAGCTTAACAGGTTCTTCTTCCATATATTTCAAGAAACGTAGTTTTGAATTTAAATGGAAGTTGCCAATCTTAAATTCAAATTGTTTACTATCTGCAAGAGTATTTGATGCCTTTCGTTGCATCAATGCTTTGAGTTTCATCAAAAGTACTTCTGAATCAAATGGTTTATTCAAATAGTCATCTGCACCTGCCTTATATCCTTTCAAAACATCTTCTTTCATGGTTTTAGCCGTCAAAAATATTATAGGAACATTTTCGTTCTTCTCCCGAATCTCTTTAGCCAAAGTAAATCCATCTTTATAAGGCATCATCACATCAAGAATACAAACATCGTAGTTGTCTTTCTTAAATTTTTCAAAACCTTCCATACCATTCTTCGCAAGAACAACATCAAAATCATTCATTTGCAAATAATCTTTCAATACAATCCCAAAATTGGGATCATCTTCCACTAATAATATTTTCTTGTTTTCTGTCTCCATAATTTTTTAAATTAAAGGTAGTTTTATATAAAAAGTACTTCCTTTTCCTTTTTCACTTTCAACATAAACCTCGCCTTGGTGATCATCTACTATTTTTTTAACATAGGCCAAACCTAAACCATGCCCTTTCACATTATGTATATTACCGGTATGCTCGCGATAAAATTTTTCAAATACCTTCTTTAATACGGCCTTACTCATTCCAGCACCTTGATCTTGAACTTTGATAATTATATAGTTTTTAGCCAGTTCAGTAAAAACATCAATCTTTGGTACATCGGGTGAATATTTTACGGCATTATCCAAAATATTAACGACCACATTAATAAAATGCATTTCGTTGGCCAATACCTCTGACCTTGAAGCATCTAAATTTGTATTTATATACCCACCTCTATCTTGAACGATAAGTTCAACATGAGTAACTGCATCACTAATAATGTCGTGGGCATCAACTCTATCCTTACTAATGTCCAGTTGATTTTTCTCTAACTTAGAAATCCGCAATACATTCTCAACTTGAGCATGCATTCGCTTGTTTTCATCTCTAATCATTCCCAAATACCGCAAAACCTTATCCTTGTCTTCAATTGACTTCGGATTTCTAATTGCCTCAACCGCTAGATTGATCGTAGCAATTGGGGTTTTAAATTCATGGGTCATATTATTAATGAAATCTGATTTAATCTCTGATATTTGTTTTTGCTGTATCAATTGATAAATAGCACTTGAATAAGCCACTACAATTACCAATGTAAACAACAAAGACAAAATTGCCATGGTCATAATACTACTCAATAAAAATTTCTTCTTCCTAGGAAATGAAATCAATAACGAAAAATCTGTCTTTCCTTCACTATCCCTAAAAATCGGGGTTTCATATAAGGTATTATTTGCAAATTTGAACCGCTTTGATTTAACCTTAGTAGGAAAACCACGACTATAAAGGCCATATTCAAAATCAATATCAATACCTCTATTTTGCAGTTCGCGACTTAACAATAATTCTAACTCTTGTTTAGAAACCCTTTTATGCACAGGATTCTGTTTTGCCATCTCCATAAACAAGTCATCAAACTGCGCCTTTTCCATTGCAGAAAGACCCCCAATTTTTTCAATCTTCTGAATTGGAGTCAACGCATATCGTTTGCCGTCCAATCCATAATCTTCTTTGAAAACCGAGGTCGTACGCTTACTAGTAAAATTTTTAATTGTAGTAGAATCATCTCCACTATCATTGTCAAAGAACATTGAAGGAATACCATAATCTTCCTCCAAAATACCGTGCTGATAAAATTTTATTTCATCAGAATTTAAATCGCGGTCAACAAAAAATATATTGCTGATTTGCGAAGATTTTGGTTGTCCAACGCTATCAACTAAAGCAGCTAAACGATCTGAATAATCTTTACGTTCTCTACTCTCTATTCTTTCGGCAACTTTATCTAAAACATCTTCAACCGCATTTGAAAATTGCTCTTTCTTATCGTCTACCGATTTCTGTATCCAATACACTTGAACAGATATGATACCGATAAGCGAAAGGCTCATCAAAATGACTAGAAGTACAAACCGCTTCTTGTTCATTAAAGTAAAATTAGAAATTTAACATTTAGTCTATTTACCGTTTAACCAAACCTTAACAAAAATGTTAAAATGTTAGAGCTCAACGCCTTTGTTTAAGAGCTTTTTGTGAATCTGACAAACCAATTTCCAAGTAGCATCTAAATCTAGGTTTTCGATTACATAATTTGATAAGCTTACTTTCTTATTGTCATCTAATTGATTGGCCATTCGCTCCAAAACCTCTTTCTCAGTACTGGCATCTCTATCAATTACACGCTGTATTCGTTGGCCTTTGGGGGCAGTAACTAAAATTATACTATCGTAATTGTCTTGAGCCTTGTTCTCAAAAACTAACGCTGTTTCTTGAATTACATATTCAAAATTTTGATTTTCAGACCATTTTAAAAAATGATTTTTCACTGCTGGGTGCACTATTTCGTTTAATTTTTGAAGTAAATCTGGTTTTTTGAAAACTTGACTTGAAATAAAGCTTTTGTTTAACTTTTTATCTAAATAAGCTTCTTCTCCTAAAAGTCCGATAATTGCTTTTCGTAACGGTTTTGATTCGACCATTAACGTTTTGGCCTCACTGTCAGAATCATATACTGGTACTCCAAGAGATTTAAACATTTTAGCAACAGTGCTTTTTCCGCTACCTATACCACCTGTAAGACCAATGAGCATCATATTTTTTCTAAAACAAATTCAATTTGATCTTTCAATAATTGTACCGCATATATTTTTTGAGGAGTTCTAGACAATTGAAGGGGTAACTTGTTATTGGATTGGTCAATATTAGCGCAGTCTACAATGACTTCAAAATCATTATCCTTAATATTCTTTAAAACATCAACCCCAGCTTTACAAACCAATGATACTTTATTAGGAAACATTCTTATCCGGTATTCTTCTGGTAGATTGATTGATTTAATAGAAACCGTGTATTTTTTCTCGGAAAAACGAACCACTTTTCCAGATACCACAACTGTATTAATCGATATTTGACTATTAATTAATTCATTAGGTTTTACAAGCTCAACCTTGTCTGAGAAATCCTCAGAAAGGTTATTGAAAGTTAATTGCTTCGTTTTTATTTTAGTAATATTCTCAACCTCACGTGAAGGACCTTTTAAAATAACACTTTTAGGATCTATGTTTAACTCTCCGTCAAGCAGATGGTTTTGCGACAGTTCTAATGAAATATTCGCTTCAACAGGAACTTCTTTTTGTACTACTTCGTACAAATCTACATACAACCTATCCTCTTCGAGCTCAATTATAGAAACATTATTAGACAATTGTTTTTCAAATTGCGGTTTCATGGTATTAGAAGCCAAATAATATCGTCCTTCCCGTAAGGTTACATTACTTAAATCTAGTTTGAGTTTTTTAGGGCTTATACCATAGCTAAAAAATTTAAATCCGCTTGCACGTAATTTAGTTTTGATAAAACGTTTTTCTGTAGTGTTTAAGAGTAATGAGTCAGGAAAATTAAAAAAAGTAATTTCAAAATCCGCTCTTGATTCGTATGATTCTGATAGTTTACTGATTGACCAAGCCAAAAAGGAAGAAAGTAAAAATAGTAGGAACACTTTTACTTTTCTTTGATTCAGGTTTGTTATCAATTTTTTGAACAACACTATTTTTTTGAAAAGAACAATTCTGGAAAAAGCTCTTCTGCTGATTTACTGTTAAAGTTAAGCAAGATGGTTGACTTAAAGAAACCTATGCCGTAACCCATAAATTGGATACAAACCGCACGTAATGAAAGAAAAGCAATTTTTAAACTTTTATTCTTAATTAAGGAATCAAAAAAAAGCAAAACAAAATAAGCAGCATAACAAAGTGTGAGTTGTGGATAGCCAAAAAATATCATGATTATACTGAGCAAAAAACCAATTGAGAAAACGGAAGGAAACCAATAGGTAATCTTTTTAGAAGATGGGTGCCACTTATTTAAAATTGGACGGACTGAACCAAACTTATTCACTTGTCTGTAAAACTTTTTCCAATCAATGCGTCGCTTATGATACACAAACGCCTTAGGGAATAATCTAGTTTTGTATCCTTCATTCCAAATACGAAAAGTTAAATCAGGATCTTCTCCTGGATGAATGTTGCCAAATCCATTTGTAGCCTCAAAAGCTTCTTTTGACATTCCGAGATTAAAACTTCTTGGTTGAAATTTATTGACCGCTTTTTTACCTCCTCTAATTCCGCCTGTTGTGAAAAAAGATGTCATTGCGTAATTAATTGCCTTTTGCAAATCGGAGAAGGATTCATGAGCAGCATCGGGCCCTCCGTAGCAATGCACAAAATTACCATTTAGCTCTTTTTCAACTTCTGCCAAATACTGAGGTGGAATAATACAATCAGAATCGAGAATAATATAATAGTTACCCTGGGCACGCTCCATCCCATAATTGCGTGAGTGACCGGGACCAGTATTTTCTTTAAAATAATAACTAATTTGAAGTTTGTCTTTAAAAGATTCAACCACTCTTTTGGCACTTTCCGCAGAACCATCTTCAACCAATACTATTTCAAAAGGTCCATCAAATTCTTGTAGAGAAAGACTGTTCAGTAACTCTTCAACCTCATCAGGTCTATTGAAAACAGGAATAACAAATGAAAAAAACAATTTGGCCATGGCTATAAATACGAAAGCCACCCTAAAAAGGATGGCTTCGAATATTTTATCAAAGTCTTATTCGGTAAACTCATCAATTACCTCTTGACTTACACCGGTATTTGAGAAACCTCCGTCATGAAACAAATTCTGCATGGTGACTTTCTTAGTCAAATCAGAAAATAAAGAAACCGTGTAGTCCGCGCAATCTGAAGCAGTAGCATTTCCTAAGGGAGACATCTTTTCAGCATATGAAATAAAGCCGTCAAAACCTTTTACGCCTTGACCAGCGGTAGTTGGGGTGGGTGATTGTGAAATAGTATTTACCCTAACTTTTTTCTCTTTTCCAAAGAAATACCCAAAACTACGTGCAACTGACTCTAAATAGGCTTTGTTATCGGCCATATCATTATAATCAGGAAAAGTACGTTGTGCGGCCATATAGGTCAAGGCTACAATACTTCCCCATTCGTTCATGGCGTCTGCCTTGTAAAGTGATTGCATTACTTTATGAAAAGATAAAGCAGACACGTCCCATCCTTTAGTTGTGAAATCATATTTTTCATCAGTATACGCGCGACCTTTTCTAACGTTAACGGACATTCCTATTGAATGAAGTACAAAATCTAATTTACCCCCAAGAATCTCTGTAGATTTAGCTACCAAATTTGCCAAATCTTCTTCACTTGTAGCATCAGCAGGAATAATTTCTGAGTCTGTTTTCTCTGCAAGTGCATTAATCTGACCCATTCGCATAGCGATAGGTGCATTGGTCAAAACAAACGTCCCTCCTTCTTCATGAACCCGTTCAGCAGTTTTCCATGCAATGGAATTTGGGTCTAATGCTCCAAAAATGATTCCCCTCTTACCTTTTAATAGATTATAAGCCATTTATTATTATGTTATTTTAAGCCACAAAGATATTTAAAAATAGTGACCCATATCATTGTAATAACTGTCTTGCATGCGCCAATGCCGATTCAGATAGCGTTTTACCACCCAGCATCTCGGCAAGTTCACTTATTCTTTCATCATCTGTTAACTTGCGCATATCAGTTCTAGTGGATACTCCAAACTCTTCTTTGAATACTTTAAATTGTTCTTCGCCCTTAGAGGCAACTTGTGGCAAATGGGTAATAGAAAAAACTTGCATTGAACTTCCCATTTTTTTCATGATATCGCCCATTTTAGAGGATATTTCTCCAGAAACCCCAGTATCAATTTCATCAAACATTAAAGTAGGTAATTGCTCATAGTTGGCCAAAATTGATTTTATGGTAAGCATAATCCGAGAAAGTTCACCACCTGAAGCTACTTTCTTAAGTTCACCATAATCAGAACCCTTGTTTGCCGAAAATAAAAAGGCTAGGTCATCTTTACCATTAGAATTAAAATTCTCTATAGGATTTATTTCAATTTTAAAACTTGCAGAAGACATACCCAAATCATTAAGGTTTTGCTCCAACATGTTCTTAAGCTTTGGCACAATCAAATTTCTTTTTTTTCCGATTTCTAGAGCCTGCTTATCTAATCTCAATTTAATAGTATCAATAGAAGCTTCTTTATCTTTAATTTTAGAATTTATATTAATCGAAGCATCAACTCTTTCAGTCAAGGAATCTTTTAATTCTTTTAAATCTTGAACGGAGTTGACTTGATGTTTTTTAAACAAGCTATGTAATAATTGTAATTGCCCATTGACTTCTTCTAAACGATTTGGATTCGCCTCGACATCATCCTCTAATTTTTCTAATTCTGATGCTATATCTGTTAATTCAATAGCAATTGATTGTACACGCTCATTTAAAGAAAGATATTGATTACCGTACCCACTCAATCTTTGAGCAGACTGCTGTAAGATTGAAGCACTATTCAACAAACCAACTTGTTCATCACTCAACGCCTGATTGGCTTGTGATAACAAATCCATAATATTTTCTACATTAGAAAGTTGTTCATACTCTTGTTCCAATATTGAATGGATATTGTCTCCTAAAGGAGCTGCTTTCAATTCTTGAAGTAAAAAACTATTATAATCTAACTCTTTTGTTGCATTCGCTTGAAATTCTTGAAGTTGAAGAAGTTCTCTTTCTAGCTCTTTTAAGTCATTTAAACCTGAAGTATATTTATGTAGTAAACTTTTGTTTTCCGCTAACGCATCTATTACCCTAAATTGAAAATCATTTTCAGTTAGTTTTAGAGTTTGATGTTGTGAATGGATATCGACCAACTGCTCACCTAGACCGGATAATATATCAAGAGTAACCGGAGTATCATTAATAAAAGCTCTAGATTTACCACTAGGTAAAATTTCTCTTCGTAGTATCGTCAAACTTTCATAATCCAAATCATTATCCGAAAAATAAGGTTTTAGCCCATAATTCGAAATGGAAAACTCCGCCTCAATTATACACTTTTCTTCTTTGTTTTTAAGAGAAGATAAATCAGCCCTTTTTCCTAAAACTAGAGAAAGTCCGCCTAGAAGAATGGATTTACCAGCACCTGTTTCACCTGTAATTGTAGTAAAACCTTTATTAAATGAAACTTTTAGTTCATCAATAAGTGCATAATTTTTTATTGAAAGATGGGTAAGCAATGCTAATTATTTTGAATAGCAAAGATATGTGATATGAGTATAAAAAATCAATACTTTATATCATTCCAAGTGCTGGAGTAAAAAGGGGCAACCCTATTCAAACTTTCTTTCAGTTTGACAATATCGACCTTAGGGCCATCAGAAAAGATATTCTGGATTTCTTCTGACTTGGCGTCAAAGAATGTTTGAATCAAAAACGCATTTGGACGTCTCTTAATAAGAGTTTCAAATAGTCGAATACTACCTGCAATCACCTGTTTACCCGTACTATTATTATCACCTAGTATATCCATTCCTTTTCGGTGATAATTATACATGGCTATACGATACTCTCGAAAAGTGTTTGAGAGTAAATCGTCAACAATATCAAAACGGGTTCTATTTTCTGTAGCTGATTGGCTCCAGCCACCAAAATTTGTTCCTTGCGCTTGAGTGACAATATTTTGAGCAATTCTGTAGTAATCATCGCCGCCTTTTAAAGTAAATGTATCAGCGTCAAGACCAAGCATTACATAGACATAATAAGATATTACACCCACCAAATTTGAATCAAAAGAATTTGGATTATATACTAAAGGCTCAAATTCTTGATATTGAAAATCAAATGCGTTGTCTTTATAATTGAAAACAGGTGTTTCATAGGTAGTATTAAAAACCGGTCTTGAAGATTGCAATTGAATATTGGCTTGAAAACGGTCTGATTCATACTGAGTAATAGTTATGAACATTCTAGCATTTAAACGCTCATTTTCTTTATAAACACGATTTGTCCATTTGTTCTTATTAACAAAATCATTTAATGAACGTTCTAAAGTCTTGAATATTTGTTGGTTGGTCTGCCCTACTTGGTCAGAATTTACAGTAATAACAGCATTTAATTCTTGCGAGCTTGCTGCAAACGAAAACAGAACTAAAAAGAAAACCGTAAAAAGCTTATGCATTGCTATGTGAGATAATTTCTTGCCAAATGTCTAATGCGACCTCAGGCTTTGTCTTTAAATCAAACGCTTTTACATTCAAATTCTTATCTATAAAAGTGACTTTATTGGTACTACCACCAAAACCAGCACCGGTATCTTGTAAAGAATTTAAAACAATGGCATCTAGATTCTTTTTTTTCAACTTGATTTTGGCATTCTCCAACTCGTTTTCCGTCTCTAAAGCAAAACCAACTAAAAACTGGTTTTTCTTCAATTCTCCCATTGATTTCAGAATATCTTTAGTACGCTCCAACTGCAAAGAAAAACCATCTTCTATCTTTTTCTTGATCTTTTGCTCAGCTACGACTCTAGGTCGATAGTCTGCAACTGCCGCTGCGCATACTATGTAATCCATTAAAGGAAAATGCTTATGTGCTACATCAAACATTTCTTGTGCGCTTGTCACACGAATTAATTCAATTCCACCATGACTGACGGATAAGCTAGTCGGTCCAGAAATTAAAACAACTTTAGCACCCAAACTAGCTGCACTTTTTGCCAATTCAAAACCCATTGCACCAGTAGACCTATTCCCTAAAAAACGAACGGGATCAATGGCCTCATGGGTTGGACCGGCCGTTATCATGACTTTCTTTTCTAAAAGAGGAAGTCCTGTTTTTAGATGATTTTCAAGAAACGTTACAATATTCTCTGGTTCTGCCATTCTGCCCTCTCCATTCAAACCACTTGCCAGTTCTCCTGATTCAGCGGGAATCATAATATTACCAAAGGCTTCTAATTTTTCAAAAGAGTTTTTAGTGGAAGGGTGCTTGTACATATCCAAATCCATCGCCGGAGCGAAATACACTTTACATTTAGCGGAAAGGTAGGTCGCCAACAAAAGATTATCGCAAGTACCGTTGGCCATTTTAGACAGCGTATTCGCTGTTGCTGGAGCGATAAGCATTATGTCTGCCCAAAAACCTAAATCAACATGATTATTCCAAGAAATGCTTCCGTCTTCTTCATTCACAAAATCCATCAAAACCGGATTCTTTGATAGTGTAGAAAGTGTTAGTGGGGTAATAAAAGAGCTGGCACTTTGAGTCATTACTATTTTGACCTCGGCACCAGCTTTTATAAGTAAACGAACAAGAAAGCTTGTTTTATATGCAGCAATACCCCCTGTAATCGCCAAAAGGATATTTTTTCCGCTAAGCATTTAATCGTCTTTCTCTGTATTTCTATAATAAATTTTATCTTCCAACCACTCATGTACCGCAAGTGCATGGGGCTTTGGAAGTTTTTCATAAAACTTAGAAACTTCAATTTGTTCTTTGTTTTCAAAAACCTCTTCTAAGCTATCACTATATGTAGCAAACTCTTCTAGTTTTTCCAACAATTCTTTTTTGATTTCAGAATTGATTTGAATAGCTCTTTTTGATGCTATAGAAATTGCCTCATAAATATTGTCCGTCTTTTCATCAAACTCATTTTTATTGTGAGTAACTGTTGAAACGGAAGCTTTTGTATTCTTTAAATCATTCATATTCGTAGATTACTATAATTATTTTGATAAGGTTTCTTCAACCTTATTAAGTTCTTTTACTATTTTATCGTTGAAATTTTCTGCCTTCTTGGCAAACTTAGTTTCAGGATAAGACTTCATTAACGCCTCATAATAGGTCTTCGCCTCTTCATAACGCTCAGGTTGACGCTGTTGGATACTGTTTTCAGCTAAGTTGATTGCCGCCTTAAGACGGTAATAAAAAGCGTCTTCTCTATATACAGAACCTGGGTTGTCAGAAATAAAATTATCTAGAGCTGCTATTGCAGAAACTAAAATAGGGAAATTAAACTCACCCAATTTATCAAACTGTTTTGCAATTTCAATTTCTTTCTTTTGTTTTTTTATTGTCAACTCTTGAGCCATCGTATTGGCATCTTCAAAAAATTCTGATTCTGGGTACGTATTTATAAATGTCTGCAACTTACTCAAAGCTTTATCGGTATCCGTTTGGTCGAGCGAATATTTTGGGGACAACTCATAATAACTTTTGGCGCCTAAATAAACCGCCTCTTGTAATTTATCACTTTGAGGATAGGATTTGATAAAGCGCTCAAACTGATAACCGGATAAGTAATAATCTCCTGATTTAAAATACGAATCTGCAAAAAAGAACATTACTCTTTCCCCTTGTGGTTTACCAACGTATTTTGGCGCTATTTGCTCAAATAAGCGCTTGGCACGTTTATAATCACCTTCTTTATAATATTTCTCAGCTAAATCATACTTCGTCTTAACATCTTCATTTTTAAGTGCTTTTTGGTACTCATTACATGAAACCAATAAGAAAAGGGAGAATATAGTTATGGTTAAAACAGACCTCATTTTCAAAAACATCCTGCAAAATTAGTGATTATCAATGGATTTCAAAATTATTACCAGAAATAAAATTACCTCAGCTAAGCACCATAAACAATCCTTTTGGGCAAAATTTAACGCATTTAGGCGCTCACAGGTCTTTGTGAGTTCAAAAAAGTTCCTATTTTACGTTTTAAGTGTGCAGTAGCTTTCACCAGTGGTAGTCTAACTTCTCCATTACATATTCCTAAATGTTCGAAAACTGATTTAATACCTGCTGGATTTCCCTCTTCAAAGATTAGGTGCATTCCGTTCAACAAAGATTGGTGTATTTCATAAGCTGGTTCGGAATCACCTTGTAAACCTAATGAAATCATATCAGAAAATTGACGTGGCAAACCCTGACCTAATACCGAAATAACTCCTGAACCACCGGCCAAGACAGTAGCTAATGCCGTAAAGTCATCTCCAGAAATCAAATGAAAATCTTTGGGTTTGTTTTGTACGATTTCATCAAGTTGTAACATATCAGCAGAGGCTTCTTTGATGGCAACTATATTTACAAAATCATTAGCCAAACGCAAAGTTGTTTTTGGCAGCATATTCATTCCTGTTCTAGAGGGCACGTTATAGAGAATTATTGGCAATGACGAAGCTTCAGAAAGGGCTTTAAAATGTTGGTAAATACCTTCTTGAGTGGGTTTGCTATAAGCCGGAGAAACCGACAAAATAGCTTCATAATCCATAAAGTCCGTTTTTTGTAATTCTTCGACTAAAGCGAAGGTGTTGTTACCTCCTATGCCAACCACCAACGGTAAACGACCGGCATTAGCTAAAGAAATGGTCTTCATCACCAATTGCTTTTCTTGCTTTGTTAAAGTAACAGATTCTGCCGTAGTACCTAAAGCAACTAAATAGTCGATTCCATTAGCAATTTGGTATTCAACGATTCGTTCCAAAGCTTTAACATCAATATCTCCACCTTTATCGAAAGGTGTTACTAAGGCTACTCCTGTTCCCAAAATCTGTTCCATTATTCTAATTCTTTTAATACTCTTAAATACTTCTTCAATTCACTTCTAAACATGCTAAAGTCTTTCAAATCGGTACTGAACATCAAATCATTTATTTTATCATCTACGCCTACAAAACCTACTCGCAATCGAGAATGGACTTTAGCCGATAGTAATTTGAGCATCAATCTATCTTCATTGTAATAATTGATAAGTACATCATACTCTCTACTTACAAATTCAGATACATGACTGTTTTCTATAGATCCATTCCAACCCAAATCTTTATCTGTGAAAAATTGTATAGAAAAGGGATTGTTTTTATCATGTCCCCTCTTGTAGCCAATAATTTGAATTGCATTTGGTGCTAAGGAAAAATCCTTTCGAAGTTCATTAAATTGCTCCGCATTAGGAAAATTATCCATATCAACAATACATGCAATAGCTTTTATACCATTTCCTCGATTTGTCGGTATTTTAGATTTTAACAGCTCATCTTCTAAGTATTTAAGACTTGACTTTACTTTAAATTTATCTTGAATTGCTCTTAATATCATCTGTAAATATGCATTTTTACAAATGTAATTAATATACTTGCTTTCCAAATACGAAGATAAAACGGTTTATGTTTTTAAAAATAAAACACTTTGTTATATTTATAACAATCTATTTCTTTGTAAGCTGTGCGGATAGCCTTCAAATCCCCAATAAGATAGAGGCAAAGAAGATTTCCGTTGACCTACAAATTGAAGGTTCAGATTCTATTAAAACTTTTATAACCCCTTATCGAGAAAGGATTAACACAATCTTAGATAGTACCCTAGCTTATGTTTCTAGCGATTTAGTAAAAGATGATGGGCAATTAAATACTTCTGCAGGTAACTTTTTGGCTGATTTAGTTCTTGAACAAGCCAACCCCATTTTTGAATCAAGAAAAGGGAAGTCTATCGATTTTGTGGTCTTGAACCATGGGGGTATCAGAGCTATTGTTTCAAAAGGCAGCGTAAATGCCAGAACTGCATATCAGGTAATGCCATTTGAAAACTATATTGTTGTGGTAGAAATGGATGGAAATGCAGTTCGCGATTTACTTACATTTTTAGCTAAATCTGGCAGAGCACACCCAATTTCGAATATGGAACTGGTTTTGGACGAAGCTGGTAATTATACCAAAATCATGATTAATGGTCAGCCTTTTGATGAAAACAAAACTTACTATGTGGCGAGTAATGATTACTTGATTCAAGGCGGAGATGAAATGGGCTTTTTTAAAAGTCGTACTTCTGTTACCAATACGGATTATTTAGTCCGTAATGCCATCATAGACTATTTCAAGAAGATGGATACCATCACTTCAACCGTTGATAACCGTTTCATTCAATTGAACTAATATGCAAAGACGTTCATTTCTTAAAAAGACTACCGCTACTGGCACTTTTTTAGGACTAGGAGGGTTAACAACTCTAAACTCTTGTAAAAAAGTAGGCAAAAAACACATCACTATTCTACATACCAATGATGTGCATAGTCATATTGATCCTTTCCCTAGTGATCATTCTCGTTATGCCAATTTGGGCGGATTAGCACGTCGAGCCACCCTGGTGCAAGAAATTAGAACTGAAAACCCAAATACCCTTTTGTTTGACGCTGGAGACATTTTTCAGGGTACTCCCTATTTCAACTTTTATGGAGGCGAACTGGAATTCAAGTTGATGAGCATGCTCAACTATGATGCTGCAACGATAGGCAACCATGATTTTGATAATGGCATTGATGGGCTTTTAGCTCAGATGCCCCATGCTAAGTTTGAGCTGATTTCTGCAAACTATGACTTTTCCAATACGGTTATGGATGGGTTTGTTAAACCTTATCAGACCTATTTGATTGATAACATTAAAATAGGCGTTTATGGATTAGGCATTTCATTGGACGGATTGGTGACAAAAAAACTATATAAAGAAACTAAATATGAGGACCCATATAATGTAGCATTGGACGCAGAACGAATTTTGAAAGAAAAAGAAAAATGCGACATTATTGTTTGTCTATCTCATTTAGGGTATGATTATGAGGGTAACCCTAATCGACCTGATGATGTTCGTTTAGCCGCTAGAACCGCATATACGAACCTAATTATTGGTGGGCATACCCATACTTTTTTAGACAAACCGGATGTTATTTCAAACACTATAGGAATGCCCGTTTTAGTCAATCAAGTTGGTTGTTATGGACTAAATTTAGGCCGTATTGATTTCTATTTTGATGAAACGAAGTCAGTTACTGCGAATGGAATTAGTATTTCTGTATAACAAATTACAGAGATTTATATTTTTATTTCTAGTTGATGTAACAATTTCATAAAAATATCATCTTTACCATATTAACATCAATCAAATGAAATCAATTCGAAAAAAGGTAATATTGCTTGTCTGTAGTATTGCCTTTTCTACTAGTATTTTTTCTCAAAGCGAGCTACTTTTTAACGATATTCATTTATATGAATCACTTTCTACTGTAAAAGAAAAGCTTAGTGACAAAGTACTATCCCATTCTTTAATAGCTATAGAAGAACCCATTTTTCCATTATCCTCAGACCGAGAAGAACATTTACTATGTACCAACTTGAAAACCATAAATGGCCTATTGGCAAACGTGGTTTTTACTTTTGCTGATGACCAATTGCACTATGTTCAGGTTCAAGGTAATGCTACCAATACCCTAGTTAGTAAAAGAAAAGATACTGCTATCACATATCTTGATTTTGATGTCTATAGAAAAGACAACCTCTTTAGTAATCCAAAAAATGATTTGGTAAGATATATAACCAAAGAAGCCGCCCATACCAACTTATTTGCTTGGCAGAACCCTTATGTCGATGGTGACGGTTCTATAAGTGCCATTTACAAGACTACTATTGAAATTCCAAATTTCCTCAAAATGGGTGCTGATTTAGAGCAGCTCCGACCTCTTATAGAGGCTAATAGTACCATAATTAAAGAAGAAAAACTAGATGGTTCTGACCCAAACGCGCAACTACAATTAAATTGTTTCGGAGTCGAATACGCCGGATTTCCAAGAAAAATTGAAGCAAGATTCGGAGATGGCAAACTAAATACCGTTTGGATATTGACTGGAAAAGGAGAAGAGGATCGGCTAAGAAAAAAACTAACAGCCCATTATGGAGACCCTATTTTCGTAACTGATGAATGGGAAATATTTGAAAATTGGACCATTGGCTTGCGTAAAGACAAACCGGAAATTTTATTGCTTACACAAGAATTAGGGCAACATTATAAAAAAGAATATTTTAAGCAATAAGCTGAGTATTATTTATCAAAATGAAAATACCTCAATTGAGGTGCCTTCTTCTTTAGAATTTATATTTCTCTTTTATCAATGATAAACAATTCAACAAATACCTGAACCGATCGGATATTTGAATTGATTATCTGAAAATTTTAATCTGCTATATAACAAACTTAAAAACGATTAGAGCATTTAGTTTTTCATTATTACATTTAGTCTTCTAAACTAAAATAGAGACATGAAAAAGCTATTTCTATCACTTACCATATTATCAATTGTTTTTTTTGGAAACGCTCAATCTTTTGAAAAAGCAACTCCCATATTTGAAAATGGCGAAGCACAAATCGTTGAAGCTTTTTCAGACCCCTCGAAATGGTTACGCCATGATTTATTTGTAGAGGCAGAATTTGATACCGATGGGGATGGTAAACTAGACAGAATGCATGTTTCGGTTACACGCCCTCAACAAACAGAATCTGAGGGATTAAAACTACCTATCATATATGTTTCAAGTCCTTATTTTGCAGGAGTAGCTCCAAATGTAGATGGTCTTTTTTGGGATGTCAAACATGAGTTAGGAGAAATGGCAAAAGATAGGGTACATCCTGAGGTAAAGCGTTTAGGTCAGCGTCCTATCATTTCTAATTCACATATTAAAAAATGGGTGCCACGCGGGTATATCGTAGTACATTCTTCTTCGCCAGGCACTGGGCTTTCGCAAGGTTCGCCCACCGTAGGGGGCGATAATGAATCACTGGCCCCAAAAGCGGTAATTGATTGGTTGTGTGGGCGTGCAAAGGGATATTCAGAACCCTATGGCAATAAAACTATTGAAGCATACTGGTCAACTGGTAAAGTTGGTATGACTGGCACTTCTTATAATGGAACGATTCCTTTAGCCGCAGCCACTACCGGAGTCGAAGGTTTAGAAGCTATTATTCCTATTGCACCCAACACATCATATTACCATTATTACAGATCAAATGGATTGGTTCGCTCACCTGGGGGTTATCTAGGTGAGGATATTGATGTGCTTTATGACTTTATCCATAGTGGAGATGAGGCTAAGCGACCCTACAACAATAAAAATGTTCGCGATACCGAAATGAAAAACGGTATGGATAGAATAACCGGAGATTATAATGATTTCTGGGCAGGACGTGATTATTTGAATGATATGAAACCCATGAAGGCTGCTTTATTAATGTCTCATGGTTTTAATGACTGGAATGTGATGCCAGAGCACAGCTACCGTATCTACAAAGCAGCGAAAGAAAAAGGACTCTCCGTTCAAACCTATTACCATCAAAATGGACATGGCGGTCCACCACCTATCCGTTTAATGAACCGTTGGTTTACACGTTATTTACATGGTGTCGAAAATGGTGTTGAAAAAGACCCAAAAGCATGGATTGTAAGAGAGCACGACACGCAAGAAAATCCAACTTCATACCCAGATTATCCAAATCCTGATACCTCTTTGGTTACATTAAATCTAACAAAAGGAGGAAACAAATCTGGTGGATTGACAATCGAAAAAATAAGAAAACAAGGCACTGAATTACTGATTGATGACTATCAGGTTTCGGGGGCTGAATTAGCCAAAGCTAAGGTTTCTGATAACCGACTGCTTTACCTTACGCCTAAGTTTACAAAAGACCTCCATATTTCAGGAGCCCCAAGAGTGACCATAAAGCTTTCTAGCAGTAAACCTGCCGCTAATCTTTCAGTTTGGCTGGTTTCACTTCCTTGGAACAGCGATTCAAAAGCAAAAATCACAGACAATATTATCACCCGTGGTTGGGCCGATCCACAAAATTATAAATCACTAACAAAAAGTGAACCCTTAGAATCTGGTAAGTTTTATAATATTTCTTTTGAATTGATGCCTGATGACCAAATCATTTCTAAAGGTCAACAAATAGGCTTGCTCATTTTTAGCAGTGATCAAGAATTTACTTTACATCCAGAACCCGGTACAGAACTGACCATAGATTTAAATGAAACTAAATTAGAACTGCCTATTGTTGGAGGTATAGAAGGATTAAAATCTTCAATAAAATAGATTAAGAAGAATCTAAAAAAGCATCAACTATTTCTTTGATTTCATCATCAAAAGAGGTTTTGCAAAAAGATTTTTCAGCTTGATTGTACCAGTACCCTGCGTTGAACTTATCACCTTCAACATGGTGCAAATGGGTGTGAATCCAACTTCCTATTTTGGTATTCAAATCTTGGGCAATGTTGTGAGATGATACCCATTGACCATTTGCAGCATACCATAAAGATTGAAGGGCTGGAGGCCAATCTTTTTCTGGAGCAATATTGCTTAGAGTGGTTTTAAATGTCTCAAAAATTTCTGGTATCATAACACTATATTATGGTCTTAACCATCTATCAGGGTTTAAATAAAACATTTTCTTCCAACCTTGAACTGCTTCATTATCCTTCAAGTTAAAATAAGGAAAAGGGGTTGTAATTGCATAATGTAAGTGCGCCGGTTTCCCTTTAGCATTCCCCGTATCTCCCACAGTTCCAAGGATGGTCCCTCTTTTAAAAGGCTTTAGTGGAAAAGTTTGTATTTCATTTAGGTGAGCATAGTAGTGAAACCGCCATTTAGGACCTAAAACCATAACTGATTTCCCTCCTTTTCCCCCTTCAGAAGTATAAATTACGATTCCATTGGTAGAAGCAATAACGGGAGTTCCTTTTTCAGCGAAAATGTCAATGCCTTTATGTGTAATAGAACTGCCCCACGGATATGCCCAAAAAGAATCTTTAGTCCAATCATTAGTGGCTGCGCCTTGAACAGGGATTATCATATTTTGAGGAATAACAAAACCTAAAATCAATAGTACAAGTGGTAACCAAAACCATTTTTTAAAATAACGATAACGTACTAAAAAGGCAAAACTCGACAAAAGCAAAAACCAAAACCGCCTTGTAGTGTTCGTTATCATTTCTTTTTCTAAATTAGACATTATGAATAAATACCCACCCCTTGTCTTTATATTTTTAGCGATTTGCTTTTTCTCCTGCAAATCATATGGTCCAGTTACCGCCTTTCAAAATAATTCTCCGGAAACCATTGACTTTGGAAATCTTGCACATTGGGCTGCGCATCCTGACAAACGAGACAATGCAGATTTAATTCCGGGTTCAGATGCAAAACCAGCACCGAATCTCGCTGCGGATGTTTTTTTTATACATCCCACTATTTACAACGGCAAAGGCAAAAACTTGAGATGGAATCCTAGCATTTCTGATTCTATTTTAAATAAACGTGTTGACAATTCGACCATCAAATTTCAGGCCAGTGCTTTTAATGCCGCAGGTCGTGTTTTTGCCCCCCGCTACCGTCAAGCACATCTAGTGAGTTATAGTACCGACGATAAAGACTCTGCAAAAAAAGCCTTTGCATTGGCATATTCCGATGTGAAAAATGCTTTTGAGCATTATCTAAAATATTATAATAATGGAAGACCTATTATCATAGCTAGCCATAGTCAGGGCACAGCTCATGGAGGCCCTTTAATCAAAGAATTTTTTGATGGCACTCCATTGCAACAACAATTAGTGGCCGCATATCTGATAGGTTTACCAGTGCCAAAAAATTATTTTGAACGTTTATGGCCCTGCGAAGACCCCGAAGGTCTTAATTGCACTATCTCTTGGCGTACCTTCAAACGAGGTCATGTTCCTGATGATAGACCACTTGGTGATTCTATTTTGGTCACTAATCCGTTAAGTTGGAAAATTGATACTACCTATGTTTCCAAGACAAAAAATAAGGGATCCGTCTTTCGTAATTTTGACAAAGTACAACCGCGTCGAGTCGATGCACAGATTCACAACGGGATACTTTGGGCCAGTAAGCCCCGTTTTCCATGGAGCTTTTTGTTTAGACGAAAAAACTACCACATCGCTGATATTAATTTCTATTATATGGATATCAGGCTTAATGCAAAACAGAGAGTTGAAAAATGGTTAGAGGCAAGAAATTAAAGTCTTCTTCCCCTACCAAATAAAAAGCCCGTTAAACCATACCTAAAAAGTCTTGTTCTGAGATTATTGGCACCCCTAAGTTTTCAGCTTTAGTGCGCTTGCTTGGCCCCATTTTATCACCAGCAACTAAAAAAGAAGTTTTTGAAGAAATAGAAGAACTTACTTTACCACCGTTATCCTCTATCAATTTTTTAAGTTCGGTTCTCCCAAGACTTTCAAACACCCCTGAGACTACAAATGTCTTCCCTTTTAAAGTATCTGATTGGTTTTGTAATTGTTCGTCAGATAATGAAAATTGTAATCCGTAAGTTTTTAATCGAGAAATGATTTCATGATTAACATCATCATCAAAAAACTGAACTAAGCTTTCTGCTATTCGGTCTCCAATTTCATCAACAGCAACCAATTCTTCTTGTGATGCAATCATTAAAGCATCTATATTTTTATATGCTTTCGCAAGCTTTTTGGCTACAGTCTCACCAACATACCGAATTCCTAATCCGAATAAAACACGTTCAAACGGAATCGCTTTTGAAGCCTCTACCCCATTGACCAAATTATCGGCAGACTTTTCGGCCATGCGTTCTAAAGGCATCACTTGCTCTTTGGTCAAAGTATACAAATCAGCGTAGTTTCGTATCAATCCTTCTTTAAACAGTAACTCTACTGTTTCTGCACCAAGGCCTTCAATATCCATGGCCTTACGAGCTATAAAATGTTGGATGCGACCCGTTATTTGTGGCGGACAACCCATATCATTCGGACAAAAATGTTGTGCTTCGCCTTCTTTACGAATTAGCTCAGTTCCACATTCTGGACAGTGCGTTCTATAAACAGTAGGAACCGAATTAACTGGTCGCTTTGTAAAATCTACAGCAATGATTTTCGGAATAATCTCACCTCCTTTTTCGACAAACACCATATCTCCTTCTCTAATATCCAACTTTTCTATTTGGTCGGCATTATGTAGCGAAGCTCTTTTTACTGTGGTACCTGCAAGTAATACAGGTTCTAGATTGGCTACTGGCGTAATTGCCCCTGTTCTACCTACCTGATATGTAATTTCATCTAAAACAGTGGAGACTTGTTCTGCTTTAAATTTATAGGCCATCGCCCATCTAGGGGCTTTTGCAGTGTACCCCAATTCTTCTTGATGTCGTAAACTATTTACTTTTACAACAACTCCATCAGTTTCATAAGGTAAATCATGTCGTTTTAAATCCCATCCTTCTACAAACTGCATGACCTCATCCGTAGTTTTGCAAAGCTTTGCCACAGTTGGCACTTTAAAACCCCATGAGCGGGCTCTTTCAAGCATATCAAACTGCGAGTTAAAATTTAAATTTTTACCTACCACACTATATAAAAGACATTCTAAAGGGCGTTTAGCAACTTCGACACTGTCTTGTAACTTTAAACTGCCTGAGGCAGTATTTCTTGGGTTCATATAGGCTTCTTCGCCATTTGCCAAACGCTCTTGGTTCATTTTTGCAAAACCTTCAAGTGTTAATATCAGCTCTCCACGAATATCAAATTTATCGGGATACTCTCCCTTTAATTGTAAGGGTACTGATTTAATGGTCTTAATATTGGTCGTTACGTTATCACCTTGAAATCCATCACCACGGGTTACTGCGCGTACCAATTTCCCTTCTTCATAAGTAAGGCTTATAGAAGCACCATCATACTTTAATTCACAAGTAAATTCAACCATGACATCACCTAGAATACGCTGAATACGCTTTTCCCAATCTTCTAAATCTTCTTTTGAATACGAATTATCCAAAGAATACATTCGTGATTCATGTGTTACAGTTTCAAAATTCTTGGTTATGGCACCTCCCACTCTAAGACTTGGCGAAGTCTCATCATAAAATTCTGGATGTTCGACCTCTAGAGCCTGCAGTTCTTTAAGTTTTAAATCAAACTCATAGTCCGAAATACTTGGGCTATCAAGCACATAGTACTTATGGTTATGTTGTCTTAATTCATCTCGTAAAGCAGCTATTTTTTGTTCAATACTCATTTAAGTTTGGTCTTTAGTAATCCACTTTGGTACAGGTATTGGTGAGTAGTTCTTCATTTTGGACAACAAAGAATCAGCATCCATATCTACCAATAACATATCATAATTTATTTTCTTTACAAAACCTTGATCAACCATATGATGCATCATTTGAAGTAAGGCATCATAAAATCCATTAGTATTTAAAATTCCAATAGGAAACTGGTGTAAACCTAACTGTGCCCATGTTAGCATTTCAAAAAACTCCTCTAAAGTTCCATATCCGCCTGGCAACATGATAATGCCATCTGAAAGTTCGTGCATCTTCATTTTTCGTTCATGCATATCCTTTGTGATAAAAAGTTCTGTCAAATTTGGGTGGTAAACTTCTTTTTTCATTAAAAATTCAGGAATAACACCTATAACTTCACCATTTGCTTTTAGAGTACCTTCCGCTAAAGCACCCATTATACCAATCTTGGCTCCACCATATACCAGCTTAATTTCATATTGAGCAAGGGTTTGTCCTAATTGAAAAGCATCTTCCGCATATTCTTCTATCTTTCCTTCACTACTCCCACAAAAAACTACAATACTGTTCATTCAATCCATTTTTTGACACTTCAACATCCGATTATTTTCAAAAATATCTTTTTTTACTTCTATTTTAATGAAATTTTGATTCTCTAAAAGTGATTTGGTTTCAGAGCCAAGATATTGATTGATTTCTAGATATAAATTTCCTTTCTCTCCCAAATTAGAATTGGCAAATTCACCAATCGCTTTATAAAACAACAATGGGTCATTATCAGGGACAAAAAGTGCTATTTCCGGTTCATGCTTTTTTACATTGTTTTGAATTTTTTTCTTTTCTAACTCCCTCACATAAGGTGGGTTAGACACTACTATATCAAAAGTCAAGTCTAAATTGAAATTTAAAATATCGGCTTGAATAAATTCTATGAATACTCCATTTGATACAGCATTTTCTTTAGCTATCTGCAAGGCTTCTTTAGAAATATCCAAAGCGTAAACTTTGGCTTTTGGAAATGCTTTGGCTAGAGAGATAGCAATACAACCACTACCTGTGCCAATATCAAGAATTCTAATTTGTGGTTTGTGATTCTTGGTTTCAGAAATTATCCATTGTACCAGCTCTTCTGTTTCTGGTCTTGGTATTAAGGTATTGCCATTTACTTTTAAGGTCAAATCCATAAAGTATGCCCTTCCAAAAATATACTGTAATGGTTCTTCTTGATTTAGCCTAGCTAGGGTTTCAAATAATGGTCGTTCTTCGTCTTTGGTAAGTGCTAAATTTGGTTGCATCACCAAAACAAAGCGCTCCAATTTTAAAAAGTGTTCTATGGATTGATAGAAAAAGCTATCGATTTCTTCCTTCGGGTATAATTCCAAAAGTTCTTTATGAAAAATGTTCTTGATTTCTGATAACTGCATTGACTACAGCTTTTTTAACATATAAACGGGGCAAGAAGTATGCCCTGTGCACCCCATGGGAGCATCTACATATTCAAATCCATTTCCCTTGTACAGTGACTGTGCAGCCTTCATATAGGGCATTGTTTCTAAATAACAACTATCAAAACCATAGGCCTTGGCTTGATCCAAGCAAACCTTTATGAGTTTTTTTCCAAGCCCTTTACCTCTGGCTTCAGGTAGAAAATACATTTTTTGCAGTTCGCAGGTATTACCGTTATAATTTGACAAAGGTGCAATACCAGCACAACCTATTATTTTTTCATGATTTTCAATCACGTAATATTCAGCCTTAGGCAGAGCATTATATGCTTCGTACATGCGACTCAGTTCTTTATCTTCATAAGCTGTTCCTGTTTTTGGCACGTCCAATTCTTCAAAAACATACCGCACAATTTCAGCAACTTGTGCATTATCTTTAGCCTCTATCTTACGAATTATAGCAGTCTGCATTTTGCAATTTATTGTGGTATTTTTACGACGTGAATATAGATGAAAAATACCTTTTAAGGTGCATAGAACTAGGCAAAAATGCGTTGGGTATAGCAGCACCAAATCCGATGGTGGGCTCAATCATTGTGCACAATGATAAAATAGTTGGCGAAGGTTATACAAGTGTTTATGGCGGAGCACATGCCGAAGTAAATGCTATACAATCTGTTAAAGATAAAGCATCTTTAACACTGTCTACGCTATACGTTACCCTAGAACCATGTTCACATTATGGTAAAACACCCCCATGCGCCAATTTAATTATCGAAAATCAGATACCCAGAGTAGTCATCGGCATCACAGATCCGCACATAAAAATAGCAGGAAAGGGGATAGAGAAGTTACGTAATGCTGGTTGCAAAGTTATTGTTGGAGTGCTGGAAAAAGAATGTCGCGAACACCATAGGCGATTTTTGACATTCCAAGAAAAAAAACGCCCTTATATTATTTTAAAATGGGCAGAAACCATGGATGGGTTTATTGCGCCAAATGCTTCAGAAAGAAATAATGGCATAGAGCCATTTTGGATTTCTAATACCTATTCCAGACAATTGGTTCATCAATGGCGTAGCGAGGAACAAGCAATCTTGGTTGGCACCAATACAGTTCGTGAAGATAATCCTAAACTTAATATAAGGGATTGGACGGGTAAATCACCATTTCGTATCGTTTTAGATAGTAATTTAAGTTTGCCAGAAAATGCTGCCGTTTTTAACGACAGTTCAAAAACAATGGTTATTCACGACAAAAATTTTCAAAAAAAATCACCGGAGCATCCTGTTTATGAAGCTATCGATTTTAAACAAAATGTTCCTGAACAAATCTGCGAAGTACTCTTTGAACATCAAATTGCAAGTGTGATCATTGAAGGTGGATTGCAAACCTTACAAAGTTTTATTGATAAAAGTTTGTGGGACGAAGCCAGAATTTTCAAAGGAGTATCCCAATTCAAAAAAGGCATAGAAGCCCCTAAAATCTCCGGAAACCCCCTACAAACCAAAACTATTTTAACAGATACCTTAACCATACTCAGAAATGATTAAAAATCTAATTCTCGATTTTGGCGATATTTTTATCAACCTCGATAAATTAGCTACTCCCAAAGCTATGGCTAAGTTTGGTTATACCGAAACTACTTCAAAACTCGAAAAACTCTTTAACGACTATGAAAAAGGAATTGTAACCTCAAAAGCTTTTTTAGAAACTACAGGTAAAATGTTTCCGAAGGCTACAGAAGAAGATTTAGTAGATGCTTGGAACGCTATTCTTTTAGATTTTCCTGATTACCGATTAGCTTTTTTAGAAGAATTGGCTAAACAAAAAAATTATCGCCTTTTCCTATTAAGTAATACTAATGATATCCATATCAAATTTGTAAAATCAACTATGGGAATAGAGAAGTTTGGTCGTTTTAAGAATGCCTTTGAAGTTTTCTATCTATCTTATGAAATGAAAATGCGGAAACCTGATGCAGAAATATTTGAATATGTTTTATCACAAAATAACTTAATCCCTGATGAGACTTTGTTTGTTGATGACACCAAAGAAAATACAGATACTGCTGCCTCTCTTGGTATTCAAGTATGGAACCTACAAGTTGGTAAAGAAGATATTATTCAACTAAAGGAACGCCTTTAATGTTAGATCTTGTTTTAAGCATTCTTTGTTCTTCAATAATTTTTGTTGTCTTCAAGCTATTTGATTCTTATAAGATACAGACCTTATATGCTATTATTACCAATTATATTGTTGCTTGTCTTACAGGTCTTTTCTTTTATGAAAAATCAATCAATCTAGGTCAAATACCGTCAAAACCATGGTTTTGGGGAACGTTACTTTTGGGAGTCCTTTTTATACTAATATTTAACCTTATGGCGAAAACCGCCCAAAAAGTTGGGGTTTCCGTAGCGTCTGTGGCAACTAAAATGTCTTTGGTTGTCCCTGTTTTATTTGGAGTTCTGGTATACCAAGAAAAGCTTTCTATGTTAAA
The DNA here is from genome assembly GCF_031846445.1 of Croceitalea rosinachiae. Classification (NCBI taxonomy): domain Bacteria; kingdom Pseudomonadati; phylum Bacteroidota; class Flavobacteriia; order Flavobacteriales; family Flavobacteriaceae; genus Croceitalea; species Croceitalea rosinachiae. The sequence continues at coordinate 380,019 of NZ_JAVRHR010000002.1, read as the reverse complement.
AATACTAGGTATTGTATTAGCATTATCCGCAGTATATTTTACGTCTATAAAACAAAAGTCAATAGCAGTTTCTAAACGAGACCTCTTACTACCCTTATTAGTTTTTTTAGGCTCTGGCATTATAGATACTTGTATTAATTACTTTCGAGAAACTAAATTAAATATTGAGGAGTTTCCCATTTTTTCGGCAACTGTATTCGCTGCAGCCGCTAGTACAGGGTTAATTATTATTCTTATACAATCCCTGAAAACACCATTAAAAATTGATCTGAAAAATGTCCTAGGTGGTATCGCACTTGGCGTACCAAATTATTTTTCAATTTTCTTTCTGTTGCGAGCTTTAGAAAATGAATACTGGAATAGTGCATCCATTTTCACCATTAACAATGTAGCTATTGTTATGTTCTCTACTCTATTGGGTATCTTACTATTTAAAGAAAAGCTTAGCTTAAAAAATTGGGGCGGTATTCTGCTAGCTATTATAAGTATTCTACTAGTGGCTTTATTTTAATGGAATCCAATATTAAAGATACATATCGAACGCTTAAAAACCCTTCAGAAGAAATTCTTTACAAAGACCGTAAAAGCAAGTTTTATGGTTATGCTTTTCCGCTAATTTCAGAAGAATCAGTAAAACCAATTATTGAAGGGCTCAGAAAAAAGTACCATACTGCAGGTCATGTATGTTATGCTTGGCAATTAGGAGTTGGGAATATTACATATCGTACAAATGATGATGGCGAACCGAATAACTCATCAGGAATGCCCATTTATGGTCAAATAAAAACATTTGAAGTAACCAATGTCTTAGTTGCAGTTCCTCGAATTTTCGGTGGTGTTAAATTGGGTGTCGGTGGATTAATACAGGCTTATAAAACGACAGCGCAGCTAACATTGGAAAATTCTGATATTATTGAAAAAATTCTTGAGACGTATTTTCAATTAAATTTTGAATACAGTGAGATGGATAAGGTTATGCGCATTATCAAACAACATAACTTAAAATTAACTGTACAAAAAATGGAATTGCAATGTGAATTTCAGTTTTCGTGTAGAAAAAGTATGGAAAATCAGGTGCTGGATATTTTTAAAAAAATACATAGAGTATCCATTAAAAAATTAAATTTTTAAATCAGTTTTTCTAAAATATAGTTTGGACATTTTATTGGCTTATTAGTACCCTTATCTATGAAAGCCAATATAGTATTTGCTTCAGCTAGCAATTCCCTACTTTCATTATAGATTTTATAGTCAAATTCAATTTTGACCAAAGGTGTTCTTTTTAAATAAGTTTCAACTGTAATCAAATCGTCGTAAATAGCAGATTTTTTGTAATCAATTTGTAGGTGAATTACAGGTAAGATTATTCCGTTATCCTCCATGCTCTTGTAAGTAAGATCCAAGTTTCTGAGCCACTCTACTCTGCCTATCTCTAAATATTGCGCGTAGTTACCGTGATAGACCACACCCATTTGGTCCGTTTCACCATATCTTATCCTAAAAGAAAACTTGTTAAAATTCATATAATTTAATGAAAAAGTATATATTTATAGGCTTGGTTTTTACGCTGGAAACATGAGAAAAAAAAAGTATATATTCAACCCATTATGGATTTTTTTTTTAGGTTTTTTGTTCACATATTTGTCGCACCCATAGCAAAAGGGTAACCCCCAAAAAGTTTTGCTTTTAGAACTTAAATAATACTAACCAACAAACAAAGGAAATACATTTATGAGTGTTACTGCAACTTCCGCATGGAATAACTGTTTGGCTTTTATCGAAGATAATATCCAACCGCAGGCATTCAAAACTTGGTTTCTCCCAATTAAACCAATTCGGTTACAAGAGAATGCATTAAGTATTCAGGTTCCCAGTAAATTTTTTTACGAATGGCTTGAAGAACATTATGTAAAACTTTTGAAAGTAGCCCTAAGAAAAGAATTAGGAGCAAACGCAAAATTAGTTTACATCATTAAGATGGAAAACAAATACGGTAATAACGAATCGTTTACTGAAAAAATTCCTAGCTCAAATCGTTCTGCTATGGCACCGCAAGAATTGGATGTACCTATCACTTCAAAAAATCCGGAGTTAAAGAATCCTTTTGTGATTCCCGGTATTCGAAATATTAAGATAGAGTCGCAACTCAACCCGAATTATAATTTTGAGAATTTTCTTGAAGGAGATTCTAATAGATTAGCACGCTCCGCTGGAATGGCCGTTGCGAATAAACCAGGTGGAACTTCGTTTAATCCACTTTTAGTTTTTGGTGGCGTTGGATTGGGTAAAACACATTTGGCACATGCTATTGGCGTTGAAATTAAAGATAAATACCCAGAGCGAACGGTGCTCTATATATCGGCTGAAAAGTTCACACAGCAATACATAGAATCAGTCAAGAAGAATACACGGAATGATTTTATTCATTTCTATCAGCTAATTGATGTTTTAATTATTGATGATGTGCAGTTTCTATCTGGCAAATCAGGTACTCAAGACGTTTTCTTTCACATATTCAACCATTTACACCAAAATGGGAAACAGGTGATTTTGACTTCAGATAAAGCTCCTGTTGATATGCAGGATATAGAACAAAGGTTGTTATCTCGATTCAAATGGGGCCTTTCTGCTGAACTTCAAGTTCCCGATTATGAAACTAGAATTTCAATTCTTAAAAATAAGTTATATCGAGATGGTGTTGAAATGCCAGATGAAATCATTGAGCATGTTGCCAAACATATAAAATCTAATATCAGAGAATTGGAAGGCGCTATTATATCATTGATTGCTCAATCATCTTTCAATAAACGCGAAGTTACTTTGGAATTGGCCCAACAAGTTGTTGAGAAGTTCGTTAAGAATACTAAGCGTGAAGTATCAATCGATTACATTCAAAAAGTTGTTTCTGATTACTTTGAAATGGACGTTGCCACACTGCAATCTAAAACACGTAAACGCCATATTGTGCAAGCAAGGCAATTGGCCATGTTTTTTGCCAAAAAATTCACCAAAGCTTCTTTGGCAAGCATAGGCTCACAAATCGGAAAAAGAGACCATGCGACTGTATTACATGCTTGTAAGACCGTTGATAATCTTGCTGAAACCGATAAGCAGTTCAGAAAATATATTGAGGACCTCAATAAAAAATTCACCTAAATAGTAACTACCTATGACCAAAGTATTGATGGTGTGCCTAGGCAATATCTGTAGGTCTCCATTAGCAGAGGGTATTTTGCGTTCTAAAGTAAATTCAAGTTTAGTTTTGGTAGATTCTGCTGGTACTGCGGGTTACCACATTGGCCACCCACCTGATTTAAGGTCAATTGAAGTTGCAAAAAAGCACCATTTAGATATAAGTGAACAACGATGTCGAAAATTTAGTCCAACGGATTTTGACAAGTTTGATGTCATTTATGCAATGGATGGCGCTAACTATGATGATATTTTGGCTCATGCGAGTAAAGATTCCGATAAAGAAAAAGTAATGCTGTTACTTGATGAAGCTTCATTGTCGAACAATGAGGTTCCAGACCCTTATTATGGTGAATTAGATGGTTTTGAAACTATTTTTCAAATGATTTCCGTTGCTTGCGAATCAATAGCTCATAAATTAGAAGCCAATGGAAGATAAAAACTCTAAAAAAAAAGGGAAACTATATCTTATTCCTACACCACTCGGCGATAATGCCCCTCTAGAAGTATTGCCGATTTCCGTTAAAAGTGCTATCGAAAACATAGACCATTATATAGCGGAAAATGAAAAATCAGCGCGCCGATTTATTAAAAAAATAAACGCTTCTAAATCTCAACCAAATTTACATTTTCAACATTTAAATAAATTCACAGAGCAATCGGAAGTTCCATCTTATCTTAACCCTTGTTTAGAGGGTTTTAATGTTGGCCTACTATCAGAAGCTGGATGCCCAGGAATAGCTGATCCAGGGGCAGATGTTGTTTTAATTGCACACCAGAAAAAAATACAAATAGTACCCCTAGTTGGTCCATCATCAATAGTACTGGCGATGATGTCAAGCGGAATGAATGGTCAAAGCTTTGCTTTTAATGGATATCTTCCTATTGATAGTTCGAAAAGAAAAAGTGCGGTCAAAAAGTTTGAAAAAATATCTAGGGAGCATAACCAATCTCAAATCTTTATTGAAACGCCTTATCGAAATGATAAGTTATTAGACGAACTCAAAAAAACGCTGCAGTCAAATACGCTTCTGTGCATAGCTTATGATATAACATTACCAACTGAGTTTATTGTATCTAAAACCATAGGCGAATGGCGTGAAACAAATATTGACCTTCATAAAAAGCCGTGTATTTTTATTTTTCAAGCATAAAAAAACCAGATTATTAATCCGGTTTTTTTAACATCTCTATATTTTGGCTTTATACTTTTGGATTGTGCTTTGCTTTCACAATTGATATATTATAATCTCTAAATTTTTTCATGTAGTATGCAATGGAACTGCCATATGCATCAGAAAAATCGGTTTGGCCATACGACCTAAGGTATTTTTTTACATTGCCAGCGCCAGCAAGGTGAGCCGCAGCAATAATTCCAGATTCGGAAATCACTATCCCATTTATTTTCTTACCAATAAATCTTTTAATGTCCCTCCTTAAAATCCATTTGTTGCGAGCTACATTAAGTTCAAATACCTTTTCTTGCAAATTAGCATCGCTGAGAAAAAAAGAAGTATCGGAAACTCCCATCAACCTTAAAGTCCCAGAGCCAAATTGATATTTACCTAAATAGCCTAATGTATTTATAGTATTGTAATTACCCTGAGATTCTTTAAAAGCCAAGGCCTCTTTAAAACCAATATAAGAGTTGCCCAACATCACCGGGCTTCCATTAGAAACACCAATTTCAATATCATTAAAAACAGGAACAGTTGCCGAATACGTAGATAACACTTTTAACTCGTTTGGCACTTTAACATCCATATCAGTTTTAAACGAATACGTTCCAAAACTGGTGAAAATAATAATTATTGCTAGATGTCCTAAAAATCCTATCCATCTTTTCATAATCTATAAATTTAGAATCCAAAAACTGGATTTTAATTTAGCGGGCAAATATAATGGGGGATTTTTTAACTAGAACAATAAAACTCCTAAGAATTTCTTAAACAACTGATAAATAACGTTAAACAGTTTTAAAAAACCGATTAAGTAACATTATCGTATGATATTCTGTTGATTCAACCATCGGACGTACTGTGCTTTATTTCGGTTATGTTGCCCTAAAGTCTTTGCAAACATATGATAGCCGAAATTAGAAACATCGGCTACAAAGAATAAATAATCATGTTTTTCAGCATTTAAAACGGCATCTATTGATGAAATATCTGGCATTGTAATCGGGCCTGGAGGTATACCTGCGCGTTTATAAGTATTATAAGGTGAATCTATCTCTAAATCGCGATATAGAACTCTTTTAATAATAGTATCATAATTACCTGTCTCTTTTTTTATAGCGTAAATAACCGTTGGATCTGCTTGTAATAAAATACCATTTCGTATTCTATTTAAATACACTCCAGCAACTCTTTGGCGCTCATCGGCCTTGACCGTTTCCTTTTGCACTATGGCCGCCAATGAGATTACCTCGATGGGTGATAAATTTATTGCTTGAGCTTTGGCAATACGCTCTTCATTCCAAAACCTATCATATTCGTTTTTCATTCTCTCCCTAAACTTTTTAGCATCAGTGTTCCAAAAGAACTCATAGGTATTCGGCAGGTACATACTCAATTTAGTATCATCATTAAAGGAATTCTTAGATAAAAAACCTTTGTCATTCAATGCTTTGAGCAGACTAAGGCTATCAGCTTCAATCTGTTGAGAAATTCTCCCTGCTAAAGATGGAAGGCTTTCTTGATTATTAAATGAGACTTTCACTGGCAAGTTTTGACTTCGCAATGTATTTACGATATCATTATTATTCATGCCTTTTGTGATTGCATATTTTCCTCCCTTTATATTGCTAGCATAGCCCTTTCGTTCTGCAACAGCTTCAAAAGAGGATAAATCACTCAATAAGGGCTCTAGTTGATGAGATACTTGGCTCAGATTTGCATCTGATGAAATTAATATATAAGCCTTTTCATTTTCAAAGGTTGTGTTAGGAGAAAAAATTGCTGTATAAATGTTATATGCAACAAAGCCACAGATAATAAGACCAACTATAGCGGTTGCCCAAAGTACTTTTGTGATATTCTTCATTACATAAAAATTTTCAGATTAACTATCTATTTTCAATCATTAAGGTTTAAATTTTTGGTATAAAACTTCGTTTTTAAACTGGCTTCCTGTTAATATCCAATCTTTTTTAACACCAACTTTTAAAAACCCCAGTTTTTCAAACACCTTGGTACTGTGACCATTATCTTCTAAGATATTCGCATAAATCTGATGTAAGCCTAAAGTCGAAAAAGCATAATCACAGCATATAGCAATAGCTTCCGTGCCAAATCCCACATTTCTATCTTTTTCATTATTGATTATAATCCCAAGTCCTGCCCTCTTGTTTTTTGGATCAAAATCAAATAAATCAATTAAACCTATTTGAACGTGCGATTTATTACAAATACAGAGACGTAATTGTTTTACCTCATAGATATCACGATGAGAATTCTCTAGATAAAATTTTAGAACTGCTTTGGAGTAGGGTGTTTGGGTTCCACTAAGTTCCCAATTATCTGTATTGTTTTCTAATTGATATAAAAAGTCCAAATCGGACGGTTCCAAAGCACGAAGATAGCTATGTTTCCCATCGAGCTTTAACATCGTATTTCACCTTTAAATACTAAGGTAGCCTCTCCAATAAGCCGAACATTGGTATAACTATTATTTTCTAAAGTGAAAGTAACTTGTAACTTTCCGCCCCTTGTAACTATATTAACTTTATCACTCTTTGTATTATTATTTTTATGCATAGCAAGCGCAACTGCCGTGACGCCCGTACCACAAGATAGTGTCTCTCCTTCTACCCCCCGTTCATAAGTTCTTATATTAAAAGTTTCGCTATCTACCTGATCAACAAAATTAATATTGCTGCCTTCTTCCCCATAAATTCCATATCTAATTTTTGCTCCTTCTTGATGAACAGCAAGGGTATCTAAATTTGATACTATTTGCACATGATGTGGTGATCCAGTATTAAGAAAGAAATGTTTCCGTCTTGAGTTTATTTCATGGACATCTATCATCTGCAAGCTTACCACGCTACCATTAATAGCAGCATGATGCAAACCATCAATGGCACTAAATACAGTTTTTGAGTCTATAATATCCAATAATTTTGCAAAAGCTACAATACATCTGCCACCATTACCGCACATAGTGCTTTGGTTACCATCAGAATTATAGTAAATCATCTTAAAATCTGATACCTTGTCATTTTCTAAAAGAATCAAACCATCAGCTCCAATACCGAATCTTCTATCACATAAAAACTTGATTAACCTGGTATCATTTTTAGAAAAAAAATCATTTCGATTATCAATGAGCACAAAATCATTTCCAGTACCTTGATACTTATAAAATAGGAGCTTTTGTTGTAAATTCATCGTACAAATATAATGTATTCTTTAAGTTTTTTTTTGCAGTTAAAAAGGCGTTAAACTGTTAAATTGAAATATTAAATTCGACTATTTTTAAACTGCTAAATGATTTTTAAACAAATTTAAACAGATGAAAAGAACAGCAAGTTTATTCTTAGTGGCCCTATTTGCAGGCGCAATTACTTTAGGGACTTACAAATTAGTATTTGAAAAAAACATTATCGCGTATACAAGTCAAGAGCAAACTCCTTTTTTAAAGACAAGTAATACACCTACTAATACTGCTAATTTTGGTGATGCGGATTTTACAATCGCTGCAGAAAAAACCGTAAATGCGGTGGTGCACGTAAAAAACATGACGGTAGGGAAGTCCAACTCGATATCTGGGTTCTTTTATGGTTTTGAAAGTAACCAAAGACCGCAAATAGGAAGTGGTTCAGGGGTCATAATTTCTGCCGATGGTTATATTGTCACCAATAATCATGTTATAGACAAGTCTGAAAAATTAGAAGTAGTGTTGAACAATAACAAAAGTTATGAGGCAGAAATAATAGGCGCAGACTCTAATTCGGATATAGCCTTATTAAAAATTGAGGTTGAAGAGCCTTTGCCCTATTTAATATTTGGTGATTCTGATGGCACCCGAATTGGAGAATGGGTACTAGCTGTTGGAAATCCTTTCAATTTAACCTCTACTGTTACCGCAGGTATAGTAAGTGCAAAAGCAAGGTCGATTTCCAGTAGAACCAATCAATCTTTTATTCAGACTGATGCAGCTGTTAATCCCGGTAATTCTGGAGGTGCCCTGGTCAATACTAACGGTGAACTTATTGGAATCAATACAGCTATTACTTCTCAAACAGGTTCTTACGTTGGCTATTCTTTTGCAGTACCTAGTAATATTGCCAATAAGGTTGTTAGTGACCTCTTAGAATTTGGTAGGGTTCAGAAGGGAATTTTAGGCATATCAGCAGCAAATGTAAATTCTCCTTTTGCGCAACAAGAAGGCCTTGATGAGATTGATGGGGTTTATGTTGCAGGAATTGAAGAAGGTTCTGGCGCGGATGATGCAGGAATAGAGGAGGGTGATATTATCAAACAAGTGGATAATGTCAAAGTTCGAAAATTCTCTGAACTGACCGGTTACCTTTCTGCTAAAAGACCAGGTGATATAGTCAACGTAGCTGTTGAAAGAAATGGTAAAAGTATTACTACCGAGGTCATCCTAAAAAAACAACTTACTGTTCAACTCCCTATAATGGGCTTAACAGTAAAAGACCTTTCTGAAAATGATGAGAAAATCTATGACACAAATAAAGGAGTGAAAATCACAAGTGTACCTGAGCGTTATAACGATTATGGTCTAAGAGATAAAGTGATTGTAAAAGTAGATGACAATGATATCGATAACATTGAAGATGCTAAAAATCAATTCAGCAAAATTTCAAGATATGGTCGAACAAGTATTACCCTGCTTGGAAAGAATGGAGAACGTGAGCGGATAATCTTTCAATAAAAACAATATATCAAAACGTCTCAAACTAGAGGCGTTTTTTTATATAAAAGATTGTTTTACGAAAACGTTTGAAATACCTAATTTTGCGCAGCTTTAAAACAACCTTTAACATCAATCATGAGCGACATTAAATCTTACGAAAAAGAACTTGCTTTTCAGGCGGATAGAAGAAAAGCTACTACAGAATTTGTGAAAATAATTAGTGATTTATGGTATGACAGAGCCATAGAGGTAGTACTATTTAAAAATCAGGTGATTGATAAGAATGTAAGTGAAATCATCAATTTACATGAGTACGCTGGCGAATTTGTACAAAAGCCCATATCTATCTTTGATTCCGTTGAATTGTTAAGAGCAATAAATGATATCCATCTTCCACCAGCAAAACTAGATATCGGCAAATTAACTTACGAATTCCATTCACAAGATAGCCAACACTTAAACGTAAAAGCTTTTGTAGTTGATAAATTGAAAGAAGCAAGTACTTCAAAAGAGATAAAACCTAAGGATGTAGTTCTATATGGTTTTGGAAGAATTGGACGCCTAGTTGCTCGAGAACTTATGGCACGAACGGGAAAAGGAAATCAACTCCGTTTAAGAGCAATTGTTACCAGAGGTGAAATTACTAGTGAAGTCTTGGAAAAAAGAGCAGCTTTATTGCGAACTGATTCTGTTCATGGTCAGTTCAGTGGAACAGTGGATATTGATGTGGAGAAAAAAGCATTATTGATAAATGGCACTACGGTATACTTGATTGATGCAACGCAACCAGAAGATTTAGATTACACCAAATATGGCATCTACAATGCATTGATTATCGATAATACCGGGGCATTTAGAGATAAAACTGCATTATCAAGACATTTGCAGTCAAAGGGAGCTAATCGTGTTTTATTGACCGCGCCGGGCAAGGAAATACCAAATATAGTTCACGGAGTAAATCATCAACAATATCACCCTGATAGAACAAAAATATTTTCTGCCGCTTCGTGTACTACTAATGCCATCACGCCAATTTTAAAGGTCATTGATGATTCTTTAGGTATCAAAAAAGGTCATTTAGAAACCATCCATGCCTACACCAATGATCAAAACCTAGTAGATAATATGCACAGTAAATATCGCCGCGGTAGGGCTGCCGCCGTTAATATGGTGATTACTGAAACCGGAGCCGGGAAGGCCGTATCGAAAGCATTGCCAGCTTTGGAAGGAAAATTAACATCAAACGCCATTAGAGTTCCCGTACCCAATGGTTCATTGGCTATTCTAAATCTTGAAGTAAAAAACAAAACATCTGTAGGGGCTATTAATACAATATTAAAAAAATATGCGCTAGAGGGAGATTTGGTTGAGCAAATCAAGTATTCATTAAGCAATGAATTAGTCTCTTCTGATATCGTCGGCACTACGGCTCCATCAATTTATGATAGTAAGGCAACCATAGTTTCCACCGATGGAAAAAACATAGTACTATACATTTGGTATGATAATGAATATGGTTATTCGCACCAGGTCATTAGACTAGCAAAATATATTGCCAAAGTGAGAAGGTATACCTACTATTAAAATATTTAGAAAAAGTAACTTTTTGGTGATTATCATTATTGATGTAACTTCGTTATGCTCTAAATCGATTTAATTTTTAAGAATGGAACCTATGAAAAACTTTATACTGCTTTTGGGTTGTGCACTTTTGTGTTTCAATCTATCTAATGCCCAAGAAGAAGAAAGGTCAGATAATACTACCATTAAAGGTCAATTTGAAACCTTGGTAAGAAAATCCACAAATTACAGACAAGGAGGAAAAAGATATGAAGTTGTGCGTTTGCTGGAATTAGAGGCTTTTCAAAAAAACATTCTGGATACTATTAGTGCCGCAAATGACAACATTTCAGAACTACAAGCGACTATTGCTGATCATGAAACCACTCTGAGTTCTTTAAATACCAAATTAGAGCAGACCACTAAGAATTTGACTGAGCTTACTGCTGAAAAAGATAGTATGTCTTTCTTTGGGATAATGGTTTCTAAAGGCACCTATAAACTAATTGTATGGTGTATCATTTTTGGGCTTTTGATTTTTTTAATCTTGTTTATTTACAAATTCAAGAACAGTAATACGTTAACTCAGCAAGCAAAACTAGCTCTATCAGATGTTGAAGGAGAATTTGAAGAACATCGAAGAAGAGCTTTGGAAAGAGAACAAAAAATAAGCCGTAAACTACAAGATGAAATAAATAAGAAGAAAGGAGTTTAAGCAATATGTTAAAGGTAGTAAGAGCTGGGCATGAGCACCTAGAAGCCTTAATTCCCCTTTTTGATGCGTATCGCGTTTTTTATGAGCAGGTTTCTGATTTAAATGCTGCAAAATCTTTTTTGGTCAATCGTATTGCAAAAAATGAATCGGTTATTTTTTTAGCGTATGATTCTAATACTGCCGTAGGCTTTGTGCAACTGTATGCTACTTTTTCGTCCGTATCTCTTGAGCCCTTTTATATTTTGAACGATTTGTACGTTACAGATAAATTTAGAGGAAAAGGAATTGGAGAGAAATTGCTCAAAAAAGCTAAAAGTCATTGCATAGCAATGAATTATAAAGGGTTAGCATTAGAAACAGCAAAAGAAAACCCTGCCCAAAATTTGTACCAAAAGCTTAATTGGGAAAAAGATGTAGATTTTTTGCATTACTTCTGGAAAACATCAAAGAGTAAATAATCAATTACTTTTGTTCATCACAAGCCAATTTAAATGCGAATAGATATCATTACTGTTTTACCAGAACTACTGAAAAGTCCATTTGAAGCGTCTATATTAAAACGGGCAATTGAAAAAGGCTTGGTGGAAGTTCACTTGCATAATCTTCGCGACTTTTCAATAGGCAATTACAATCAAGTAGACGATTATCAATTTGGTGGAGGAGCAGGTATGGTTTTAATGATTGAACCTATAGAAAAGTGCCTATCGGGATTAAAAAAAGAGAGGGACTACGATGAAATCATTTATTTGACTCCAGATGGGGAAACCCTTAATCAATCAATTTCAAACCGCTTGTCACTCAAAGGAAATCTCATTTTACTCTGTGGGCATTATAAAGGAGTTGACCAACGCGTGCGGGATAAATTCATTACAAAAGAAATTTCCATTGGTGATTATGTGCTCTCTGGTGGTGAACTGGCTGCCGCAGTATTGGCAGATTCAATAATTCGATTGATTCCAGGCGTATTGAATGATGAAACCTCTGCCCTAACAGATACTTTTCAAGATAATATGCTAGCCCCCCCTGTCTATACTAGGCCGTCTGAATATAAAGGCATGCAAGTGCCCGAAGTACTTCTGAGCGGTAATTTTCCAAAAATTGAAAAATGGCGTGAAGACGAAGCCTTAAAGAGAACAAAAAAAAGAAGACCTGATCTTTTGAAGTAGCTTTAAAATAGATTAAAAAATTCAAAAAACCACTTGCAGGTATAAAAAAAGCAATTAATTTTGCAAACCATTAAAGTCAACCTCTGACGAAATACGTGTATGTTGGTTTTAAAGAAATCCATAAATAGAAATAAAATGGAATCTTTAATAAAGTTTGTAGAAGACGAGTTCGTTTCAAAAAAAGAATTTCCACAATTCTCATCTGGTGATACCGTGACGGTTTATTACGAAATTAAAGAAGGTGAAAAGACACGTACGCAGTTCTTTAAAGGAGTGGTAATACAACGTCGTGGAAGTGGTTCAACCGAAACTTTTACAATAAGAAAAATGTCAGGTACTGTCGGTGTGGAACGTATTTTCCCTATCAATATGCCAGCACTCCAAAAAATTGAAATCAACAAGAAAGGTAAAGTCCGCAGATCAAGAATCTTCTATTTTAGAGGTTTGACCGGTAAGAAAGCCCGTATCAAAGAGGTACGCTCTTAAACTAGGAAAATATGTATTTTAAAACACCTGTTATTCAACAGGTGTTTTTTTATGAACAATTGTTGATAACATAGGTTCATAAATTGTTGATTATAAATCAGTTGTGGTCATTGCGATTTTCAAATATAATACTATTTTTATATCAGAAGAAAGAACAAGAGCAATCTTATTCTAGCTTTTTTTGAAGTTGACGTTCTTTAGAATATTGTTCAAATTATTTTTAGATGGTAGCACTACTAATCAAAAAGTAAACTCAAAATCACCAATGCTTAGGTATAGTGATGATGATGCATGTTGTGTGCGGGTAAGAGAGCAATTTTTTATTCTGACAAGATGTAAAGAACAATAACCAAGTTTATTCAAGTTGTTTGATTGAAAAATTAAGAACATTGAATCTACCTAAACGTTGAAATATTGCGATGGATGTGGCCCAAGGCCGAAACCAAGTGGTAACACAAAGTTTAAAGTCCGTGCAAAATTTCTAAAAAGCCATATCAATGTACTTGAACGGTGATATGGCTTTTGTCTTTTTAACAAAATCTTCTTTCGCTTTATACCAGATTCCCTATTTTATCTCATTCACGACAAGCTTAAAATCGTATATTTGCACCGCTAAAATTTTCACTTAAATGGCAAAAATACGATATACCAAGACCGATGAAGCTCCGGCATTGGCAACCCAATCTTTTCTTCCTATTGTAAAAGCATTCACGAAAACAGCTAATATTTCTATTGAAACCAAAGATATTTCGTTGGCAGGTCGTATCATTGCTACATTTCCTGATTTTTTAGAAGAAGATCAACGCATTCCAAATGATCTTCAAGAATTAGGTGATATTGCAAAAGATTCAGAAGCCAATATTATCAAACTACCTAACATAAGTGCTTCAATACCACAATTAACAGAGGCGATTGAAGAATTACAGGGTAAGGGTTATACATTACCAGATTATCCATCGGATCCAAAAGATGATGCACAAAAAGAAATTAGAAACCGCTACGATAAAATCAAAGGCAGCGCAGTGAATCCGGTATTGCGCGAAGGAAATTCAGATAGAAGAGCTCCAAAAGCGGTTAAAAATTACGCGAAAAAGAACCCACATAAAATGGGTGAATGGTCTTCCGATTCAAAAACCCATGTCGCAACGATGAAAGCTGGCGATTTTAGGTCTAATGAAAAGTCGTTGACTACAGTAACTGCTACTGAAGTAAGTATCGTTCATAAATCTACTAGTGGTGAAACTATTTTGAAAAGTGGTATCCAATTACAGCAGGGAGAAATTGTAGATGCTACTGTTATGAGTAAAACAGCATTAGTCAATTTTTTAAACAAAGAAATTACTGATGCCAAAGAAAAAGACCTATTGCTTTCATTACACATGAAGGCAACTATGATGAAAGTTTCTGATCCCATCATTTTTGGCCATGCATTAGAAGCGTATTTTAAAGATATTTTCACAAAATATGGCCAAGCTTTTAAAGAAATTGGAATAAACCCAAATAATGGTTTAGAAAGTTTAATAGAAAAACTAGAAAATATTCCACAAGCTCACGAAATAAAATCTGCCATTCAGAAAACAATAGAAGATGGTCCAGATTTGGCTATGGTAAATTCTGACAGAGGTATTACCAACCTACATGTACCTAGTGATATAATTATAGACGCCTCGATGCCTGCAATGATACGTAATTCGGGTAAAATGTGGGATTTTGAGGGAAAATTACAAGATACAAAGGCAATTATTCCTGATAGTAGTTATGCAGGTATATATGAAGCCACCATTGATTTTTGCAAAGAAAATGGTGCTTTTGACCCAACTACGATGGGCACTGTACCTAATGTAGGCTTAATGGCGCAAAAAGCAGAGGAGTATGGATCGCATGATAAAACTTTTGAAATAACTCAAAAAGGTATTGTTCAGGTAGTTGATGCCAATAAAAATGTGATTTTAGAACATAAAGTAGACAAAGGTGATATTTGGAGAATGTGCCAGGTTAAAGATGCGCCAATTCAAGATTGGGTAAAACTTGCTGTTTCGAGGGCAAGAGCAACTAATGTACCAGCAGTTTTTTGGTTAGATGAAGAAAGGGCACATGATATCGAATTGATCAAAAAGGTGAACCAATACCTTCCGAACCATGACATCTCAGATTTGGAAATTCATATCTTATCACCAATAAAAGCAACCCATTTTACATTAAAAAGAATTAAAGATGGACAAGATACTATTTCTGTTTCTGGTAATGTTCTAAGAGATTACCTGACTGATCTGTTCCCTATTCTTGAAGTTGGCACAAGTGCAAAAATGCTATCGATAGTTCCTTTGATGAATGGTGGAGGCCTTTTTGAAACAGGCGCAGGAGGCTCAGCTCCAAAGCATGTAGAACAGTTTTTAGAAGAAGGGCATCTTCGATGGGACTCGCTTGGTGAGTTTATGGCATTAGGTGTCTCTTTAGAATATTGCGGTGAAAAATACGATAATATAAAAGCTCGTGTGTTAGCAGAAGCTCTAGACAATGCTACTGAGCAATTTTTGGACAATGACAAGTCTCCGTCACGTAAGGTAAATGAATTGGATACTCGCGGAAGTCATTTTTATTTAGCTTTGTATTGGGCGCAAGAATTGGCGTTACAAAATGAAGATTCAGATTTAAAAAAAACTTTCTCTCCTATTGCCAAAACCCTTACAGAAAAAGAAGCGCTAATTTCAAAAGAGTTGATTGAGGCACAAGGCAAGGCCGTTGATATCGGTGGTTATTATTTGCCAGACGCCGAAAAAGCATCCGTTGCTATGAGACCAAGCGAAACGTTAAATGCAATTTTAGCCCAAATTTGATTGAAGTGGCGATTAAGAAATTGTTAATGGTAAGGTACAATCGATGATCATTCTTTATTTTTGAGAATTATCTTAGGCTACTTGAAAAGGAATTGTCTTTTTATTTTTTTAGCTTTTCTGAGTTTTACTTCTTGTGAAGAGGCAATCGATGTGGACTTGCCCGTTTCTAGAACACAATTGGCTATCGATGCACTTATTGGATATAATGAGAATGCTGGTGACCCCATTACCATAGGTCAAATAAAACTGACACTTACCGCACCTTTCTTAGAACAGCAGGTACCCGCAGCCGAAAATGCCACGGTACAAATAATTGATGACACAACCGGCGAAGTATTTTCACTTTCTGAAATTGAGCCCGGTATTTTTAGAGATGGTTTCCCAAACTTAGAGTTCAATAAACTATATACATTACGGATAATTTATAATGGTGAAATTTATATAGCTACAGAGCAACTCATAAAAACCGGCAATCTTGTAAGTGTAGAACAGGGTGACGGCTTTTTATTTGATCAAGAAACAGAAACTGAAGTAAGGGTAAATTTTACAGATATACCTAATGAACGGAATTATTATTTATTTTCCTTTGGTTTTGAAAATTATCTAGTAACTGATGACGAGTTTTATCAAAACAGTAATCTCAATTTCTCATACTTTTATGAAGATGTGGAGCCTGGTGATTTATTAACTGTTACACTATTGGGAATAGATAAAAAATTTGCCAACTATGTTGACCAGGTCCTGGTCCAATCAGGTGATGGTGGCGGCGGACCGTTTAGTACCATCCCTTCCACTGTGAGAGGAAATATTATTAATACGACCAATCCTGAGAATTTTGCATTTGGTTATTTTTCTATAAGTGAATTTGACATAGCAACTTTAACCATTGAATAACTGGTTTTAATAAAAAAACTATACGTGTAACACTTAAAAGTCTTGCTATAATCAGAAATCCAAAAAAATGCAAATCGTTGTAAAAGCTCCTCTAATGGTGATGATTCTTTTTTCATCACTTCTTACTTACTCACAACAGCGTTATACTATTAGTGGCACAGTCAGTGAAGTAGTAAGTAATGAAACCATGATTGGGGTTACCGTTGCAATCACTGAATTAAAAACTGGCACCACCACTAATGAATATGGTTTTTACTCACTTACTCTTCCAAAAGGTGATTATGAACTAGTGGTTTCGTATTTAGGATATACTGATATTAAACAATCCTTATTTCTTGATTCAGATAAAAAACTAAACTTTAAAATGGTTGAAAAAGCCGAAGCTCTTGAGGAAGTGGTCGTTACTGAAGATATTGAACGAGTTGATATTAGAAAGCCCCAAATGAGTGTAAACGCCTTAAAAGTACAAACCATAAAAAAAATCCCAGTTGTTTTAGGTGAAGCAGATGTTATCAAATCATTGCTGCTGTTACCAGGTGTTACCAGTGCCGGTGAAGCTTCATCAGGTTTTAATGTCAGAGGCGGTGCGGCAGATCAAAATTTAATCTTATTAGATGAAGCGACCATTTTTAATTCTTCACATTTATTTGGCTTTTTCTCTGTTTTCAACCCAGATGCGATTAAAGATATCAAACTTTTTAAAGGCGGTATTCCTTCTAGATACGGAGGACGTGTTTCCTCAGTATTGGAGATTTTTCAACGAGAAGGAAATAGCAAAGAAACCAAGGTCACTGGCGGTATTGGTGCCGTTGCCAGTAGATTGCTTGTAGAAGGTCCCATAATAAAAGATAAAACTGCTTTCTTAGCTGGAGGCAGAGCATCATATGCGCACCTTTTTCTACCGCTTTTTGACATTAATAACAAAGCGTATTTCTATGATGTAAACACCAAAATAAGTCATAAGGTCAACGAAAACAATAGTATCTTTTTATCTGGCTATTTTGGCCGTGATTTATTCAGCGTCAATGATAGTTTTGTAAATGTTTATGGTAATGCCGTTGGTAATTTCAGGTGGAATCATCTTTTTTCTGATAAGCTCTTCTCTAATCTTTCACTTATTTATTCCGATTATTTCTATGGGCTAGAGCTAGATTTCGTCGGTTTTGAATGGGATTCAGGCATTCAAAACTTTAATTTAAAGTATGACTTAAAACATTATTTAAATGACAAATTGCAGATTAACTATGGACTAAATAATATCTATTATGTTTTTAATCCGGGTAAAATCAAACCTAATCGCGAAGACTCAGGTATTTTAGAAGACCAATTGACTAAAAAATATGCAAATGAAGCGGCAGTTTATTTAGATGTCGAGCAAAAAATTACAAATAATTTAAGCGTTAACTATGGGCTACGTGTAAGTATGTTTAATAGATTGGGGCAAGATGAACTATTTGTCTATGAAAATGATCAGCCTGTTTTATTTGAACCTTTCCAATTAATATATCGAGAAGCAACACCTATAGATACTATAAATCCAGGAAGAAGCTCTAATCTTTCAACCTTTACCAATTTAGAACCAAGGGTATCTATGGCCTACACTATCAATGACAATAACTCCGTAAAAGCAAGTTATACCAGATTGGCGCAATACCTACACTTACTTTCAAACACCAGTTCTCCCACACCTCTAGATGTTTGGACTCCAAGCGGACCTTTTATTGAGCCACAGCTATTGGATCAATATGCATTAGGGTATTTTAGAAATATCAATAATGGAGAATATTCGTTAGAGATGGAAGGATTTTATAAAGATATTCAGAATCGAATTGATTATATAGATGGTGCAAATTTGATTGCGAATGATGCTATAGAACAGGTAATTTTAAATGGCAAGGCAAGAGCTTATGGGTTAGAATTTTTACTAAGAAAAAACGAAGGTCGTTTTCAAGGTTGGTTGGCTTATACCTTGTCAAAATCTGAACAGCGAACACCAGGGCGCGAGCAAATTGAGGATAATGGTAGCCCAAACTTAGAACCAGGTATTAATTTTGGAGAGTGGTACAATACACCATTCGACAAAACGCACGATATAGCACTTTATGGAAATTATCAACTTAATGAGAATTGGAGTTTTAACTCTAACTTTATTTTTCAAACCGGCCAACCTACCAATTATCCTTTAGGACAATTTGAATTTCAAGGATTAGTCATCCCTTTTTTCGGGCTCCGTAATCAGACTCGTTTACCAGATTACCATAGATTGGATATTGCCGCCACATTCCAACCAAAAAAGAACAAAAACCGAAATTTTCAATCTGAATGGGTATTTAGTGTTTATAATGTCTATAATAGAATGAATGCGGCCTCTATCAATTTTAGACAAAATCAGGATACTGGTAGAAATGAAGCCATACGAACATCCATATTTGGTATTGTGCCATCATTGACCTATAATTTTAAATTTTAATAGTGTTGAAAGTCTTATTTTGTATACCAATATTTATATACTTTTAAGCTATTTTGAAGTAGTTCAACAATTTAAACAAAATATAATTATTGAATGAAAACCGATAAAGAACTTTTGGTAAAAGGTCTAAAGTCTTTTGGATATACCACCTTGGTCATGTTATTGGCCCCCATAATTCTCTATCAGGCGTTCAAAAATTCTGATAAGCCCCTATTTATACCTGTTCTTATTATTGGAGTTTTAATGGCTGGTTTCGCCATTTACCTAGGATTTCGGTCTATAAACATCGTTATGGACTCCGTTTTTGGCAAGAAGAAATAGTTATTTCTTATGTTCACCGGTTTGCTTCCATTTATTACTTAGAGAAGCATAGTCGTAGTCTAAAACTGATTTTTGCCTTTTCAAACGGTTTGAAGCAAAGGCTCGTTGTAAAATATCTTCAATTAGATAATCTTCATGAACTTCAGTAGGTATAAATTGCTCCTTCAAGCTAATTTTGAATGCTTTTGCCGTCGTATTGTACCAAAAGGCCCTCCATCCACTTCGTAGTTCTTTAACTAAATCGAAAGCAGTATCGCCAGTCTGTCTGTGAATTAATTTAATTAGAATTTGCCCTTCTGTTCTGGTAAGTTTCTTAAGCTTATCAGAAAATTCGCCCTCTATATATTTCTGAACTTTTTTAGTATAGCGTTTTTGATGCCGTTTCTTCGTAATCTTCGAAATACTATCATTAAGCTCAACAAGTTTTTCGGCCGCAAGCTTGGCATACGGGTATACCTTTAAAGTTTTACGTCTTAAAATGTAATACCTTAATTTTTCTTGTTTGTCAGCAAACTCAAGTTTCCCAAAAATGTAGACTTCATCAAGAGGTATAGAACTCAAAAGAACCGAATCACCTTGCATTCTAACATAATAATCTGAAATAGAATCTAATGGCTGTTCCTCTTGTCCATAGCCCAAGGTGAACAAAAAAAGACAGAAAATTAAAATGACATGTTTGCCCATAAATAAGATAGGTCATTAATCGTACCAAAAGTAACGATAAAGCCTAATTCATATTATTAAATAAAAGTGAATATTGCTATGTTTGTAAGCTAAAACATACTCATGTCCGATAATAAAATCATAACAAATAAATCGATCAAATTCTTTGAAAAATACCTAAACAATGCATCCCCAACAGGTTATGAGTGGGAAGGGCAAAAAATTTGGATGGATTATTTAAAACCTTACGTGGATGATTTTATAACGGATACTTATGGAACTGCTGTAGCGGTCATTAATCCAGAAGCGGACTATAAAGTGGTTATTGAAGGGCATTCAGATGAAATATCATGGTATGTAAACTATATTACGGATAATGGCTTACTCTATGTAATTCGCAATGGAGGTAGTGATCACCAAATCGCGCCATCGAAATGGGTGAACATACATACTAAAAACGGTATTGTAAAAGGTGTCTTCGGATGGCCAGCAATCCATACACGCAGAACTGGAAAGGAAGAACCACCAAAGATTGATAATATATTTATTGATATAGGCGCAAAAGATAAAGAAGAAGTTGAAAAACTGGGTGTTCATGTAGGCTGTGTGATTACCTACCCTGATGAATTTCAAATTCTTAATAAAGATAAGTTTGTTTGTAGAGCATTAGATAATCGTGCTGGCGGTTTTATGATTGCTGAAGTTGCGAGGTTACTTCATGAAAACAAAAAGAAATTACCGTTTGGACTTTATATCACTAACTCTGTTCAAGAAGAAATAGGTTTGCGAGGTGCTGAGATGATAACCCAGACCATAAAACCCAATGTGGCCATTATTACCGATGTAACCCACGATACCACTACGCCACTAATTGAAAAGAAAGTTCAGGGTGAAGCAGCTATAGGTAAAGGTCCTGTAATTGCATATGCCCCAGCTGTTCAGCAAAAATTGCGTGAACGTATCATCGAAACGGCTGAAACTAACAAAATACCTTTTCAGCGTGCTGCAAATTCAAGAGCAACTGGTACGGACACAGATGCTTTTGCCTATAGCAATGGGGGTGTAGCTTCAGCATTAATTTCATTGCCATTGCGATATATGCACACTACGGTAGAGACTGTTCATAAAGATGATGTTGAAAATGTAATACGTTTGATTTATGAAACACTTTTGACCATTAAATCTGGCGAAACCTTCAGTTATTTTGACTAAAAATAGTGGACGAGTTAATTGATATATTAAATTCAGAAGGAAATTATACTGGCCAAACGGCCTTAAAGTCCGAAGCACATCTAAATGGCTTGTTTCACCAAACTATACATGTCTGGTTTTATACGGAGCACGGAGAGGTCTTGCTACAACAAAGAGGAAAAAACAAAAGCACATATCCTTTAAAATGGGATGTGTCAGTCGCAGGGCATATTGGTGCAAGTGAATCATTCGAACTTGGTGCAATTAGAGAAGTAGAAGAAGAAATTGGAGTTTCTATAACTAGCGAACAACTGGACAAAATCGGTGTTTTTAAGACGGAAAAACGTCATTCCCAAGCTTTCTTTGATAGAGAATTCAATCATACTTTTCTTTGTCTTTTGGACAAGAAATTGACCTTGATAAAACAGGAAAGTGAAGTTGAGGATCTAAAATGGCTTTCATTGAACGAATTTGAAGGATGGGTACAAGAAGAACATCCTGATTTGGTCCCAAATTCTGAAAATAGATATCAATTTATTATTTCAGAGATAAAATCAAGGTTGTAATGAATCCACAAATGCTTTGGAATCAGTCAATGAATAAGACTGTTGTTGTCCAGTTCGCATATTCTTAACTATAAATTGATTAGCTGCAAGCTCTTTCTCTCCGATTAAGATTACATAAGGCACATTACGTTTATCTGCATATTTAAATTGCTTTTGAACTTTAGCATTAGAAGGGTACAAATCGGTTTTCAATCCATATTGCCTCAGCTCAGAAATCAATTTTAAGGCGACCAATCCCTCCTTTTCACCAAAATTCAAACACAATACTTGTAAAGACTGGTCAATGGCTTTTGGAAATAATCCCAGCTCTTCTAAAACCAAATAGATTCTGTCCAATCCAAAAGAAATACCTACTCCACTGACATCTTTGAGTCCAAAAATGCCGGTTAAATCGTCATAGCGCCCTCCGCCACCTATGGAACCCATTTGTACTCCATCAGGTGGAGCTACTTCAAATATGGCGCCAGTATAATAATTTAAACCGCGAGCTAAAGTAACATCTAATTGTAAACTTGCCGATTTAAGACCAATCGCATTAATAGTATTTATTATCTCACCTAATTCATTGATTCCGTTAAGGCCTATCTCAGAATCAGACAATAATACTTTTAATAGTTCTAATTGTTCCTTAGCACTTCCAGATATCGAAAACAAAGGTGTCGCTTTTTTAATGGCAGCTTCGGAAATACCTTTATTTAGCATTTCTTCCTTAACCTTATCCTCTCCTATTTTATCCAATTTATCCAAGGCAACAGTAAAATCAATCAATAAATGTTGTGCTCCAATAACCTCAGCAATGCCGGACAACACTTTTCTGTTATTGATCTTAATCATAGTTCCATCTAAACCTAATTCGGTGAAAACACCATCATATAGCTGAACCAATTCTACTTCTTGTAATAATGAATTTGCCCCAACTATATCGGCATCGCACTGATAAAACTCCCTAAAACGCCCTTTCTGGGGTCTATCCGCACGCCAAACCGGCTGTATTTGATAACGCTTAAATGGAAAGTCGATTTCATTCTGGTGCATGACAACATAACGAGCAAAAGGTACCGTTAAGTCATAACGTAAAGCCTTTTCAGTAATTTTTGGTGCGATAGATGTTGAATTCTTGGAACTATAAGTGACATCATCAACTTTTGATATAAAATCACCAGAATTCAGAATCTTAAAAATCAGTCGATCTCCTTCATCACCATACTTACCCAATAAGGTTTCAGAATTCTCAAAACTTGGTGTTTCAATAGGTTGAAAACCAAAAAGCTCAAACTGCCTTTTAATAGTCTTGAAAATATGGTTACGCTTTGCAATTTCTGAGGGAGAAAAATCGCGGGTACCTTTTGGGATTGATGGTTTCTTTGCCATGAATTATTAAATGTGCTGCAAATATAATGGATTGTAGATTCCTGTTTTTATAGTAATGTCAAAATTGAATTACTCGATCATATCATCAAACCACTGATACAACTCACCTTTGGTGATGTTTGCCCCTTGTTGAATTAAACCAAATTTATCAGCATTTTTATCATCAGAATATTTTTTTGAGGCGGTGAGATATTCCACAAAATCTGATTGAAAATTGCGCTTGAACCAACCAAAACCAACTTTGGTTCGCAAATCAACTTCAGGATTTAGAATCTTGACAGAAATGAGTTTCATTTCCTTTTCTTTCAATTGGAATAAATGCATATGACGTTCCGATATATTTTCCAGGTATTTGACATTCGTTAATACACCTTCCCATATTAAATCACTAAAAACATCTAACTCTTCTTCGGCAACCTCTGGCTTGTCCTTTTTAAGTTTTTCCCATTCATCCGCTGTAATGGATTGGGTTGCCAAAAAATTGATGAATTCTAGATGTAATTCCTCAAACTGCTCTTTTGATAATCTACTATACTTCATGTTACAAAAATAAAAAAGGCTGTGCTTAAGCACAGCCTCTTCTTAAAATTTGAAAACTTCTTAATTAAAAATATAACGAACACCCACCTGTGCCTGCCATCTCGAAAGTAATCTCGTATCAGCAGAAAAAGTATTTGTTCTATTTGGGTCAAATGTGAATGTTGGAGTATTAGTATCATCAACGGTTACACCCAATACTTGATCAAAATCTTGACGCTCAACAACACCCCAATTAGAATTTAATAAATTTCCAATATTGATGACATCCAAACTCACTTGAAATTTGTTTGTGTCATTCAACTTAATATCCTGCAGTACTTTTACATCCCATCGACCTCTCCAAGGTGCCAAAGCTCCATACCGCTCTGCATATTGTCCTCTTCTTCCGCTCAAATAATCATCTTGTTGAATAAATGCCTCAAAAGCCGCGGCTTGATCCGCTCCAGTAAAGGCCATTTGCCCAACTTCGCTTGCTGTTGGAATGTAAAGCAAGTCATTAATACTAGAACCATCGTTATTGATATCTCCACCATAGATATAGTTAAAACGACCACTTTGAGCATATTCGAAGAAAGATGAAATAGTAGTCCCTGTTTTAAATGCTTTTGAAATTACGCCAATAATACGGTGCCTATCGCCATACCGAGAATTTGATAACACATCTGTATTTGCGTTACCTACCACGGCATTACCTGCAAAAGCATCACCTGTAATTTCAGCATCAATAGAGTTCACCTCTTTGGCATCTAAATAACTGTATGCCAACTGTGTATATAGGCCATCGTCAAAAGTCTTTTGTAACTTCAGCGTGGCATTCCAAATTCGACCTTGGTCAGAATTGGTAAATACATAGGCATTTGTTGGTCCGCCAAATAATTGTGATTTGTCCTCATTCTCATAAACCGCCCTATTGTCAGGACCATTTAAAGTCGCAGATGGCGCTCCTAGACCCCAGTTTTGAACATGTGCAGCATTGAGGTCTTTAGTATAAGATAAGTCTGCTGTTAACACAATTCCATTATCAAAACGTTTATCTAATCCTAGATTAGTTCTCCAAACCTGTGGCCATTGAAAATCTGGGTCAACAACTTGATAAAAGAAAAAGTCTGTCCCCTGTACTTGGTTACCCAACCATACGAATGGAAAACGTCCCGTAAACACTCCTGAACCACCTCTAAGTTGAAAGCTCTGATCTCCCTTAGTATCCCAATTAAAACCAACTCTAGGAGAAATCAACCAATCGTTGTTGGGTAATGTTTCTGAATTAATTGTAATGGGTTCATTTGTTTCAGGATCAAAATATTGAATATCTGGTGCATAAGTACCGCCATCAGCAAGCAACCCTCCTTTTCTATCAATATTTTCTCTAATTAAATCACCTGTGTCAAAATATAATGGTCGGTCAAAACGAACTCCATAAGTTAACTTAAAGTTATCTGTGGCATCCCATTCATCTTGTAAATAAAATGATAATTGACCAACATTGGTCTCAGCTAAAGCCCACCCCCCTGGGGTACCATCTTCAAACTGATTGTTATTATTAGCTGTTGCAATGGCCGTGTTAAACTGCTGTTGGTATACAGCTACTAAAGCAGCTTCGCCAGCAGCATCTAAATTTCTAAAGTCTGCTATTGAGCCTGAAGGAAAGAAAACACCTTGAGCACCATAAGTTCCTAAATTAAAGGAATTATCAAATTGGAACTTTTCAAATGAAAAACCAACGGTAAAAGTATGGTCGCCCGTAAAGAAGTTTAAATTATCTGTTAGCTGAAATACTTTTTGATCCAATCTATTGTTAATCGAAAAAGGCTCATGGCCCGCAATAATATAATTGGAACTTCCTGTTTCATCTAAAATTGTGATACTTGGTGCTGGTGAAGAAAAAGGATTTCTAAAATCATCAAAATGCGTATAACCAACTTGAAGTTTATTAGTGGCATCATTCCCGATAGTACTGTTCAGTTCTAACTGTACAGATCTTATATTGTTATTGATTTCGTAACCTGCATTCTCAAACTGTAGTGTTTGCGTGCTTGGTCCTCTAAAACCAAGTGCATCTCTATTAGCTGGTTTACCTTTTGATGCATTTAAAAAGTTATATATCAATGCCAACCGATTATTATCATTAATATTCCAATCTAATTTGATAATACCTTTTGTCGATTCTTGGTCAAAGTTAAAACCGGTAGTAGCACCTGGATTATAGAAAATCGGATTCCCTTGGGCGTCTTGACCTACTACAACCTGACGTAAAACATTATCAACCAAGCTCATATCGGTTTGAGTAACCCTTGAAGTACTAATACCCGCTTGACCAACACCACTAGGCACAAAACCATCCGTACCCAGCTCGGTCAAATCATCTTTTTCGAAGTTTGCAAAGAAAAATAACTTGTCCTTTACAATTGGTCCACCAATACTAAAACCGTATTGCTGTTGCTCTAACCCCGTTTTTGTAACATCATCACCGTTAATTTTTCCACCGGTCAAATCATCATTTCTAAAAAAACCATAGACGGTACCCCTAAATTGGTTTGTTCCGCTTTTAGTTACGGCATTTACCGAAGCACCAGTAAAACCTGATTGTGTAACATCATAAGGAGCGGTAGTAACAGAAATTTGATCAATGGCCTCAATGGAGATTGGGGTCGCATTGGTTTGTCCACCCGGTTGAGCAGCATCCAATCCGAATGGATTGTTAAAAATTGCACCATCCAATGAGAAGTTATTATACTGATCATTACGACCACCAAACGAAAGACCAGAAGCACCTGATGAAGCGGCAGGTTCTAATCTAATGAAATCATTTGTAGACCTCGATATTGTAGGTAACCGTACCAAATCTCTTCTGCTAACACTGGTTGCGGCACCTGTTCTATCACTTCCAAAAGTTCCTGATTGGTCAGAAACAACGATTACCTCGTCAAGCTGTTGGCCTCCAGAAACCATTTGTACACTGTAATTAAAGGTTTTGCCAAGAGAAAGAAAAATATCGTTTCTTATATCATCTTGAAAACCAACAAATGAAATAGTAACTTCATATGGTCCGCCAACCCTTAGGTTCAATAGGTTAAAACGCCCTCCATCATTTGTTATTGAACCATATCTCGTTCCCGTGGGCGTATGAATGGCTACTACATTAGCGCCAAATAAGGGTGCGCCCTGATCATCTGTTACCATACCTCTAATATTAGAAGTGGTAACTTGGGATAAGCCCGATGTAATTGTCATCAGAAAGACCATTCCCATTAGTAAAATTTTCTTCATAATGTGTCTTGTTAAGTTATCTTAAAGCAATTGCAAACATAGCATAAAAAAAGAGCTATGCGTGCATAGCTCTTAACAAGTTATTAACTAAAAAGTAAAGTTTACTTTGCCTCAGCAATTACTTCAAAGGGAAAATCAACAATTACTTCTCTATGTAGTCTAATCTTAGCATTGTAAGGACCAGTTCTCTTTACAGTTCCACCTTGAATTGTGATGAACTTTCTATCTATGGCTTCACCTGCTTTTTCCAAAGAAGCGGCTAGGTCTATATTCGAGATAGAACCGAATAGTTTGTCGCCCGCACCAACTTTTGCAGGTATCTTAATTTCTAAAGTTTTTAGGTTGTCAGCGACCTTATTAGCTTCATCAATTACTTTCTTCTCTTTATGCGCTCTTTGCTTTAAATTCTCAGCAAGCACCTTTTTTGCAGACGGGGTAGCCAAATCAGCTAAACCTTGAGGAATCAAAAAGTTTCTACCATAACCGTTTTTTACGATTACAACGTCATCTTTAAAACCTAAATCTTGTACATCTTGTTTTAATATAAGTTCCATTTCTCCGTCTTTTATTATTTTAACATATCACCTACGTATGGCATCAATGCCAAATGACGTGCTCTCTTTACTGCTTGAGCAACTTTTCTTTGATACTTTAATGATGTACCTGTCAACCTTCTTGGTAAAAGTTTACCTTGTTCATTAACTAACTTCATTAAAAAGTCAGGGTCTTTATAATCAATGTACTTGATACCTGATTTTTTGAAACGACAATACTTTTTTTGCTTGTTAGTTTCAATATTCAAAGGGGTCAAATACCTAATTTCACCGTCCTTTTTTGATTTCGCTTGTTGTTCTATTGATGACATAATTATGCTTTTGCTTTTAACTTAGTTCTTCTTCTTTCTGCCCAAGCAATTGCATGCTTGTCTAATTTAACAGTTAAAAATCGCATGATTCGTTCATCTCTTCTGAACTCTAACTCGTAAGGACCAATGGCCTCACCAGGAGCAGAAAATTCAAAAAGGTGGTAAAAACCACTTTTTTTGTTCTGAATTGGGTACGCTAATTTTTTTAGCCCCCAATTTTCTTTGGCCACCATTTTGGCACCATTCTTAATTAAGAAATCTTCAAATTTCTTAACTGTTTCCTCTATCTGAGTTTCAGACAGAACGGGATTTAAAATGAAAACAGTTTCGTAATGATTCATATTATATATTTGTTTAAGGAGCGCAAAAGTAAACATTATTAAAAGTATTCACAAGAAATATAAGAATTGTTCGTTATTCGTTTAAGAAGTTATTAACAATAAAAATCGAAATAAACCCTACATCGCGCCTAATGCTAATTACACAACAGAATAGACCATGTTTACATCTTTTGTTGCACCTTACCGTTGTTTTTATGTAATTTGCCGATGATTTAACCCCACAAATCACCCCAATTTATGAAACTTAGAAGTATAATTGTAGACGACTCATCAATGCAGCGCATGGCTGTAGCGAAGTTAGTCAACAACCACCCACATCTTGCTTTAGTTGCTGAATATAGCAATGCTATTGAGGCTAAAAACGGTTTAAAGAACCACGAGGTAGATCTTATCTT
Organism: Croceitalea rosinachiae; assembly: GCF_031846445.1. Taxonomy (NCBI): domain Bacteria; kingdom Pseudomonadati; phylum Bacteroidota; class Flavobacteriia; order Flavobacteriales; family Flavobacteriaceae; genus Croceitalea; species Croceitalea rosinachiae. The sequence goes on along the minus strand of NZ_JAVRHR010000002.1, from coordinate 351,296 downwards.
CTTGGATGTTGAAATGCCTATTATTAGTGGTTTTGACTTACTAGAGGCTTTGGAAAATCCTCCACAGGTAATTTTAATTACAGGTAAGCCTGACTATGCATTAAAGGCATTTGACTATGATGTTACAGACTACCTTCACAAACCTATCACATTAGCTCGTTTTGAAGCTTCCGTTAAGAGAGCTGTTTCAAAATACGAACAAATCAATAGAGTTGATGAGGATGAAGAGCATATTTTCGTGAAGAGCAACCTTAAAAAACGTAAGGTTATCCTTAATGATATCAAATGGATTGAAGCTTTAGGTGATTACATTAAATTGGTTACTGACGAGGCCAATATTGTAATTTTATCTACCATGAAGTCTTTTGAAAAGCAGTTGCCTGCTGAAAAATTCTTAAGAATCCACAAGTCCTACATTGTAAATCTTGAAAAGATTGAAAAATTCAACAGTAAAAATGTTGAAGTAGGTGGAAGACAAATTCCATTAAGTAGAAATAAGAAAACTGAGTTGGCTGAAGCACTGGCCAATGTATAGTTAGATATGGTCTACATCATAGACCAATCTAATACTTCTATATTGTGAAATAGCATTAAAAGAATTTTCAATTCTTCTAATGCTATTTTTTATTCTAGTTATTGATTCGGTGGTATTAATTTTTATAAGTATATTTTTTAAATATTGATTTCTGATTCTTGCGACTGTTGGGTATTCCGGTCCTAAAACTTGTACTTTCAATACATTTCTTAATGAAGAAGCAAACCAATCTGATGCCTCATTCAATTTATTGTAGTCTTTATCTTTTAAAGTAATTCTTATGATGCGAACATGGGGCGGATACTTAAATTGCTCCCTTTCATATAATTGCTCAGAAAACATTTTTTTATAGTCATAATTTGATACTTGATGCAAAATTTGATGGTACGGGTTATAGGTTTGAATCAGAACTTTTCCTCTTTTTTCTGTTCTTCCTGCTCTACCTGCTACTTGAGTCATCAGCTGGAAACCACGCTCATGTGATCGATAATCAGGAAAGTTCAGTAAGCTATCCGCATTCATAATTCCAACAAGAGCAACGTTTCTAAAATCAAGGCCTTTAGTTACCATTTGCGTGCCTACCAAAATATCAAACTCTTGTTGTTCAAAAGCATTGATGATTTTTTCATAAGCATATTTTCCCCGTGTCGTATCTAAATCCATCCGCCCAATTCGATATTCGGGAAACAACTTTAACAATTCTTCTTGTATTTGTTCTGTACCAAATCCTTTGGTGTCCAAAGTGTTATTTCCGCAAGCTTGACAACTTTGCAACAATGACATATGATACCCACAGTAGTGGCAGCGTAATTGATTTCTATGCTGGTGATACGTCAGACTCACATCACAATTTGGACATTGAGTCGCATGACCACATGTAGTGCATTCTACAATTGGAGCAAAACCGCGTCTATTTTGAAAAAGGATGACCTGTTCTTTTTCCGCTAAACAATTTGAAATTTCTTCAAGAAGCTGTTCAGAGAAATGACCTTTCATTCTTTTTTTTCGGGTAGCCTCTTTAATATCGACCAATTCGATTTCAGGCATAAGCACATCACCATATCTTCTCAGCATTTGTGCAATACCATATTTTTTTGATTTTGTATTAAAAAAAGTTTCTAGGCTTGGGGTTGCCGAACCTAAAATACATTTTGAATTGTGAAGGTTCGACAAAACAATCGCGGCATCACGAGCGTGATAACGTGGTGCGGGATCAAACTGTTTAAAAGAGGATTCATGCTCTTCATCAACAACTATTAAACCTAAATGGGTAAAGGGTAAAAGCAGTGCAGATCTTGTACCAACAATAACTTGTGCTTTATCATTGCCATGCAAAACATTGTTCCAAACTTCCACCCGTTCATTTAAACTGTATTTAGAATGATAGACAGCTATCTTATTCCCAAAATAGGCCATAAGTCGGTTTATCAGCTGTGAGGTCAGAGCAATCTCTGGTAATAAATACAAAACCTGTTTTCCGGTCTCTATGACCTCATTAATAAATTTAAGATACACCTCTGTCTTACCAGAAGATGTGACCCCATACAACAAACAAACTTTATCATTCTCAAAGTTACCCTTAATATCAACTACAGCTTTCTCTTGTTGGGCACTTAACTCTATTTGACTTACCTCCTTAGAATTTACATCGAATTGAACCCGGTCGGCCCTGATTTCATATGATTCAAATATCTCTTTATCAATAAGTGCTTTTATAACTGCCTTTGAAATACCGCTAAACTTTACAAAATCATTTACTTTTACCCTTGATTTTTGTTGCGATTTTAACTGAAAAAAGGCTAATAATGCCTGACTTTGTTTCTGTGCACGTGCCAATTTTTCTAATAGCCTCTCTAGTTCTGCTTCAGATTCATATGCCCTGTTAAGCCTGAGGTATTTCTCCATTTTTGGGCGATACTGTTCATGTAAAGTTTCCTTCAAAAGAATAGCCTGCTTTTGTACCAATTGATTAACAATGGGCAAAACACGCTTTCTATCTATAATTTTTGAAATCTCATCAATCTTTAAGCTTGATTGATGACGTAAAGCTTCTAAAATCAAGAACTCATTGTCGGAAAGTAAAGCCTCATCAACTTGATCTAATTTATTAGGCAATACCAAGGTTTCACTTTCTAATAAAAAGGAACCTGGTAAAGCTCCACGAACAACCTCACCTAGAGTGCACATGTAATAATCAGCAATCCACTGCCAATGTTTAAATTGTATTTCAGTCACAATAGGTTCATCATCTAATAGCTGATGTATTTCTTTTGCTTCATAAACTTGTGGTTCATTATGATGAATATCAAAAGTAAGAGCTGTATAAATTTTTGATTTTCCAAACGGTACTGCAACTCGCATCCCTCTTTTTACAAGTGAAGCTTCTTCGCGTGAAAGCCGGTAAGTAAATAGTCTTTCTAAAGGTATGGGAAGGACAACATCTAAAAAAAAGTCCATTATCGGAATTTAGTCAACGACCCGAAGCCATGTTTGTGTTCGGTATAAAAATGCCAAATATCCCCTAACCTTTAGTTGGTCTGAATTATCAGGGTCAATCCAAATTCGTCCTCGAAAAGTCATCGCCTGTTCTGGATCAAAAAGTTTTTTCCCTTTAAAAACTCCTTCGCCATTATCTTCGAAACCGAAAATAATTTTCATACCCTCAACGGGCTTATCCTTTAAGTCTCCTTTGCACTTAATACAAAGAGCATTCTCTTTTCCTTTCTCTACAATCTTCAATACTCTTCCATTTAAAAGACCATTTTCTTTATAAAGTTCGACGATGGCTTTAGGGTTGCCATTTCTATCGTCAACGGTTTTCCATTTTCCAACAATTTTTTGACTTGATACGCTATATGATATTAAAAATAGAACTATTGAAAAAAAAAGAATTTCGGGGTGTTTTTTAATCATTTTTTTAATATTACTTCTAAAAGTATAGCAACATTTTTTGCTATTCGATTATTTAATGGTTCAATACTAGCCATTTTGTTTATTAGCCATCATGAGCTTTCATTTCATTTTTTCTTAATGAATGTAATGTTGCATTCAATTCAAAGCCTAACAATAATATGTTTGAGTTGAGCCATATAAAAACCATTAATATTAATAATCCTCCAAGTGCGCCATACAATTCATTATATCGCGCAAACTTTTCTACATAAACTCCAAACAAATACGAAGTAACTACAAAAAGTAAGGTCGTCATTAAAGCACCTGCAGAGAAAAATCGAACTTTTCGCCCTTCGGCAGTGCCAAAATAATACAATATTGCGGTAGTTAGGTACGACAATAACATAAAGAACAAAATTTTAGCTAGTTGCAAGCCAATATCATCTCCCTTTTCAATATCGTAACCCAGTCTCTTTCCTAGGTATTCACTAGTGTACTCAACAATATAAAACTCGAAATAGACAAATACTATAGCACCAATTATTAGTAAAATAGATAAGAGCAATCCAACCATTAAGGCATACGCATATTGTCTGAAAAAGTTTCTGGTGAGCTCAATATGGTATGAATTTTCGAATGCGCTAAATATTGCATTTACCCCATTTGCAACTAAAAAAATTGATATTAAAAATGCAGATGATAAAAGTCCGCCCCTTTTCTGATCTTTTATTTGCTGATAGATCTCTCCAAAATATTCACTCGTTGCAGATGGTAAAAAAGATTCAAGAAATAATAAAAATTGAACATCAAAATTCTCATTCCCAACGCTTACATAAGGAATTATAAAAGGAACTAGTGTTACTAAGAAAATTAAAAGTGGAAACAAAGCCATGAACAAACTAAAAGCAATGGAACTAGCTCTACTTGATAATGCGCCTTCAACAATTCCTACAACGTATATCTCGACTAAATTATAAATCGAAAGTCCCTCAAAACCAGGTAATTTAATCTTCTTCAATAACCTAGCTATCCAATTAATTATGGGAATCTGTTCCAACCTATCCTCGATGGCTTTAGACATCTATACGGCTTTTAAACTTAAATCCATATTATAAACAGAGTGTGTTAAAGCCCCAGAAGAAATATAATTCACTCCACATTCTGCATATGCCCTAATGGTTTTCTCATTAATTCCGCCAGACGATTCGGTCTGGCATTGATTACCTATTAATTCTACTGCTGTTTTAGTGTCAGCATAATTAAAATTATCGATTAGAATTCGATAAACTCCGTCAGAATTGAGTATTTCTTTAATTTCATCAAGATTTCTTGCTTCAACAATAATCTTTAGGTCGCGATTACTGTTTTTTAGATAATCTTTTGTTTTGGCGATTGCATTTGTGATTCCGCCAGCAAAATCAATATGGTTATCTTTTAGCATTATCATGTCATACAATGCAAAACGATGGTTCTCTCCTCCCCCAATTTTAACCGCCCATTTTTCAATAGCTCTAATGCCTGGTGTGGTTTTACGGGTATCCAATATTTTTGTTCCTGTTCCTTCAAGAAGGTCAACAAAAAAGTTGGTTTTAGTCGCTATAGCACTCATACGCTGCATTGCATTAAGCACAAGCCGCTCAGCCTTGAGAATACTTTGTGAACTGCCCGAAATATAAAAAGCTATATCACCATATTCTACCTTTGCACCGTCTTCCACAAGGGTTTCAATTGTTAAATCTGAATCTACATATTCAAATACCTTTTTCGCAAATTCAACACCAGCTAAAACACCCTCATCCTTAACCAATAATTTAGCTTTACCAGCAGCATTTTTGGGTATACAGGCTAAAGAACTATGGTCTCCATCACCAACATCTTCCCTAATGGCATTAACGATAATCAGGTCTAACTCTTTTTTAAATTGAGCTTGAGAAATCATGATTGAAATTTGTATTTAAGCTAAAATACTAAAAAGCTCTTCCATCAATAATAAATCGACTGCAAATACTACATTTGAACAAATATTTTATAATGACCATAAAGCTGATTGCTATTGGTAAAACGGATAGCACAGAACTACAGTATCTAATATCAAATTATTCAAGTCGATTGCGACATTACGTAAAATTTGAATTGGTGATAATTCCTGATTTAAAGAAATCAAAAAATCTTTCTGAAACCGAACAAAAAAGAAAAGAAGGCGAAGCACTTCTAAAATTAGTATCTCCTTCTGATGCACTAGTTTTATTAGATGAAAAAGGAAAACAATTTACTAGTATAGAATTCTCCCAACTACTACAGAAGCGAATGAATAGCGGACTTAAAAACCTAATTCTTGTTATTGGCGGTCCGTATGGATTTAGTGAAGAAGTATATAAAAGAGCAACTCAAAAAATCGGACTTTCAAAAATGACCTTTTCACATCAAATGGTACGTTTGTTTATTATAGAACAATTGTACAGAGGGTTCACTATTCTTAAGAATGAGCCTTATCACCATCAATAAATTCTTCAGATGGCATAATGCTATATTTTTCTAATAGGCCCTCAACCTTTTTTATTACTGCATGGTGAGGCATCTCAGTTTCATCATTTTTTTTAAGTGCTTTCACCATGTTATTTGAAACTTCTTTTAACTTATCTAATTCTTCTGAAATAAACTTTAATATTTCTTGCTGTCTCTCAGGTATCTTCTCAACTTTTAGCACGTATTGTAGGTCTTTAATATTCTTTATGTGTGAACCAAATACATGTGATTGATGCCATGCAATTTCCTCCAATTTTTTCTTCTGCTTCATAATTCTATTGATAATAGGATTCACAATAAAGAAAATCTCAAATAGAACGATTAACACAGAAAAAATAGCTAACTCCATTTCAATAATGCGCATTCCCTTAATATCTTCCTCTGATTTTTTTTGAAATTGCAAAACGATTTCATTCATGATAATAGTGAAACGGTCAACACGATAACGCATATCATTGAACTTGATGTCATCAATATCTTGCAAATCACTCAAATTCCACTTAAACCAGTTCACATAAGGTTCTAACCTTTCAAAATTGGCAGATATGCCCTCATTGTCCAAAGGGTCTATACCAAGATTATAACTTCCTTCTTGTAAAGCGGCATTCATTTGATATAGCTTGTTAAGTGTTAGCTTTAGCTCTGCATAATCACAATTGTGATATCGGCATGAATACACTTCGTTTAGAAGTCGTTGACTAAGCATGCGCTGACGACCTGCCAAATTCACAATCTTTGCCGTAGAACGTTGTTCATTTAGAGAATACTGAATAATGGACTGTATCGCTATGGTTAAGACAATAATGGACACTACCAACAAATAGTATGCTCGAAAACCCTTCTTAAAAACTTTTTTCTTGCCGATTTTCAACTGTAAGTTTCTTTAAATATTAAGAATTATCTTACAATTTAAGGTGAAAAAAATGTCTAAAACTAAAAATGTTGTCAAAGAGTACTATTTGCTTGTGAAAGCTCAGATTACTTGTTTGTTCAATATATGAAGCATGTTATTAATAGAGCACTCTAAACTTTATGGTATTCTTCACATTTTTCAAAGCCTTAATAACATCTTTATTATATTCCTTATCCAAATCAGAGATTACATAACCAACGTCACTATCGGTAGAAAGGTATTGCCCGGTAATATTCATCTCATATTTCGCTAAAACTTCATTGATTTTAGCCATTACCCCAGGTACATTTTTATGTATGTGTAAAAAGCGATGTGCGTTGTTCTGTTTTGGCAACCTTATATTTGGGAAGTTAACAGCATCAACCGTATTTCCTGAATTGATATAGTCCATTATTTTATTAGGTACAAAATCCGCAATATCTCGCTGTGCTTCTTCTGTACTACCACCAATATGAGGCGTTAAAATTACATTATCGAGTCCTTGTAACTCGGTATAAAATTCGCCATTGCTTCTTGGTTCTTCAGGGTATACATCAATCGCGGCCCCTCCCAGTTTACCACTTTTAAGCGCTTCTACTAAAGTAGGAATATCAACTACAAACCCTCGTGATAAATTAATAAGTATAGCACCGTCTCGCATTTGATTGATTTCGCGCTTGCCTATAAAATTCTTATTCGCTTTATTATCATCAATGTGTAAAGTAACTACATCTGAAACTGATAGCAAATCTTCTAAAGTAGCGCATTTTGTAGCATTACCCAGTGCCAAACGATCTGACACATCATAATAATAAACACGCATACCAATAGCTTCAGCTAAAACGGAAAGCTGTTTCCCTATATTTCCATAACCAACAATTCCAAGGTTTTTACCTCTAACTTCTTGAGAATTTAAAGCAGTCTTGAACCATTTACCATTATGAATTTCAGTACTACGCGCAAAAATGCTACGCTTTAGCATAATAATTTGACCCAACGCCATCTCAACTACTGACCGTGTGTTGCTGTATGGTGCATTAAAAGCAACTACACCTTTTTTCTTGGCAGTTTCTAAATCGATTTGCGTGGTACCAATACAAAAGGCTCCTACGACCAACAAGCGGTCCGCTGCTTCCAACACTTTTTTGGTCACCTGGGTTTTAGAACGAATTCCCAATACATGAACCCCCTTAATTCGTTCAACCAACTCTTCTTCAGGTATAGCATGCTTTACCAATTCGACTGAAAAGCCTTCTTCTGAAAGGTTATCAAAAGCATCAGGATGCACATTCTCTAACAACAAAATCTTTATTCTATTTTTAGGGTATGATATTTTTCTTGGTAAATCATTCACAAATAAAAACTCATTTAAATTAGGTGTAATATAATCAGCATTGTTGGCGGCTTTCTCACGATGTACGTTTTCTGTATAAGCAAAAAATTTATCTGCAATGCCCGCTTCACGCATAACATAATCACTATAACCATCACCAATCACCTGTACCTCACCTTCTAAATTAAGGCTTTTAAGACATTCTATCTTTCCATTATGTGATGAAAGTACATTGGCAGTGTCAAAACCAATAATATATCCATCATCATCAAACTCAAAAGTATTGGCATAAACCCGTTTTGAGGGAATATTATATTCTGCTACAATTGGGTCAATAAACTCTTTAAAACCACATGATATCACATAAATAACATCTCCATAATTTTCAAAGAAAGCTTTATTCTCTTCAATAGATTTTGATATTTTTTGCCTTAGCTCAGTTACTAAACTAGGCAAGTCAGTCTTATGGGCATTTAACAGTTGAATTCTTCTTTCTAAGGACTCAGTGAATGAAATATCGCCATCAATTCCCAGATTAGTAATCTCTTGAATTTCGGTTAGAACAGCATCTTTGTTTGACTTACCATTTAAAGTCATCTCTGCCAAAACGTCAAGTGCTTCCACACTTGTTAGTGTACTATCAAAATCAAAGACATATTTTCTAGCTGTCTCAACCATTATTGAAAAAATTTAAGCTTCAAAAATAAACATTAAATCGGTCGGCAATTTATGGTGAAGAAAAAAAGGTGTTTTAAAACATTTTTATCCGAAATCGATATAAAATCATCACAGAAATGGTCAAAAAATTCAGGATATGATATTTTCTAGCAGGTGAAATCAATCTTCAATAAAATCTGCTACCTCTTTTGAAAAAGCTACTGTTTTATAAGTTTCGTTATGATTGCCTAGAACTAATTTTAAAACTGCTCCCGGAATAGCTTTTTGTAATTCTTCTGGATCCCCGTTTTCCAAATCCTCATCTCCAGCTATAACAAGCACATTTAATTTTAATTCGGCCAATTCACTAACAGTTGTAACGGGTTGAAATTTCTGTTGTAAATGAAGTGAGCGAAAGTCGGCATTTATAGAAGTGGCATACGCTACAGCTCCTTCAGTCAATTCATTCACTTTCCCAGCAAAAGCTGCTGCAAACATATGTTTTCTATCCCAATTGGGGTCGGTAAAATCAATACCCATTCCTCCCAAAACTGCTTTTGTAATTCGGTTATCTTGGATTAAGAGTTTAGCCAATACAATACTACCACGAGAGTAGCCAACGGCACTATATTTTCTAATTTTTAAATTATCCATTAACAATATCAAATCTTTGACTTCTACATCATCAGCGTAGCTTTCATCCTTTTGGGGTTTATCAGAATCTCCATTGCCACGCAAATCAGGAATAATGACTTGATAACCATTTGCCAATAATGCTTTTTTCAATTCTGTCTTATGCCATGACTTCCCGTTTTGTATGAAGCCATGAATCAAAAGTATTGGTGCTCCTTTCCCTTCAATCGAATAAGCAATCTTAACCCCATCAAAAGAGGTCAAATAATTGGTTTGGGCAGTTGCTAATTGCTTAGATACAATTAAATGAATAAATAAAAAAAGAAATCCTAGTTTTCTCAAAATTTTTATTTTTAGACATTAAAACCACCTTCTAGTAGCTTTCAAATACAATCGGTATTCTTTTCCAAATAATTTAGTTAGAGCCTCTTCTTCTCTTCTAATTTGAAAATGATTCATATAATACACAAAGGCTGCGGCCGTAATTGTATTAAATGCATTACCGAGTTTTAGGCCAAAACCGATTAAAATCAACAACATGGCCAAATACATTGGGTTTCTGGTATACTTATAAATACCATTGATGACCAATTTTTTGGCTTTTAAGGGTTCGATAGGGTTTGTAGTAGTTCTAGCTTTGCGAAATTTCCAAAAGGCCATCAACATTAAAAAAGCAGCTAGGCTCCAAGCAAAATATTGAAGCTCTCTTCGTCCAAAAAAATCAAATTCCCCTACAGGTAAAAAAGCATCAAGTCCATACATCAATCCCCCAAAAACAAACATTACAATTGGTGGCGGTACTTTTATATTCATAACGGCTAAAATACTACATTAGCTTTCAAATTTTGTTGGATCAAAATGAAACTTGTTTTTGCTACACACAACACCAATAAGTTTAAAGAAGTAAAGCTTCTAATACCAGAACCTATTGAATTGGTCTCATTGGAAATGATTGGTTGTCACGATGAAATTCGAGAAACAGGGAAAACACTTGAAGAAAACGCTCAACTAAAAGCTGACTTTGTGACCAAAAATTATGGCTATCCGTGTTTTTCAGATGATACTGGCCTCTTGGTCGAGGCTTTAAATGGAGCCCCAGGGGTCTATACCGCTAGATATGGGGGTCAACAAAAGGATGCCAATGACAATATGGATAAACTTTTATCAGAGCTTGACCAAGTTTTAAATCGCAATGCTCATTTTAAAACGGTAATCGCGTTAAATATAAATGAAGAAACCCATTTTTTTAAGGGCATTGTAAATGGTCAAATAACGTATAAAAAACAAGGAAATAAGGGTTTTGGATACGACCCTATTTTCATTCCAGATGGTTATGAAAAAACTTTTGCCGAATTGCCGTTATCTGTCAAAAATAAAATTAGTCATCGCGGCCTTGCCATCCAAAAGCTGATTACCTTTCTTTCAGCGCTATAAGTGCCTGAAATGAAGTAATCTATAATTGGTACTGTCACGTAAATAATTAGCAGTACCTTTGCCCCTTAATTAACGCCGCCGGTATGGCAGGTGCTGCGCTGAGCAAGGGTTTATAAGTCAGAATCGCTCTATGCAACACACATATTTGCGAATACTTATAAACATACATGTCAAAATTTGAAAGTTTAGGACTGCAAAAGTCCTTATTGTCTGCCGTTGCAGATTTAGGGTTTAAAAATCCATCCGAAGTACAAGAAAAAGCTATCCCAATTTTACTGGAAAACGAAACTGATTTAGTTGCCCTAGCACAAACAGGTACAGGTAAAACTGCAGCTTTTGGCTTTCCGCTAATTCAAAAAATAGATTCAGCAAGTAGAACCACACAAGGTTTAATACTATCCCCCACTCGTGAGCTATGTCTGCAAATCACCAATGAAATGCAACTGTACTCAAAATATGAAAAAGGAGTAAATATCGTTGCTATCTACGGTGGAGCAAGTATTACAGATCAGGCACGCCAAATCAAAAGAGGTGCGCAAATAGTGGTTGCCACACCGGGTCGTATGAAAGATATGATTGGTAGAGGACTCGTTGATATTTCCAAAATTGATTACTGTATTCTTGATGAAGCGGATGAGATGTTGAATATGGGCTTCTTCGAGGATATTAAAGATATTCTCTCCAATACTCCCAAAGAAAAATCGACTTGGCTATTCTCGGCGACCATGCCAAAAGAAGTTTCTACGATTGCCAAAAAATTCATGCACAGCCCACAAGAGATTACAGTTGGTGCAAAAAATGCTGGAGCGAGCACTGTTCAACATGAGTACTATGTGGTCAGTGGACGAGATCGCTATCCGGCTTTGAAAAGACTGGCAGATGCCAATCCTGGAATCTTCTCCGTTGTTTTTTGTCGTACCAAGCGTGATACGCAACGTGTGGCCGAAAAATTAATTGAAGATGGTTATAACGCAGGTGCGCTACATGGTGATTTGAGCCAAAACCAGCGTGATTTGGTCATGAACTCTTTTCGCAAAAAACAGATACAGATGCTTGTAGCTACAGATGTAGCAGCAAGAGGTATTGATGTTGATGATATTACCCATGTTATTAACTACCAATTACCTGATGAAATTGAAACCTACACGCATAGAAGCGGTCGTACCGGTAGAGCAGGAAAATCAGGTATTTCTATGGTTATTGTCACTCGTAGTGAACTCCGCAAGATAAATGCCATTGAACGGAAAATAAAACAAGACTTTCTTGAAGTAAAAATTCCTACTGGAATCCAGATTTGTGAAATACAGCTATACCATCTAGTAAATAAAATAAAGGATACGAAAGTCAATGAAGATGTCAATGTTTACTTACCGGCTATTAATGACGTTCTGCATGGTATTGATCGTGATGAACTTATCAAAAAAATAGTTTCAGTTGAATTCACTCGCTTTTTCAATTATTACAATAAGACCAGAGACTTAAATTCTGATGATAGATCCAACAAAAGAGAGCGTGGCTCAAGGTCTGAATCCGGTGAATTACCCAAAGATGGTTCTGTACGCTATTTTATTAATGTAGGTGAGCGTGATAATTATGATTGGATGTCGCTCAAAGACTTTTTAAGGGATACTTTAGGTCTTGATAAAGACGATATATACAAAGTTGATACAAAAGATACTTTTTCATTTTTTAATACCGAAGCTAAGTTTACCCCACTTATTTTAGAAACCTTTTCAGACTTTAAAGTAGACGGACGTTTTGTAAATGTAGAAGTATCTAAAAGTCCAGGGGGAAGTCGTGGCGGCCGTGGAGGTGGCGGAAGAAGAGACCGTAATAGAGGTGGTGGAAGAAGAGATCGCAATTCTTCTTTCAAAGGCGGAAGAGGAAGCTCCGGTGGGTCAAGAAAGCCAAAGGGAAAAAGAAAACCTGGATTTTATTAGTTAAGATGTTCCCAAATCATGAGGGATAGCCATTTTGTTTTCTTTGTTTTGTATTTTTAGAATAGAAAATTGCTTCATGAAGAGACTTTTACCCTTTGTTTTTGCACTTTTTAGTGCTTTAGGTATTTCGCAAAACGAAGAAAATTCTCAAATAATTCAAGAGTTTAGGGCTACAGTCATTAATGCGCAAACCAACTTTCCCCTTGAAAGTGTGCACGTAATCAATTTAAATCAAGTAAAAGGTACAATTACAAATCAAGATGGAAAATTTGCTATTAATGCAGCTGTTAATGACACCTTGTACTTAACTTATTTAGGATTTAAACCCCAAAAGGTTAGAGTAACCAATGACATGTTCAAATTTGAAGATACTAAAATCTCATTGACAGAACTTGCTTATGCCCTGGAGGAAGTTATCGTAAGACCCTATCAATTGACTGGTTTTTTAGAAATTGATGTCAAAAACCTACCCATTAATACCTCCTATCAGTATAGTATATCAGGACTCAACAAAAGTTATGAAGCTGGCAATAAAAACCCTAGTGCGGTAACCAAAGTATTGGGTGCTATACTTAATCCTGCAGATTTATTGCGCAATTTATTTGGTAAAAAACCAAAACAAATGCGAAAGCTGAGACAGATGAAAGAAGATGATGATATTAGGGATTTATTAGCTTCTAAGTTTGACCGCGAGACACTTATTCAATTGCTTCAATTGGAAAAAATGGATATTGAAGACATCTTGAACAACTGTAACTATTCTAAATCATTTATACAGACTGCCAATGACCTGCAAATATTAGATGCCATCAGTAGTTGTTATGAAGAATATAAGGTACTGAATAGGAAATAGTTGGCTTATCCTCAAATAGTCAATAAATTATAGTGTTTTCATTAAATTTTAGTCTAAGGAAATAAATTTTATATTCTGACATGCATTTTATAGTTTTAGACAAATTCCTCAAAGATGAAAAAACTACTTATCGCTATGTCGATATTGACCTTTTTTTTTGGCTGTAAAAAAGTGAAAAAAGATGTTACCCAAAATGAAGAAGTTGCTGTTGTAACACCAGAGAATGAGGTCAAAAAAGATGTTCCCTTCTATTGGGAGGGAGCTAATATTTACTTTTTACTCACTGACCGTTTTAATAAAGGTAATCCAGAAAAAGAAGTTCATTTTAATCAAACGGATTCCACAGCTGTTTTAAGAGGGTTTGAAGGTGGCGACATTGCCGGAATATCCCAAAAAATTGATGAAGGTTATTTTACTGATTTGGGTATTAATGCCATTTGGTTTACACCTGTAGTTGAACAAGTTCATGGTTCCACCAATGAAGGTACCGGTAATACGTATGCATATCATGGTTATTGGGCAAAAGATTGGACATCGATTGACCCAAACTTTGGAACACGTAAAGACCTTGAAGATTTAGTAAAAAAAGCACATTCTAAAGGAATTCGTGTGCTATTAGATGTGGTACTTAACCACACAGGGCCAGTAACAGAAATAGACCCAGTTTGGCCAAAAGAATGGGTCCGTACCGACCCTACTTGTGAATTTACCACCTATGAAAACACAACGGCCTGTACATTAGTAGCCAATTTACCCGATATTTTGACCGAGTCTGACGAAGCTGTTGAATTACCCGATGCTCTATTAGCAAAATGGAAAGAAGAAGGTCGATTAAGTCAAGAGCTTGATGAGTTAAATCTGTTTTTTGAACGAACGGGATATCCAAGAGCTCCTAGGTTCTATATTATCAAATGGCTGACCGATTATATCCATGAATTTGGTGTAGATGGTTTCCGTGTAGATACCGTAAAGCATGTTAATGAAAACGCATGGTCGGAATTGAAGAAAGAGGCTGATTACGCTTTTGAAACTTGGAAAAAGAAGCATCCCGACCAAATATTGGATGACAATCCTTTTTATATGGTCGGGGAAGTTTACAACTATGGTATTTCAACAGGTAAGTTATTTGATTTTGGAGATAAGAAAATTGATTTTTTTGATCATGGATTTAAAAGTCTCATCAATTTTGAACTTAAAAATGATGCACAAAAAAATTATGAGTTCATCTTTAAAAAGTACAATAGATTATTAAATACCAAACTAAAAGAAAAAAGTGTTTTAAATTATTTAACATCGCATGATGACGGCAGTCCTTTTGACAAGGAACGTAAGAAACCTTATTACGCTGCCAACGTTCTTTTATTAACACCAGGGGCTTCACAAGTCTATTATGGTGATGAAACTTCACGGCCTCTTATTATTGAGGGAACTGAAGGTGATGCTACCTTACGCTCTTTTATGAATTGGGAAGACTTGGATAGCATTCCAGAAATTCAAAAGATTCATAAACACTGGCAAAAATTAGGGCAGTTTCGTGCAAACCATCCTGCCGTAGGTGCAGGAAAACATAAGCGATTGGCAAAGTCACCATATGTGTTTTCTAGAATGTATCTCAACGGAGACTATAAAGACAAGGTAGTTGTTGGCTTAAACTTGCCAAAGGGGAAAAAATCGCTTTGGGTAAAAGGTTTCTTTGGAAATGGCACCAAACTTTATGACACTTATTCTGATACTGAAGTTATGGTAAAAAACCACAAAGTGATTTTAGAAAATGACTTTGATATAGCTTTGCTTGAACTTATGGAATAGTTCTTAGAATCTTTTTTCTTTTTTATTAATATGAAACGCATACTTACAATCGGTTGCTTTGAAAATTGGCTATAGTACCAATTCTAAAAGCAACCAACTATATTTAGTTTTATACTACTTTTCCATTAAGATTTTAAGGCTAGACAATCCTTCTTCAAAATCTTTCCCCACCATTTTGTCCATACTCATGAATAACATCATAATACTCATTGGAAATTTATTTTTCCCAGAAAAGCCCCAAGTAACCTTGGTCTTACCATTAGATGTCTCATCAGTCTCAAAATAACAATCAGATTCAGACTTAAACGGCTTTAAAAAACGAAGTTCTCCCTCAATGCGTTCACCATCAATAATTTTTGTGATCTCTTGTTCACCTTCACCAACTTCTTTATTGCCCAGCCAATAACTTATTGAGCCCACTTCTCCATCAGAACCTTTAAACTCTTTTTTCATATTAGGGTCTTTTTTTGCCCATGGGCTCCATTCATCTTGTCTTTTAAGTGATCTTAAAACTGAAAAAACCTCATTCTTGGGCTTTTCAATTTCAATAGAACGTGAAACATCGTAAGTTTTCGGAGCCAACATAGCTAAAATCAATACAAGCAAAACTATGCCCGCAATGATATACAATACTGTAGTCATCTTGTTTATTTTTAATTGGTTGCGAATAAAAATACAAAAATCTTATTTGCATGGGTAAAACATAATAATTTGTCCTGCTCTCCAATTAGGCTTTATATTGAACGAGAATGCTTAATTTGTAATTTGTCATTAATGCCAATTCGTCTATGGCTAAAAGAAAAATTGTTGTTTTAACGGGAGCAGGAATGAGTGCCGAAAGTGGCCTTAAGACTTTTCGCGATGCCAATGGGTTATGGGAGGGCCATGATGTGATGCAAGTAGCTTCTCCTCAAGGTTTTGCTGCCAATCCAGAATTAGTACTCAAATTTTATAATCAGAGAAGAAAACAGTTATTAAATGTTCAACCGAATGAAGGCCATAAAGCTTTGGTGGTTCTAGCAAACCATTTTGAGGTGAAAGTGATTACTCAAAATGTGGACAACCTCCATGAACAGGCAGGAAGCACCCAAGTTATACATCTGCATGGAGAACTACTAAAAGTAAGAAGTACAGTAAATGAAAATTATATTTTAGATTGGCGAAATGATTTAAATTTAGGTGATTTAGATAAAGATGGTCATCAATTACGACCTCACATCGTTTGGTTCGGCGAAATGGTCCCTTTATTAGAAACGGCTATTGAGATTACGCAAACTGCTGATATTTTAATCATTATCGGAACTTCTATGCAAGTCTATCCAGCGGCAAGTTTAATCAATTATGTTCAACCTAATACTCCAATATATTTTATAGACCCAAAACCAAACGTTACAACTACAGATTTTGAAAACCTTACCATTATTGAACAATCTGCAACGGTAGGTCTACCCGAATTGGTAAGACTATTGAATCAAAATAAATAACATGACCGAAGACGAGCTCTTACAAAAATTAAATACGGGTCGGTTGTCTAAAAGGCAAATTGTGGGTCTTGTAGAGGAATTGGTAAAGTACCCAAGTTTGACAGAGTGTTTATTAAGAGAGATTTTTAGACAAGATAAATTGAACGAATTTAATGCAAGTTGGGTCTTTGATCATTTAATGCGCAAGCAATTGGCATATATACTGCCTCACATAAATGAATTTACTTCAAAATTAGAAAACTTGACTTCTGAATCTTGCATACGACCAATGGCTCATATTTGTCAAATGCTTTGTGAATCTTATTTCGTAAAAAATGATGCTGTTTTTAAAAATGAAATTAAGACTGCTCATCTTGAGCATCTGGTAAATGCCTGTTTTGACTGGCTTATCGGAGAACATAAAATGGCCGCTAAGGTATTCTCTATGACAAGCTTGCTTTATTTGGGTGAAAAGTTCGAATGGATACATCCTGAATTAAAAATAGTGCTTGAGAATACCATTGCTAAGGGCAGTGCTGGCTATAAACACCGAGCAAAGAAAACCCTATTAGCTCTTAATTCAAAGTCTCGAGCTGTTAACTAAAGTAGTATCTTTACCTTTTCCAAAAAACTAGGTCAATGTCTTTAAACCAACTAAACGCCATATCGCCAATTGATGGGCGTTATCGCAATAAAACTGAAGCTTTAGGTAATTACTTTTCAGAAGAAGCACTTATCAAATATAGGGTGCAAGTAGAAATTGAATATTTTATTGCACTATGTGAAATTCCATTGACCCAACTTTCAAATTTTGACAATTCTAAATTTCAAGATTTGCAGAAGATTTACCAAGATTTTTCTGCTGCTGATGCCTTAGCAATTAAAGAAATTGAGAAGACGACCAATCACGATGTAAAAGCAGTTGAGTATTTCATCAAACAAAAGTTTGATTTTTTAGGTTTACAAGAATACAAAGAGTTCATCCATTTTGGATTGACTTCTCAAGACATCAATAACACAGCTATTCCTTTTTCAATTAAAGCAGCGATGAATTATGTCTATGTTCCTCTTTATTTTGAAGTTTTTGAGAAGTTAAAGTCGTTGACAGCTGAATGGGAAACAATATCCATGTTAGCAAGAACACATGGCCAACCTGCCTCTCCTACAAGATTGGGCAAGGAGATTAACGTTTTTGTAGAGCGTTTAAAACAACAGTTTGATTTATTGAATGATATTCCTTCAGCAGCCAAATTTGGAGGTGCAACTGGTAATTATAATGCGCATAAAGTAGCATATCCAAATACGGATTGGAAAGCTTTTGGACAACAATTTGTGCAAGAAAAACTCGGATTGCATCACTCATTTCCTACTACACAGATTGAACATTATGACCATATGGCCGCATTATTTGATTGCTTAAAACGAATCAATACCATTATAATTGATTTGAACAGGGATATGTGGACGTATATATCAATGGATTATTTTAAACAAAAAATCAAAAAAGGAGAAGTCGGCTCTTCTGCTATGCCACATAAGGTGAATCCGATAGATTTTGAAAATTCAGAAGGTAATTTAGGTCTCGCGAATGCTATTTTTGAGCATCTATCAGCAAAATTGCCTGTTTCTAGATTACAGCGTGATTTAACAGATAGTACGGTATTGCGAAACGTTGGAGTACCGTTTGCACATACGGTAGTTGCCTTTCAATCTACCTTAAAAGGGTTGAACAAACTAGTTTTAAATGCCAATAAATTTGAACAAGACCTAGAAAATAATTGGGCTATTGTTGCTGAGGCAATTCAAACTATTCTGCGCAGAGAAGGATATCCAAACCCATACGAGGCATTAAAAGGATTGACACGTACCAATGAAAAAATCAATCAAAAGTCAATTGCTGATTTCATAGAAACTTTAGAGGTTTCAGATACTATTAAAATGGAATTAAAAAAAATAACCCCAGCGAATTACACTGGGGTTTAACTGGAATAAGATAAATTTTATACTATTTTGCATGCTTGATAACTTCCACTTCATGTGGGTAAGGAATTTCAATTCCTGCTTTATCAAGTGCTAATTTGCACTTTTCATAAGTTGCAAAATAAACATCCCAATAATCTTCAGGTTTTGAAAAAGGTCTAACTGCGAAATTGACCGAACTATCGGCAAGTTCTAAAACATTAACAGATGGTTCCGGGTCCTTTAAAACTTTTGGATTAGAAGTCAGAACGTCTAGCAATACTTCTTTCACTTTTTTAATATCTTCTTCATAAGCTACCCCTATTACAGCATCTACGCGTATCTTTCCTTCAGCGGTATAGTTCACAATATTACCATTGGCCATTGCTCCATTGGGTACAATAATCAGTTTGTTTTCTGGAGAAACCAACTTTGTAGTGAAGATTTCAATTTCCTTTACCGATCCAAGTTCTCCTTGTGCCTCAATTAAATCACCTATCCTGTACGGTTTAAATATCATAATTAGTACACCACCAGCAAAATTAGAAAGTGAGCCCTGTAAAGCTAAACCAACTGCTAAACCAGCTGCTGCAATCACCGCAGCCAAACTAGTAGTTTCAACACCTAAAGTTGAAATGACAGTTATAATTAAAAAGATTTTCAAGGCCCATGAAACAAGGTTCATTAAAAACTTTTGCAAAGACTGGTCATAACTTCCTTTGGCCATTACTTTGCGTAATACTCCAACGAGCTTTTTAATAATCCATGAACCAATGATGTAAATAAGAATGGCTCCGATTACTTTGGGACCATATTGGGTAATAAAATCAATTCCTTTGTCTATCCAGACTTGAGCATCTTCCATAGTTATATTTAATTTATTAGTGTTTTCAAAAAATGAGACACTAATATAATAATTAGGTCACGAACAATCTTAGGAAAATATAAAATCTATGGTGCAAAAAATCCTGAGCTACAAAAGTAGTTCAGGATTTAAAACTTAGTTAAGTTTAGACTATCCTTTTAAAAACTTTCCAATCTCGCCAAGGCCTTCACCTTTATAATCTGATTTTTGAATGGCTTGCATTAATTGCACCACATGGGCTGGGTTCATATCTTTACCTAGAACCCTTACTAAAGCAAAACCCTTGTCATCACTTGCTCCATAAATGATTACCTCGTCAATAGCATTATCATCTCCAAGATATTTAACCACTCCTTTGCCATATTGCGAATTGATTTTCATAAGTTCCACAAAATCATCATTCTTCAAAATCTCTTTTACCTTCGCTTTTTCCAACTTAAAATCTGCTGAATTAGATTCAGTTTTTCTAAAAGCAAGCAGATTAAACTTTTTCAAAGATTCCACCGCTTCCTTTTGACCGTTGGTCAAATCCACTTCATCCATTTTTAAAATACTCGCGGGAATATCTAAAGAAATAAAATTTGGGTTCTCTTGATTATCCACATAATATTCTTGTAGACTTTGTTGTGAAGCGCATGAACCTAGCAAAACTGCTATTAGCAACACCGCACCTTTAATTGATTTTTTCATTTTTATATTTTTTTGATTGACTTATTATATAAGTCATCATTTAAGTTGTTTTGTTACAATTAACTACGATAATTATTTACCTCCTTTAGCTTTTTTAAGTTGCTTCGGTAAATTCATTTTATTCGTTATCGTTCCAATTTTATTCAAATCAATATCACCGGTCATGGTCAACAAAACAGTTTCAAAATTAGGCCTGTTTTCTTTCTTACCCTTATCATCTATACCAGTAACAAACATTAACAATTCGGAAACATGATTAGAATTTCGGCCGTTTTTGATGTAAAATCTAACATTGGTATCGCCATCTTTCACTCGCATCATTTCATCAAGCGATGCGGATTTTACATATTTCTTCATTGTTGCCGCCATATCAGCTGATGCTGAAGCATCTTCGGATACAAAAATCTTGATATCATCAATACTCTTTGCTAGTTCTATAAATTCTAGGGTTTCCTTGTCCTGCTCATCGGCGGACATGCTAGCAACAATTCCTAACAGGCCTTTGTTGATAATAACCGTTCCTACATTTTCAGAATCTTGATATTTATCAAATATAGATTGTGAAATACCTATAAAGGGCAATAAACCGACTAATATTAAAGCTAAATATTTTTTCATGATGTTGTTTTTTGATTAATGAATCAGTGAGCAATTATTATTGACAATTGCTCACTGATTTCCTGTTGATTGATGATTGATTATTGCTTTTTACCTGCTTTATTCAATTCGTCAGGCAAATTCATTTTTTTGGTCAATGAATTGATTTTATTTAAATCAATATCGCCTGTTAATGAAAGTAATACAGTTTCAAACTTTCTATCGTTAACTTCTAAGTCTACATCTTTTAAACCGGTAACAAACATCAACAGTTCACTTACATGATTACTATCTTTACCCTCTTTGATATAAAACTTAACATTGGCGTCTTTGTCCTTAATACGCATCAATTCGGTAAGAGATGATTTTTTCAAATAACCATTTACGGAAGCCTTCATGTCTGCCCCAATAGACTGGTTATCTGTAGTAAACACCTTAAGGCTTTTTAAACTAGTGGCAATATCCACAAAGTCTTGCGCTTCTGGATCATCTACCTCAACATCAATCTTAGCCAATAGATTGAACATACTCTGGTTCACCACTACTGATGTTACGTCATCTAACTCTTCATACTTATCAAAAAGTGACTGTGAAAAACCAGATAATGGTAATACTGCTACTAATAGAATTAAAATATTCTTTCTCATTTTTTTATTATTAATTATTACTATAAACTTTTTGTTTTGCAACTTCAAATTCTTTTAGCAAGGCTACTTTTTCAGTGCCCTTTCCAAAATTTTCTGCTAAAAGGTTTAAAGCCTCTTTTGTTTGTTGATAGGCAACTCTTGCCTGTCTTTGCTCTTGGTAATTTTGATACGTGTTATTACCGAAATACACTCCAAAGGCTAACACTACTGCCGCCGCAACGGAAACCCATCTATAATTGAATTTTCTTCTAGGTTTTACGAGCTCCGAAAAGGGCGCTGCTTTTGTAAACTGCTCTTCTTTGGCTTTAGAGAAATATGTAAACATCGGTTGATATTGTTCAAGATGCGTTGCTACGCTATCTTTATTGAAATATACCCGCAGTACCTCTTCTTCAGCAACTGTTGCAGTCGCTTCAAAATACTTCTCTAATAATTCTTCTATGTGCTTATGCGATTCCATAGTTATGCTTTTTCATTAATTTTTCTCTTACCGTTTTTCTTGCTCTTGACAATGTTACACGCACTGCCGTCGGTTTCATATCCAACAAATCCGAGATTTCTTCAAAGTCATAGTCCTCAACATCTCTAAGCTGCAATACCATTTTTTGTTGTTCGGGCAATTCATCCATAATACGCTCTACCCAGCTAACACTATCTTCAGTTTCTAACTGTTTTTGTAACGAGGTATTTTCATCTTGGTAATTACTATGTACCAGTTTCAAATTACCCGCCTGCTTTGACTTTAAACGATCTAAGCAAAAATTCTTAGTCATTGTCATCGCAAAGGCTTCTATACTTTTATATTGAGCCATTGCTTCATTTTTTGACCATAGTCTCAATAAAATTTCTTGTGTCGCATCTTCAGCCTCTTCACGCGATACCAATAACCGCTTGGCCATACGATAAAGCTTATCCTTAAAGGGCATCACAAGATTTAAAAACTCTTTCTGTTGCATTTGGTGGTTGAATTGCTATAAATCATTTAATGGGCTACAACTTGAAGACGAAACATAACGAATATTGTTACAAATAGCATTAAAAGTTTATGAGATGTAAGTATTTTAGGGTTTTCGAAACTAAAGTTGTTATAGTATAACTACTAGTTTGGAATACTAATTGCTACTGAAATAAATAAAAGCTATGAGAAAAACTCTTTTTTTATTCATTGGATTAGGATTGCTGCTAAACGCATGCAACAACGACGATGATAATGGTTTAAATCCTACTTCTGCCGAAGTTACAGTTCAAAATTTTATGTGGCAGGCTATGAATGAATGGTATTTTTGGCAAGAAGATGTAGCTGATTTAGCAGATAATCGTTTTGTAAATAATCAAGAATATACAGAATACCTTCAAGCTGGCGGAGACCCAGAAAGTTTTATAGAAAGTCTACTTTTTGCAGAAGACCGCTTCACTTTTTATAATAAAGATTTTGAAGTGCTGCTGAATTCTTTATCAGGAATTCAAAAAAGTAATGGTCTTCAAACATTTTCTGTAGATCTCTTGTCTGATAATAGTGATGATAATCGCTTTTTATTTGTCCGAAATGTAATTCCTGGTTCTGATGCTGCAAATCAAGGAATTAAAAGAGGTGATGTTTTTTATGGTGTGGATGGAGTTCAGTTTACCTCTCAAAATATTTCTGATCTGCTTAGTCCAGATACATATACTTTAAACAGAGGCGAATTAGATGTTGTAAATAGATTGGTCAATACAACTTACGAAGAAGTGACTATTACGAAAGAAGAAAACTTTTTAGAACCCCCAATTAGATTAGCTACCACATTAGATATCAATGGAACAAAGATTGGGTATTTAATGTACCAGCGCTTTAATAGCGATTTTAATGAAGAGTTGAATGATGTTTTTGGGCAATTTGTTGCAGATGGGGTTACAGATTTGGTTTTAGACATGCGATACAACCCAGGTGGTTCTGTAAATACATCACGTCTTTTGGCAAGTATGATTTATGGTACAAATACTAACGAACTATATATTCGACAACGCTGGAACAATAAACAGCAAGCACGTTTTTCAGATGCGCAACTTGAAGACTTTTTTGCTGATCAAGTAAGTACGGGTATGCCTTTGAATTCTTTAAACCTAAGTAGGGTATTTGTACTAGCAACCGGGAGTTCAGCTTCGGCAAGCGAGCTAATCATGAACGGTTTAGATCCTTATGTAGAGGTTGTTCATATAGGAACAACTACTAGAGGTAAAAATGAGTTCTCTATTTCTTTAGTAGATGACCCTGATAATAGATATAGTTATACACCATCAAGAGTGGATAATATTAATCCAGATAACAAATGGATTATTCAACCCCTAGTGGGTAGAAATGAAAATTCTGTTGGATTTATTGATTATACGGCGGGGTTCTCTCCTGATTTTGAATTAAGAGAAGATGTTTTTGACCTTGGCTCTTTCGGTGACCCTAATGAGCCTTTACTTGCAAGGGCCATTGAAGAAATAACAAATGTTAGTAGCAAAAGTCTAACCAAAGAACAATTTTCCAAATCTCCAAATGAGGTTATCGAAATTGATTCTCAAGAAAGGGGAATCATGATTTTGGATAAGTCATTACAATAAATCGAAATTGAAATCGATTAAAAAGGCAGCTTGGTGTACCAAACTGCCTTTTTAATTATAAACTTACATTCAGTCCTAAATTGTAGTTTCTACCTCTAGTACTATAACCAATAATTTCTTGATAATCTTCATTAAAAATATTGGTGATGTTTATAAACAACTTCAATTTGTTGTTTTTAAATTGATGTCCAAAGTAAAAGTCAATTAACGAATAGGCATCAAGCGCTACATTTTGAAAAGTGCTGAAATCGGTATCTTCTCTGCTTCCAACATACTGATAAGTTATAGCGGTATTCGTTCTATCTGAAATCTTATAATTAAGGTTTGCATTAGCTCTGTGTTTAGGCAAACGAACTCGATTTCCTTCATTTAGCTCGGTAAAAGTATAATTTGCGGTAAAATTTAGGCCTAAAAACAATTCTGAAGCAATTTCAAACTCGACACCTTGTATTTTTGCTTCACCTTCTGCGTTAGTATACTGTGAGATGAAATTAGCTGGATCAATTGTTGTAAAAAGTACTGTATTCATCTCATTTCGGTTAAAATAAAGTCCACTAAAGCGTAACTTCTTTCCGAGGTTCCATTCAAAACCACTTTCCAATGTTCTATTCTCTTCTGCTTCTAGGTCAGGATTTCCAAACGTACCATCAAACAATTGAAATAGACTTGGTGCTATAAACGATGTGCTGTAGGAGCCTAAAAATTTGCCATATCCACTCCCTAGCCCAAAAGTATAAGAAGGATTAAAATTGTAGGTCAGTTGGCTGCCGTATTCACTATGCTTATTTAGTCTAGCACCGGCGTTTAGATTTAATCCAAATTCTGATACATAGACCATATTTGCATAGGGATCATTATTTGTATACGTCACTTCTTCTGCAAACAGAGTTTCGTTTTTTTGATAATTAAAACCAATAATGCTATATAACTGTTCACCAAAGACATATTTGTTAAAAATATCCACATTATATCCTTTTGACTCAAAGACTGATGGAAAATCTGAAATCGTTTCTCGGTCAATATTTGTGATACTGGCATTCATGGAGATACTTCCGTTTTGATATTTAAAACTCGGAGCTATTGCAAAACGAAGCTG
Source organism: Croceitalea rosinachiae (assembly GCF_031846445.1). Classification (NCBI taxonomy): domain Bacteria; kingdom Pseudomonadati; phylum Bacteroidota; class Flavobacteriia; order Flavobacteriales; family Flavobacteriaceae; genus Croceitalea; species Croceitalea rosinachiae. The sequence continues at coordinate 325,886 of NZ_JAVRHR010000002.1, read as the reverse complement.
TTCAGAAACAGATTTGTCATTAGTATCGGCAAACTGAAAAAGTGGAGCAGGAAAACCATCAATGTCATTCTTTATCTTATCAAAACTTCCAAATACTTTCAAATTGAATGCCTCAGAAAATCTGTACCCAAGCTTAATATTGGTATTAATTCTTGAAAAGGTATCTTCTTCTGTATTGACACCAGAAGCTGCTGATAGCCCATCGGTATATTGGTTTGCAAAACCAATGACATAACTAAACTTTTCTAATGTTCCATTAATGTTCAGTCCATTATTAAAATTAGAAATGGTTTTGTTATCATCATCTTGGCTAGCATTTGTACCTAGTATAGAACTCAGACTAAGCGCTACCTTTTCTTTAGATGCATTTTTTGTGGTAATGCTAATTACCGCTGTTGCCGCAGCATTACCATAGAGCGTACTTGCTGCACCCTTAATAATCTCAATGTTCTCAATAGTATTCAAATCTAACAACCTTAAATCAAAGTCATTGGCAATTTGTGATGGGTCATTTACTTGAATACCGTCAATTAGCACAAGTACCTGTCTATTGTTACCACCTCGAACAAAATAACTCAAATTTTGACCGGCTACACTCCTACTCCCATTAATTTCAATTCCGCTTTTTGAATTAATAAGTTCTGCTATCGATCTACCCTGATTTTGAACAATCTCAGCTGCGGTAATTTTAATTATTGTTTTACCTGAATTTTCACGTTTTAATGCAAAACGCGAATCACTTACCACCACTTCATCCAATTGCTGAATTGCCATCGAATCTGTTACTTGTTCTTGTGCTTCCATTTGTGCACAATAAAGAACTAGGGTAAAAAACCCTGCTACTACTTTTTTCATTTTTACTTTTAATTACTCGGAAGAACCATAGGTATCCCTACGCAAACTTTTATCCCGAAAGTTTAACATTTGTCGTTTGAATATGGCAGGTCTCCTGGCTCGTAATTTGCATTTTACCTTCCCACTAGAAAACTTTCTAGCAGTGGTTTGAAGTAAATACAACTTGCTTATACAAGAAAGATGCTGACTGATTCAGCATATACTCACAGTTGCGGGAACAGCTCTAGTTTTTCACTAGATTCCCTTTTAATCATATAAATTGAATTATATGAACCAAAATTCGCTGCGAATCTAATGATTTTGTTTAACCTTTCTACAAAAGTTAAATACCCTATTTTTGAAACCATGGAAAAAATGCTCTTAAAAGCAGTTCGTTTTTGTCTTATTCTGATGACGGTGGCATCTTGTAAAAAAGAATCCAAATCAACAAATACAGTAGTTGAGCAGAATGATGAACTAGTGCAATATGCAGTTGGTTTTGATATTGACAAGTCTGGAGATTTTCCTGTTATTCATGTAACGAACCCATGGCCAAATGCGAAACAACGTTTTACCTATGCATTTATTCCAAAAGATAGATTGTCCAAAATTACGTTTCAAAAAGAAGCGTACGATGCAGTTATAAGCACACCTATTCAAAACCTAGTTGTAACCTCAACTACACATATACCTGCTCTCGAGAGTTTAGGCGGCTTGAACAAATTGATAGGATTTCCAGACATAAGGTATATCTCGTCAATGCCAGCAAGACAACTAATAAATTCAGGTAAAATCAAAGAATTGGGCAGTAATCAATCACTAAATACCGAAATGGTGCTTGAAATGAGTCCCGACGCCGTGGTGGGATTTGCTATTGACAACCAAAATTCGACCTACGAGGTACTACAAAAATCGGGTATACCAATACTTTATAATGGGGATTGGACAGAGCAGACACCTTTAGGGAAAGCCGAATGGATTAAGTTTTTTGGAGTATTATTAGGAAAGGAAAAAGAAGCCGATAGTATTTTTAAGACGATAGCATCTTCTTATAATCAAGTTAAAGAACTTGCCAGAACAGCCAAAAAAAGACCTACAGTTTTAAGTGGTGCCCTATATAAAGATGTATGGTATTTACCCGCTGGAAAAAGCTGGGCTGCACAATTTTTAGCGGATGCCAATGCAGATTACCTTTGGGCTGATTCGGAAGGAACAGGTAGCCTCTCTTTGAGTTTAGAAACAGCTCTTGAAAAAGGGCAAGATGCTGAGTTCTGGATTTCTCCATCTCAATTCACTACATACGATGATTTAATTAATGCCAATAATCATTATTCTGAATTTGAAGCTTTTAAAAATAAACACTTATTCACCTTTTCAGCTACTAAAGGACCTACAGGAGGGTTACTCTATTATGAACTTGCCCCACAACGTCCAGATTTGGTACTAAAAGACCTAGTACATATTTTTCATCCAGAAGTACTGCCTAATCATGTCCTATACTTTTTCACCCCTTTGAAATGAAAATAGTAAAAGGTTCATATTCAGCATGGTTTTTTGCATTGCTTTTGATGCTAATTTTAGTCATGCTATTAAATATCAGTTTAGGTAGTGTTTCCATTCCATTTAAAGATACCATAAAGGTCATTTTTGGCGGCGAACTAGAAACGGCTTCGTGGGAATATATTGTTTTAAACTATCGCATTCCAAAAGCCTTAACCGCAATTTTGGTGGGTGGTGGATTAGCGGTAAGTGGCTTACTTATGCAAACTTTATTTCGGAATCCATTAGCAGGGCCTTTTGTCTTGGGAATAAGTTCTGGAGCAAGCCTTGGAGCCGCTCTTTTACTCATGGGAGCTTCACTTTTATCTGGTTTTGCACTAATGCAGTTTTTAAATGATGTATCATTGGTTATTGCTGCAAGCGCAGGCAGTGTATTGGTGCTTTTAGTAGTTATGGTAGTTGCGAACAGGGTTCGCGATACGATGACCTTACTTATTATCGGGTTGATGTTCGGAAGCATAACCGCAGCAATAGTTAGCGTGCTTGCCTATTTTTCTGATGCTGAACAGTTGCAACGTTTTATATTCTGGTCGTATGGTTCGGTAGGTAATTTATCGTGGAACCAATTGTCCATTTTGTTCAGTATCGTACTTATAGGATTACTATTCGCCATAGGAACCATTAAAAGTCTAAATGCCTTTTTACTTGGGGAGAACTATGCCAAAAGCCTTGGTATACCTCTGAAAAAGTCAAAGTATTTGATTATCACAGCAACAAGCTTATTAGCTGGAGGAATTACGGCCTTTGCAGGACCAATTGCTTTTATAGGTCTTGCAGTTCCGCACTTAACGCGACAGTTGTTTCATACCATGGAACATCGCATCCTTTTACCTGCAGTATTTTTGTATGGAGGCATTTTAATGCTTTTATGTGATTGTATCGCACAATTGCCAAATTCGGCAAATGTATTACCTATCAATGCCATTACCTCAATTATTGGTGCCCCCATTGTAATTTGGTTATTGGTAAAAAAACGAAAGCTTTTCTTTTAACTATGGCGTCAAAAGTTAACATCTCGGCACGAGAACTTCATATTGGCTATGGTACTCAACAAATAGCAAATACTATAAACTTCAAATTGAATGAGGGCCAATTATGCGGTGTTGTGGGAATCAACGGAATAGGAAAGTCCACCTTATTAAGAACCATGTGTAATCTACAGCCCGCTCTAAAAGGGGAAATAAAAATTAAGGATAAATCTCTTGATAATTTGACTTCTTTAGAACAGTCTAAACAACTAAGTGTTGTACTTACTGAAAGTATTGCTTCAAAAAACCTTACCGTGTCTGAATTAATAGCGCTCAGTCGACAGCCTTATACCAATTGGATTGGTTCTTTAACTGAGAAAGATAAAGAATTCATTCAGAACAGTTTAGACATTTTTGAACTAAACAACTTAAAAAAACAGAAGTGCTATGAACTTAGTGATGGTCAATTACAACGCGTACTCATCGCAAGAGCAATGGCACAAGATACGGCCGTTATTTTGTTGGATGAGCCTACAACTCATCTTGACCTTTACCATAAAGTTCAAATTCTAAAACTCTTAAAACAATTGGTTAAAGAACATCAAAAAACGATTCTATTCACCACTCATGAGATTAACTTGGCCATACAACTTTGTGACAAAATTCTATTGTTAGATGGAAAGAACAACCCTTTTGGTTCGCCATCTGAGTTGATTGAAAAAAAATATTTTGAGACTCTTTTTCCCTCAGAAACTGTTATTTTCGATACTAAAACCGGTTCCTTCAAAGTGAATAAGTAATTTTATTTACCATCTTTAAAAGTCATTTATCCATTATCTTTATCCATAGAAAAGTCGCCGAATGAGTACTGAGTTTGTTTATGTGATTATTGCCTTAATCTGTTTGGGATTGGGTGTGTTTTTAGGTCTGTATATTCAAAGATTAAAAACAAAATCCAATCAAAGTGAATTGGAAGCCGAGAACAGACAAATAAACGGTTCCATCACCACCTTGAATGAAAAGCTTCTTATTGAAAGTGAAGAAAAAAGACTATTGCAATCTGAGAAGGAAAAATTGGGTCAAGACTATGTTCGCTTAGAAAGTGTAAATGAAAATTTGCAAAGGGTGAATAGAGAGCAAAAAGAAGAAGTGGAAAAGTTACAAGAAAAATTTACCAAAGAATTTGAAAACTTGGCCAATAAAATTCTTGATGAAAAGAGCGAAAAATTCACAAAGCAGAATAAACTTAATATTGAGAGTATATTGACTCCTCTTGATAAAAAAATAAAAGAGTTTGAAAAAAAGGTTGAGGATACACAAAAAGAAAATATTACAATTCATTCAGCTTTAAAAGAGCAGTTATTGAATCTTCAAAACCAAAACCTTAAAATCACCCAAGAGGCTGAAAACTTGACAAAAGCCTTGAAAGGTGATAGTAAGATGCAGGGCAATTGGGGCGAATTAGTATTGGAACGGGTTCTAGAAAAATCAGGACTTGAAAAAGACCGTGAATATAGTGTTCAACAAAGCTTTCAGCGAGAAGATGGTTCTCGGGTCCTGCCAGATGTAATTATCAACTTACCGGATGGTAAAAAAATGATTGTGGATTCGAAGGTTTCATTGACAGATTATGAGCGTTATGTCAATGCCGACAATGAATTCAAAGAAAAACATCTTAAAGACCATATCAACTCGCTCAGAAAACATGTAGAACAACTTTCCTCCAAAAAGTACGAAGATTTGTATGAAATGGAGAGTCCTGATTTTGTACTCCTTTTTGTTCCCATAGAACCCGCTTTTGCAGTTGCAATTAATCAAGACAACTCTTTATACAATAAGGCCTTTGAACAAAATATTGTTATTGTGACTCCCTCAACATTATTGGCAACGCTGCGTACCATTGACACCATGTGGAACAATGAAAAGCAGCAAAAGAATGCCATTGAAATTGCCAGGCAAGCGGGTGCGCTTTATGACAAGTTTGAGGGTTTTGTAACTGATTTGACTAGAGTTGGTAAAAAAATGGACGAGGCCAAGATTGAATATCGCGGGGCGATGAATAAATTAGTAGAAGGTCGAGGCAATATTGTGACCAGTATAGAAAAATTAAAAAAAATGGGGGCAAAAGCAAAAAAGTCCATTCCTGAACCTATTTTGAAAAGAGCTGAGGAAGATGACTTTGAACAATCAAAATTAGAAATGTAAATGCGCAAGTTTCTTTTTATCCTTATTTCTGTTGTTATTCTTGGAATAGCGGGTTATTTCGCATTTGTGTACTATGTTCCGTTCAGTGAGGGCTATCGCTCTGGTGAACTCATCAAATTCAGTCGAAAAGGAGTGCTGGCAAAAACTTGGGAAGGCGAAATAAGTCAAGGTATTTCTGGAGCACAAATATTTGAGTTTTCGGTTGAAGATAGTCAAATGGAAGTCATTGAAAATCTAAAAGATTTTCAAGGTAAATATGTAAAGGTTACCTATAAAGAACTCTATTCCACTTTCTTTTGGTTGGGTGATACCAAATATTTTATCATTGCAGTTGAACCTGAAAAATCTCCTCATTTTGGCAACTAAATCCAAAAAGTTTAAAACTTCAAAAGAATCAAGGTTATCAATTACTGAGCTTATGCTTCCGTCCCATTCCAATTTTGGTGGAAAAGTGCACGGGGGACATATTCTTAGTTTAATGGATCAAATAGCTTTCGCCTGTGCATCAAAACACTCACAAGCGTATTGCGTCACTGCTTCGGTAAATCGGGTAGATTTTTTAAGCCCGATTGAGGTTGGCGAATTGGTGACACTAAAAGCATCTATAAATTACACCGGAAAAACTTCTATGGTTGTAGGGGTCCGAGTTGAATCTGAAAATGTCACTACTGGCGATACTAAGCATTGTAATTCCTCCTATTTTACAATGGTGGCAAAGGGTGAAGATGGAAAAAACCTGCCCGTGCCAGGATTAATTATAAAAGACAAACAAGGGATGCGACGTTTTGCACGTAGCAAGGAGCGCAAATTGTCTGCATTCAAACGCGATTCTAAATACGACACCAAAAATTTTAAGGTAAATGATTATTTGGAGTACTTAGGCGGTGAAAATGTAAAGATGGATTTAGATTGATACCGCCGCATCTTCGTCCATAAACCATACCAAATTACCAGATTCAGGATTCACTAAAGCGGCAGGGTACTTTTTGTAATCTCCTTTTTTGTTATGAATTTCATCAACTTTTTCAGCTTTCCCACTTCCCGTGACCAAAAAGGCTACTTCCTTTGCTATATTGATGACCTTTCCATTAATTGATACTCGCTGTTGACCAGAATCAGGATGCGCAGCAACCACACAATGGTCTTTTGAATTCCATAAATGTATGTTGTGCGGAAAAATAGAAGCGGTATGCCCATCATCACCCATGCCCAATAGCACTAAGTCGAACTGGGGAATAGTATCCAACCTATCTAAATTTATCTCAAGAAGGTTTGCGTATCGCATGGCCTCGCCCTTAGGGTCATTTTCCCCTAAGACCCGATGAATATTTTCTTTAGGAACATTAATTTTAGAAAACAAATGATCAACGGTCATTTTATAATTACTTTGCTCATCTGTGGGAGGTACACAACGCTCATCACCCCAATAAAAATGAATTTGTGACCAATCAATTTGATTTCCATATTCACTGGCTAAAACATCAAAAATCAGCTTAGGCGTACTTCCGCCAGAAAGAGCCACATGAAAAGCAGCTTTCTCCTTCACCAAATTGGCAAAATAACTTGAAAACTGTTTCGCTACGGCTGTTTTATTCTTATATATGTTGACTTCCATTTGTACCTTTTTTAGGTCTCGACTGCGCTCGACCTGACATAACTCCTAACTCCTAACTCCTAACTCCTAACTCCTAACAAATAACACAATATCCTGGGTCTTCCGCCAAATTAGAGCCAGGATTCCTCCAATAACCTATACCATCAATAAGCTCATCAGCATTTTCAGGGCCCCAGACTCCAGCCGCATACCCGTACATACGCACATCTTTGCCATTCTTCCAATATTCTAAGATGGGATCAACAAATTCCCAAGCGGCTTCGACCTCATCAGCTCTTGCATACAAAGTAGCATCACCTTGCATACAATCTAACAACAACCGCTCATAAGCCTCCATAACATGGGTTTGGGCTAAACTAGAGTAGTAAAAATCTAAATTTGCTCGCTCTACCTTAAATCCTTGTCCTGGTACCTTTACCCCAAACTTCATTAGAATTCCTTCATCCGGCTGAATTCTAATAACAAGCTTATTGTCTTTATTATTGATTCCTGAATCTTGAAAAATATGATGATGGGGTGATTTAAAATGAATTACTACTTCGGTAACCTTTGTGGGCATTCGTTTTGCTGTTCTCACATAAAAAGGCACATCTTTCCAACGCCAGTTATCAACAAAAAACTTGATTGCCGCATAAGTTTCAGTAGTTGAATCACTATCTACACCATCCTCTTCACGATATCCCTTTACTTTTTCTCCATTTATGGTAGATGCCATGTATTGCGCACGTATCGTATTATCGTGAAGCTCTTGGGCATCTGTCATTATTCGTAATGACTTTAAAGCCTTCACTTTCTCATTTCGAATTTCTTCCGGCTGATCTCCTATAGGCGGTTCCATTACAATTAAAGAAACTATTTGCAAAAGGTGGTTTTGGAACATATCACGAAGTGCTCCAGATTTATCATAATATCCTCCACGTTTTTCTACTCCGACACTCTCAGCATTCGTTATTTCTACATGATGAATATAATTTCTGTTCCACAACGGCTCAAAAATGGTGTTGGCAAAACGTGTCACCAATAAGTTTTGAACGGTTTCTTTACCAAGGTAATGGTCAATACGATAGATCTGAGGCTCAGTAAAATATTTTTGTAGCCCAGTATTCAAAGCTTTTGCAGTTTCAAGACTATAGCCAAAAGGTTTCTCAACAATCAATCGTTTCCAGCCATTATTCTGCGTGTTTAACCCGGCATCCGCTAAATTCTTTGCGATGGTTTCGTATAATGTAGGTGGCGTTGATAGATAATAAATGATATTTCCCTCGGTCTTGTATTTATTATTTAGGTCTTCAACACGTTTTCGTAATCGACTATAATCAGTATCATAAGCACCTCCCAAATCTTCATAAAAAAACTTATCCGAAAAACCCTGAATATAATTCTCTTTTAAATCTTCAAGCCTTGGTTTCAAATACTTACTTTCTAAAACCACTTTATTGCGGAATTCTTTATCGGTCATATCACTACGACTCGCACCTAAGACCACAAAATTTTCAGGTAATTGTCTCGCTAGATAAAGATTAAACAGTGAGGGAACCAATTTTCGAGCAGTCAAATCACCAGATGCGCCAAAAATTACCAGTAGTTGATTAGAAGTTTTTTTCATGAGTTGTAGCTTCATTATTTGAGCATAACGAATATAACGTTTATTTTAGGTAGCTCTTAGTAGAAAATACTTCCTTAGTATTGAATTAATATAAATACAATTATGGCAAACACATACGATTTTGGATTAGTAGGACTGGGCGTAATGGGGCGTAACTTCATCTTAAATGTCGCTGACAATGGATTTACCGCTTTTGGCAACGATTTAGATGAAGAAAAAGTCAATGCCTTGATTAAAGAAGGTGGAGAACCAGACAAAGTAAATGCTTCTACTGATGCCAAAATTTTTGTTGAGGCATTAAGTAAACCAAGAAAAATAATGCTTTTAGTACCAGCCGGAAAAATAGTTGATGCCGTTATTGAGAACCTATTGCCCTTATTAGATGAAGGTGATATTATTATCGATGGTGGAAATTCCTTTTATACTGACACTGACCGTCGTGAAGCCTATCTGAAGGATAAAGGTCTTAATTTCTTTGGTGCCGGTGTTTCAGGAGGAGCAAAAGGTGCGAGAAGGGGACCAAGCATTATGCCTGGTGGTTCAAGAGAAGCTTATCAACATGTAAAACCAATTTTTGAAGCAGTATCTGCAAAATATGAAGGAGAACCATGTGTTGCATATTTAGGACCAAAATCAGCAGGTAACTACGTGAAAATGGTGCATAACGGGATAGAGTATGGCCTAATGCAGCTAACTTCCGAAATATATAATTTACTAAAAAAAGCCGGTGGGCTGAGCAATGAAGAATTGCATCAAACTTTTGCGGCTTGGAACGAAAGTCGCCTACAATCATTTTTAGTGGAGATTACCTCGGAAATTCTCGCACAGAAAGATGATTTGACCGATGGAGATTTGGTTGATATGATTTTGGATAAAGCCAAACAAAAAGGTACCGGGAAATGGACTTCACAAAATGCGATGGATTTAGGTATTCCTGTCCCAACTATTGATATAGCGGTAAGTATGCGCGAAATCTCAGCTTTAAAAGAAGAACGGGTAGAAGCTGATGAGCTTTATGATAGGCCCACCCCTGAAAATGTAGTCAAGGCCTCTTTGGTTGCCAAAGCAGAAGAAGCATTATACTTTGCCTTTATAATGGCCTATGCCCAGGGCATGCACCAATTGGCAGATGCTTCAAAAGAATATGGCTACGAGCTTGATTTAGGAGAAATTGCCAAAATTTGGCGAGCTGGTTGTATTATAAGGGCTGCCCTATTGGCGGATATTACAGAGGCGTTTAAAGCAGATGATACCCTACCCAACTTATTATTATCACCAGCTTTTGTTGAAAAAGTTCAAGGAACTGTAAATGCTACAAGAGAACTAGTAGCCTATGGGGCTACCAATGGTATTCCATTACCAGGACTCTCAAATTCACTGACTTATTTTGATGCCTATACTTCGTCAAGATTGCCCTTAAACTTAATTCAAGGACAACGCGATTATTTCGGTTCGCATACCTACGAGCGTATTGATAGAGAAGGTATTTTTCACACGGAGTGGAAAGATTAAAAGAAATGGCCAAATTGCAATATCATGTTTACGTTATTGAACTTTCTAAAAAGGTATTTACGGAAAATAGAAAATTTCGAGAGGCCAATCCACAGTTTAATGGGGTATTACAATGCCTATATGTGGGAATGACCAGTAAAACACCAAAACAAAGATTCGAACAACATAAAACAGGCTATATTAACAAAAAAGGCCACAAGTTATCGGCAAATATTGTTGAGAAATATGGTATGTATTTACGCGGTAGTCTATTTCAACACATAGAGCCTACCACAAACAGAACAGAAGCTCTTCAATTAGAAAAAAAATTGGCCCTAGAATTGCGAAGAAAAGGATATGCCGTTTGGTTCAACTAAAATGGTATCTATCGAATTTAAAAAAAAACATTACCTTCTAACAAATTACTGAATACAAACATCATGAAGACAAAAATTATAATTGCGCTAATAGGAGTTATTTCAATAATATCCAGTTGGCAAAACAATGTGAATGCCCAAGAAAGTAAAAAGGGAATGGTAAAAGTTACGATACTATATCCGAACGGTGAAGATAAAACCTTCGATATGGATTATTATTCCAATAAACATATGCCTATGTTGAAAACCCTTATGGGCGACTCTTTAAAGTTTTACGAAATTGATAAAGGAATAAGTGGGCGTACACCTGATGAACCCATGCCCTACTTAGCGATTGGATATTTGTATTTTGATAAGCTTTCAGACTATCAAGAATCTTTTGGGCCTAATGCTGAAAAAATAGTTGGAGACATTCCCAATTACACCAATATTCAACCTATTCTTCAGATTAGTGAAGTATTGCATTGAATATTTAAATTACTCGTTTAAATACCTCTTGTACCGTAAGAAAGCATCTTCAACTAAAAAGCTTTTTTTCGATACTTTTTCTTTGGAAAAACTCTAACTGGAGGTTTTTTTTAAGAAAAAAACACAAAATTAACAACAGGTATTTTTAATAGTTAACCAATATTACGTCAAAGGTTATAATTCATCATTCAAATCCCCAACAAGATTAATTTCCGTTTTGTCATCAGTTAGTGTCAACTCTCTAATTTCCCCCAATCCTTCAAAATACCATTGAGCTCCCCCGATTTTTCCTAAATCAACGGTGAGTTCCTTTGAAAATGCTTCCTGTCCATCGACAAATACTTTTAAAATCTCATTTTTGACCTTCACTTGGCAACGAGTCCATTCATCAGTATTTGTTCCAAAAGCTGAAAAATCATGATTTTTACCTGAGACCATTTCATTATTGATAAAAAAAGACAAATCCCCCACACACCCAGGTATACTGAATGCTAACGATATTACTTCCCGTGTACCCGTAACGGTCATTCTAACATTGTGGCAAATACTACCTTCTTTAGTCTTAGACATTCTAAAAGAAGTGTTCAGCTCAAAATTTGCTCCATTTATATTTGGTTTAGATGATAAATGTGCCAAATAAAGACCTTCATTATCTATTTCTTGAAGCCTATTCCAAGTTTCTGGTATAACGTTTATTATTTCTTCACTATTTAGTTCATCAGGCTTTAAATACGACAACTCATCATTACCTAGTAACATACCTTGCCATCCTTCTGTAGGGATATATAAATTTCTCTCTTTTACTATTTGCCCATCAGCAATTAGTTTTGCTAAAAAGTATCCGGGTTGGTAATATGTTGAAGTGACCAGGCCCTTAGCATTTTTTAGTGGAATTTGTTTGCGAGAGTCCCAAGATTGTTGAATACAGATAGAATCATAGTCCAGATTACCATAATCATAACGAAAAACAACCGTGTTTGGATAACCTGAAGCGACTTTATCCAATTCAAACAAAACAGCTTCTGAAGTTGATTGGTTTTCCGCTGTAATCGTTTGTTTAGTGGCTACTTTTCCTTGTGACCAAATAACAAGTGACAACAAACCCAAGCCTAAAATGCCCAAGCCTAATTTCAAAAGTCTAGATTTAAGTCTAGTTCTCCCCAAGTTGTAATTCTTGCTGTTATATTGATTTTGAAAATGTCGCCAACTTTCAAATCCTATAAATTCTGAGAGAATATCAAATGTTGTTGTACTTGGACTAGCTAAGGTCCCAACCCTACCCCAAACTCTTTTCAATGTTGTCACACTCAACTGTTTTCCTGTGACTTCTAAAATTCTTTCGCTCAATTGAATAAAATCCTTATTTGTCCATGAGCTACCCGAACCCCATCCTAAATGATCCTCAATACTGAGTATAAGATGTTTCTTCATTCGTGAAATCGACTTTTCTATAAATCTACCTTGCATTTGGAAAAACAAATCAATTGAACAGGATTAAACCAAATTGAACAAGCACTATTTTATTAACAAAAACACTCATATGATACATTTGGTACCATCAAATTTAATTTTAAATCATAAAAAATTATCATCATGATCAAAAAACCCTTAGCAGTACTCTGTATTGTTCTAATTACATCAATGTATGGACAGACAAAAAAAATTAAAATCCCCTTTGCCAAAGAAGTGTGGCAGCACGATTCAGAAAAAGTTGAATTTGTAACACATAAATCAGTTGCTGCTGTGAAATCAAAAACAGGAGAAAGTTTTAATATCCAATTAAAAAACCATCAATTTACCAACGGCATTATTGAATATGACGTAGAATTTGTTGGAAGAGGCTTTCCTGGTATTGGTTTTCGATCTTCTGATGACCAAAAAAATGCGGAATTATTCTACATCAGATATTTTGGCACTGTTGACCCTTTAAGTCGTTATACCATGCAATATGCAACGGTAATTGATGGTGTAAATATGTGGGATATGACCGATGACTATCAAGGAGCTGCTAAGATATATGATCAAAGATGGAACCATATCAAATTGGTCATAAGTGAAAAACAAATGAAGGTTTTCGTAAATGACATGGATAGGGTGGCCTTACACATACCCAATTTAGAAGGTACTAGAGGGTCAGGAAATATTTACTTAACTGGTAATGTAATATATTCGAACCTATCCATTACACCCGAAGCGACTGAAAATTTACCTCAGACAGCAGGATATGATCCTACTTATAGTGATACCCGTTACTTAAGAAAATGGTCAGTTTCCACCCCTGTTGACCTACCTTTTAATAGAGATATTATGAAAAGTATCCCAACAAGTCCAGGCGTAGTAATAGACAGCACATTGCTAGATGATTCTAGTTGGAAATCGATAATGGCAGAACAACGTAACATGATTAACCTAACTAGACTATATGGTGCCACAGAAAATGGCAATCGCCGATTGGTTTGGCTTAAAACAAATATTAAATCTGAAACAGATCAAGTGCGTCGCTTAAAACTAGGTTTTAGTGATGAGGTATGGGTTTTCATTGATGGACAACCCCTTTACATTGACAAAAATTATTACGGTTCACCGGGAATGAAAGCACCAAGAGGACGATGTACCATCGATAACAGTGAAATTTCATTACCATTAAAAGCTGGAGATAACGAAATAGTAATCGGCTTGGCCAATTACTTTTTTGGATGGGGTCTTGTGGCAAGATTAGATAGTAACGACGGGCTTGAACTACAGTAAGTAATCCAAAATAAGGCCCTTAATGGGCCTTATTTACTCGATAATCAAGATTTAAAGCTCCGACGCCTGCGTCGAAATCAATGTTGGTTTTCCTTTTAATGCATCGTGTGCTTACCCTAAGGTTATTTACTTAAATACATCTTTCGTCTAGAGTATAAATTGTAAAAGTCATCATCTTTCAAACTATCAATAAAAAGGATGCTCTCACCAGTACTTTTCATCTCTGGTCCTAAATTCTTGTTGACATTCGGAAACTTATTGAATGAGAACACTGGCTGTTTGATTGCGTATCCTTCTAGTTCTGGTTTGAAATCAAAATCTTTCACTCTTTTCTCGCCTAGCATTACCTTGGTCGCATAGTTTACATAAGGTTCTTTGTAAGCCTTTGCGATAAAAGGAACTGTTCTGGAAGCTCTTGGGTTTGCTTCGATAATATAAACCATATCATCTTTTACAGCAAATTGAATATTAATCAAGCCTACTGTATTTAATGATAATGCAATCTTTTTAGTATGGTCTTTAATTTGTTGCATCACAAACTCACCTAGGTTAAATGGCGGTAAAGTGGCATTTGAATCTCCTGAATGAATACCACAAGGTTCAATATGCTCCATGATACCAATGATGTAAACATCTTCCCCATCACAAATAGCATCTGCTTCTGCTTCTATAGCACCATCTAAATAGTGATCTAAAAGTAATTTATTATTAGGGATGCTTCGGAGTAAGTCTACTACATGAGCCTCTAAATCTTCTTTATTGATGACAATCTTCATTCCTTGACCACCGAGCACATATGAAGGCCTAACCAATAATGGAAATCCTAATTCATCGGCCAATTCTAAAGCTTCGTCAGCACTTTCTGCAACGCCAAATCTTGGGTAAGGAATATCGTTTTCTTTTAATAAGGTAGAAAAGCTACCTCGGTCCTCCGCTAAATCCAGTGATTCAAAAGTAGTTCCAATAATTTTTATTCCATATTTAGATAACTTCTCTGCCAATTTTAAGGCGGTTTGCCCACCTAATTGTACAATAACACCTTCTGGTTTTTCATGCAGAATTATATCGTAAATATGTTCCCAAAAAACGGGTTCAAAGTAGAGTTTATCAGCCGTATCAAAGTCTGTAGATACGGTTTCAGGGTTGCAATTAATCATGATGGTTTCATAACCACATTCTGCAGCCGCTAAGACCCCGTGTACACAACAATAATCAAACTCTATACCCTGGCCGATACGATTTGGACCTGAGCCTAATACCACAATTTTCTTTCTATCAGTAACCTCACTATCATTAACCACAAAACGCTTGCCGTCTGCAGTTTCCATTTCTTCTTCAAACGTGGAATAGTAGTATGGTGTCATTGCCTTAAACTCCGCAGCACAGGTATCCACCAATTTATAGACTCTGTTAACATTCTGCTCGGTCCGTTTTTTGTGGACCTCACTTTCATAGCAATCCAGCATATGCGCGATTTGGCGATCTGCAAACCCTTTTTGTTTGGCTTCCAAAAGCAATGCTTTGGGTAGGCTTTCTACAGTATATTTAGAAATCTCTTGCTCTAGCAAATGAAGTTCTTCATATTGCTTTAAGAACCACATATCAATTTTTGTGATTTCATGAATTCGCGACAATGGAATCCCCAGTTGTATGGCGTCATATATTACAAATACCCTATCCCAGCTGGGAACGGTCAGCTTTTGTATAATGGTTTCATAATCTTTGTATCCTTTTCCGTCTGCTCCAAGTCCATTACGTTTAATTTCAAGAGATTGAGTCGCTTTGTGCAGGGCTTCTTGAAAAGAACGTCCAATTCCCATCACCTCACCAACAGCCTTCATTTGCAGTCCTAAAGTCCTGTCAGAACCTTCAAATTTATCAAAGTTCCATCTCGGGATTTTTACGATTACATAATCTAATGTCGGCTCAAAAAGTGCAGAAGTTGATTTTGTTATTTGGTTATCCAACTCATCCAACGAATAGCCGATTGCTAATTTAGCTGCAATTTTTGCAATAGGATATCCTGTGGCTTTAGAAGCCAAAGCAGATGAACGAGATACTCTAGGATTGATTTCAATGGCTATAATATCTTCTTTTTCATCTGGACTAACTGCAAACTGTACATTACATCCACCAGCAAAATCTCCAATGCTCCGCATCATATGAATGGCCATATCACGCATTCGTTGGTAGGTTCTATCAGACAAGGTCATTGCCGGAGCCACTGTTATGGAATCACCAGTATGGATTCCCATAGGATCCATGTTTTCAATGGCACAGATAATTACGACATTGTCATTTTTATCTCGAAGCAATTCTAACTCGTATTCCTTCCATCCCATCATGGCTTTATCTATCATCACTTCATGTATGGGCGAAACTTCAAGGCCATGGCTTAGTAAACCATCAAAATTTTCTGGTTCATATACGATAGATGCCCCTGCACCTCCAAGTGTAAAAGAGGCTCTAATAACTAAAGGAAAACCAAATTCTTGAGCAATCTCTTTCCCTTTTAGAAACGATGTGGCTGTAGCTTGTGGTGCCATTCCCACACCAATTTTGGTCATAAGTTCCCTAAATTTCTCACGGTCTTCCGTAATGTTGATAGCATCGATATCAACACCGATGATTTCAACACCAAAATCTTCCCAAATACCTTTATCATCTGCCTGTATACAGAGGTTTAATGCCGTTTGTCCACCCATAGTTGGCAATACGGCATCAATGTTCGGATGATTCTTAAGAATCTCAATAATCGATTTAGTATTTAGTGGTTTAAGATAAATATGATCGGCCATAACCGGGTCGGTCATTATGGTCGCTGGGTTACTATTTATCAAAATGGTCTCAATTCCATCTTCACGCAAAGATCTTAACGCTTGGGAACCAGAATAGTCAAACTCACATGCCTGGCCAATTACAATGGGACCAGAACCAATAATTAAAATCGATTTGAGATCGTCTCTTTTTGGCATTATAAATAAGGTTTCTCGTTATTCAAAATTTTTCAAATTTCGGCAAAAAAAAAGGTGCTAAACTTGAAAAAGTAGCACCTTTATTAAAAAGTTATTTACAGTCATTATTTTTTATGACGTGGTTCAGATGAAACAGTTAATTTCTTTCTTCCTTTTGCCCTTCTTCTAGCAAGAACCTTTCTGCCGTTAGCAGATGCCATACGCTCTCTAAAACCATGTTTGTTTCTTCTCTTTCTCTTTGATGGCTGATATGTTCTTTTCATTTCTAAGCTTATTTAGGAAAAAGCCTCAAGGCTTTCTGAAATTCTGCGCGCAAATATACGAAGACTTTTTACTTTGACAAGACTATTCAAAAATAATTTTGAATAGTTTTTAGTAGTTTTGCAAGCCGAGAAAAACTGCATTTCTTTGTGCGCAATCTAAACAGAAAAACACTTTAAAATGTTCAACAAAAATATAAAACTTGTCATTACTGCTCTTATAGTAGCTTATGCGGTTTACCAATTTATAGAAGGTTATATTGGCAATGGTATCTTTTTGGTACTATTCTCTCTGATTTTTGTTTTTTTATACTTTAGAAACGAAATCATTCTACTGGCTTTTTTACGCATGCGTAAACAAGATATGGTAGGTACCGAAAAATGGTTGACTAAAATCAAAAAACCTGAGAGCGCCTTAACAATCAAACAACAAGGATATTATAACTATTTACAAGGCATAATTTTTTCTCAAAAAAACTTGACTACTGCAGAAAAGTACTTCAAAAAAGCTTTGAAACTTGGTCTTAATATGGATTATGATGTAGCTATGGCAAAGTTGAGTTTAGCAGGTATCGCTATGCAAAAAAGAAGAAAACGTGAAGCTACTACCCTACTCCAAGAAGCAAAAAAATTAGATAAGAACAACATGTTGACGGATCAAATAAAAATGATGCAACAACAGATGAAGAAAATCTAAAATTGGTTTAAAATTATTTAGACTCTCTGTAGTAACCCTTATTAGGTATTTCAATAGTATACTTCTTACGAGAAGCATTGTTTAAATGTGGTTCACGCAGCCAGGGGTTATGTCGCTTTAATATTTTGTAATTGATTTCATATTCATTTGCATAGTCGGCCCAACTAGCAATAGGTCCATCAACTTCAACAGAGAATGTTGGAACGGCCTTATAAAAATCATCGTTTTCTACGTCAAAACCGTATTTATCAGGGTTTGAAATGATTTCTTTAATCGCCATTATTCTAAAAAGGTATCGTCCTGTTTCTTGACCTAAGAGTAAATCATAATAGTCATCTACCTTTTGTATTCCCATATATTTCTGGATTCCTCCAGGTCCAGCATTATAGGCAGCTGCGGTCAATGTCCAACTTCCAAAACGGCTTTTCCATTTATTTAAGTACTCACAGGCAACCTGAGTACTTTTCTCGACATGGTAACGCTCATCAACATTAGAATTCACTTCTAATCCATATTCTTTACCCGTAGCCTTCATTATTTGCCAAAAACCGGTAGCTCCTGCTGGTGACACTACGTTTTGGAGTCCACTCTCAGCAACTGCTAAATATTTAAAATCATCGGGGATACCGTTTTTTGCAAGAATAGGTTCTATTATGGGAAAGTACTTGTTGGCGCGCTTCATCAATAAAAGGGCATTAGATTGCCAATAGGTATTTACTAAAAACTCTCGATCTACGCGTTCCATTATCTCTGGATCACCGAATGGAACTTTTTCACCCGCAAAATTTAGATCTTCAGGAATATCTATTGCACTTATTCGATATCCATCGCTTACACTCTTATCAACTTGTTCTATTTGATTTGAAGCTTCTGTATTAGATTCCGATTTCATTTGAACCGCATAAATCAAACTTCCTATTACAACAACAAAACCAATTAGTGCCAGTATATTTTTTAAATGTCTCATCTTTTTCGTTTTCTCTTGCAAGATACTATAGAATTTTAAACTCTTTTATTCTAATATTAGTGTAGGCAAGTTCTCATTAAACCATTTTGCACGATGAATAATCATGGTATGTGTACCATTCTTAACTTGAATACAACTCGAAATATTAGCAATAGGAAAAACTGCATCCTTTTCTCCTTGAATATGAAGAAGGTTTGGCAACACTTCTTTCTGTTTCCAATTCACAATATTGTCAATGGACCAGTCTATGTAATACTTATCTCTTATAGAAAGATACTGCTCATAAAGTGCTAACCGTTTGGTCGCCGTTTCGCCAAAAGCATATTTGGCCAAAAGCTCTACGTTATTGACCAAACCGGTTGGTAATAGTTTATGGACTTTAGTATATTTTGCAAAAAGCATTCGCTTTGGAAGTTCTCTTTCTGATTTTACACTTGAAACAACAACTACCTTTTTCGTTCGTACGTGCCGTGCCATTTCTTGAACCAGAATGCCCCCAAAAGAAACGCCCAGTAAAACAGGTTCTTCATCAGAAATATATGCACACATTTTTTTTGCATAATCTTCTAAGGTTATTCCTCTATCGGGCTGAAACCATTTTAAATGATGTACTCGAAACTTATCTGGGTCGAGTTTAAGATTATCAAAAATTGAAGGGTTTGCGGCCATTCCGGGCATGAGGTAAACCGATGTCTTGTTATCGTTCATATTGCTCAAATGGTCTATTTCACTAGGAATTTAGCAAATTTTTAACTACTTTTGTCTCCCGTTTGTAAAGTACCTCACTTTTTTGCAAACATCAAACCGAAACTAAAAATATAAATTACGATACCAGAATACATCGTAATTTTTTTGTCTAAATCGAAAAGTAAACAAAAACTATATGACAGAGATGGAAATTAACGACAACAGTTTTTTGCGTCAATTCGAAGTTAAAGTGGATGGCCATTTAGCAAAGATTGAATATTCTTCTCAAGAACGGAAAGTGTTTTTAACCAAACTTGTGATTCCTGAAGAAATTACCCAAGATGGTTTTAAAGAGTCTTTTATCAAAGCCGTTTTGAACAATATTCAAGAGAAAAACTTAAGAGTGGTACCCACAAGTCCCCACATCGCGGGCTTTCTGAGGAAGAATCGACAGTACAAAGAAATGTTGCCGGTAGGTATCAGAATCTAACAAAATTTTAAACCTCTCTATCGAGAGGTTTTTTTATGCTTTATTGCGAGCGAAGCGAAGGAATACTTTCAAAATCAATCTTAAATTACCAAACTCCTTTTAAAAACTAACTGCTTCCGTTACCAACTCAAAGCGCACCAAACCATCTTCATCAATCTCAGTTAATTCAACCTTGTGAAGCGTATTTACTAAATCTGGATTCCAAGGTGTTTTCACTTTTACATAGTTTTCTGTGAAACCATGAATATATCCTGATTTATTCTCGCCCTCAAAAAGCACGGTTCTCTTAGTGCCTAGCTGACTTTCATAAAAAGCACGTCGTTTTTTTACAGATAAACCTCGAAGCATCTTACTTCGTTTGCTTCTTACATTCTTTGGTACAACATCCAACATTTCTGCAGCAGCTGTATTATCTCGTTCAGAGTAAGTAAAAACATGTAGGTAAGAGATGTTCAATTCATTTAAAAAATGATATGTTTCTAAAAAATGTTCTTCGGTTTCACCAGGAAAACCTACAATGACATCTACACCAATGCAAGCATGTGGCATCATCTCTTTTATTTTAGCGACTCTATCAACATAAAGATTGCTCAAATAACGTCTTCGCATTATTTTTAAGATGGCATCGCTACCACTTTGTAGTGGAATATGAAAATGTGGAACAAAAGAATTACTCTGCGCTACAAAACCAATGGTCTCATTTTTTAAAAGATTTGGTTCTATGGAAGAAATTCGAAGTCTATGAATGCCTTCAACATTATCTAAAGCTTTAACTAGTTCCAAAAAAGTATGCTCATGCTTTTTGTTGCCAAACTCGCCTTTGCCATAATCACCAATATTAACACCTGTTAAAACAATTTCTTTAATTCCTTTAGAAGAAATCTCAGCTGCATTTTTGAGCACATTTGATAAGGAATCACTACGCGAAATTCCTCTAGCCAACGGAATAGTGCAATAGGTACATTTATAGTCGCAACCGTCTTGCACCTTTAAAAAAGCTCTTGTTCTATCACCAATCGCATAACTCCCCACATAAAAATCGGCATCTTCAATTTCACAAGAATGAACTTCACCATGGTCATTCTTTGAAAGGTCGTTGAGGTAATCGGTAATCTTAAATTTTTCAGTAGCACCCAATACCAAATCAACCCCATCAACCGCGGCAAGTTCTTCTGGTTTTAGTTGCGCGTAGCAGCCCACAGCGGCGACAAAAGCTTCAGGATTTGATTTTTGCGCCTGCTTTACAATCGTCTTAAAGCGCTTATCTGCATTTTCAGTAACAGAGCATGTGTTAATAACATAAATATCTGCTACCTCATTAAAATCAACACGGTCAAAACCTTCTCCTTCAAAATTTCTAGCAATTGTAGATGTCTCAGAGAAGTTCAATTTACAACCTAAGGTGTAAAAAGCAACTTTCTTTCTTGTATCAAATTTATTTTGATATTTCATTACCTACCCATTTTTGCGAATGCAAAGATAGCAAATAGCCCAAAGTCAAAATAGTTTGCATATTATTGGAAGAAGTTGGTACTTATACTCTTGAAAACTTGTAAAAAATAATGGGACTTTGTTAGCTGTTGCTAAAAGGAATCAAAACTCCACTTAGCATATTGATAACGAAGCTTAATATTTACGCCACTTTTTTGTCAGTTCAAAAACATGGTTTAAAATGTTAGCCTCAATGGCGTCAAACTCGACATTTCTTCTAGCCATCATTACTTTGGCCGCTTCAAAAGCTTTTTTAGGCATATAGGCACTAAAACCAGAAGCACCACCCCAGCTAAAACTAGGTATGAAATTTCTGGGAAAACCTGGGGTATATACGTTTACATTAACCCCGATGACCGTACCAGTATTGAACATGGTATTGATTGCTGTTTTACTATGATCACCCATCATCAGACCGCAAAATTGAAGTCCTGTTTGGTCAAATCTTTCAGAAGCATAGTTCCATATGCGAACTTTTGCATAGTTATTCTTTAGGTTTGAATTGTTAGAATCCGCACCTATATTGCACCATTCCCCCAAAACTGAGTTTCCCAAATAA
Source organism: Croceitalea rosinachiae (assembly GCF_031846445.1). NCBI lineage: Bacteria > Pseudomonadati > Bacteroidota > Flavobacteriia > Flavobacteriales > Flavobacteriaceae > Croceitalea > Croceitalea rosinachiae. The sequence continues at coordinate 303,888 of NZ_JAVRHR010000002.1, read as the reverse complement.
CCATCGTGCCCTTTGCTGGAATATCCAAAGATTACCGAATTGTTAATCTCACCACAGACCTTGCCATATGGTCCAATAGTAGTTGCTCCATATATTTTGGCACCCATTTTAATGACCGCTTTTTCACAGAGAGCCAGCGCACCACGAATCATATTGCCTTCCATTACCAATGAATCCTTACCTAAGTAAATAGGGCCATTCGAAGCATTTAGAATACTATGCTCAACATCTGCACCTTCTTCTAAAAATATATTTTCTGGTGCAATTACCCGATTGGTATCTGAAATCGGAGCGCTCTTTCTACCTCTTGTAATAAAATCAAAATCTTCTTGTAGCGCTTCTTGATTCTTTGAGAAAATATCCCAAGTGTTTTTTACAGTAATAATCGCTTCTTCAAACAGAATAACTCTAAAATCATTGAGCTGAAAGACTTTATGAGCATCAGTTGTAGCATATGCTATGACCTCATCATGCCAAACTAATGCTTCATTACCTTTTAATTGTTTAATGGCTTCTACGAATTTCTTATTCGGAAGAAAAGAAGCTAGAATAACTATATTTTCAGGCTCAACTTGTATTGGAAATTTATCAGACAGATAGTCTTCCGTCAATGCACTGATTTTACAATTTAGAAAACGTTCCCACTTCTCACGTATGGTCAGTATTCCTATCCTTATATCTGCAATTGGACGAGTAAATGTAAATGGAAGTAAATTTTCGCGATAATTGCCGTCAGAAAGTATAAAGTTCATTTCTAGTTGTTTCAATACTGTAAAAATAAAAAACGCCTTCGCTATAAAACGAAGGCGCTCAAAATATATTTTCAAAAAAGTCTATTCAGACTTCTCTTCTTTCTTGAACTTCTTGTATTTGTTCTTGAACTTATCAATTCTACCCGCAGTATCGATAAGTTTCGTCTTACCAGTATAGAAAGGATGTGATGTTCTAGAAATCTCTAGTTTGATTAATGGATATTCAACACCATCAATGGTGATATTTTCTTTGGCCTCAGCTGTTGATTTTGTAATAAAAACATCTTCATTTGACATGTCTTTAAAAGCAACTAACCTATAATCTTCGGGGTGTATACCTGTTTTCATTATAAATAAATTTTCAGCACCCATTCCAACAGGCACCTAATTGAGGCTGCAAATTTAGTCAAAATTTGAACAAACACAACTTAGAAGACCAAAAAAAGAAAAAAATGTACCTTTAGTTGTAACATTAAACCATTAACATTAACTAACTAGAGTAATCAACCATAAACATAAATTTAAGATGGAAGAAAATCAACCCAAAATTGGAAAATTTTCATGGACCTACGGTATAATTTTAGGTGTCGTAGGTATCATATTTAATGTAATGCTAATGATGGCCGGCATGCATTATGAACAAACATTACCAATTCAATTAATTGGTATCTCATTACTGGCAGTAGTAGTATTGTTCGCTATTTCACAATTTAAAAAAGCAAATGGTGGATTTTTAAAGCTCAGTGAAGCATTAAAAATCGGAGCAGCAACAGCTGTGGTTGGTGCTATTATCGGTTTAGTCTATTACTTTTTATTGACCAATGTTATCGAACCTGATTTCATGGATAAAGCCGGAGAGATTGCCAAAGTAAAGGCATTTAAAGATAACCCTAGCCTTACCCAAGAGCAATGGGATCAAGGAATGGAAATGCAAAAAAAGTTTGCTTATTTAGCCTATCCTTTTATTTTAATTATTCAAACCATTTTAGGGCTTATAGCCGGATTAATTGGTGGTCTTATTATGAAAAAAGAACAATCGACTTACTAAATCAGAAAATAGTATTTTTGAAGGGAAATCTATTTTAAGCAATGCAATTATCCATTGTAATTCCCTTACTTAACGAAGAAGAATCATTAAAAGAGCTATATGGTTGGATTGCAGAAGTCATGCAATCCAATCATTTTTTATTTGAGGTAATTTTTATTGATGATGGTAGTTCGGATCATTCTTGGAACGTTATTCAAGAATTATCTACCCAAAATAAAAATGTAAAAGGCATTCGTTTTCATAGAAATTTTGGCAAATCGCAGGCCTTACATGCGGGTTTTAAAGAAGCAACAGGCGAAGTAGTTATTACTATGGATGCTGACCTTCAAGATAATCCGGAAGAGATTCCAGAATTATACGAGCTGGTTTCTAAAAACGATTTTGATATTGTCTCAGGTTGGAAGAAAAAGAGATATGATTCTTTTTTATCAAAAAACTTACCCTCAAAACTCTTCAATTGGGCCGCCAGAAGAACATCTGGTGTGCAATTACACGATTTTAACTGCGGGTTAAAAGCCTTTAAAAATGAGGTTATAAAAACTATTGAGGTTTCAGGAGAAATGCATCGCTACATACCTGTTCTAGCAAAAAATGCCGGCTACCAAAAAATAGGCGAAAAAGTTGTTCGACATCAAGCCAGAAAATATGGCAGCACTAAATTCGGAATCGAGCGCTTTATTAATGGATTTTTAGATTTAGTTACAATTTGGTTTGTCACAAAATTTGGAAAAAGACCAATGCACCTCTTCGGTGCTTTAGGTGTGCTTATGTTCTTTATTGGTTTTTCTTTTTCGATTTATCTAGGAATTGACAAGCTTTTTCTCAATCCCACAGGACGTTTAATTACCGACAGACCCCAATTCTATATTGCTCTGGCAAGTATGATCATTGGAACCCAATTGTTTTTAGCAGGGTTTTTGGGAGAAATTATGATTCGTTTCAAAAAAGCAACCGAAAACTACAAAATATCTGAAACCTTAAACACTTAGCGTTTCAAAGCAAAAAATCCTTTTATATCTCTTCCATCAATTAATTCAAGATGATACCAATAATCGTCCGCTGGCATATTCTTGTTTTGATAGCGTCCATCCCACCCAGATTGGCCATCTCTAAATGATGTAATCAATTTTCCATAGCGATCATAAATGGAAACTTTATAATCAGGAAAATAGCTAGAATTACTTAACGTCCACATATCATTAAAACCATCATTGTTTGGTGTAAAAAAATTAGGCATAGCACCTACGATAATTTCTTCTTCATAAATAGAACAACCATTATCAACCACCAAATCATATAACCCAGGTAAAATGTTATTAAAAACATTAGATTCTTGAAAATTAAGCCCTCCATCAATAGAAAAAGTAGTGTTTTCACCTGATTGATTTATACCTAGAATAACACTCACTTGATTGTTACGGCGAAAATCTTGTACAATGACATTCTCAACTTCTATCCCAATTTCTGGTAAAACTTCAACGGTTTGGATGTAAACACAGGTTCCCGTCGAAAATACTACGTCATAAATACCAGGTTCTTTTACTGTTATTTCTTGTTGCATTATTCCAAAATTCCATAAGTAGTCATCAAACCCATCTGGTGCATTTAAATTAGCTAAGCCATCGCACAAATAAACTAATTTTGTTTCTTCATGGTCTGGCGATTCTACAACAACCAATTCAACTTTTCCTATGAACGCACAATCATGGTCTTCTTCAATTCTAAAAAATAATTCTGGAATATTTGATGCGCTAAAACTATAGTCTTCCAACTTCAATTGATTTAACTCAAAAAGAGCATCATCCTCATTAATATATAATGATATTTCCGTGTCTCCAAAATCCTCAGAAAGCTGTTCAATCACTCTTGAAAGGTTTGCTATAATCATATTGTCCCTGAAACGACCATCACAAATGTACAAGGTATCATAAAGTCTTAAATTAGACATAGGTTGTGTAATTAGCGTAATTTCGATCAAGGAAAAACATTCTAAGCCTGTTGAAACCTTCGCATATATTATATTATCTGCCGCATCATTTCGATAACCTAATGGAGATAGTTCGTTTTGATTCATGATAGCATTTGCCTCAGTGTCAAAAAAGAAAACATCAAGATTTTCAATACCATTATCAAATATTGGAATAGCCTCTTCAAGATTAAATGAAGTTATTCCGTCATCAATACCATCAATATCGCATTGTACAAGCTCGACCTCAGTTAAGACATTGGGCGCTGGTTTTATATCAACATATTCAATAAATTGACGGGGGTTTCCATTGCTATATTCAACATTAATAACAACCTTATAAATTCCTGCCTTAGAAAAGATGTGCTCTCCGATTATATTATTTGAAAAATTAAGAGCTCCAGAATCAGGATCTCCAAAGTTCCATGAAATATCCGTGATATTATTATTCCCATCTGGAGTGAAGGTGGTGGTATCACCCAAACAATAATTTTCAATATTAATGATTGTTTCAAAAAAAGACTGAATGTATGGAGGTAATCCAAATCTTCCCTCTCTTCCCCCTAAATCAACAGTAAACTTTTCTGAATTGGTCAACCGCGCATCTTTATTTGGTTCCCTTATTACAGATAGCCTTGCATTGGGTATTGAATGATAGATTCTTTTATCAATTCCTATTTGCAATGCTCCAGCTACAAAAAAGCCTGTATTGTTTTGAAAATCTAGAACAACCTTTCCTTCTGAAAAAAAATTTGCACTTTCTAAATTATACTGTATAACTTTAATATTTTCGAGATTATTATCTCTGTTATAATTTACTCCCGAGGCATAAAGCATTTTTGAGTTCGAAGAGAATTCCAGACCATAATAAGCGCGTCTATGAGATAATGCTTCAACCGGATTACTTACTATACCGGTAGTTGCATCAAAGTCAAAAATAAATAAACTTGAGTCATATTTTGGTTCTTGAATAAGGTATGACATTGCCAATTTAGTGCCGTCTGGTGATAGTTTTAAAGAACCTCTGCCATTTCTAAAATCAGTAATGGATGGTCCTAATATTGAAATTATTGGATTAGTATCAACACCGTTCTCATCAACCTTATAGCTATAGAACCGGTCTCTAAAATGCGTAACTACCCAAAAATAATTTTCATTAAAATTCAAAATCCCAGAAACTTTTTCAGATCCTATTGGCAGTAAGGGTAAATTCTTTTCCAAAACACCACCTCTGCCATTATTAAGTGATATATCTATAACCGTATAATTAAAACCATTATTTTGACCTAAGTCAGCTAACAGTGCATCATCAGTCGTAAAAACATAGTAAATCGTATTATTGACGGGGTTAGGAACAATTAACGCAGTTTGAGATCCAGAGGAACTCCCCTTTATACCTTCTCCATTTGGCATTATCTCATGATTCGCATTCCAAATGGTGTTACCATTAGTATAAAACAATAAACTTCCGTTTGGGTCAGAAATTGAGGCACTACCTTCTACACTATTTAATTGGCCATCTAAATGCGGTATAGGTATTCCTGAATTAAAGTTTAATCCTGCAGCTTCTCCAAAATACCAATTAGCAGCTTCTAGTTGGGAGAAACTATTAATCGTAAAAAATAATGTTGCCAGAATTAAAATGGTTCTCATAACTTAGAAACATAATAAAAAAAGGCATCATTACCCAATTTACCGGTCATTTTAATATTTTTTTACTTTGAGCGTTATTAAGTGCGAATATTCTGATGTAATTTTAGATTAAATTAAAAGAAAACGATTTTTATGGATTCTATTACCGCTACTGCCAAGTCATGGCTAACTGATTTCTTTGATACAGCTACTAAAAAAGAGATTGAAAATTTAATACAAACGGATACCGAAGAACTAAAAGAACGGTTTTATAAAGACTTAGAATTTGGTACTGGTGGTATGCGCGGTATTATGGGTGTTGGCACTAATAGAATCAATAAATACACCTTAGGCAAAAGTACCCAAGGGCTCAGCAATTATTTGAATCAAACATTTCCACATGATGAGCTAAAAGTGGTCATTGCCTACGATTGCCGTCACAATAGCGATAGCTTATCACAGGTAGTTGCAGAGGTTCTCTCTGCTAATGGAATTAAAGTTTTTCGTTTTTCAGCTCTTAGAACCACTCCTGAGCTTTCTTTTGCTGTAAGGCATTTAAACTGTCATGCAGGCATTGTCTTGACCGCTTCACATAACCCCCCTGAATATAATGGATATAAGGTTTATTGGGGCGATGGAGGACAAATTGTGCCACCTGAGGATGGGGAAATCATTGCGGAAATTGATTCGCTTTCTTTTGAAGATATCAAATTCACTGCAAATCACAATTTAATCGAGTCGATTGATACTGAAGTTGATGAAGCTTTCTTTAATGAATCTGTAAAAAACGGAAACTTTGATGCTGACGGTAAAGACAATTTTAAAATTGTTTTCACTTCTATTCATGGAACTTCAATTACGGCCATTCCTGAGGTTTTAAAACGTGCTGGATATAAAAATGTAACCGTAATTCAAGAACAAGCAGAACCAGACGGAAATTTCCCTACCGTAAAATCTCCTAATCCAGAAGAACCTGAAGCATTGGCAATGGCCATTGCAAAAGCAGAAGAAATTGATGCTGACATGGTCGTGGGTACAGACCCAGATAGCGACCGATTAGGAATCGCAGTTCGCAATCTCGAAGGCGAAATGGAATTGCTCAATGGAAATCAAACCATGGTTTTAATGACTAAATTTTTGTTAGACCAACATAAAGCAAAAGGTTTAAAAGGCAATGAATTTATAGCTTCAACCATAGTTTCAACACCTATGATGGCTCAAATGGCAGAAGCTTATGGAGTTGAATGCAAAACATCATTAACTGGTTTTAAATGGATTGGTAAAATGATCAAAGACTTTCCGGCATCTACCTTTGTTGGTGGTGGTGAAGAAAGTTTTGGATATATGGTAGGTGATTTTGTTCGCGATAAAGATGCCGTAACCTCCACCCTATTGGCTTGCGAAATTGCGGCACAGGCAAAAGCTAATGGCAGCTCATTTTATAAAGATTTGATTGATTGTTATGTGCAATTTGGTTTCTATAAGGAAAAACTAATCTCAATTACAAAAAAAGGTATGAGCGGAGCAGATGAAATCAAACAAATGTTAAAAGATTTCAAGGAAAATCCTGTAGAATCTGTTCAGGGCTCAAAAGTACTTTGGATTGAAGACTACAATACCTCCATATCAAAAAATGTGCAAACTGGTGAAGAAAAATCAATTGATTTACCAAAATCCAATGTATTGATTTATGAAACGGAGGATGGCACTCGTATTGCAGCCAGACCTAGTGGTACAGAGCCTAAAGTGAAATTTTACATGAGCACTAACACAATTTTAACCAAAGCCGAGGATTTTAAATCCGTAAATTCGCAGCTAGATTCTAAATTAGAAGGAATCGTGGCAGAATTGAATTTATAGTGAATGAATTACTTTAAAAAGATTTTACGGTTTGCTAAGCCGTATAAATCGTTTGCATTACTAAATATCTTGTTCAATATTTTATACTCGATATTCAACGTATTATCGATTATAATTTTTATCCCGACTTTAGGAATATTGTTTGGAACACAAGAAGAAGTCGCAGAAGCTCCAATTTATAATGGATTAGGAAACCTTCAATCTTATCTCACAGACTCTTTAAATTACTTTTTAACTGTAAAAGTAAATGAAGAAGGGCCAGTGGCGGCATTAGTCTTCATATGTATAACCAGCATCATTATCTTTTTTCTTAAAAATGCCTTTAGGTATGCAGCAATGTATGTACTTGCTTATTTGAGAACTGGAATGGTAAAGGACATTCAAGATAAGTTATATTTTAAGACTTTAGACTTGCCAATTGGGTACTTTACAGAAACAAGAAAAGGCGATTTACTTGCAAGAATGACCTCTGATGTTAAAGAAGTAGAAGGATCCATCATTAATTCTTTAGAATCATTGGCAAGAGAGCCTATTACAATACTTATTGTTTTAATTTCAATGTTGGCTATTAGTCCACAATTAACCTTATTTGTTTTTATCTTTTTGCCTATAGCTGGCTTCTTGATTTCTGTAGTTGGTAAGCGCCTAAAAGCCCAATCTCTAGAGGCCCAAAAAGAAACAGGGACTTTCTTATCCTTTTTAGAAGAAACTTTAGGGGCATTAAAAATTATCAAAGGGTTTAATGCAGAAGAACGACTTTCGTCGAAATTTACTGACTCTACTTTTCGATTTAAAAAATTGATGACTGCTGTTTTGCAACGTAAAGGTCTCGCGTCTCCATTCAGTGAATTTTTGGGTGTGGCAGTTGTAATCACAGTTCTTTGGTATGGTGGAAGCCTTGTTCTAGGCAATGAGAGTACACTTACCCCTCAAGAATTCATGGGCTATATTGGGCTTTTCTACACTATTATCAATCCCGTAAAGGCTATTACCACGGTCAATTACAATATTAAAAAGGGTAATGCCTCGGCCGAACGTATTTTTGAAGTTCTAGATAAAGAGAATACCATAAAAGATGCTTCAAATGCACTTTCGATTGATAGCTTAGAATCTAATCTCAAGCTCAATAACATTTCGTTCAAGTATGAAGATGATTATGTTTTACAAGACTTCAATTTAAAAGTAAATAAAGGTCATACTGTAGCATTGGTTGGGCAGTCAGGCAGTGGCAAAAGTACCATTGCAAATTTGGTCACTCGCTTTTATGATGTTAATGAAGGCGAAATTTTTATTGATGATGTCAATATTAAAAATATCAAAAAGAAATCGTTGCGAAATTTAATGGGTTTGGTAACACAAGATTCCATATTATTCAATGATACAGTAAAGAACAATATCGGTCTAGGTAAAGAAAGTGCAACAGATGAAGAAATCATAGAAGCTGCCAAAATAGCCAATGCCCATAATTTTATTATGGAACTTCCGAAGGGCTATGACACTAATATTGGTGATGGCGGAAACAAGTTAAGTGGAGGGCAAAAACAACGTCTTTCAATAGCCCGTGCTGTTTTAAAAAACCCTCCAATAATGATTTTAGATGAAGCTACTTCCGCATTAGATACAGAAAGCGAACGTCTAGTACAAGATGCTTTAGAGAAGATGATGCGCAATAGAACTTCTATTGTAATTGCCCATCGTCTTTCTACCATACAAAATGCAGATTCCATAGTTGTACTCAGCAAAGGTAAAATCGTTGAACAAGGCACTCATGATGAGCTTATGAAATCAGCTAAAGGATATAAAAAATTGGTTGAAATGCAGACCCTTTCATAATAAACATAGGTTAGCTCTAGTTCAAAAACCTGTATTGAAAAAAGCCTTTGAATAATTTATAAGAAATCTGTCTTAGGCAGTTAAACCTTTTTATAACTTCGTAGTCAAAGCACCAAACATCTTCATTTGATTGCTGAAGAAGCCTTAGTCAACGAGCTAAAAAACAAAGAGACACAAACAAAAGCCTTTGAGGTATTGGTCAATACCTACAAAGAACGTTTGTATTGGCATATTAGAAGAATTGTGTTGAACCATGATGACGCTGATGATGTATTGCAAAATACCTTTATAAAGGTTTATAAAAGTATTGAAGGGTTTAAGGGTCAGAGCAAACTATATTCTTGGATGTATCGTATTGCAACCAATGAGTCGTTAACTTTTTTAAAACAAAAATCACGTAAGCTCGGGGTTACTAGTGCAGAAATGCAGGAGCAACTAGTAGAAAACTTGCAAGCCGATGTGTATTTTGAAGGTGAGGAAATACAATTGAAATTACAAAAGGCTTTAGCAACACTACCCGAAAAGCAAAAACTAGTGTTCAATATGAAGTATTATCAAGAAATGAAATATGAAGAGATTTCCGATATATTGGAAACTTCCGTAGGAGGTTTAAAAGCCTCTTATCATTTGGCCGTTAAAAAAATTGAAACGTATCTTAGAGCAGATTAAACCTTTTGAAGGTTTGAATGTCAAATAATTGAGATGAAAAAGAACCACAAAAATAAATTCAAAACCCCCGAAGGTTATTTTGATAGCTTCAATGAGCGATTACTAGATAAAATCGTGAAAGAAGAATCTGTTATTCCTCCTGATGATGGTTTCTCTGCTCCAGATGGGTATTTTGAATATGTTCATGATGAAGTTTACAAAAAAATACAACCCAAGGTTATACAACTCAAAAATTACCGTAAGTATTATTTTGCAGCTGCATCAATAGCAGCTATTGTGATTTTGACCCTATTCTTCAATCAAAATAATAGTCAAAGTTTTGGTTTTGATGATTTAGCTAATGCTGAAATTGATGCCTATTTTGAAAGTAATGACCTAAATTTTTCAACCTATGAATTAGCAGAAGTAGTAACTTTTGAAAATTTAAGCATTATGAATATTGCAGAATCAGAAAACTCAATTGATGAAGATATTTTACTAGAGTATTTAGATGAAAACGTTGATGAAATTGAGGACTTAAATTTAAATTATGATGAATTTGAATAGACTTTTAATCATATTATTCTTAATACTGACAACCCATAGCGTAGTTGCGCAAGGTCAGGTACGAAACAGAATAAAGACTTTAAAGGTTGCTTACATCACTGAGCAATTGGGTCTAACAAGTGATGAAGCTCAGCGATTTTGGCCTGTTTATAATGACCATGAGAAGAAAATGGAACGTATTAGAAGTTTTGAGAGAGAACAGTTTCAAGGTGTTCAGACAGATATGTTCGTAGTCTCTGATAAAGAGGCAGATGATCTAGTTTCAAAGTTTCTTTCATTACAAACAGAAAAGAACCAAATAGAACAAAAGTTTGTCACAGATTTACGTCAAGTGATATCCGCTAAAAAAATTATCCTATTGTTTAGAGCAGAGAATAATTTCAAAAAAAGGCTATTACAGCAGTATAGAAATAAACGTGGGCAGCGTTAGCATTAGGTTCAAAAAATCGATAAAAGACATTAAAAAGGAGCTAATTGGCTCCTTTTTTGATTAAACCATCTTCCAAATTCATGGTCTTAGTTATATAAACCCAATAAAAATCTACATTATGAAAAATTTAAAAACAGTTTTACTGACTATGGCTCTTTTAGGTGCAATGATAAGTTCAAACGCCCAGAGAAAAGTTGTACGAGTCTATCCTAAACATGGTACTGTAGTGACTACCGTTATAAAACCTAAAGTTATCGTACATAAAAGAACTAACTTCTATTTTGCCGATGGTATTTGGTACAGAGCAAGGGGTAGAAAATATGTTGTTTGTGCGGCTCCGGTTGGGGTTAAGGTAAGAAAGCTACCTAGAGGTAATAAAGTTGTCGTTGTAAATGGAAGAAAATTATATAAGTATAAAGGAATTTGGTACAAAAAAACAGGACGAAACTATATCGTCGTTAACGTTTAGTTTTTTGGTTGGATTATTAATTGTAAGTCTAAGGAGCGGTACTAATCGCTCCTTTTTTACTTAAAAACCAAGCGAGCAATTCGGTACTTCCCTGCAGCATAGGCAATACTATCGTTTAAAAATCGAATAGTATAAAACCCTTCTTCGCTTAATGTTTTCCATGAAACTCCCCCATTATCAGAATAATCAATACCCGTGAAGCCGACAGTAACAAGGTCATTACCTCCAGAATTAGGAATATACTGAACACAGCTTTTGTAACCAGGGGGTTGCTCATCGGCAATTGTTTTCCATGTTTTCCCACCATCAGTCGTCAGGATTTTATTGAAAATATTCGCATCAGGTTCTGTAAAATCGCCTCCTACCGCGAATCCAAGGTTTTCATCATAAAAATCAATGGAATAAATCCCCTGGGTTTCTTTCTCATTGATTATTGGGGTTTGCATGGTATTCCACGTTTCCCCTCTGTCTTCAGAAATATAAATACGTCCAGACGTTGTTATTATCCAAACAATTTCTCCTTGTATTTCGATATTGGTATTGCTTGCGGCAAAAGCACCCTCTCCGTCAATACCCTTTGGTAAATTGCTGCATGATAACTTATTCCATGTTTGTCCTCCATCTTTGGTTATAATAATAGATAGACAGCCATTGACTTCATCGCCAATAGCAATTCCCTCCAAATCATTCCAAAATTTCATGGCATCATAAAATACCCCTTCGCCTTCTTCTTTATAAACCAATTCCATTTGCCCATTCTTAGCTGTCTTATAAAGCAATGCGGGGCTTTCAATAGAGAGCATAAAAAAATCTGTCGAAGTATGTGCCACAGCTCTAAAAGCTGGAATTTTAGTATGATACTTCATGGTATTGGTTCGTATCTTTCCTGTAGGTATATCAACCGTGCCAAATATGCCTTTACTACCCGCAAATGCTAGAGTTTTATTGTCTAAGTATTCAATAGCTCTTATACTCACTGAATCTTCAAATACAGTCTTGATATTTACAGCGTTATAGTAATGAGACTTGGACTCAGATTGACAGCCCAAAACCAAACAGACCAAAGCGAGTAAAAAGAAGTGTTGTTTCATATTATCAAAAATAAGCAACAAACCCTACCTTTGCGTTCTTATTTAAATTACATGCGTTTACATAGAAATCTCGTGTTTGCCGTTATTGATGCCCTTGGCATGATTTTCAATGAAAATGAGTACGCCGATAAAGTGATTGAAAAGGTCTTGAGATATGATAAACGTTGGGGTGCCCGTGATCGAGGGTTTATTGCAGAGACTACCTATGATATAGTTCGCTGGAAACGTCTGTATTCAGAGATTGCTGAAGTAAATGAACCTTATTCACGCCAAAATCTGTTTCGCCTTTTTGCAGTTTGGTGCGTTCTACGGGGCATTCAGTTACCTGATTGGAAACAATTAGAAGAAACCCCTGAACGTAGAATTAAAGGACGCTTCGATGAGCTATCTAAAATCAGAAAATATAGAGAATCAGTGCCTGATTGGATGGATGAATTGGGGGAGAAAGCATTGGGTACAGAACTTTGGACTAAAGAAATTGCTGCACTCAACGCACAGGCCGAAGTTATTTTACGTACTAATACCTTAAAAACTAGCAAGCAAGAGCTACGACAGTTATTAAAAGCAGAAGAAATTGAAACAGAAACCATTTCTGGAGTGAAAGATGCTTTGAAATTAGTCGAACGTAAAAATGTATTCGTTACCCAAGCCTTCAAAAATGGGTTGTTTGAAGTTCAGGATGCATCTTCTCAATTAGTTGCGCCTTTTTTAGAAGTGGCCCCCGGTCAACGGGTTATTGATGCTTGCGCCGGCGCCGGTGGTAAAACCCTGCATTTAGCTTCTTTATTGGAAAACAAAGGTCAACTTATCGCCATGGACATTTATGAAAGTAAGCTTAAAAAACTAAAAGTAAGAACCCGAAGAAACGGCGTTCATAATGTTGAGGGTCGTGCTATTGATTCCACCAAGGTTATTAAAAAGCTACATAAATCTGCAGATAGGTTACTATTAGATGCCCCATGCTCGGGATTAGGTGTAATTAGACGTAATCCAGATTCTAAGTGGAAATTACAACCTGAGTTTTTGGAAAAAATTAAAGGTGTACAACACGACATTCTCCGTAAATATTCAAAAATGGTGAAACCCGGGGGTAAAATGGTTTACGCCACCTGTTCTATTCTACCTGAAGAAAATTCAAAGCAAGTAAGCTCTTTTTTGGCCTCAGAAGAAGGGCAAGCTTTCACATTTGAAAAAGAACGAAATATCTATGCATCCGAGCATGGGTTTGATGGGTTTTACATGGCATTACTTACCAGAAAGTAGTTTTTAGAAATCTTACATTCTAAGAAGTTTGACTTTAGATTATTTGATTTCTATAACTTTGTGTTATGGACAAAAAGGTATCATTAGAAGAGTTTTACAAAAGTGGACATAAATATGTTCCAGAAAGTGTAAAGTCTGGCATAGGGCATTTTAATGTGTTTAAGTTAGATGAATTCGCAGGCCCTAAGCCTAAAGCAATGCCATTTAGTCGTAGGGACTACTTTAAAATAAGCTTGGTAAAAGGAAAAAGTAGGGTTCATTATGCGGATAAAATTGTCAATGTAGATCAACAGGTTATCGTGTTTTCAAATCCGCAGATACCCTATAATTGGGAAATGATCGACGAGCAATTAACGGGTTATTTTTGCGTATTTACGGAAGCCTTTTTTCATCAATATGGCAACCTTAATCAATATCCTGTATTTCAACCTAATGGGAGTCCGGTTTTTCAATTAACAGATATTCAATTAAAGGCTATAACCCCCATTTTTCAACGTATGTTTACCGAAATAGAATCTGACTACACCTTCAAATATGACATACTTAGAAACTTAGTTTTTGAATTGATCCATAGTGCTTTAAAACTGCAGCCTGCTAATCTTGCTGTCAATATACATTCAAATGCGTCTGAGCGCATTTCTGGATTGTTCATGGAACTATTAGAACGACAGTTCCCCATTGAAAGTCCTATGCAACGTATGCAGTTGCGAGTTGCTTCAGATTTTGCGAAATATTTAGGTGTTCACGTAAACCATTTGAACAGGGCTTTGAAAGAAAGTTTGCAAAAAAGCACTTCGAATCTAATTGCCGAAAGAGTAATTCAAGAAGCTAAGATATTGGTAAGGCACACCAATTGGAACATTTCAGAAATTGGAAATTCACTTGGTTTTGAAGAGACAGCTCATTTTTCTAACTTCTTTAAAAAACATGCCAATCATTCTCCTATTTCCTATAGAAAATTAGAAATTATTTGATTTTTACAACTATTGGTTTCTTCCTTGCAAATCCTAACTAGCGGAAACATAGAACTTTGCTGTATTCAAATATTAATGTTAAAAAAGGAATACTATGAGTACTAAAAAAATAGCCTTAGTGACAGGCGGTAGTAGGGGTTTAGGAAAAGACATGGCTCTAAGCCTAGCAAAAAAAGGACTAGATGTCGTTATTACCTATAATTCTAATTCCGAGGCTGCAAATGAAACCATTAATGAAATCAAGTCACAAAAAGGTAGTGCAATTGCCTTGCAATTGGACACAAGAAGTGTAAGTGGTTTTGAAAATTTCAAAAAAGGACTCCAACAAGTTTTGGAAACAGAATTGAGCACAGGTAAAATCGATTTTTTGATTAACAATGCTGGTTTTGGGCATAATGGCTCAGTAGCTGAAACTACAGAGCAAGCGTTTGATGACTTAATGAACGTACATCTTAAAGGTGTATATTTTTTGACCCAGACTTTATTAGATATGATAAATGATGGTGGTGGTATTGTTAATATTTCTAGCGGGTTGACTCGTTTTTCTTTCCCTGGTTATTCAGCATATGCATCTATAAAAGGAGCTATTGAAGTCTATTCACAATACCTGGCCAAAGAATTGGGAGAACGAAAGATTAAAGCAAATACGGTAGCACCCGGAGCCATCAACACCGAGTTTCATAACGATCGCTTTGAACAGGCTCCGCAGTTAATTGAAATGATCGAAGGAATGACGGCCTTAGGTCGAATGGGAGAAAGTGACGATATCGGCGGTGTAGTAGCATTCTTGTGCAGTGAAGATGCCAAATGGGTCAATGGCCAACGCATTGAAGTTTCTGGCGGAATGCTAATTTAAGTTTTTTCTGAATAAAGAAGAGGCCCGAAAATCGGGCTTCTTCTTTTAATCAACTTCTAATCAGCCAGTCTTTTTAAGAGTTGGGTACTCTACCCCCAACTGTTCTAAATATGTGTCATATTTAGTCTCATCATAATAGAATTTCTCAAGCTCAACACGAAACTCATCTTGCTTGTCTTTATTCAAATAAATAGGAGGTAAATCGTCTGCAGTAATCATAGGTTCGTAGGTGTCATCTTTGCTTTGAACTTCATTAAAATACGTCCAAGCGTCTTTTAAAAGTTGTGGTTTTAAAAGAAAATCTAAGATGGTCATGGCTTCGGCCTTGGCTCCTGCGGTTACTCCTTTATGAGCAATCGGTGTCGCCATGGTAATTGCATTGCTCCAATGATGCCCCTGTAGACCGGGAATATTAGAAGGAAAACGCATGGTAACCGTCGGTATCTTCCATGATATATCACCAATATCATCTGATCCACCACTAACTGGTCTTACCATGGGCAAGCCAAGCTCCATTAACTCAGTTGCCAAGCCTTCGGTTTTTAAAGAATTTACTTCGGTCTGTACCGCTTTGGCCAATATTTGGTCCGATTCCGACCATTTGGGTAAACCTACTTTTTTAATATTCTCATACATGGTCTCGGCAATCACCTTGTTGAAATGTCGAGGCCAGGCCGCCCCTAATACCCTAGAAGTTACTTTTGTACCTGTCATTAGGGCAGCACCTTTCGCTATATCATTGGCTTCGGCATACATTTTCATGATGCCTTTGTATTTGATATCGCGAAAATAAAACCAGATGGCCGCTTTCGAGGGCACCACATTAGGTTGGTCTCCTGCATCAGTAAAAATGGAATGTGAGCGCTTTAAAGGATGTAAATGCTCTCGTTTGTAGTTCCACCCAATATTCATTAGTTCTGCTGCATCTAGGGCACTTCTGCCCCGCCAAGGAGCGCCCGCAGAATGAGCCGCCTCACCTTCGAACATATACTCAACTGAGATTAACCCTGTACCCCTTGTAGGCCCGTAAGAAACGCCTAGATTACTACTGACATGAGTAAAAATGCACATATCGATTTTGTCGAATAGTCCATCTCGTACGTACCAAGCTTTGGAACCTAACAACTCTTCTGCAATACCGGGCCAAACCAAAAGCGTACCTCCAATATTTTCGCGTTCCATAATTTTCTTCACTGCAAGTACAGCCGAAATATTTAATGGAATACCCGAGTTGTGTCCTTCGCCATGTCCTGGTGCTCCTTCGACCATTGGTTTATGATAGGCAACTCCCGGATATTGAGAAGCTTTGGGTATACAATCTACATCACTACCAATAGCAATTATCGGTCCATCACCATTGCTCCATTCTGCAAACCAAGCTGTGGGAATTCCGGAAATTGAATTTTCAATTTTGAAACCATTTGATTCTAAGATTCCTGTAAGATATTTGGAACTCTCTATCTCTTGAAAACCGAGTTCAGCAAAACTGAATACTTTATCCACCATTACTTGGGCCAGTTTTTTATCTGCTTCGACCAAAGCGGCCACTTCAGTTTTTAATTTTGCAATTTGTTTTTTGGAATACGCTTTTTGAGCAGTGACGTTGGTCACAAAACTCACTGTTATTAAAAAAAATATATTAAATGTTCTCATGCGGTTGGTCCTTAAATTAGCTGGCTTAAGATAACAACTTAATTTCAGTTACTCAATTGACTTTTAAATATTTACTAGAATTTTAATTAAGATGCACTAGAATTCGGAAATTCTTATTTAAACAAAATCATTTCAAAATAAATGCAATTGTTTCGTGAAATAGAAATTTCAAAGGGGATATTTAGAGATAGAAAACTATCAACAATATCGGTTAAAAACTGTTTTCAACACCTACTCCAAAAGCATTAAAAAATCGTAAATTTGTTTTTTCCAATTTTGTAAAGCAACAGGTTCATATGATTCATTTCTTCGGGGATATGGCAACAAGGGTTTTTGCCGTCCAAACTGCTCAAGAAATCACGACTGAAAACGAAAAAAAACTGACATGGTTGTTCGGCAACCAACCTAAAATAAACACGGCGTCTCTTGACGCCTTTTTTGTTGGCCCACGTGCGGCTATGGTCACCCCCTGGAGCACTAATGCTACAGAAATTACCCAAAATATGGGTATTGAAGGTATTATTAGAATTGAAGAATTTAAAGCGGTTTCAAAAGACTTTAACGAGTTTGACCCGATGCTCTCACAAAAATATAGTGGTCTTGGACAAGAAATTTACAAAATAGATGTAACCCCTGAGGCTATTTTGCCTATTGAAGATATTGCTGCTTACAATCAACAAGAAGGTTTAGCCCTGAGTGATGATGAAGTAACGTATTTAGAGAATCTATCCAAAAAACTTGGGCGTAAACTCACGGATTCTGAAGTGTTTGGTTTTAGTCAGGTCAATTCAGAACATTGTCGTCACAAAATTTTTAATGGTACTTTTGTAATTGATGGTCAAGAGATGCCTACCTCACTCTTTAAACTCATTAAAAAAACCTCAGCGGAGCATCCAAATAATATCGTTTCAGCATATAAAGACAATGTGGCGTTTGTAAAAGGGCCAAGAGTAGTTCAATTTGCCCCAAAAACTGCAGACAAACCTGACTTTTATCAAGAAGAGGAATTTGATTCTGTCTTGTCATTAAAAGCAGAAACACACAACTTTCCAACTACCGTAGAACCTTTCAACGGCGCGGCGACCGGTTCTGGTGGGGAAATAAGGGATAGGCTTGCTGGTGGCAAAGGGTCTTTGCCTTTAGCTGGTACTGCAGTGTATATGACCTCGTATTCACGATTAGAAGAAAATAGGGATTGGGAAAAAGCATTTCCAGCGCGGCCCTGGCTATACCAAACCCCAATGGATATTCTTATAAAGGCTTCTAACGGAGCTTCTGACTTTGGCAACAAGTTTGGTCAACCATTAATTGCAGGCTCTGTTCTAACTTTTGAACACCAAGAAGGTGAAAAAAACCTAGGCTACGACAAAGTAATCATGCAAGCTGGCGGTATTGGTTATGGCAAAGCAGAGCAAGCCATAAAAGATACCCCAAACAAAGGCGATAAAATTGTAATTCTTGGGGGCGATAACTATCGTATTGGTATGGGTGGTGCCGCGGTTTCAAGTGCGGATACAGGAGAGTTTGAATCTGCTATAGAATTAAATGCCGTACAGCGTTCTAATCCCGAAATGCAAAAACGTGCCGCCAATGCTATTCGTGGAATGGTAGAAAGCCATGATAATCCTATCGTGTCAATTCATGACCATGGGGCTGGCGGACATTTAAATTGTCTTTCTGAACTTGTTGAAGACACAGGTGGATATATCGATTTGGATAAATTGCCCGTTGGGGACCCCACACTATCGGCTAAAGAAATTATTGGTAATGAAAGCCAAGAACGAATGGGTTTGGTCATTGGTCAACAAGACACTTCACTTTTAAAGCGTATTGCAGATCGAGAGCGTTCCCCAATGTATGAGGTAGGTGATGTTACTGCCGAACAGCGCTTCACCTTTGAATCTAGTACTACAAAACAAAAACCAATGGATTTAGCCCTTTCGGATATGTTCGGAAGCTCACCTAAAACCATTATGGAAGACTCGACCATAGAAACCCAATATAAAGATGCGGAATATTCGTTGGAGTATTTTCATGAGTATCTAGAACAAGTTTTACAACTAGAGGCAGTAGCCTGTAAAGACTGGCTTACCAATAAGGTAGACCGTTGCGTAGGTGGTAAGGTTGCGAAGCAACAATGTACAGGTCCACTACAGCTCCCTTTGAACAATGTTGGAGTAATGGCGCTAGATTTTAAAGGAAAAGAAGGAATTGCAACCAGTATTGGCCACTCCCCTATCTCAGGATTAATAGATCCTGTAGCTGGCAGTAGAAATAGTATTGCAGAAGCTTTAACGAATTTGGTTTGGGCACCCTTGAAAGACGGACTGCTATCGGTTTCATTATCCGCAAATTGGATGTGGCCTTGTAAAAACCAAGGCGAAGATGCGCGCTTATACAAAGCCGTGGAGGCTATTTCAGAATTCGCTATTGCCTTGGGTATTAATGTACCTACTGGAAAGGATTCGCTATCCATGAAACAGAAATACAAAGACCAAGAGGTAATTGCTCCAGGGACGGTGGTGATTTCTGCTGCTGGTAATTGTAATGATATTACAAAAGTGGTGGAACCTGTGCTGCAAAAAGATGGCGGTGATATCTACTACATCAATTTATCAAAAGATGATTTTAAGCTAGGTGGTTCTTCTTTTGGACAGATTTTAAATAGTATTGGCAGCGAAGCCCCAAGCATTACTGATGCTGCTTATTTTAAATCAGCATTTAACGCGTTACAACAATTAAATATTGATGGTCAAATTATTGCCGGGCATGATATTGGTTCTGGTGGATTGATAACTACCTTATTGGAACTTTGCTTTGCTGATAACAATTTAGGAGCTGAACTAGATTTGACCGCCTTCGGTGAACAGGATACCCTTAAAGTGCTATTTGCTGAAAACATCGGAGTGGTTATTCAAACTAAAGATACCGATGCTGAAACGGCTATGGAAGCGAAAGGAATCGAATTCCATAAGTTAGGAAAAGTAATTTCTGAAGGAGAACTACGCCTTAAAAATCATGGTGTTGAAGTTGGTTTAAATATTGCCTCACTACGCGATATTTGGTATAAGACTTCGTACTTACTAGACAATAAGCAAACAGCCAATGGTTTGGCTAAAGATCGTTATGAGAACTATAAAGTACAGTCTTTAAAATATTCGTTTCCGAAAAACGTCAGTTCAAGTGATTTGTCTTCAGCAAATCGTATCGAGAACAGACCAAAAGCAGCTATTTTAAGAGAGAAAGGCAGTAACTCAGAACGAGAAATGGCCAATGCCATGTTTTTGGCAGGTTTTGATGTCAAAGACGTTCACATGACTGATTTAATTTCTGGTCGTGAAGACTTAAAGGATATTCAGTTTTTAGGGGCTGTAGGTGGTTTTTCAAATTCTGATGTTCTAGGTAGTGCCAAAGGCTGGGCAGGAGCCATAAAATACAATGAACATGCCAATAAAGTTATCAAAGACTTTTTTGCAAGACCTAATACCCTTTCCGTTGGCATCTGTAATGGATGTCAGTTGTTCATGGAGTTGGATTTAATTAATCCCGAACACCAAACCCATGGTAAAGTGACCTACAACGATTCAGGCAAGCATGAGAGTAATTTTACTTCTGTCAAAATTCAAAAGAACAACTCCATCATGCTTTCTTCATTAGAAGGAACGACTCTCGGGGTTTGGATATCGCATGGTGAGGGTAAATTCAGCTTACCAAATTCAGAAGACCAATTCGATATTGTAGCCAAATATGGTTATGAGGGATATCCAGCAAATCCAAATGGAAGTGATTTTAATACTGCAATGCTTTGTGATAAAACTGGGCGACATTTAGTGACTATGCCGCATATTGAACGCTCTATTTTTCCGTGGAACTGGGCGTACTATCCAAAGGAAAGAAGCAATGATAAAGTTTCGCCGTGGATAGAAGCTTTTGTGAATGCAAGACAGTGGGTGGAAGAGAATTCGTAACTTCAAGGATTTAACGAACAAACTAGAACCATGAACGAGCATACACCATCAGTCAATAGAAGAAATTTTATAAAAAAAACATCATTACTGACCCTCGGAGCGTTGGGCGCTACAGGAGTAATGGCAGCACCCCATTTGCAACCTTTACCGAAGTTTAGTCAAGATAGCGACGTAAACATTTTTGGGCCAAAAGAAGGCTATACACCGCAAATAGGGACTTTAGTATCTATGATGAATTGGATGCGTATGGTTATCCTTTCTCCTGTAAAAGATATGAGCGTGTCCGACCTTGATTATTTGGTAGATGATGATGCCAATAGTATCGGTGCAATGCTGATGCATTTAGCAGCTACCGAACGCTTCTATCAAATTCACACCTTTGAAAACAAATCTTGGGGAGATTGGTCAAAAGAAGATTCTAAAAAGTGGTCCGTCGCATCAGGGCTTGGAGAGAAGGCGCGTAACGAAATTAAAGGGAGGCCTTTTGACTATTACCTAGAAGAAATGACCCAGGTCAGAGACTTCACATTGGCGGAGTTTAAAAATCGTGACGACGATTGGTTAATGTCTATTGATGCAAACTTTCCATGGGGACCAACCAATAATTATTGCAAGTGGTTTCATGTATGTGAACATGAGTCAAACCACAATGGTCAGTTTAAGTTTATCAAGTCAAGAATAGCATAAACTGTGATTATTCGACCTGCAAAAAAAGAAGATGTTGCATCAATAGTTAAAATAATTGCCAATGACAAACTTGGTAGCAAACGTGAAGACTATAAAATTCCGCTACCATATACTTATTGCAAGGCTTTTGAAAATATTTCAAACGACCCTAATCAAGAATTGATTGTGATTGAAAGTAAAGATGGTAACATTATTGGAACACTTCAATTATCATTCATTCAATATTTGACTTATCAAGGTGGCATTAGAGCACAAATAGAAGCTGTAAGGGTTCATGAGGACTGTCGTGGAAAAGGCATTGGTCAAAAACTTTTTGAATGGGCCATTTCAAGAGCAAAAGAAAAAGGCGCTCATGTAGTTCAATTAACAACTGATAAGAAAAGACCAGATGCCTTAGCTTTTTATGAAAAACTGGGGTTCGCTGCATCACATGAAGGCATGAAACTCCATTTACTATGAGATTATTAATTATTTAGCCTCTTTTTTAGAAATGTCATTTTAAAATTCCACTTCCTTTCCTTATTTTGCAATTACCAAATAGAAACTTAATATGCAAACGGTAACCAGACTTTTTGATTTTCCATACTATCAAAAAGAAAACCATAATCTCGAAAAGGCCTTTACAACTAAGAAAAATGGTAAGTGGGTAAGTACCTCAACCCAAGAATATATTGACCAAGCCAATACAATAAGTCGCGGTTTATTGCGAATGGGTGTAAAACCTAATGATAAGGTGGCTATCATATCAATGACCAATCGAACGGAATGGAATATTTGTGATATTGGAATCTTACAAATTGGCGCCCAAAATGTACCTATTTATCCAACAATTTCTGAAGAAGATTATGAGTATGTGCTTAATCATTCAGAAGCTAAATATTGCTTTGTTTCATGTGATGAAGTATTGCAAAAAGTGTTGAGCATCAGCAGTAAACTAAAAAAACTAAAGGATGTATATTCATTTGATGACCTAAAAAATTGTAAGAATTGGACAGAAGTTTTAGAAAAAGGGAAAGACAATTCCAATCAAGAAGAGGTTGAAGACAGAAAGTTAAAGGTCAAACCCGAAGATTTGGCCACCTTAATATATACCTCTGGTACTACAGGAAGGCCAAAAGGAGTAATGCTTTCACATAATAACATTGTTTCAAATGTAATTGCAAGTAAACTAAGGGTTCCTTTCGAACCAGGAGCAAGTTCTCTAAGCTTTCTGCCTGTTTGTCACATTTTCGAACGCATGATTTTGTACTTATACCAGTACTGTGGAATCAACATTTACTTTGCAGAAGGTTTGGACAAAATCAGTGATAACCTTAAGGAGGTAAAACCAGATGTCATGACAGTTGTTCCTCGTCTTTTGGAAAAAGTATATGATTCCATAATTGCTAAGGGTACCGCTCTGGAAGGAATAAAGAAAAAAATATTCTTCTGGGCTGTTGAACTGGGACTAAAGTTTGAACCATATGGTGTCAATGGGTGGTGGTATGAGAAGCAGTTAGGGCTTGCACGAAAATTAATTTTCAGTAAATGGCAAGAAGGTTTAGGCGGTAATTTAACTACAATGGTTTCTGGTAGTGCAGCATTACAACCGCGATTAGGTCGGATATTTGGTGCCGCCGGGATTCCGGTCATGGAAGGTTATGGGTTAACGGAAACTTCACCCGTCATCTCAGTAAATCAGGAGCTAGGTGGTGGTTGGAAAATCGGTTCGGTTGGACGAATCATTAATGATGTTGAAATCAAAATAGCCGATGATGGTGAAATCTTATGCAAAGGTCCAAATGTTATGATGGGCTATTACAAAGATCCGGATAAAACATCAGAAGTATTAAAAGATGGCTACTTTCATACGGGAGATATTGGAGAAATTGATTCGGATGGATTTTTGAGAATCACCGATCGCAAAAAGGAAATGTTCAAAACTTCTGGTGGTAAATATGTCGCTCCGCAATTACTGGAGAATCGCTTTAAACAATCACGATTTATTGAACAATTAATGGTCGTCGGCGAAGGTGAAAAAATGCCAGCGGCATTAATACAGCCTAATTTTGAGTTTTTATATGATTGGGCAGAACGCCATAAGGTTACTCTTGGTGAAAACTCCGATATCGTAATCAATGAAAAAGTAATCGCCAGAATTCAAGAAGAG
This sequence comes from Croceitalea rosinachiae, assembly GCF_031846445.1. Lineage (NCBI taxonomy): Bacteria > Pseudomonadati > Bacteroidota > Flavobacteriia > Flavobacteriales > Flavobacteriaceae > Croceitalea > Croceitalea rosinachiae. Next base: position 280,042 of record NZ_JAVRHR010000002.1, on the reverse strand, counting down.
ATTGATATTGCAAATTCAGACTTTGCCAAATGGGAAAAGGTAAAACAGTTCCGCTTGACGCCAGATGTATGGAGTATTGATGAAGGGCATTTGACACCTACAATGAAACTAAGAAGAAAAATAGTCAAAGAAAAGTATATCAATCTATACAATGATATTTACGGGTATTAATTGTTTTTGAAAAAATACTGCTTAAGAACTAAAAAAATACCAGAAGATACTTCTAGTCGGCTCTGTGTTCTATTCTAACTTATTTGTTCGTTCTTACAAATAGCATTATATCACATAAATCAGAATAAAGAAAATTCGTAAACAATAAGCTCGTTTTTAGAATTTGACATTGAATTTATTATGCATGCATAATAAATTTTCACTATCTTTGAAGACGAATTTTTGTTCTATGAAGGATTTGACCATTGACTACGCTTTAAGAGCTACATGGCAGGCAGTAATAAAAATGTACAATGAAGAAGCTAAGAACTATGGTCTCACCATGGCAATAGGATTTACTTTGTTGAGTATTGACCCAAAAAAAGGTACTCCTAGTACAGCTCTAGGTCCAAAAATGGGAATGGAATCTACCAGCCTTTCAAGAATTCTTAAGAGTATTGAAGAAAAAGGGTACATCGTTCGCAAACCTAATCCAAACGACGGGCGTGGAGTTTTGATTCATCTTACGCAACTTGGTTTAGATAAAAGAAAGGATTCTAAAGAGGTAGTATTGCGATTTAATGAGGCGGTAAAAGAAGATATTAATGAAAACGATTTAGTTGGTTTTTTCAAAACTATATCTGTCATTAATAAACTGATTTTAGAAAAAAATATTTATACAAAAACAACAACTAATTAATCCATAACATATTCATGAAGCGACACATCAATAAAGTTGCCGTAATTGGTTCGGGTATCATGGGAAGTGGTATAGCATGCCATTTTGCTAATATCGGTGTTGAAGTTTTATTACTTGATATCGTTCCTAGAGAATTGAACGAAAAAGAGAAAGCAAAGGGACTTACGCTAGAGGATAAAGTAGTCAGAAATCGTTTGGTGAATGATTCATTGACTGCTGCTTTAAAATCCAAGCCCTCCCCTATTTATCATCAAAAATTTGCTAGTCGGATCGCTACTGGTAATTTAGAAGACGATATCGCAAAAGTTGCAAAAGTAGATTGGATTATTGAGGTCGTTGTAGAACGATTAGATATTAAAAAAATAGTTTTTGAGAATCTAGAAAAACATAGAACTCCTGGAACACTAATTACCTCAAACACTTCAGGAATTCCTATCAATTTTATGAGTGAAGGAAGAAGTGACGATTTTCAAGAACACTTCTGCGGAACACACTTCTTTAACCCTGCGAGATACCTAAAGCTATTTGAAATTATTCCTGGACCAAAAACTGATACTTCTGTTCTAGAGTTTTTAAACGGATATGGAGAGCAATTTTTGGGCAAAACTTCGGTTGTAGCCAAAGACACTCCTGCTTTTATTGGCAATAGAATTGGAATTTTTAGTATTCAAAGTCTTTTTCATGCAGTAAAGGAAATGGGCATGACTGTGGAAGAGGTTGATAAACTAACTGGACCGGTTATTGGTCGTCCAAAGTCAGCCACTTTTAGAACGGTTGATGTGGTTGGCCTTGATACTCTGGTACATGTTGCCAATGGTATAGCAGAAAATTGTAAAGAAGACGAAAGACATGCTTTGTTTGCCCTACCTGATTTTATTTCCGCCATGATGGAAAACAAATGGTTAGGAAGCAAGACAGGACAGGGGTTCTATAAAAAATCTAAAGACACAAAGGGTAAGACTGAAATCTTGACCCTTGATTTAGATACAATGGACTATAGGTCTAAGAAAAGCGCCAAATTTGCTACCCTCGAACTAACAAAGACTATTGATAAGGTCGTAGATCGATTTTCCGTTTTAACTAGTGGTAAGGATAAAGCCGGCGAATTCTACAGAAAGAGTTTTGGTCAACTGTTTGCTTATGTTTCGCACCGTATACCTGAGATAACTGAAGAACTTTATAAAATAGATGATGCGATGAAAGCCGGGTTTGGATGGGAACATGGTCCTTTCCAAATTTGGGATGCTGTCGGTCTAGATAAAGGATTAGAATTTATAGCATCAGAAAATCAAGAGGCTGCTAAATGGGTCGCTGATATGAAAGTTGCAGGAGTTACCTCATTCTATTCAGTCAAAGATGGTGCAACCTATTTTTATGATATTCCTAAAAAGGAAATGGTAAAAATTCCTGGGCAGGATGCCTTTATCATTTTAGATAACATTAGAAAATCGAAAGAAGTTTTTAAAAACTCTGGTGTTGTAGTTGAAGACTTAGGAGATGGAATTTTAAATGTAGAATTCCAATCTAAAATGAATACTATTGGTGGTGACGTACTTGCAGGATTAAATAAGGCTATCGACCTAGCGGAGAAAGACTACCAAGGTTTAGTCGTTGGTAATCAAGCAGCCAATTTTTCTGTAGGAGCCAATATCGGAATGATTTTCATGATGGCGGTGGAACAAGAGTACGATGAGCTAAATATGTCCATTAAAATGTTCCAAGACACTATGATGCGCATGCGTTATTCATCTATTCCTACGGTATCAGCACCGCATGGTATGTGTTTAGGTGGAGGATGTGAGCTATCCCTTCATGCAGATAAAGTAGTGGCAGCAGCAGAAACTTATATAGGTCTCGTAGAATTTGGTGTTGGAGTAATTCCTGGTGGTGGTGGCTCTAAAGAATTTGCATTAAGAGCATCAGATTCTTTTAGAAAAGGAGATGTGGAACTAAATATTTTGCAAGAGTACTTTTTAACTATCGGGATGGCCAAAGTTTCTACTTCTGCATATGAAGCATTCGATTTAGGAATCTTACAAAAAGGAAAAGATATTGTTGTAGTCAACAAAGACCGGCAAATTGCTACTGCAAAAGCATATGCCAAACTAATGGCTGAAGCTGGATATACTAAGCCTCCAGCACGTAAAGATGTTAAGATACTTGGCAAACAAGCCTTAGGTATGTTCTTAGTTGGAACAGATGCGATGGAAGCTAGTAAATACATTAGTGAACACGATAAGAAAATTGCCAATAAACTGGCCTATGTTATGGCCGGGGGAGATTTATCTGAACCCAGTTATGTCTCTGAGCAATACTTATTAGATATTGAAAGAGAAGCTTTCTTATCACTTTGTACGGAGCGCAAAACTTTGGAACGAATTCAACATATGTTAAAAACTGGTAAACCTCTTAGAAATTAATATAATGAAAACAGCATATATAGTTAAAGGATATCGTACAGCAGTGGGTAAGTCCGGTAGAGGAGGCTTCCGTTTTAAAAGAGCTGATGAACTAGCTGCAGAAACTATCTCACATCTAGTTAATGAACTTCCAGATTTTGACAAAAAAAGAATTGATGATGTCATTGTAGGTAACGCCATGCCGGAAGGTTCGCAAGGTTTAAACATGGCCCGTTTGATTTCATTAATGGGATTAGATATTGTGGATGTACCAGGAGTAACAGTAAACAGATTTTGTTCTTCTGGCTTGGAAACAATCGGAATTGCCACAGCAAAAATACAAGCTGGAATGGCAGATTGTATTATAGCTGGCGGTGTCGAAAGTATGAGTTCTGTTCCAATGACCGGGTTTAAAACAGAATTAAATTATGACATTGTAAAATCTGGTCATGAAGATTATTATTGGGGAATGGGTAATACCGCAGAGGCTGTAGCGCAAGAATACAAAGTATCTAGGGAAGACCAAGATGAGTTTGCTTTCAACTCTCATATGAAAGCTTTAAAAGCATTAGCAGAAGACCGTTTTCAAGACCAAATAGTTCCTATTGAAGTAGAACAAACGTATGTAGATGGCAAAGGAAAAAAGGCATCAAAAAAATATACCGTGACCAAAGATGAAGGCCCAAGAGCCGGCACATCAATTGAGGCCTTGGCCAGATTAAGACCAGTCTTTGCCGCTAACGGTAGTGTAACAGCAGGAAACTCTTCTCAGACTAGTGATGGTGCCGCATTTGTAATGGTCATGAGCGAAGAAATGGTTAAGGAATTAAATCTAGAGCCAGTCGCACGGCTGGTTAATTATGCGGCGGCTGGAGTTCCGCCAAGGATAATGGGAATTGGTCCAGTTGCAGCAGTGCCTAAAGCATTAAAGCAAGCCGGATTAAAGCAAGACAATATAGAATTGATTGAATTAAATGAAGCTTTTGCTTCGCAATCATTGGCTGTAATTCGTGAATTGAAACTTAATCCAGATATCATTAATCCAAATGGTGGTGCCATTGCTTTAGGCCATCCCCTAGGTTGTACTGGAGCTAAATTATCCGTTCAATTGTTTGATGAAATGCGTAAACGAAACATGCAAGGGAAACATGGTATGGTGACCATGTGTGTTGGCACAGGACAAGGGGCGGCTGGAATATTTGAATTTTTAAAGTAAGAAAAAGAAATAAGAACTATAACCATGAGTACTGAAACGATAAAAAAAGAGATTTTACGTGGTGGCCAATTTCTGGTCAAAGAAGTTGATTGCGAAGAAATCTTCACCTTAGAAGACCTTAGTGAAGAACAAAATATGATGCGTGAAAGCACAAAGGAATTCGTAGATAGAAAATTATGGTCTCATTGGGAACGCTTTGAAAGTAAAGACTATGCCTATACGGAAGAATGTATGCGAGAAGCAGGGGAGCTAGGTCTTTTAAGCATTGCTGTACCCGAAAAGTATGAAGGCATGGGTATGGGTTTTGTTTCCACCATGTTGGTATGTGACTATATATCTGGAGCAACTGGTTCTTTTAGCACAGCTTTTGGAGCTCATACGGGTATAGGAACTATGCCTATAACTCTTTACGGAACTGAAGAACAAAAACAAAAATATGTGCCCAAATTAGCCTCTGGTGAATGGTTTGGAGCGTATTGCTTAACCGAGCCAGGTGCTGGCTCTGATGCCAACTCAGGTAAAACCAAAGCAGTTTTATCCGATGACGGCAAATACTACAGTATCACTGGGCAAAAAATGTGGATTTCCAATGCTGGTTTCTGTAATGTCTTTATTGTTTTTGCAAGAATAGGAAATGATAAAAATATAACAGGTTTTATAGTTGAAAATGACCCAAGTAATGGAATTACTTTAGGTGATGAAGAGAAAAAACTAGGTATTCATTCCTCATCGACCAGACAAGTATTTTTCAATGAAACTAAAGTTCCTGTTGAAAATATGCTATCTGAGCAAGGTAATGGCTTTAAAATAGCTATGAACGCTTTAAATGTTGGTCGTATCAAATTAGCAGCAGCTTGTTTAGAGGCGCAACGTCGTGTAATCAATGAAGCTACTAAATATGCCAACGAGCGTATTCAGTTTAAAACCCCAATCATGAATTTTGGCGCTATTAAAGCTAAAATAGCTGACATGACCACTAATGCTTATGTGGATGAAGCTGCGTGCTATCGCGCTGCCAAAAATATTGAGGACAGAATCGCCATGCGAGAAGCTGCTGGAAACACACATCAAGAAGCAGAACTTAAAGGGGTTGAAGAATATGCAATTGAGTGTTCTATTCTTAAAGTTGCAGTTTCAGAACATGTACAACAAACTACTGATGAAGGAATCCAAATTTTTGGCGGTATGGGTTTTAGTGCAGATACACCAATGGAATCTGCTTGGAGAGATGCACGTATTTCAAGAATTTACGAAGGAACCAATGAAATCAATAGAATGTTGGCAGTTGGCATGTTGGTCAAAAAAGCTATGAAAGGCCATGTAGATTTATTAGGTCCTGCCACTGCCGTGGGCGAAGAATTAATGGGAATACCATCTTTTGATTCTCCTGATTTTTCAGAACTGTTTGCTGAAGAAAAAGATCTAGTAAAGCGTCTTAAAAAAGTCTTTTTAATGGTTGCTGGGAGTGCAGTTCAAAAGTTTGGTCCTCAACTAGAAGAACACCAACAGCTATTAATGGCAGCTTCTGATATTTTAATTCAGGTGTATTTGGCGGAATCAACTATATTAAGAACCGAGAAAAATGCAAAACGATTTGGGGAAGAATCGCAGGCGACCCAAATAGCAATGTCAAAACTCTATCTATACAGAGCTACCGACATTGTTAATCAAAAAGGAAAAGAGGCTATAGTTTCCTTTGCTGAAGGTGATGAACAACGGATGATGCTCATGGGGCTAAAACGTTTCACGAAATACACAAACCAACCCAACGTTGTTGCACTGCGAACAGAAATCGCAGACAAAGTAGCAGCGGATAACGGGTATACCTTTGACTAATTCAAATAACGACTTCTAAAAGAAGTTTAATTTGAGAAACCGCTCCTAAATGGAGCGGTTTTTTTGTTTCCAACTTTGTCATGTATGACCAAGAGCCTAATTTTATAAAATGAGTGATAATCTTCTAAAAAATATTTACACTGCCGAAGAGTTTGAAAAAAATGCTACAAAACTCTTTAAAATGATTAAAAATCATCTTCAAAACACGACCACAGGAAAAGCTGACAGAACCCTAAACTGGAATGAGCCAGATAAAGAGCTTAATTTTTGGAAAGTGTTTTTAGAAAATGGTAAAAATGAAGATTTTTTCACAGAGATTTTAAAGCGGTCTACGCATACACACCACCCTAAATATGTAGGTCATCAAGTCTCTGCTTCTGCTCCTATTACTATTTTGACAGCAATGGTAAGTGCTTTACTAAATAATGGTATGGCTGTATATGAAATGGGCATGTCCCCATCAGCAATTGAAAAAGTAGTCACCGATAGTATATGTGAAAAGATTGGTTATACATCTGACTTTGGAGGTTTTCTGACTTCGGGTGGTACGCTTGCAAATTTAACGGCATTGTTATCTGCACGAAAAGCTAAGGTTTCTCATAATGTTTGGACTGAAGGATATTTAGAGCCTTTAGGCATTATGGTTTGCGAACAAGCTCATTATTGTATTGACCGTGCTGCTAAAATAATGGGATTGGGCGAAAAAGGGATTATCAAAGTTCCTTCGCAAGAAAGTTTTGCCATGGATATTAAAAAGTTGGAAGTTTCTTACAATGAAGCAAGAGCTAAAGGTATCAAGATATTCGCCATTGTCGGTAGTGCTCCATCTACAGCTACAGGCGCGTATGATGACTTACTTGCCATAGCCGATTTCGCAAAAGATAAAAATCTCTGGTTTCATGTAGATGGGGCCCATGGAGGAGCTGCCATATACTCAGAAAAATACAAACATCTTCTTAATGGTATTGCGCAATCAGATTCTGTGGTTATTGATGGTCATAAAATGATGCTCATGCCAACAATTACTACAGCGCTACTCTTTAAAAACAAAGTTCATGCCCAACATACCTTTAGCCAAAGAGCAGATTATTTACTACACGATACGGAAGAGGAAGATTGGATAAATAGTGGTAAAAAGACTTTTGAATGTACCAAAACCATGATGTGCATGCATTGGTATATTTTATTAAAATTTTACGGTGAAGAAGTGTTCGATGAGTTCGTGACCCGTCAATATGATTTAGCAAAGGACTTTGAAAACACGTTACAGACGGATCCTAATTTTGAGTTGGCGACATCTCCAATGTCAAATATTCTATGTTTTCGATATACTGACAGTTACCAAAATGACGAACGACTCAACCAACTAAATACAAGCATAAGACAAGAATTGCTAGAGGAAGGGGAATTCTATCTAGTTCAAACAAAACTTCGCAATATTCATTATCTAAGAACCAGTCTTATGAATCCATTTACAACCGTGGATCACCTCAACTTGCTTGTAAACAGAATAAAAGAAAAGGCCGAATTGTTACTAAACAAAAATTAGTTTAGCTAATAGATTCCAATATTTTCTCCTCGCTCTGCTTACGTGAGAAGTTAATAGCACATTCAATCAACGCCAAATGTGAGTACGCTTGCGGAAAATTCCCCAACAAACGTTTAGTCTTAAAGTCTATATCTTCACTAAACAGCCCTAAATGATTGCTATAACTTAATAATTGTTCGAAATGCGCCAAAGCTTTATCCTCTTCTCCAATTTTAAATAGTGCATTTATAAACCAAAAAGTGCAAATGGTAAATGATGATGATGGTAATCCGAAATCATCTTCATTTTTATACCTGTAGAGAAGGCCATCATTACTTAAGTCTTTTTCAATAGCTTTTACTGTACTCACAAATTTTGGATCGCGAGCATCGACAAAACCATAAGACTCCATTAATAATACTGATGCATCCAAATCATAGGAACCATAAGACTGTACAAAGGCATTAACATCCTCATTCCAGGCATTTTCATGAATATCTGCCTTAATCTCTTGCTCAATTGCTGTCCACTGCTCTATCTTTCGATGCTTACCAAATATTCTTGCTACCTTAATTGCACGGTCAATGGCAACCCAGCAAAGTACCTTTGAGAAAGTAAAGTGACGATCTTCGCCTCTGAACTCCCAAATACCTTTATCTGGTTCTTGCCAATGTTTGTTAACTATCCAAACAATACCCTTAGTAATACTCCAAAGTTCCTCCCCATTTTCTATATCATTACTAAACTTATGCAACTGTTCATAGATCACATCCATTAAAATTCCATAAATATCATTTTGCTTTTGCTTGTAAGCAGCATTTCCTGTTCTTACAGGCTTTGAACCTTTATAGCCATCTAAATGCTCTAAAGTCTGTTCAGTAAGCTTCTTCTCTTTATTGATACCATACATGATTTGAAGCTTCTCATCCTTATCGGGCATTAAGTCAATGATGAACTGCAGATATCGTTTGGCAGAATTTTTATGGCCTAATTCTGAGACAACCTTAATTACCATGGAGGCATCACGTATCCAACAGAAACGATAATCCCAATTTCTTACTTCTCCTATAGTTTCCGGTAAAGATGTAGTGGGAGCTGCAAGTACCGCACCTGTTTTATCATAAGTCAACATTTTTAAGGTCAATGCGCTTCTAATAATCTCTGGATTAAACTTTTTATAAGTCGGGGTTCTATCTACCCAATCTAACCAGTAAATCTTGGTTCGCTCTAATTCAAGAGACATTTTCTCCGTACTGGGCTTTAAAATCTTTTCATTATAACAAACCAAAAAATACCCATCTTCTTTCAAAGTAATCTCTTCACCATTAATAACATGGTTTTTATTAAATGAAGTGTATAAAAATAGTGTGTCGAACTTTTCTTTATCGGTCAAACTGACAATAAAGTTATTTTTGACATGATGTCCTGTTTCTCCTTTAGCATACTCCAACTTTGGGTCATAAAGCACAGAAAATTTAGGTGCTCCAGAAATGTGTTTTACATACCTAACTATTTCAGGTGGAGCATTGTATTTACCTGTTAGTTTATGATATCTTGGCATGAAATCATGTAGTTCAAAAATATTTTCACCATCTGAGTATCTGGTTACTAAGATGGCCGTATTTACATGATACTTTTGAGTGATTTCGTAATTATATTTGGTAATGATTTCAAAGCTTCCCCCTTTTTTATCATCCAATAGTTTTGCAAAGACCGATGTCGAATCAAATTGAGGCAAACAACACCAATCCAATGATCCTGTGTTAGAAATTAAAGCTGCACTTCGGCAGTTTCCAATTATTCCGTAATTTAGGTTATCCATAGTGGGATTCTTATTTTCTGGTGGTTATTGTAGGTTTTTTCTTTCTTATTAATCGAAAAAACACCACTTTTATTACATTTTTAGTTCTAAAATTTATTTATGAGTAAAACTATAATTATTTCTAATAGGCTACCAGTACAATTGCAAATAAGTGATGGTGGATTATCAGCGATTCCAAGTGTAGGTGGTTTGGCGACAGGAATGAAATCTGTACACAGCGGCAGTGAAAGTCTCTGGATTGGATGGTCAGGGCTTACAGATGAAGATATTCCAGATGGGTTGTCTGAGACTATTGACAGTGCCCTTAAACAACATGGATGCTCAAAAGTAAAACTCACAAAAGATGATGTAGATGGGTTTTATTTTGGTTTTAGCAATCGAACAGTCTGGCCGTTATTTCACTATTTCTTGGAATACTCTGAGTTTGAGCTCGATTTTTGGAATAGTTACAAAGCTGTAAATCAAAAATTTGCAGATGCAATTTTGGAGGAAGCTGGCGACGATGATATCATTTGGGTACATGACTACCAACTAATGCTAGTACCTCAAATGGTCAAAGAAAAAAGACCAAATGCCACTATAGGTTTCTTTTTACATATACCTTTTCCATCATATGAAATTTTCAGAACCCTACCATGGCGTGAAGAAGTACTTGAGGGACTTCTAGGTGCGGATTTAATAGGATTTCATACCTACGACTACGAAAGACATTTTTTAAGTTCGGTACGAAGGTTATTAGGCCTTGATGTAAGTTTTAATGACATTTATCTTGAAAATAGGGTCATAAAGGTAGATTCCTTTCCAATGGGGATTGATTATAATAAGTTTCATGAAGCGGCAAAAAAGAGTAGTGCACTAAAAGGAAAACAACGTTCAGATCTTCAAATTAAGTTAGATGAGCATAAAAAATCGGCGCCAGATACTAAGTTGATTGTTTCTATTGACCGACTAGATTATAGTAAAGGCATCGCAAAACGCATCAATGCATTTGAATACTTTTTAAATAAATATCCCGAATATAAAGAAAAGGTTCGTCTTATCATTCTTGCTGTACCATCACGTTCTAACGTTCCACAATATATGTTGCTAAAACGTGAAATAGATGAGTTAGTAGGCCGTATAAATGGAGAACTCTCAACCGTGAATTGGACGCCTATCTGGTATTTTTATAGGTCACTTCCTTTTGAAAATTTGATTGACTTATATACCTCTAGTGATATTGCTTGGTTAACCCCATTACGTGACGGTATGAATTTAGTTGCCAAAGAATATGTTGCTACTAGGACCGATAAAACGGGGGTGCTCATTTTAAGTGAAATGGCGGGTTCCGCCTACGAAATGAATGAAGCATTGCTCATCAACCCAAATAATTTTGAAGAACAGGCGGATACTTTGAAACAGGCTATTACTATGCCTAAAGAGGAGCAAATGGCTCGAAATATGTTCTTGCAAAACCGTTTAAAGCGCTACAATGTTGAAGTCTGGGCCAATGAGTTTATGAATTCCTTGAAGTCACAAAAACAGGGAATCGGAACTTATGTGTCTCAAAAAATGAACAACAATATTTTAGAATCGGTCTCGGTTAAATACCGTTCAGCTAAAAAAAGACTGTTGTTTCTAGATTACGATGGTACACTTGCTGGCTTTCACAAAGACCCACAAAAAGCATCGCCAGACGATGAACTATATCAATTATTAGATCAACTTCATCAACAAGAAGGGACAACCCTCTTTTTAATTAGTGGCCGTGACAAAGAAACCTTTAGCCGATGGTTCTTGCCAAAAAAATATAATATGATTGTAGAACACGGTGTATGGATTTCAAAAGATGGAGAAGAATTTAAGCTCTTGGAAAAAGTAAATGGCGATTGGATGGAGAAAATTCAACCAGTTTTGGAATCTTTTGTTGATCGTACCCCTGGATCTTTTATTGAAGAAAAAAATTATTCTTTAGCTTGGCACTATCGCAATACTGATCCCGATTTTGGAAATAAACGCGCAACTGAGCTAAATACAGTACTGACAAGTTTAATCGGTAATGATGACATAAGCGTACTCAATGGAAATAAAGTGATGGAAGTGAAAAGTAGCAATGTTAATAAAGGAAGAGCATCTGTGCGTATTTTGAGTGAGGACGATTATGATTTTGTTTTTGCCATCGGTGATGATTGGACGGATGAATTTATGTTTCAAGAGTTACCAGAAAGCACAATAACCGTTAAAGTTGGATTACAAAAAACCCAAGCAAAATACCATGTAGAGGGTACAAAAAAAGTTCGAGAATTATTAAAACATTTTATAAATCTATAATAAATTGAAACCATATATTCCTATTCTAATTTCTCTAGCGAGCTATCAACTTGTTTTTTCTCAGGCTGATACCGAAATTTTCCTCTTTGATTTAGCTGTTGCCAATGACACTGTGATTCTATCTAACAAGATTAATATTTCAAATAATGAAGGTTATGACAATCAACCATCATTTTATGATAATAACACGGTACTATTTTCATCAACAAGAAATGGCCAAACCGATATCAGAAAATATGATATTGCGTCTGGCGAGACTACTTGGTTGACCGATACAAAAGTTGGCAGCGAATATTCGCCTACCAGAATTCCGAATAGTAATAACATTTCCGCTGTTCGTTTAGACACAACAGGGCTTCAGTTACTCTATGCTTATGATATTGACAGAGTAACGTCAAAACCTATTTTAAAAGATGCCAAAGTAGGTTATCATCTATGGTATAATGAAAACATATTGGTCAATACCGTTCTTATCGAAAATAGGATGGATTTAGTTGTCAGCAATCTAAAGGAAAATACCAATTATACTTTTCAGAAGAATGTTGGTCGTTGTTTGCAACAAATTCCTGGTTCAGAAAATATCAGTTTTGTGCAGAGGGAAGAAAATCAAAATTTAATTAAAACCATAAATCCGATTTCTGGAAAAACTGATTCTATAACTACTATTTACAATACATCGGACTATGCATGGCATCCATTAGGATTTGCAGTTATCGGGATGGACAATACCCTAATGATATTTGATGCTGAAGAAAAAAATCAGTGGGCTTCTCTATACAGGTATGAAGACAAAAACATTCAAAAAATTTCAAGATTAGCCATTTCTCCTAAAGGGGATAAAATTGCAATAGTTTCTGAAGTATCCCCTGAACAAATTGTTCAAAAACAAGTAGATTCATACAATGCACATGATTTAGACACCTTTGTCAACTGTTATTCCGAAGATGTATGGGTAGGTAGATTTCCGAGAGATACTTTTTACATAGGTAGAAAAAAAATGTTCGAGAATTATCAATCCTACCTCAAAAGTGTGGAATCAACAGAAGTAAAAGTTACTTCACGTATTGTAATTGGAAATAAGGTAATTGATCAAGAACTTGCTAATGACAATGGTAAACAAAGCCACCAAGTGGCTATTTACGAAGTAGAGCAGGGTCTAATCAGTAGTATGAATTTCATTTTTGAAAAAAAAGTTGATAACCCCGAGCCTATAGTGCAAAAGCAATTAGAAGCCTATAATGCGAGAGATATAGATGCCTTTCTAAAAACATATAGTGATCATGTTGAACTCTACAATTATCCTAACCAACAAACTTCAAAAGGGCAGATTTCGATGCGCAAACGCTATCATGGCTTTTTTGAATCTACACCCGACTTGCATTGTGAAATAAAGAATAGAATAATCATTGGAAACAAAGTTATTGATGAAGAATACCTTACCGTAAAAGGGCAAAATTTTTCAGCGGTGGCTATTTACGAAGTAGAAAATGGTAAAATTGCCAAAGTCACTTTTATTCAATAATTTTCTTTTGTGAAATTTCCTCATAATATTTCTAGAATTGAAGCTTTCAGTGATGCTGTATTTGCTTTCGCAGCTACCCTTTTGGTAGTTTCGGTAGGTAGTGAAGTAGATACATCTGTACTGAACATTGATTGGATGGTATTCTTGAGTTTTGGGGTTAGTTTTTTTGTTCTAGTAGCATTATGGTCATTACATTATAATTTTTTTAGACGAACAGATTATATAGACAATTGGATAATTGCAATCAACGCTATCTTACTATTCGTAGTGCTCTATTATGTTTTTCCCTTAAAATCATTGATAAACTCATGGACAGGCGGGCTCGCACTTAATTCTGATGACTTTTCTTCTCTTTTTCAATTGTACAGCCTAGGTTTTGTTTTGATTTTTCTTTGCTTAACATTAATGTATTTCAGAGCATATACTAAAACCAAAAAACTTGAAAACTCAATTATACTATTGTTTTACGTAAGGCACTTTAGCATTTATGTCTTTGTTTCTTTATTATCCATACTAATTGCAAAGCTTAAGGTAGGTTTAAACTTTGCCTTGCCAGGAATTATTTACGCCCTTTTAGGTCCATTATGTTATATACATGGAGTACATTTTGAAAAAAAATATAATCGAACAACATGAAAAAACTTTTATTACTCGCTCTATTTTCTTTCTCATTTTCATTTTCTCAAAGCGATTCAAGAATTTATGATATTATCAATGCTGTTTCTGCCGAACGAATTGAAAATGACATTACCACATTAGCCAATTTTGGAACACGACATACATTAAGTGATACGACTTCTCAAACCAAAGGAATCGGTGCGGCCCGACGTTGGATTAAAAGTGAATTTGATAAAATATCATCTGAATGTTCAGATTGCCTTGAAGTTTTTTATCAAAAAGATTTAGTAAAAAAAGGTACTAATCAGCGTATTGTAAATGATGTTTGGGTGGTAAACGTGGTTGCCATTAAGAGGGGAACTAAGCATCCTAATCGGTTTATCATCATGAGTGGCGATATTGATTCAAGGGTGAGCGACCCAACAGATTTTACCTCTGATTCACCTGGCGCAAATGATAATGCAAGTGGTATGGCCGGCACTATTGAAGCAGCTCGTGTGCTTTCAAAGTATGATTTTGAGAACAGTATCATTTTCGTTGGCCTATCGGGTGAAGAACAAGGGCTTTTTGGCGGCAAAGGATTGGCTGCTTATGCCAAAGAAAAAGGTTGGGATATCGTTGGTATTCTCAATAATGATATGATTGGCAATATTAAAGGTGTTGATGGAGTTATGAGCAACCGAGATTTTCGAATATTCTCAGAGCCCGTACCTGTCACTGAAACTGAACAAGAACGAACTGCGAGGCGTTTTTATGGAGGGGAAGTTGATGGTATTTCAAGACAATTAGCTCGTTACGTACATAAAACAGTCAAAACATATATGCCTGAAATGAATCCGACTATGATTTACAGGCTAGATCGTTTTGGTCGTGGTGGTCATCATCGACCATTTAATGATGCTGGCTATGCTGGAATTCGAATTATGGAATCACACGAAAATTATACACAACAACACCAAGATATTCGAGTAGAAGATGGAATTGCTTATGGCGACGTGTTAGAACATGTTAATTTTGAATATGCAAAAAAACTTACTGCTGTTAATGCAATTAACTTAGCATCAATTGCTTGGGCTCCTCCTGCTCCAGAAAAAGTAGAGATCGGTGGTATTGTGAGACCGGCCGCAAAATTTAAGTGGAGCCCAGTTGACGGAGCTATCGGTTATAAAATTTATTGGCGTGATACGACATCTCCTACATGGGATAATTATAAATTTGTAAGAAATACCAACAGTTTTACGTTAGATGGTATTGTAATTGATAACTATTTTTTCGGAGTTGCAGCTATAGGAAAAGATGGACATGAAAGCCCTGTCGTTTTTCCAAATGCAATTTTTAGATAAACCAATCTATTTTTATGAAGAACTTACTAGTAGTAGTATTTAGTTTTTGTACCGTATTTCTGTATTCGCAAGGTGATTTAAGTTATACCAAAGAAGATTTTTTGAGAGGCAGTATCACACCTGAACGTGAATGGTGGGATTTAAACTACTATCATCTAGATATTGAAGTAGACCCTGATCAAAAGCATATTTCTGGTAAAAACACAATTCGTTATAAAGTTTTAAAAGAGCATGATTTAATGCAAATCGATTTGCAGCCTCCGATGCAAATTGAAAAGGTAGTAAGTGAAGGTCAAGAGCTCTCGTTTAAAAGTAGTGGTAATGTACATCTTATATTACTCAGTAAAAAACAAATAAAAGGTGAGTATAATGAATTGATGATTTACTATTCAGGAAATCCTAAAGAAGCCATTCGCGCACCGTGGGATGGAGGTTTTTCATGGAAAAAAGATAACAATGGTAAACATTTTATTGCCACATCTTGTCAAGGCTTAGGGGCTAGTGTTTGGTGGCCAAACAAAGACCATATGTATGATGAAGTTGATAGTATGGCCATTAGTGTAAAAGTTCCTAAAAACTTAATGAATGTGTCTAATGGTCGATTACGCTCAATTGATGAAGATACCTCAACTAAAACGTATCATTGGTTTGTGAACAGCCCAATAAACAATTATGGTGTCAATGTGAATATTGCTGATTACACTCATTTTGGTGAAAAATACCAAGGCGAAAATGGCGAACTCGATTTAGACTACTATGTTCTTCCTGAAAATTTAGAGAAAGCCAAAAATCAATTCAAACAAACCGCAATGATGATGGAAGCCTTTGAACACTGGTTTGGGCCTTACCCATTTTATGAAGATGGTTTTAAGCTAGTTGAGGTGCCTTATTTGGGAATGGAGCACCAAAGCTCAGTCACCTATGGCAACCAGTATCAGAATGGATATTTAGGGCGTGATCTTTCAGGTACGAACTGGGGGCTCAAATTTGATTTTATTATCATTCATGAAGCTGGCCATGAATGGTTTGCCAATAGTATAACCTATAAAGATATTGCTGATATGTGGATTCATGAAGGCTTTACCGCCTATTCAGAAAATCTGTACTTAGATTATCATTTTGGGAAAGAAGCTTCAGCAGATTATGTAATCGGTACAAGAAAAAATATCAAAAACGATATACCCATTATAGGTCGTTACAACCTAAACAAGAAAGGATCTGGTGATATGTACTATAAAGGAGCTAATATCTTACATACGCTTAGGCAATTATTAGAAGATGATGAAAAATGGAGAAAAGTTCTAAGGGATATGAATAAAACCTTTTATCACCAAACCGTCACTACTGCTCAAATAGAAAACTACCTCTCAAAAGAAACTGGAATTGATTTAACTGAATTTTTCGAGCAGTATTTGAGAACAGTTATGATACCCACCTTAGAATATAAAATTGAAGGCGAAAAATTGAAATACCGCTACACCAACATTATTGAAAACTTTGACATGCCTGTACAGGTTAAAATTGGTGATAAAAATCAATGGCTTTTCCCAACTGCTGACTGGAAAACTGAAAAAGTTAATAGTCCCAATATTATTATTGATCGTGATTTTTATATAGAATCTAAACTTTTAGAGTGAAAATATACTTTCCGCAATGGCAAGGGTCAGGTAAAGGAACGCCAATTGAACCAGGGGCCAAGGCAGTTTTAGAATATCTCAAAGATGAGAGTTTTGTCAAAGTTCCATTGTCTAAACTGCCTGCTGGAGAAAAGGGAAAGCAACGCTATCATATCAACAACTTTGATGCACTGTTCGAACAATTAAAATATTTAAAAAAAACCATTGCATCTTCAAATCCAGATACCCTAAAAATCATTGGTGGAGATTGCGGTTTAGAAATAGTGCCAGTTTCCTTTCTGAATAAAAAATATTCAAATTTTGGTGTAATTTGGTTCGATGCCCATGCCGATATCAATCGCCCTTGTGATTCAGCAAGCTGCAATTTTCATGGCATGCCTTTAAGAACACTTTTAGGTGAGGGAGAAACCAGAATGCATTCCTTGTTAAGTTCTACAATAGATGCATCACAAATACATTATATAGGACTTAGAGATGTAGACCCTGCAGAACAAACTCGCATTAATGAAGGAAATATTTACGCTCCAAAAGAAACAAATATTCAAGAGCTGGTTCAATTGTTGCATAAAAAAAATATTGAACACCTTTATCTACATTTTGATTTTGATTGCCTAGAACCTACAGAATACCCTCAGACGTATTATAATGTCGCCGGAGGGTTAAAAGTCAAAGAAGCAGAACAATGTATTAAGACTCTAAAAAAGGAATTTAAAATCGTAGGAAGCAGCGCATTAGAATCCATAACAACAAGTCAAAAAGAATTAAGACCAATTACAGGAATCATAAATTTATTAATGATATGAGAACTACAATACTACTGGCAATTTTATTCTTTGTCCTTGGATGTACGGAAAAGCCAAATAGTGCGAAAACAAAACCAAAGAATGAAGTTTTGGTCTTGGGTACCATTCATGGCGGCCATTTGACCCATAGCATTTACAATATTGATTATTTAAATCGATTGATTAAAGAAATAAAACCCGATTTCATACTAGCTGAAATACCACCGGACAGAATGGAGGCTGCCATGCAAGGCTTCAAGAAAGATGATAGCATTTCTGAACCCAGGGTAATGCGTTTTCCAGAATATGTAGATGTTATTTTTCCACTAACCAAAGAATTGGGTTTCGAAATTATACCCACTGCTGGTTGGACCAAACCAATGGCCGATGAACGCAGTGCAAAACTTAAGGCTATTAGTAAAGATTCTTCTAGATTATCTGATTGGGTAGCTTACTTAGCAGCCAACAAACACTCCGATTCCATTTATAAAGCAACCGGTAAAAAGAATGACCCATACTTTATACATACTACAACCTATGATAGTATTCAAGACATTGCTTTACAGACTTATAATAGATTGTTCAATGTTGAATTAGGTTTAGGCGGATGGGAAAATATCAATATCGCACATTATTGGAACATTGAAAAAGCTCTAGAAAAATATCGATATCAAGGTAAACGTTTTTTAATAGTCTACGGTGCTGGGCATAAAGGTTGGTTCTTACGCCAACTTCATAAAAGAGATGATATTACTTTATTGGAAATGAAGCCATTTTTAGAAAAAATTGACAAAAAATGATTGTAAAAGTTGGTGTCGTACAAGACAGTCCTGTTTTTTTTGACAAAAAACGGACTTTGGACAAAATGGAGATACTTATCAAAAAACATGCAAAAGATGGGTGTGACCTACTCGTATTTCCAGAATCATTTATTCCCGGTTACCCAAGAGGTTTCGATTTTGGAGCTAAAATAGGTAGTCGCACTAGAGAAGGTAAATCATTGTATGCGGAGTATTACAAGAACAGTATGTCCATAAGAGGAGAAGGTATGAAAAGGCTTATGCAATTATCTCATACCTACTCGTTATATCTGGTAGTAGGCTTTACCGAAAAGTGTGAAAATAACGGTAGTTTATATTGTAGCATGGTGTATATCTCACCTAAAGATGGGCTAATGGGCGTACATAGAAAAATTAAGCCTACGGGTACCGAACGTGTCATTTGGGCTGAAGCGGACGGAACGTCATTAGTGACTTTCGATACTAAAATTGGAAAGTTAGGTGGACTTATTTGTTGGGAAAACTATATGCCTGCGGCGAGAATGGCCATGTATCAAAAAGGAGTTGAAATCTATATCGCCCCTACCGCAGATTCACGGGAAGAATGGACAGCAACAATGAAACATATTGCTTTAGAAGGAAGATGTTTTGTTTTAGGTAGTAATCAATACTTTACCAAATCAATGTATCCAGAAAAATATCAAAAACTCGTGCTAGATGAACCTGAAAACATGTGCTCGGGTGGTAGTATTATAGTTTCCCCTAAAGGAAGAGTTTTGGCAGGTCCTTTATTCAATGAATCAGGAGTCTTAACAGCCGATATAGATTTAGATGAAATCATACATGCCAAAATGGATTTTGACACCAATGGACATTACACTAGAAATGATATTTTTAGGTTCCATGTAAATAACCAACCAGAGATTAAAAAAGAAAGTGTGGGCTAATGATTGATCTACAACCAACTTTAGAAAACGATTTGGTCTTAATAAGACCCTTATTGGTTGAAGACTTTGAAAATCTTTACAAGGTAGCAAAAGATGCCAAAATATGGGAATTGCACCAAAACCCAAACCGTTATGAGTTACAAGTCTTCAGACAATTCTTTAAAGATGCAATTAATTCAAAAGGAGCTCTGGTTATCATTGATAAGGCCACAAGTAAGATTATTGGAAGTTCTCGTTTCAAGCAAACTGAAAACTCAAATCAAGCTGTGGAGATTGGATGGACATTTCTTTCTAGAAGTTATTGGGGCGGTGTTTATAACAAGTCGTTCAAAGGACTAATGATTACCCATGCTTTTGAATATTTTGATTATGTTCTTTTTCATGTAGATGAAAACAATTTTCGTTCACAAAAAGCTGTGAAGAAATTAGGAGGCACCTTGATTGATAGACAAGGAACATTGGCATACCTTCATACACCAAAAAAAAGTGGTCTAACTTTTATATTGGGCAAAAAAGAGGTGACCTAACAATAATTAATTTAAACAATAGGACTTATGAGAGCTGCAGTCTTTGAAAAATTTCAAGGCAATATCACCATTCAAAATGTACCAGATCCAAGTCCAAAAAAAGATGGAGTTGTCCTTAAAGTTACCGCAACAGGACTCTGCAGAAGTGATTGGCATGGTTGGATGGGGCATGATGCTGATATCAAATTGCCACATGTACCTGGTCATGAACTTGTTGGTACCATTGTTTCTAAAGGCGAAAATGTAAAAAAATTTAAGATTGGTGAACGGGTAACCGTACCTTTCGTTTGCGGATGTGGTAACTGTGAAGAATGTAAAACAAATAATCAACAGGTTTGTAATTACCAATCGCAACCCGGTTTTACCCATTGGGGTTCTTTTGCCGAATTTGTTGCTTTAGACTATGCCGATATTAATTTAGTCAAATTACCGAATGAAATATCTGATATTACTGCCGCTACACTTGGCTGTAGGTTTATTACATCCTATAGGGCTGTGGTGGCTCAAGGTAAGGTGACTGAAAATCAATATGTGGCAATACATGGTTGTGGAGGTGTCGGACTTTCTGCTATCATGATTGCAAAATCGTTAGGAGCAAAAGTTATTGGAATAGATATTAATCGAGATAATCTAAATTTGGCAAAAGAATTTGGCGCTATAGCTACCATAAATGCCACCCAAGTGGAAAATGTGTCAAAAGCGGTAAAGGAAATTTCCAATGGAGGAGTGCATGTATCCATTGATGCTTTGGGTAGCTCAGAAACCTGTTTTAATTCTATTGCCAACTTAAAGAAGAGGGGACGCCATATACAGGTAGGTTTAGTGACCGGCAATCATGTAAATCCAAAAATTCCAATGGACTTGGTAATTGCAAATGAACTAGAAATTGTGGGTAGTCATGGTATGCAAGCCCATAAATACCCTGAAATTCTTAATTCTATTATCGATGGAAGATTACAACCTGATAAGCTTATAAAAGACACTATTTCACTACATACGGCTACAACAATTTTACCACAGATGAACGAATTCAAGCATCATGGCGTATTAATTATTAACTCCTTTTAAAGCTCATTATACAAGTTAAGTTGACTATGCTTAAATTTATAGCTCATCAATATTGCTTATGAATTTCTATAGACCTATTAAATTTAAGATAACCTTCTTAACGATACTAATTTCTTTTGCCGCAGGCAATGCTCAAAAACTAAATCAGATTCAGTTAGATTCATTGTCTAAAAAGTATGCAAAATCTTCATTACCGCTGCTCAAAGAACTTTTGAGCATTCCCAATGATGCTTTTTATGCGGCTGATATTGAAAAAAATATCAAATGGTGCGAATCCGCTTTTGGTAAAAGAGGCTTTACCACAACCCGGATCGAAACGGAGACAGTTCCGTTACTACTTGCAGAAAGAAATCATAAAAAGGCAACAAAAACAGTGTTGATTTACCTGCAGATAGACGGTCAACCTGTTGATTCTACAAGGTGGTTTCAAAAAAGTGCCTACACCCCAGCCCTCAAAAAAAAGAACGCAAAAGATGATTGGGAGGAGGTAGCATGGATAGACATGAAGGGTTTTGAAGATGATTGGCGTGTTTTTGCTCGTTCTGCTAGTGATGCCAAAGGACCAGTTGCTATGTTCTTAACCGCACTGGATGCAACTGAAGAACTTAAGATTAGTCCGAATTATAACATCAAAGTTATTATGGATTTTGAGGAGGAATTGGGTTCCCCTCAATTACCTAAGGCCGTGATTGAAAACAAGGATCTTTTAACTGCTGATATGCTTATCATTTTTGATGGTCCAAGACATATTACCAATAGACCTACGCTTACTTTTGGAGCAAGGGGAATTGCCACCTTACAATTGACTACGTATGGACCATCAGTTCCACAACATAGCGGACATTTCGGCAACTATGCCCCTAACCCTGCATTGCGTCTTTCAAAATTGCTCGCTTCGATGAAAGATGATGATGGAAGGGTCACCATCGAGGGTTTTTACGACGGTATTGCTATTGATGAGGCTACTGAAAAAGTATTAAAAGCTGTTCCTGATAATGAAAGGCAAATTCAAGAAAGATTACAAATCGCTGCAACCGATAAGGTAGGCAACTACTATCAAGAGGCCATTCAATATCCATCATTAAATATTCGCGGCATGCAATCAGGTTGGATCAATGAAAAAGTAAGAACTATAATTCCGGGTTGGGCAAGGGCAGAAATCGATGTGCGATTGGTATTGGAATCGGACCCCACACGTTTGTTGAATCTGATCAAAGAACATATTGAAAATGAAGGATATCTAGTGCTTGACCGAGAGCCCACTAAAAACGAAAGGCTTGAATATGCCAAAATAGCAACTATAACTTCAGAAATATCTTATCAAAGTTTTAGAACAGATTTTGATTCCGAGGCTGGCCTTTGGTTGACCAAAGCCCTTAAAAATGCTTTTGGTGAAGACCCTATCAGAATTAGAATGAGCGGTGGCTCTATTCCTATCTCTCCTTTTGTAACCACTTTAAATATTCCTGCGGTTACTGTACCAACAGTAAATAGAGATAATAATCAACATAGTCCGAACGAAAATTTGCGTTTGGGCAACTATCGCGAAGGCATTCAAACCATGATAGCAATTCTAAATGAAAAGCTTTAATCCTAATTTTATCTAAAGTATAGTTTTAATTAAATGTGGCATTGACCAAAGCCACCATACTAGGTTCTTTGCCTTCTTCAGCGGCATAGCTGATATAAATATTCGTTTTTCTATTAATCTGTGTTGAAAGTGGAATTACCCCTGCACCCCCTGGTTGACCAACTTGGGGCTGTGGCATTGAACCTCGTCCGATTAAAGGGCCATTGGCATCATTTAAATGAATTTCAAAATTATAGGCTAGTTTTGGAGCATCCTGCCAACCAATAGCTAATACCACAGCCTTTACACCTGTCAAATCAATATTTTCAATTAAAAGCCCCCCATTAGTCTCATTTAGTAATTGCAAGTCCATACCACCAAACTGAACGGCCATCATACCATCAGTTACGGTGCCCTTAGGAAACGTAACTGTATTGCTTGAGAGCGCAACAGATTTAGTTCCTGTTAGCGGAGGTGCCGTATCCAGTCCTGAATCCGTATAACTAGCTGTGATTACCATCATTTGACCGGGGTTTGATTCTGCCTTAATTTTACCTTTGATAGGTAAAGATTCTTTTTTTAGGGCATGGTCTCCCAAGGAAGTTATATAAAGTGCAATTTGCCTTGATTCATCTGTAGTAATTTTTGGATGGGCGGGCATCATAACCTCTCCCCAAACTCCTTCTCCGCCAACGACAATTTTCTCCTGTAAATATGCCATATTGCCTTTTTGGCCATTATATTTATTGGCAATATCTGTGTAAGTGGGCCCTATAGAAGCTTCGCCAGGTTTATGACATGTTTTGCAATCCATAGCTTGTGTAAGTGCCTTGCCAATTTCGATTTCAGAAACTTGTTGGTGACCCAGAGACATAGAAGCTTTATCCATTCCTTCTAAATAATCTACGCTTACGAATATATTCTCTTCATTTATATCTTGATTGTCATCAGGGTCACTAACAGTTATATCGTAAGCAACATCTTGACCTGGAACATAGAAAGACGTATTACCTCCGTCCAAATCAATGCTTATTTTTGGCCTACTATTTCCAGCCACAATGGACATTGCATTGCTCTGCGTACTTTCACCACCGCTATCGATTATAGTAACCATTACCTTATATGCTCCCGGTTCTTCATAAGACCATGTTAGTTCTGGTTCAGTAGTTTCCTTGGTCTCTCCATTTCCTAAATCCCAAACATAAGTCATCTCATCTTTTTCCCTATCACGAGCTTCTACCGAAGCGTTTATAGTTAAAGGCAAGGTGCCCGAAGTTCTATCGACGATTAAATTATCAATTAACGGAGGTCGATTTCCTCCATTAAACTTTATATAACTTAGGCCGGAGTCCTCATTCTGTGAAAACCACCCGCTACCATATTCCAACAAATAAATTTTGCCATTGGGGCCAATCTCCATGTCGATCAGACTATTTACCTTAATATCTGATGCAAATGGCTCCATTTTCGAAAAACTACCGTCACCGTTTAAATGAATGGCCATCATCCATCCTCTCATCCATTCATAGATGATTACTTTACCATCGTAATAACTCGGTAATTTATCGGTACCATAGTATAGATCTGAATAATAGGTGGGGCCAGCCATGGCGTTGCGCCCTCCTGAACCTACCTGCGGAAAATCTTGGGTTTCTGAATATGGATAAAAAGCATATGCCGGCATTGCCTTGGGCAGCTCGGTCAAACCTGTATTATTTCTCGAATTGTTTATTGGCTTATCGGGATTAAAAGCGCTTCCTGATTCCCCTGTTTTATAATTATAGGCAACATATGGCTTGTTATCACCTATAAATAAAGGCCAGCCAAAATTTCCTGCTTCTCGAGCTTGGTTCATCTCATCATACCCCCGCGGCCCCCGTGTTTGCAAACTATCAACTCGAGCATCTGGACCCACATCACCCCAATAAACATAACCCTTTTTGACATCTACCGATATACGATATGGATTGCGATGTCCCATAGTATAAATCTCCGATCGAGTCTTTTCCGTTCCAACTGGAAAAAGATTCCCCTCTGGAATATCGTAACTGCCATCTTCATTTACCTTAATACGAAGAATTTTACCTCTTAAATCATTAGTGTTTCCAGATGATCTTCTGGCATCAAACTGCTCATGACCAGGGGTGTCATTAAGGGGTGCATAACCGCTATTTACATATTTCTCCCCTTCTTCATTAAATGGCGTGCTATTGTCTCCTGTGGATAAGTATAAAAGATTACCAGGACCAAAAGCTATAGATCCACCTGTGTGGCAGCATATCTCTCTTTGACTTTCAACCTCAAGAATTATCTGCTCGCTACCCATATCGAACTTTCCATTCTCAAACTTAAATCTTGACAATCTATTGACTTCAAGATTTCCGGTCGGAGCATAGTACGTATATATCCAATTATTACTTTCGAAATCAGGGTCTTTTTGAAGCCCCATTAGGCCTTCTTCTACATTTACCCCTTGCGCTTTCAAGGTTTTGTGATACACATCTAGCTTAGCAATTTCATTTAATTCTTTAGTGCCATCGCTATATAAAAGTATTTCTCCCCTACGTTGTGCAATCAATACATCATTATTAGGAAGCACTGTCATTTCCGTAGGCTCAAAAAATCCCCCACCAACCAATTCCACTTTAGAAAAACGGTCATTCTCCGGAGGAATCTGAGATCTTACTTTATCATGATTCAACTCAAGGTTATCTCCAATCGCATATTGAATTCCTCCTAGGATATGTTTTAGAAACATTTCATCTTTGAAACTTTCATCAGTATGTCCTGCTCCAGTATAAAAGGCTCGACCTCCATCAAACTCGTGATACCAAGCGATAGGGTGAAAATCACCATTTTCCCCTCCTTCATAAGTAGATTCATCAACAGTCATTAAAACATTTACATCTGGGTTGATATTCTTATAGTTATATAACTCATCCGAACGATTCCAAATCGAATCAGTAAAATGCTTTGTAGCAATAAAATTATTATCACTAATAACAAAATTTGCATTTGGTGTGCCAGAAGGATGGCTCAAAAACTGCGCTCCGACCAACTTATTGTACCAGCCCCAATCATATTCCGTATCCGCAGCAGCATGAATACCCATATAGCCACCGCCCGCTTGTATATATCTTTCAAAGGCGGCTTCTTGATAATGATTAAGTACATTCATTGTAGTGCTCAAAAAGATAATTGCCGAATACTGTTTCAAATTCTCTTCATTAAAGAGTTCTGCATTGATAGTAGTATCGACAGCAAATCCATTCTCTTTTCCTAATTCTTGAATTGCAGCTATACCAGCGGGAATAGATGCATGCTTAAAACCCATTGTTTTAGAAAACACCAATACTTTCGGAGTTCCTGCTCTTTTATTTTCACAAGAAGCAAAAAATACTATTGATATAATAAGAGTGATACGGACAATTGATTTCATAAACATATCGATTTTTGATATTTATAAAATTACGATTACCAAAAATCAATACCTAATAGAAATATTTCATATGATTGTATTTTCAAATCGTAATTCATCATAATGGGGGAGATTCAATCTTATTATTTTAAAAATGAAAAGGAATGGAGATATTGGTTAGACAAAAACCATAATCAATCTGAAGGCATATATCTGATTTTCTATAAAATAGAACACCCTATGCCCAGTATGCGCTGGGAAGAGGCCGTGAGAGTTGCTCTTTGTTATGGTTGGATAGATAGCACGGTAAAAAGCCTGGGCGATGGAAAACGTCGTCAATATTTCTGCCCAAGAAACCCAAAAAGCGTTTGGAGCAAAGTAAATAAAGACCATTTAATAGAACTTAAAACAGCAAGATTACTACATGAAAGTGGAATAAAGGCAATCAAAATTGCCAAAGAAAATGGTTCATGGACGGCTTTAGATGATGTTGAAAACGGAATTATTCCTGATGACTTACAAAAGGAATTCGATACGAACGAAAAGGCCCATAGCAACTATCTAAGTTTTACTAAAGGACAACGTAAGAGCTATCTCTACTGGCTAAATCAAGCAAAAAGGACTGAAACTCGTAAAAAAAGAATAACAGAAATAGTATCCTTATGTAAAAAAGGGGTGAAATCTAGAAACACCCGTTAGTTCACATCTTTTAATAATTCTTCAATAGAACGCTCTAATTGTTGGTCTATGCCCTTATCAATCACATCGGGCATATTTTTTACTCTAATCATCGGTTCTGTCTGATTATTTTCCATCCATTCTCCAGCTTTGTTTTTGGCACTTACGGGTACCACACCCCATCGCCCTCCATCTGGCAATCGCTCCCATCCAGCAAAACTACAGGTGCCTGGCACTGGCATCCCGACTGTTTTTCCAATTTTCAAATCGGTGTATCCACTAGCAAAACAATGACCATCACTATACATGGATTCATTAAAGATTGCCAAAGTTGGTTTGGTCCACCGTGAAGTTGGCTCACCTCCTACTTGTCGGTCTTCCGTTTCATAAGTAATAAAAGATTCTCCAGTAAAGAACATGGCCAAATCTGCTACTAAATCGCCTCCGCCATTGAAACGAGTGTCAACAATTACAGCCTTCTTGTCAGAAAATTTACCTAGCATCTGCTCATAAATGTTACGATAAGGACCATCACTCATACCTGGAATATGAACATAACCCAATTGACCATTACTCTTTTCCGCAACCTCTTTCTCATTGATTTTCACCCAACGTTTGTACAGAAGACTATTCTCTTGCCCCAAGGTGATAGGCTTTACGGTCACTTGTTGTTGGTTTTGCCCGGAAGCATCTACAATATCAAGTAGTGTAAAATCACCAGCTATACGGTTTAAGTACGAAGCGACATCGGTATTAGCTTCAATGGCAACTCCATTGATTTTTTGAATGATACTTCCTATAGGAATTTTAAACGCTGCTTTGTCTAAAGGGCCTCCTTTGATTATCTCCGCAATTTTGATACCATCCGCTTGATGGGCATAATCCATGAAAATTCCAAGACTAGCAGTGGCATCTCCGTTTTGTATGTTACCGTTATAACGCCCACCGGCATGACTTACATTCAATTCGCCCAATAGTTCAGAAATCATCTCTGCAAATTCATACGAGTTTCCTAGATGTGGTATATATTCTTCATATTCACTTCGCAGCATTTCCCAATCCTTACCATGAAAATTGGAATGATAGAAAATGGCATTGGTGCGCAACCAAACATGCTCAAACATATGCTGACGCTCGGCATCAGTATCAAGCTGCATTTCGGATTTCATTTTTATAGGTTCTTTTTTGGCTCCTCCTAAATCAACTTTAGAAATGCTTCCATCACTTAATAAAAATAAATTCTCTTGTTTACTATCCCATTGCAAACTCGCTCGTCGCGCACCCAAACCAATTAACAATTTGGTCTTTTTCGTTCTTATCTCGGTTTCCCATAGGTTGAGATTTTTCTCAAAGCGGGCTAGATAATATAGCTTTTCGCCATCTTTTGATAGTACCGCGTCACCTAAATTAGAAGAATGAATAGTCAATCTAGCCTTCCGTTCATTCAAGTCTTCAAAATCAAATTGTAGCGGTTTAGCTTTTGGCTTATCTGCGTCTTTAGATTTTTTGTCCCTTTTCTTTGCTTTGGTATCCTCCTCTTTCTCTTCATCGGCATCCGGTTTCTCATCAAGAAGTTTCATCAAATCAAAATCTTCCTTACTCATATTATACTTATCCCAACTTTCGTGGGTCAAGAACATACTGTAAATATCTGCTTGTGTTCTGCCGCTAGTCGCATAACTCTTGAGTCCATCACGATTACTGAACCATAATAATTGTTTACCCTCGTTCACCCATTTAGGATAGAAATCATAGTACCCACTTTGCGTAAGGTTTATCTTTTTGGAACCATCTGCCGCCAATAAAAGAATTTCACCATTACTCAATGATTTTCCCCAACCGGTCAAAAGCCATTTGCTATCAGGACTCCAAGTAAAATATTTATCCCCATCACGCATATGGTATAATTCATCAGGAGTCATTAAAGTTTTCTCCTCTTTGGTATTGAGATCTAATACTTTGAGCGTGCGTCTATCTTCAATATAGGCCACAAGGTTACCGTCAGGAGAAAATTCAGGCAAGTAACAATCCACATCTTTTTGCAATAATACTTCTTCTTGAAGTAAGGTAGCTGCGAAAAAATACGGTTCAGAACTTCTTCTTTTGGTAGTTTTAAAAATTTGCCATCGCCCATCTCTTTCACTGGCATATGCTATTCCATTGCCATCTGAAGTAAACCTTATAAACCTTTCTTGTTCTGGAGTATTTGTAATTCTTTTGGTTAATCCACCCTCAACGGCAGTAACAAAAACTTCACCTCTTGCAATAAATGCAATTTCTTTTCCATTAGATGAAACGGCCATTTCGGTTACACCTGAGTTAATAGAAATATATTGGTCTGAATTGGCGCCATCTTGGGTTCTAATTATAATATTAACTTTTTGAGGCGACGCACCATCAGTCAGGGTATAAATTTCACCGTCATGGCTGAATGCCATCGTTCCATTTCCATAAGACAAAAACCGAACAGGATGGGTTTTTAAATTGGTCAATTGTACATTTTGAGAAGGATTATCTAGTGCAAACTTATGTACGTTGAAAGTGCCACTTTCCTCACTCAAATAATACACATTTTTTTCATCATTGGACAATAAAGGATTCCTGTCTTCACCTTTAAAATTAGAAAGCATGGTATGCTTATCATTGGTAACATCATACAACCAGATATCCCTAGTAATAGCAGAAACATGATGCTTTCTAAACTCATTTTCATAACCCTTTTTATCGTGGTACAGCAAAAACGTTCCATCCGAATTTACTTGAACATCTTGAGCAGGTACAGTCAATACCTGGTTAACCTTACCGGCATTTGAAGCTACTTCATATAGCTCGGGCTGAGAGCGGTTTGGATATTGTCGATGCTTTACATCATCTTGGCGAAGCCCACCAAATAAAACAGTTTCGTCGTTTTTCGAGAATGTATAAGGTACCTCATCATTGCTATGAAAAGTTAGGCGTTTGGCCTCTCCGCCCAAAGCATCCATTATAAATACATCAAAATTACCATAGCGGTCAGAGGCAAAAGCAATTCGCTTGCCATCTTTACTCCAAACGGCTTTATAATCGTGAGCCTTATGATACGTTAATTGGTTTGCAGTTCCGCCTGAAGCAGCTACGCTAAACAGATTGCCTTTATAAGTAAAAACAATGGTTGTTCCATCAGGAGAAATTGCTGGATACCTAGCCCACTTTGGATTGGTTTGGGCACTTAAAAAGCTTAAAAATAACAATGAGATTAAAAACGTGAAACGCTTCATGAACAATTAGTTTGATTAAAGAAAGATAGTAAAAAGTGTCTTCTGTTAAACTAAGTTTTAAGGCTTATTTAACCGTTTCAAAAAGTCTATAATAAATAAAAGCCGCTACGGCACCAACGAAAGAAAATCCGGTCAACATCCAAAAAACATATTGATACCCTTGTTCTCCAGGGTAGGCGTCTAAAAAATAACCATACGCAGGACCAGCAAAAATATCTGGAGTATATCCCACTAAAGAAATGAGTCCTACCGCAGTACCCGTAAGCACAAGCGGAATTTTCCCTTTTTTCATCACTCCAAAATATAAGGCTCTAGCTGCATAAACTCCCATAGCAATCAATACAACAGCAATAAGAAATAATACCGCAGTTGAAGGAACTATCAATCCAGAACTGAATAAAACACCAGCTACAATACATAACACTAAACTGAGAAAAAGCCAAAAAGTTATTTTAAACCGGTCTACCAAGAATCCTACTAAAATACCTGTAGCGGGTCTTAAAAATTGTAAAAATGTACCAACTTGAGCAGCTTCAACCTGATCATAAAGCATTACTTCATTGGCAAATTGAGAGACAACATCGGTTATCTTATAGCCAACATAGGCACACAAAATAATAATCATCAATAGCCAAACCGATGGCAGCCTTAAAACCGATTTAATTTCTGTAAATGAAATACGCTCAATAAGAATATCTTTTTCTATCTCCCCTACTTTCATAAAAATCCATACCAAAAGACCTATTATCGAAATGATTATAATTGCTGCATAAATAACAAACGAAAAGGCCTCCTGACTTTCTTTCAATGAGGCGTCACTAACTTGGTTGCCCATTATAAGTGAAAAGATAAATACCCCAAGCAAACCAAATAAAAATCCGGTCAGTCCTCTGCCGCCATCTAGAAATCCAAAAGCCTTCCCTTGAGATGCATCACCGCCCCAAACCCGTGTTGCTTTTATCATTGGTGCCCAAAATAAAAAGATGGTCGTAAAGCCCCAATAACCATATAAAATCTGTAAGGCGATTAAACTTGGATATGACGCAAATAATAGCCCACCCAAAGCAGTCAGCCATAGGGCAATTGCAATCAACTTTCTGGGTGGGAATTTGTCCGCTAACGGACCACCGAATAGATAAGAAGGTACCGCGACCAAACCATAAATAGAAAAACAAAGACCGATTTGAACATTAGTTAGTGCAAAAACTTCCAATACCGTTGGCCTAAAAATACGAGGTAGTACAAATGGTAGTATAAAAACGGCCTCACCAGATAAAATTAAAAGTACAAGATAATACCAACTCGGTTGTTTCATAAATAGTTATCTATCCTTGGGATTGATATTAATATTAGTCTCTTTCAATTCTTGGAACTTTATTAAGTCTACGGGCTTATATAGTTTTTCAGCTTTGGGCGGATGCTTAGTTAATTGCCCTTTTGGTCTAACAGGTCTTTTTTCAAAACCGCCTCCACAATTAGGGCATACATTTGCTAATATAGAATCCACACAGTTCTTACAAAAAGTACATTCGTAGGTGCAAATCATGGCTTCTTGACTATCTGGCGGTAACGCTTTATCGCAATTCTCACAAGTGGGTCTTAGTTCAAGCATCCATAATATTTACCTCCTAAAGGTAATCATAAACCAAACCTATCAAAATTTAAGGACTGTTTTACTTATCTTTAGTCGGCTAATTTGAATACTGATTTCGGTCTTTAAAATATGAATTCTTGACACTTAAATTACTTTTGTATTCTACCATAAATACCAATTAAACATGAGAACAATCTTTGTCTTTTTTTGTGCAACAATTACCTTAACAGCTCAAACGCTTTTAAAGCCTGACCGTGTTTTCGACGGAATAGAAATGCATGAAAAATGGGTGGTCTTTGTTGTCGGCAATCAAATTGAATATTCGGGTTCTGGAACAGAATTTAAAACCCCTAATGATGCCAAAATTATTAGCCTTAATGGAATGACCCTCATGCCTGGTTTAATAGAAGGGCATTCGCACCTTTTGCTACACCCCTATAATGAAACGGAATGGAATGATCAGGTATTAAAAGAATCTCCAGTTGAACGTGCTATTCGTGGTAGTATAGCAGCAAAACAGTCTTTATTATCAGGAGTTACCAGTATGCGTGATTTGGGTGCCGAAGGAGCAGGATATACCGATGTATATTTAAAAAAGACCATTGATAATGGGCTTATTGAAGGCCCACGCCTAAAAGTAGCGGGGCCTGCGATTGTGGCTACAGGTGCTTATGGCCCTAAAGGCTTTCATGATGGTGTTACGGTTCCCTTGGGCGCTGAACCCGTTAGTGGTGTTGATGAGGCTATACGAGCGGTACGCCGTCAATTGGGCAACGGTGCTAATTTTATAAAGATTTATGCTGATTACCGTTGGGGCAAAGGCGAACCTTCCCAGCCTACCTTTTTACAAGAAGAGTTGGATGTTATGGTAAAAACGGCACGCTCTGCGGGGCGCTATGCCGTGGCTCATGCCAGTACGCCAGAAGGTATGCGAAGAGCAATTATGGCAGGTGTGGAAACCATTGAACATGGTGACGGTGGAACGAAGGAAATCTTTGAGCTCATGAAGGAAAAAGGAGTCGCTCTCTGCCCTACTGTTGCTGCTGGTGCAGCCATTGAACGCTATAAAGGTTGGCGAAAAGGCATTGATCTTGATACTGACCGTATCACCAAAAAGAAAGCCTCTTTTAAGCTTGCCCTTGAAACGGGGGTTCATATCGTTTTTGGTGGTGATGTTGGGGTGTTTCCCCATGGCGAAAACTATCAAGAATTAGAGTTAATGGTAGAATATGGTATGCAACCTTTACAAGTGTTACGGTCCGCTACCGCTAAAAATGCGAAATACCTACACTTTGAACACCTAGGGCAGCTCAAAAAAGGGTATTTGGCAGACATCATCGCAGTAAAAGGCAACCCCATTAAAGATATCACTAAAATGAGAGAAGTAGGTTTTGTAATGAAAGACGGTGTGGTAATTAAATAAGCATTTTGTTTTTGGTAGTTGCGAATTACAAATCGCTAACTTGTGAGTTTTAAGTAGAATTCTAGTTTCTTAATTGGAATAGCACATCCATGAATTCAATATTTGGTGCTTTTATAATTTCATGGGCTTCTGGTACGCTTTTAGCTAAATCAGAATATTGAACAGATTTAAGTGATTCAGCAGCAGAATCTCAAACACAAATTCTGCCTATTGCCCTACTGGATCCGTTTTAGCATAATACTTTTCAAATGTGTCATTTTTTCCAAGCCTGCTCTACAATCGGGTTATACATTTTATAAAGTAGATTCGATTTATCTCTTAAAAAACACATACCTAGATGGTATCGAATCATAACGTATCATTCGTTTCACGATAAAAATTCATCGCAATTTTAAGGGATAGTCCTAATTTAAGCATTTGTAAAATTTGTTAGTCAAAAATCTCCAAAAAGTATTGGTGTTAAAAAACCAAGAACAACCAACTACTAGATAATTTTTAATTTTACTTTTCGAATGCTTTTTTGCTACATTTATATAAATCTCTAACGAAATCATGAACGTCTCTGGTGAACTACTTTTCTTTTTTAGTGCCTTAGGTGTTTTCAATGCCCTATTAATCAGTTTCTATTTTTTCTTTTTTAAAAAGCCAAAAAATAGCTCCAATTTCTTTTTAGGATTTTTGCTTTTAATGCTTGCGATTAGGGTTGGCAAGTCAGTATTTTATTATTTCAACCCCGAGTTAGCACAAATATTTATCAAGTTTGGATTGGCAGCTTGCATATTAATAGGCCCTTCCCTTTATTTTTATATTAAATCTATAGCCCATACAGATATTATATCTGGTTTTTGGATAGTACATTTTTTAGTACTGACTGTCTTATCTATCTTAATCGGTTTTTTATTTCCTGAAACACATAATCCATGCATCATAAGTGACATTACTTGGATTGCAATAATCTATAAAATCTGGCTAGGCTATATCATTGCTTCTGGCTGGCTCATAAGAAGCAGTATCAACAAAGTTTTTAGAAAGAATGAGAAACTGTCCGGCCTAGATTTTTGGATGTTGAGTATTTTTATGGGAAACTTTATCATTTGGATAGCCTATACTACCATCTCATATACCTCATATATAGTTGGTGCGCTATCGTTTTCATTTATTTTCTACTTACTTTTTCTATTAATTTATTTTCGAAAAACTAAAGGGGCAATTTTTGATAAATCCCTTAAATATTCCAACAAAAAAATAGAAGCTGCTGAAGCCCAAAATTTATCAAAACAATTAAGTAATTTAATGGAAAGGGAGAAAATGTACACTGATTCAAACCTCAAACTCTCTGATGTTGCCAATAAAATGAATATTTTACCTCATACTCTTTCACAATTTATTAATGATAACTTAGGAAAGAGTTTTACTCTATTGATAAATGAGTATCGTGTTCAAGAAGCTAAAAATTTAATTAGATTTAACACGAATACTAAATTGGAAGCCATAGGCTATGATTGTGGGTTCAATTCAAAGTCGACTTTCTATTCGGCTTTCAAAAAAATAACCAATACCACTCCAGCCAAATTCAAAGAAAGTAATTCCTAAAAATTCCTTAAATCTGTTCTCAATTTATAAATCCGTACTCCTGATTTATAAGTAAAATATACTTTCATTTTGATTCTATATAATATTGAATCTGAATCTAAAAAGATAAAAATGAAAAGTGTCATTTACTTCACTATAACTGCCCTTTCTCTGCTAATAGGGTGTAAGCACACTAACAAAACCTCTCCCTTTGAAAGTGAGGCTATTGAGCGGTCAGAACGAATTTTATTTATCGTTTCAAATGCACATTATTATGGAAATACGAATATTAATACATCCAATCATTTTTCGGAAATAGTGCATGCTTACGAGGTATTTAGAAAAGCAGACTATGCTATTGATTTTGTAAGTCCAGAAGGCGGTGCAGTTCCTATAGGCTATATAAATACTTCCGATTCATTGCAAAAAAAATATCTCTATAACAATTCGTTCATGGATGACCTAGAAACTACAAGAAAACCAAGCGAAATAAAAGCTTCTGATTATAAGGCGGTCTATTATGGTGGTGGTGGTGCAGCCATGTTTGGAGTACCAGAAAACGAATCCATTCAAAGAATCGTAATGGAACTTTACGAGCGACACAATGGAATCGTTTCTGCTATTTGTCATGGTACAGCTGGCATCGTAAATCTCAAAACTAAGAATGATGTTTATTTATTTTCAGGAAAAAAAGTAAATGGCTTCCCAGATACCTTTGAGAACATGGAAGCTCAGTATTATAAAACGTTCCCCTTTTCCATACAACAGATAATTATAGAACGTGGAGGGGATTTTCAATTTTCTGAAGAAGGTTGGGATGGCTTTTATCAATCTGACGGGCGTTTAATTACCGGTCAAGATCCATCAGCAGCTGCTATCGTTGCAAAAAATGTCATTGAAAAATTACAATAAATATAAATCATCAAAAAATGAATAATATGAAAAATATATTTACATTATTTCTATCATTTATCTATATAACTTCTTTTTCACAAGAAGTTCAAAAAAGAGATGTTACAGCAGAACAGATAGACGCTATTTTTTCGCAATGGGATACTCAGACCAAACCCGGAATAGCTGTAGGTATTTTGAACGATGGGGAAATTGTCTATACAAAAGGCTATGGTCTAGCAAATTTAGAGCATCAGATTCCAATAAGCTCGAAAACAAGGTTTCATATTGGTGATATTGCTAAGGAATTCACCGTTTATGCACTTTTACTTTTGGAACAGCGTGGTGAATTTTCATTACAAGACGATATTCGTAAATACCTCCCAAAATTAAAATCTTTTCCATACCCCATCAGTATACAACAATTAATACATCATACAAGTGGGTTAAACAATTTAGAGGTTTCCAAAGCGCTTGCTGGATGGCGGACTGAAGATGTTTTTACTAAAGAACAAGCGTACGCCCTAATACTGAGCCAAGCAAAATCTTTATCTATTAATAAAAATGTACAGCGCTTTTCTGATGCAGGTTTTATGATTCTTGAAGATCTTATTGCTGAGGTCGGGAAAGTGCCATATGCAGATTTTGTAACCAAACATATTTTTGAGCCACTTGAAATGAAGAATTCAATATTTGACACTGAGGGAGCGGTAATTTCCAGTAAAGCGCAGGGTTACTTTGCCCAAAAAGATGGTTTTGTAAATACTACAATGAATCAAACTCATACTATATTATCTGATGTATATACCACTGTTGGAGATATGTGCCTTTGGGCGAAAGAGCTTGAAAACCCTAAAATAGGCACCGAAGAAATGACTTCAAAATTCGACGCACTTTCTACAGTTAATAGTAGTCAAATAAAGGAAACCAACACTGCACTTTATACTGGAGCCCATAGGTATTGGAATTTTAGAGGAGCAAAAAAAATGTATCATACAGAGGTGGCCGGCGGATATGCCAGTAAATTGATTCGTTATCCTGATTATGCACTTGCTGTTGTTATTATGGGTAATGATGGGGCTTACAACGGGTATGCAGGTACAGGGGCTAGTGCCCTTTATATTGAAGACTTTTTAGACCCAGTACCAGATGAATCCGAAAAAATTGTATCTGAAAAGCTATCAAAAAAACTACTTGAGTTATTTGAAGGCGACTATTGGGGTATAGATAATCACACAACACGAAAAATCTATGTCGCAAACGATACCTTAAGGTATTCAAGGAGTAAAGGAAATGAAAGTGCCCTACTTCCATTATCAAAAAATTCTTTTAAGATGATCACATGGAACGAGGTGGTAGTAAATTTTGATTCTAAATCCAATTCTAAGACCATGTCGGTGAAAGTTGGAGATAATACCACAAAGTTTATTGCATACGAAACCGATGCAAGTTGGACCAAAGATTTAAGCGTATTTACCGGAAAGTATCACGCAAAAGCTTTGAACACTTCATATTTGCTGGTTCTGGAAGAAGGGAAGCTGGTACTTAATCACTCAAGATTAGAACCAGTTCAGTTAGCTCCAAGAATAAAAAATGTATTCACCGGAAATCAAAGACATTTTACTTCATTAGAATTTAAAAATGGTACAAATGGTAATATCACGGGGTTTAAGCTATCCACCCGTGGAGTTGCAGATATTTGGTTTCAAAAAGAAAACAGTTCAAACGACACTTTTATGAAAACCAAATAAGGTTGCTATTTTTAGTTTAGTGACACAACCAGTAATTTAATTTACCCTTCTATTGAATATTATTAGCAAATAAGAATTATAAGTTAATCTAACATAAATAACAATGAATAAAATCATCTTTATATTCCTAATTTTAATTGGTATCCAAAATATTAAGGGACAATCTGATTTAGAGTCTATCGCCCAAACATTAACCGATTATATTGAGGGATCAACAAATGGTCAGCCAGATCGACTTAAAACTGCATTTCACAAAGATTTAAATCTATACTATGTAAAGAAAAATGATAGTCTAGGCATCTGGTCTGGAGAGTCTTATATACAAGATACAAAGGAGGGGCAACCAACTGGCGAAGATGGGAAAATCATTTCAATAGATTATGAAAACGACATAGCGATAGCGAAAGTAGAAATTTCACATCCTAAAAGCAGAAGCACCTATATAGATTATTTTATGTTGTTAAAAATTCAAAAAAAGTGGACTATTGTTCATAAAGCATATACACAGAGAACTTCAAACAAGGTCTATGAATAGTGTTTTTATTCTATTAATACTAGATGTCTTTTCTAACAGAAACTTATAGAATAAAAACACTATTCCCACACCCTTCTTAAAAATTCAATAAAGTTTTGGTGCATAATATCATCTATAGCCTCTTTGGTATAACCTCTTTTCGTTAACAATTGTGGCACTTTTTGTAAGTCGGCAATGGTATCTAGGTCAGCTGGGCTCTGTTCTTTCCCGAACGCACCATCTAAATCGGTGCCAACTCCCACATGTTTTGCATTACCTGCCAATTGGCAGATATGGTCAATATGATCGACCATCTGTTCTAAGCTTACCCCCATAGCCTCTGGTGTCGATTTACCTCGCACCCAATGGGGTACCATCATCCATGCATCTAAGGCAACCCCTATTACGGCCTTTCTAGAAATCAGTTCTTTGAGCTGTTCATCCGAAAATTGCCTATTATGATCGACCAAAGACCTACAATTGTTATGGCTTGCCCATACGGCTCCATCGTAAACTTTCATGGTCTCCCAAAAACTAAGGTCGCATAAATGTGTGGCATCTAAAATGAGATTCAGTTCTTCTATCTTTTTTAAAAGCGCTCTACCCTTTACACCTATTCCACCAACAGAATCCGTACCGTGTGCATAGGTGCCGGGGCCATAATGAGCAGGACCAATGGCACGCAAACCGCCTTCATACGATTTTTCTAAATGGTCTACGCTTACTATGGAGTCGGCACCTTCTAAGCTCAAAATATATCCTAAAGGAGTATTAAGAGAATCGTTTTCCCAGTTTTGTAAATGGTCATTGAGCGATTGTAGATTATGAATCTGTATCATTTCTCCAGCGGCCTCCATACTTTGGTACCAAGCCAGTTGCCCTTGGGTTTGTGCCCAAGCTTGTTCTGGAGAATTCCACCCTGGCAGGGTACTGCTCTTTTTTACATAACGTGCAATCTGTGTTGCCACGCACAATCCAATATTCCCTTTTCGTAGTTCAGGCAAACACACGGTATTCAATCCTCGATCAGGTTTGTCGGTCAATGCCTGTTCACTTTCCCTGATTTCATCAATTGGCCACCTTAAATCACGGTTCCACTCCAAGGCATTCATCGCGAGATCTAAATGGGCATCAAAAATGAACATGGCTGTATATTAAATGGTGATTTTATTATTTCGAGCAGCAACTGTCCAAACTTCAGTACTTTTATGCTCTGTAATTGCCGTGACTTCATGGTATTTTGCTACCGTCGGACAAATATGATAGGGTACGGCATATAACACATCACCTACGCTATAATCATCACTGTTCTTTGTTGTGACCACCAAATGCTCTTCGCTCTGCCCTATCTGTTCAAAATCGGTGTCTTCTAAAAATTGCACTCTCGGTAAAGGCATTTCTGGCGCAACCGATTTGTGTCCTAAATCTAAACACAAATACCCTTTTTTAGGTTTACTAATTACTCGAGTCATTAAAACGGCAGCTGGCAAAAATTTTAAATCAGGAAAAAGGGAACTGTATCTATAATCCCATAGCAACGAAGTGCCTGGTGATACTTGAACGTGCTTTCTTTTTGAATGTATTGGAAAAGAAGGGGTGCCGCCTGCAACAATATTTTTTACTTCTAATCCTATGCCTTCCAATTGCTTTTTTAAATGGGTCACTGTTTCAAAAGCATTATTACAAACGTGAGTACGAGTGGCGATATCCGAATTGCGAATGTGACCATCATATACATGAAGTCCTTCAATAATTATATTCACATTAGCGGCCATTTCTTGGTACAAAGCAACGGCCTTATCATTTGGTAAAACACCGGTCCGATGCATACCATTATTAATATCCAACCACAAAGAAACGGCTTGCTTACTTTCTGCTGCTATAGTTGTTATTTCATTTATTAGTTTGGAATTGTCCACAATAGTGGAAAAGTGCGTTTCTGGATAAGCGGCCATTAAATAAAAAAACCTGAAAATGTTGGGTCCTGTAGGTTGCATGGCCAAGAGCACATCTTTTGCTCCCGAAGCCGCTAAAAGTTCGGCTTCAGCGATTGTGGCACATTTAAACTTATCAATACCATGTTCTAATTGCATGGCAATGACTTCTGCCATCTTATGGGTTTTGATATGTGGTCGTAGGGATGTTGCACCGCCAGCTATCTCGAGCATTAACTTAATATTCGCTTTTATCCTATCAGGATATACCAATAAGGAAGGTGAGATAATGGTTTCTGAATCGTTTATAGCGTACCAAGCAGCTTTTTTCATATCAATGTAGTTCAAACATGGCCTCAATTTCCACAGGTATATTACCAGGTAACATCATACCCACTGCGCTGCGCACGCCAATGCCATTCTCCCTTCCAAATACCTCAGCAAACAATTCACTAAAACCGTTAATGACCAAAGGATGTTCTTTAAAATCTGGGGTGCAGTTGACCATTCCCAAAACTTTTACCACCCTTTTAATCTTATCCACACTTCCAAAATGTGCCTGAATCGTAGACAGCATCGTAAGTCCCACTTGTCTTGCCGCAAGTTTTGCTGCAGCCAGTTCCATATCATCTCCCACACGGCCCACAATTAATGAGGTATCATTTTGAACAGGTCCCTGCCCTGATACATACAAAAAATTATCGACTACCAGAATAGGCCTATACACTCCTGCAGGAGGCGGAGGCGGAGGTAATTCTAAACCCAATTCTTCAATTTTCTTTGATGGTGTTTTCATACAGTACGTATTATAACATTGCATTTAAAACTAAGGCGCCTAACAAGCCCATGATTCCAACTAAAGTTTCCATTACGGTCCAGGTTCTTAGCGTGTCTTTTATGGAGAGGTTGAAGTACTCTTTAAAAAGCCAGAACCCTGAATCATTAACATGCGAAAGCATTAAACTACCTGAACCAATTGCCAAAACCATAAGCTCGGTCTGCACTCCTGTCGCAGTTGCCAACGGCAATACAATTCCTGCTGCCGTTAGGCCAGCTACCGTAGCAGAACCTACACATACGCGAATGGCAGTAGCGATCAACCAAGCTAAAATTAAAGGAGAAACACTGGAGTCTTTAAGCAAATCAGCAATGTATCCACTAACACCACTATCAACCAAAATCTCCTTTAAGGCGCCTGCCCCGGCAATAATCAATAGAATCATCGTTATACTCGCCACAGATTTTGAAAGTGAGTCCATAACTTCTTTCATTTGCTTGCCCTGTGATAAACCGAGAGTGTATATTGCCACTAAAACAGCTATCAACATAGCTATGACAGGATTACCCAAAAACATAAATATTTGTTTTACGAGTCCTTCGGGAATAAATTGCTCTGCTATGATAGCAAAAATGATTAAAATAATTGGCAAAAGTGCTGTAAAAACACTTTTTGAAAGCCCAGGTAAGTTCTCTGGTGCAATTTCTCCGGTACTATAAAATTCAGCCAAGGGTTTCGCTTCAATCTTTTTTATGGTTCTAGCGAATAAAGGCCCCGCAACGATTATCGCAGGGATTGCAATAATAATTCCGTACAATAATGTTTTACCAATATCAGCATTGAACATGGCTGCTATTGCCGTTGGTGCTGGGTGCGGTGGTAAATAACCATGTGTAACGGATAACGAAGTTAGCATGGGCAATCCAACATAAAGCAAAGGTAATTTTGTAGAAACCGCTATCGTAAACACTAATGGAATTAAGATTACGAAACCCACAGAATAAAACATAGGGATACCCACTATAAAACCAGTAAGTACCACGGCCCATTGCACATATTTAATACCAAAAGCCGAAACCAATTTAGTGGTTATCTGTTGTGCTGCACCACTGTCAGCAACTAATTTACCCAGCATAGCCCCTAGGCCTAAAATCAATACTAGAAAGCCCAAGGTATTACCAATACCCGATTGTATTGATTTTACAAGGGTTTCAAGTTCCATCCCCTGAAAAATCCCAACAAAAATACATACGAGGATAAAAGATAAAAAAGCGTTTAATTTTACTTTGGCAATGAGAAAAAATAGGATGAGAATTCCTAAAGCAATAATAACAAGTGGCATAGTTTAACTTAATAGTTGGTTGATGACTTTGATAGTCATATTTCTGTCAGGTTCCTAAAGTATCAAAATTTTATGAAAGGGTTAAAAAATGATGGAAGTAATCACGATGCCCTAACTAAATGTTTGAAATTAAAGCGACAACTCATAAATTCGAGAATCCTCACCCGAAAGATGATATCCTTGCCCTAAATAACTGAACCCGTACTTTTCGTAATAACCAATATGGTCGGTACATAAATAGATATGATGGAAACCTCCTGCTTTGGCATCGCTCTTAGCTTTATTCATAAGTAAAGCTCCGTAAGCGTTACCGCGATGTTCCTATTCAATATATAGTGCGCATATCCAGGGATAAAAATCTCCCCTACTAATAAAATCATTTGTTATGAGTCCGGCACAACCAATAATTTCATCATTGTTCATTAATACATACTATTGCGGTAATGGGTTCAAAGAAGTAATACTATGACTAATACTATCCTCATAAATAATGGGCAATACACTACTCCAACTTTTTTGGAAATAGACTATCGTCCTATTT
Organism: Croceitalea rosinachiae; assembly: GCF_031846445.1. Taxonomy (NCBI): domain Bacteria; kingdom Pseudomonadati; phylum Bacteroidota; class Flavobacteriia; order Flavobacteriales; family Flavobacteriaceae; genus Croceitalea; species Croceitalea rosinachiae. Next base: position 237,595 of record NZ_JAVRHR010000002.1, on the reverse strand, counting down.
TTAATACTTGGATTCTCTCGTACCGATTCAATTCGCATTTTATAATTTACCAAAATAGCTATGCTAATATTTACAAAGGTCATCAAATAAAATAACTTTTGCGCCCCATCACAATCGCTGATCCTAAAGTATTAGAGAATGAGTTATTCGTAATTTTCGTAACAAAGTAATCGTTATTTAGTTTTTGGTTTTAATAGTTTTTTAATCCGGCCCGCAAGTTGATAGAACAGAAAAAATAGAAAGCATAAGATACTGCCAAAACCAATGGGTATAATAGCTCCAAAAGTAAAAGAAGCGCCCAAAACCCAACCCAAATAATATTCTGATTTATATAATGGAAAAATAAAAGCCATAATAAAAATGACCCCCATAATGTAATCGACTATCATAATTTCATTCATAAAACAAACCGAGATTGTTAAAGCAAATAATAATCCTGCCAAGAATCGCAGGGCCACTAGTTTTAAAGATTCTTTACCTTCTGATCTGTTCACACGTCTATATATTCTGAACAGTAAATAGTAGATGAATATAGGTAGTACAATACCTCCCAACCAATTGGGTATGCCGGGCATGTCTTGATTATGAAATAAATAATGTGTGGGAATACCCCCATGAAAATAATCCCAACCGATATCAATCCATACTAAAATGGTTACTAGTACTGTGATTAAAATACGAAGCCTTTGATTGAGTTGTTCTTTCATGGTCTTAATTTGATTGATATAGCAATGAGACGCAGGTCTATCCTAATTGTTACTTATTTAAAGGAAAAATTACCCGGAATCTTGATGTTCTTTTCTATAGTCTGTTAACACCCTTTTATGATTTCTCTCTGCCCATTTCTTTATCTTTATGCGACAAATTCCAACTAATCAAAAATGAAAAAATTACTTTCTTTTTTGGTGCTTTTAGCATCAACTTCTCTAATTGCCCAAGAATTTACGATGGACCTTGTTCAAGACCTCAAACCCCGAAACATTGGGCCTGGCGGAATGAGCGGTCGAGTAACGGCTATTGATGTAGTAACTGCCAGTCCTGACGTAATGTATGTGGGCACAGCCTCTGGAGGGTTGTGGAAATCAACTTCTGGCGGCATAAAATGGGATCCCATTTTTGATAAAGAGCTAACCGCATCCATCGGTGCAGTAGCCATTCAACAGTCTAACCCCTCGGTAATTTGGGTAGGTACCGGCGAAGGTAATCCACGTAATAGTTTAAATGGTGGCTTTGGGGTTTACAAATCATTAGATGGTGGTAAAACCTGGAAGTCTATGGGATTAGAAAAAACAAGGCATATTCACCGCGTAATCATTGACCCAACGGAGCCAAATACGGTTTATGTAGGCGCAATAGGTTCGCCCTGGGGAGAGCATCCAGAACGCGGTGTTTTTAAGACGACCGATGGAGGAGAGACTTGGAATAAAATTTTGTTCGTCAATAACAAAACTGGTGTTGGCGATATGGTGATGGATTTTAGTAATCCAAACAAACTTATCGTTGGAATGTGGGAACACAAACGTGATCCATGGTTCTTTAAATCAGGTGGTTCGGGCAGTGGTTTATATATGACACATGACGGTGGTGATAATTGGAAAAAGCTCTCTGAAGAGGACGGGTTGCCAAAAGGACATTTAGGACGAATAGGCATAGGAATCGCCAAAAACAAACCAAACATTGTTTATGCATTAATTGAAGCTAAAAAGAATGCACTATACAAATCTGAGGATGGAGGGTTCAAATGGAAAAAAATCAATGATAAAAGTGATATTGGAAATCGCCCTTTTTATTATTCTGATATTCATGTAGATCCAGAAAATGAAAATCGTGTATTTTCAGTATTTACTTACGTCAATTCTTCTGAAGATGGAGGTAAGAATTTCTCGCAATTAATGCCTGCTTATGGTGTAGATAATGGAGTTCATCCAGACCACCATGCTTGGTGGATTCATCCTGAAAACGGTCAATTTATGATAGATGGTAATGATGGAGGTATGAACATCACAAAAGATGGTGGTAAAACTTGGCGATTTGTTGGCAATATACCGATTGCCCAATTCTATCATATTAATGTAGATAATGAATATCCCTATAATGTCTATGGCGGTATGCAAGACAATGGTTCTTGGAGAGGTCCTGCTTATGTATGGCGCGTGCAAGGCATTCGAAATGATTATTGGCAAGAAATTGCTTTTGGTGATGGCTTTGATGTGGTCCCAGATTTAGATGATAATCAGTTTGGTTATGCCATGAGTCAGCAGGGTTTCGTAAGGCGATACGATTGGAAAACGGGTAACGATTATGTGGTACGTCCTACTCCACCAGATGCAGAAACTAAGCTTCGTTTCAACTGGAATGCTGGTATAGGCCAAGACCCTTATGACAATAGTACGGTTTACTTTGGAAGTCAGTTTGTGCATAAATCAACGAACAAAGGTTTAACCTGGGAGGTTATTTCTCCAGACTTAACTACGAATGACCCAGAGAAACAAAAACAAAGTGAAAGTGGTGGTTTAACTATGGATGCCACCGGTGCTGAAAACCACTGTACGATTCTGGTCGTTGAACCTTCTCCGGTAGAAAAAGATATGCTTTGGGTGGGAACGGATGATGGTCGCGTTCATTTTACCCAAAATGGAGGTTCTAGTTGGGTAGATGTGACCAAAAATATTAAAGGATTACCAGCAGGAAGCTGGATTCCTCAAATAAAAGCCTCAAAAAGGAATCAAGGAGAAGCGCTATTAGTAGCCAATGATTATCGAAGGTTTAATTACATTCCATATGTATATCGCACCAGGGATTATGGTAAAACCTGGGCACGTATAGTTGATGCAGATGATGTGGAAAGTTATACTCTGGCGATTGTCGAGGATAAAGAAAACCCTAATCTTATGTTTTTGGGTACCGATGATGGACTTTATATTTCATTTGATGCGGGAAGTAATTGGCAAAAATGGACAGAAGGCTATCCAACGGTTTCTACTAAAGACCTAATCATTCACCCAAGAGAAAATGATTTAGTCATTGGTACGTTTGGCCGTGCTGCATGGGTAATGGATGATATTCGTCCGCTTAGAGCACTTACGGCGGATAAATCAATTCTGCAAAAAGACATCTCATTATTTGAAAGTCCTACAGCCTATCAAGCTGCTTATCAACAGGCAAGTGGAAGTCGATTTGGTGCTGATGCCATTTACAATGGCGAGAATAGAGAACGCGGTGCTATGATTACCTATTATCTTAAAGAAGGCAAGAAGGAAGATATAGATAAAAGTAAAAAAGAAGAAGCATCAAATGAAGAGACCTCTACAACTGAGGATCAAAAAGAATTGACAGGGGTTCAGAAGAAAGATTCTGTTCAATTTGATTTTTATGATGGTGAGAGATTGATTCGTACCCTTAAATATAAAACTCCTGAAAAAGCTGGTTTCCACAGAATCTATTGGAGAATGGACGAGAAAGGTCCAAACAGACCTGCTCGTAAAATCAGTAAAAACATACAAGAAAGAGGGGGTACCAATGTAAAACCTGGAACTTATAAGGTAAAAGTGAGCTTTGGCGAATCTTCAGATTCTACCAATATTACTGTAAAAACGGATCCAAGATTAAACGTCCCTTTGGCTTCTATAAATGAAATTTACACACATAGCAAAAAACTGGAAGGATATACACAAAAGGCCGCGGATGCAGTAAAACAATTGGTTGAAAGTAAAGATTTAGCCAGTAAGTACGTCAAAGAAATGAAGGTTTTAGATAAAAATAAGTTTAAAGACCAAATAAAGGCTTCAAAGAATATTATTAAGTCAATTGATTCTCTAATTGTTATTTATATTGGAAAAGAGGATAAAAGACAAGGAATTACTCGTAATCCTGAAATTAATGTAGTGCAGCGTATTGGCAATGCGCGTTTTTATGTTACCACTCGGAAATCTGGGGTTACGAAAACAGAAAAAGATTTAATCAAATATGCAGAAGTTGATTTGAAGAATGCTTTGAACAAAACGAATTCTTTTTTTGATGAAAAATGGAAGCCTTATCGCGAATCAATCCAAAATTTAGATTTGTCCCCATTTAAGGAAACAAAAACATTCACCCTAGATTAATGAAGAAACTAGTAAGTATACTTTTCTTTACTACGCTATGCTTAAATGCGCAAACACCTGGTGAAGATGACACTGGTATTTGGTATATGTATTTTGGTACCAATAAAATTTCAGAACGTTTTAGTCTACATACTGAAGCTCAATTCAGATATTATGAAACAAGTTCTAATTTTAATCAGTTATTACTACGTACAGGATTAAATTATCACATTGATTCAAATGCCATTGCGACCTTAGGGTATGGTTTTATCGATACTGATCCTTCTTTTAGGAGTGATGAAATTTTGGTGAACAATATAACGGAGCATCGAATTTTTGAGCAATTTATTTTAAAAAACAAGGTCTGGGAATTACTCTTTGAACATCGATATAGGTTAGAACAGCGCTTTCTGACCGTTGAAAATAAGAATAGCCCATTCTATGAAAAAAGTACAGAACACCGCGCTCGCTATCGTATTCAAATGACACTGCCCTTGACAAATACTTTTTTCTTGAATTTTTATGATGAATTGTTCATTAACCTTCAAGATAATCTGTTTGGGCAAAATCGACTATATGGTGCAGTTGGAGCTCATATCACTGGTAACAGCAGTATTCAATTAGGATGGCTTAGAAATCAATTTTCCAGTGCGGTTTTTAATCGTTTTCAGATAGGTTTTTTCTTTAATCCCGACTTAAGGAGAAAGTCAAAATAATGAACCTTCAAAAAGTCTCCTTCTCCAATAAAGATGGTCAAAATCTGATTGGTCGATTAGAATTACCCGCAGATAGAACTGCACATAATTATGCGCTATTCGCTCATTGCTTTACCTGCACTAAGAATTTGTCAGCAGTAAAAAACATCAGTAAAGCATTAACCTCAAATGGTTTTGCGGTGTTGCGTTTTGACTTTACAGGTCTCGGCGAAAGTGACGGAGATTTTTCGGATACTAATTTCTCGGGAAATGTGGCAGATTTAGTTGCGGCGGCAAATTTTTTAAAAGAAAACTACGAACCCCCTTCTCTACTCATAGGGCATTCTTTGGGCGGAGCAGCTGTTATTTTTGCTGCTACTGAAATTGCTTCTGTAGATGCTGTAGCAACTATTGGAGCTCCATCTGACCCAAAACATGTCAAGCATTTGTTCAAAAGTGGTTTGGAAGAAATCAAGTCCAATGGCGAAGCCGTGGTCAATTTAAGTGGACGTGATTTTAAGATTAAAAAGCAGTTTGTTGATGATTTAGAAACTAAATCGCTTCCTGATACTGCCAAGACACTTAGAAAACCTTTGCTTATTATGCATTCCCCTCAAGATGATACTGTAGGAATCAAAAACGCCGAAGAAATATACATGGCGGCACACCATCCAAAAAGCTTTATCTCTTTGGACGGTGCAGACCATCTTTTGTTCAATAAAAAAGACTCTACCTATGTTGGAGAAGTTATTTCTGGGTGGGCAAAAAGATATCTGCCAATTAATGAGCGTACAGAAGGTCAATTGAAAACAAACCATCAAGTAGTTGCAAGTTTAGATGCTATCGATGGATTCACCACTCAATTAAAAGTAGGCAACCACTATCTGATTGCTGATGAACCCCAAAGTTTTGGTGGCAACGATTATGGACCTTCACCATACGAACTTGTTTCAGCTGGGTTGTCGGCATGCACTGTAATGACCATTCAAATGTATGCCAAAAGAAAAGGTTGGGTCGTCGATAACGTTGAAGTACATACATCATACAGTAAGTCACATGCCGAAGACTGTGAAAATTGCGAGGATAATACAGCTAAAATTGACACTTTTAATCGTGAAATAAAGTTTACAGGAGATTTGGATGACAAGCAAATACAACGGCTTCTACAAATAGCTGATAAATGTCCTGTTCACAAAACATTACATAGCGAAACTCAAGTAATTACGACTTTGGTCAACTAAAATCTCATATGTAATATATCGAAATACTGTATTTCTAGTTCTATAACGCGTTTATGAAGCGAACTCAAAGCACTTGTGTATTCTTTTGGACCTATTTCCCCAAGCTGTTTCATTTGACGTAAATGATTATAGCTTTTGCTAAATAACCGCCGTTGTTTACAATAAGAAAGAAAATCTAAGTATTTTGACGGTTGGTAGACCAACATAATGGTTCATGTTTATGGTTAGTATCTAATTTGGGGGAAATCAGATAAAATATTAACGCTTAATTACCGATTATCGTATTTTTTATACCTTTTATCGTGTTTTTAAAATAGCAATCATGTTAAAAAGTCCTGTTTTTGAGATTTCAGTAACCGGAGATTATCATTCACTAATCCTTTCTCAAAAAATTGTTGAGCCTTTTATAAAAAAGAAATTTAAACGCGTAAGAGCAGTAGCAAAATTTGAAGGAAGGGAATTGACCTTTCATGCGGCCATTCAAAAAATACATGGACAGTATTGTATGATGTTTGGTAAACGATACCAAAAAGAACTTGGCATATTTCCAAATGATATTTTTAAACTGCAATTTTTTGAAGATACTTCAAAATATGGGGTTGAAGTTCCAGAAGAATTTGAAGCAGTTATGCTAAGTGATTATGATGCCTATCAGATTTTTGAATCCCTAACTGATGGTCGAAAAAGAGGTCTTATTTACACCATTACCAGGTATAAAAACTCTCAAACCAAAATTGATAAGACCTTATTACTTTGCGAGAATCTAAAAAGAGGTATAAGAGATCCAAAAGAATTATTTAAATCTTAGTTCTCAAGTAAACTAGTGCATATGTTGACACCAGCTCAAATATTCAGTAACTTAGACCAAATAAAAACACTAAAAATGAAAAAAATACAAGCAACACTAATAGGTATTTTACTAGTGACTGCATTTAGCTGTAAAGAAGTAAAAAAAGATACTGACGCAGCCAAAGAAGAAATAGAAGAGGTAGAAACCGAAGTAGAAATGGCTAAAAACGAAGCCATTACTTTTAAGTTAGAACCCAAGAGCGATAGTAGTGTGTCTGGTGAAGTTACCTTTTCGGAAGAAGGTGGAACGGTCAGCATGTCTGCTTCTTTAACTGGTCTTACAGAGGGCGAACATGCAATTCATATTCATGAAAAAGCAGATTGCTCTTCAGCAGATGGAAAATCAACTGGTGGACATTGGAACCCCACTTTTCAACCCCATGCCAAATGGGGGGCAGAAGGAGGTTATCATAGAGGTGATATAGGTAATTTTAATGCAGATGAAAACGGTAATGCCTCTATATCGTTTGCTACAAATGAATGGTGTATTGGATGCGATGATGAAACTAAGAACATTATTGGTAAAGCAATTATTGTACATCAAGGTGTAGATGATTTTACCTCTCAACCAAGTGGTGCTGCAGGAGCACGTGTTGCTTGTACTGGTATTATCCAATAAATACATTAATGATTAATCAAAAAAGGGTTTCTAAAGAAACCCTTTTTTGATTTCCGAAAACAGTTTTATTTAACTAACCTCTTTTCGCAGAACCTCCAAGGGTGGGCTTTGGAGAACCGTTTTACTATTGAACAAACCGATAAGTAACACCAATAGAGTAATCATGGGCAATACGATGATAAACGGTGGCCATGATGGAATAAATGCAGTCTCAAAAACAAACCTGGCCAACAAAAAACTACCCAATAAGGCTAATACCAATCCAATTCCACTGCCTAAAAGCCCTAAGTACAAGTACTCCAATGCTGTAATACGTAATATTTGCTTACTTTTTGCACCTAGAGTTCGCAACAAAACGCTCTCTTTAATACGCTGATATTTACTGGTACGTACAGAACCTATCAATACAATAATTCCCGTAAGGATACTGAAAAATGCCATGAAGTTTATAACCCATGAAATCTTGTTCAAAATTCCTTCTATAACTGTCAATACCTGCCTTAAATCAATAATTGAAACTGTAGGGAACTGTTTGACTAGTTTTCGCTGTAATTTAGCTGAAGCGTTAGCATTAGCAACATTGGTCGTCAATACATGAAATTGTGGTGCATTCTCTAATACTCCAGAAGGAAAAAGAATAGAAAAATTAATTTGCATTCTTGCCCAATCCACAGTTCTAATATTGGCAACTATAGTTTCCATTAATACCCCTTGAACATTAAAAATCAATTTATCACCAATACCCACTTGTGCGTCATTGGCAACATTTTCTGCTAAGGAAATTGGTATTAATCCAGATTCGGTATTCTCAGATGGCCAACTACCATCTTCTGAAGTTTCTGATGCAATTAATTCATCACGATAAGTGACTCTAAATTCGTGGTGTAAAATCCATTGATTTATAGTGGAAGTAGTATCTAAAATGATTTCCCGAACAGGTCTATCTTTAATTTGTTGCACTCTCATAGTGATTATGGGAATGTTATTTAATACTGGCAAACCAGATGTAGCAATACTTTTAGCTGCAGCATCTCTTTGTTCTGTTTGCACATCCAACAAAATCAAATTAGGGGCCTGCTCAGTAGCATCTAATGAAGTTTTTGCCAACAAAACATCTTTAGTGAAATATAAAGTGCTTATTAAAAAAGTTCCCACCCCGATTGCTAAAATTAAAACAGCGGTTTGATTATTGGGTCTAAAAAGGTTTAATAGACTTTGACGGGCCGTGAATCCCCATGAAGTAGGGAAAAATCGTTTTACCAAACGCATGAATAAAATAGCTGTACCTCCTAAAATTGCGAACACAATAAGAATTCCCAATACAAACAATAATGAATACGTCCAATCACCGAGCAACCAAAATGCAAAACAGAATATGAATATCATTATAGCCAATAAGACCAGTAAACGAGACTTTAAAGATTGAGTTGTTTTATCTTCTTGAACACGCAATACTTGCAAGGGAGACACAAACCACGTGGATATTAAAGGGGTCAAAGCAAACAAAACCGACATTAATACACCAAGTACTAGGCCCACCAACATTGCCTGTGGTGCCAGACTTACCTCTACTTCAAATGGCAAGTACCCTTGTAACAATAAAGGAAAAGACTGTTGTAGCAGTAGTCCAGTTAGAACTCCTAAAATACCGCCAAAAAAACCCATTCCCGCAATTTGAATCAGATAAATTAAAAAACTTTGTTTTCGAGTAGCTCCAATACATTTAAGCACAGCAACTGAGCGCAATTTTTCTTTAATGTAGATGTGAACAGAACTGGCTATACCTACGCAACCCAAAAGAAGAGCTATAAAAGCTACTAGATTTAAGAATTTTCCAAAATTTTCATAACTGCGCCCCAATCGTTGACCAGTGGAGAGGTGGGTGTCTAAATCAGAATTTTCAATATCAAGTTGAGGGTCCACAACTCTGTCTAACTCCTCTAAGTCTTGGTCAGTTTTGGCGACAAAATAAAAATCATAGCCAACACGACTCCCGGTCTGAATTAAACCCGTTTCCTCAATTTTACCATAGGGAATCCAAACAGGAGGTGCAATTGAAGCACCAACACCTCCTGTACCTGGGACAGAAACCAACTCACCTGCTATAGGAAAAAGGGTATTTCCAATTTTTATGGAGTCGCCTACTTTAACTTCAAATTGAAGCATAAGCGTGGCATCGACCAAGGCTCCATTCATTTGCTGATAACTTGTTCCAGCATCAACTGGAATCGTTTCTAATTCTCCATAAAACGGATATCCACCTTCAACCCCTTTTACACCAACCAATTTGGTATCACCACTATTTGGAAAAACTGCCATTGACGGAAAACTAACCGCTTTTCCATCAGCACCTCCCAAGGAGTCAATAATCATTTGTACTCGTTCAGTAGGAGGTTGATTACTATCAATTAAAAAATCTGCTCCCATTAGAGCTTTAGATTGCAATGCAATATTCTCTTTGAGGTTGGCACTAAATGATTGAATGGAAACAACCGCAGCTATGCCCAAAATGATAGAGGCCATAAAAAGTAGCAAGCGTTTGCCACTAGCCCTACTATCGCGCCATGCCATTTTAAGCAACCAGCTAAACCCAGCTTTTGAACTTATAGTAGAATGTTTTTTCACGGTGCAGTCACAATTTCATTAGTAACCACTTTACCCCCTTTTAGCTTCAAAATTCTTTGGGTTTTTCGGGCAAGTTCCATATCATGGGTTACAATTACCAGAGTAGTGCCCGCTTCTTTGTTTAAGTCGAACAAGAGTTTTACTACTTTATCCCCGGTTTCTTCATCTAAATTTCCTGTAGGCTCATCTGCAAATAAAATTGATGGACGACTTGAAAAAGCCCTTGCAAGAGCCACACGTTGCTGTTCACCGCCCGATAATTGTGAAGGATAATGATGGAATCTATCTTGTAGCCCAACTTTATCCAACAAGTCCATCCCGGTCTTAGCTGCACTCTTATTCCCCTGTAACTCTAGGGGCACTATGACATTTTCAAGTGCGGTAAGTGTGGGTAATAATTGAAAGTTTTGAAAAATAAACCCAACTTCTTTATTCCGTAAAAGTGCTCTTTGATCTTCGTTCATATCGGACATATTTGTACCACAAAGTTCTACAGAACCCGTATTTGGTCGATCAAGCCCAGCGCAAAGCCCTAGCAATGTTGTTTTTCCGCTTCCAGAAGGTCCTACAATAGCAAAGGTTTCCCCTTCATTGATATCGAATGAAACATCATCTAAAACCGTTAACTTTTTACTACCACTAGTATAAGTTTTCCCTAGATGGCTCACGTTTAATATCTTTGACATATACCCTGTTGTGCTTTGATTTAGTTTAAATTGAAAAATAGGCAATTGAATTCATTTTTACACTTATTCATTATGCAGACCCTCTTAAAGTTTCGTTATTTTTTTATTTTTTGCTTTTTGTTTTCATGTGCGGACACGCCAAAAAAAAATAATGAACTTGAAACTTCTGACACCTCTAATACTGAGGTTGAAAAATTAACAGAGAATAAAAACAAGGTTATTTTATTTTTTGGTGATAGTCTAACCGCCGGTTATGGCCTTGAATTGGAAGAGGCTTTTCCGGCATTGATACAAAACCGATTAGATTCTTTAAATCTCAACTACACTACATTGAATTCAGGTTTAAGTGGAGAAACTACGGCTGGAGGTTTAAATCGTTTGAACTGGGTACTAAACCAAAAAGTAGATATTTTTATATTGGAGTTAGGGGCTAATGATGGATTAAGAGGAATTCCTTTAGACCAAACGCGTTCTAACTTGCAGTCCATTATTGATTTGGTTAAAAAGAAAAATTCTAACACAAAAATTATATTGGCAGGAATGCAAATTCCACCAAACATGGGACCGGAATATACCAAAGAATTCCGTAAAATATTTCCAGATTTAGCAGCTAAAAACAAGATACCATTGATTCCATTTCTTTTAGAAAATGTTGCAGGTATACCAAACTTGAATTTAGAAGACGGTATTCACCCCACTGCAGAAGGCCATCAAATAGTAATGGAGAATGTATGGAAAGCATTAGAAGGTATTGTCAAGTAAGAAACTAATCAAAATTTCATATTTTTAAATACAACTAAATCCGTACAAAAATGAAACTAGGTGCTTTTTCTATGAGTCTTTCTGTAAAAAACTTAGAGGTTTCTCGAACATTTTACGAAAAATTAGGTTTTGCTGTTTTCGCAGGAGGAATGGAACAAAACTATTTGATTATGAAGAATGGCAATGCTCTAATTGGGCTTTTTTATGGAATGTTTGAAAACAATATTTTGACTTTTAACCCAGGTTGGAATGAGAACGCGCAGAAAGTTAAGGGTTATGACGATGTCCGCGACATTCAAAAGCACCTAAAAGCAAATCAAGTGAAATTGGTCAAAGAAGCCGATGAAAACAGTTTAGGCCCTGCAAGCTTTGTGGTAATGGATCCAGATGGTAATACCATTCTAATTGACCAGCATGTTTAAAAAATAAGTTTAGTCGGCCGCTTTACTTATTTTTACACTTTATCATGGATTTAGACAACCTCATAAAACAGTTTCAAAAAAAGGACGAAAAAGCCTTTGAAACACTTTATGGAATGTACGCAGAAAACATATGTGGAGTTATCTATACCATTGTCAAAGACCAAGAAAGAGCACAGGAACTTTGTCAAGATGTTTTTGTGAAAATTTGGGATAAATCTGATACCTACAACCCTTCAAAAGGACGTTTTTTCACTTGGATACTCAATATTGCCAGAAATACCGCCATCGATGAACTGCGCTCTAAAGCCCACAAAAACAATAAGAAAAACCTACAGTTAGATTCTTTCGTAGGTATTCTCAAGCATGATAAAGACTTCAATAATAAAATAGATGTCATTGGTTTGGAGTCATTGCTCATAGGCCTAAAAGAAAAGTGCATTCTTTTAATAGATTTACTATACTTTAAAGGATATACCCAAAAAGAGGCTGCGGAAACATTAAAAAAACCAATTGGCACTATAAAAACCCGTATCAGGGCTTGTATTTCTGAAATCAGAAAAAACAGAAACTTGTAAATGGATATTAAAAAGTACATAGCATCCGGAATATTGGAACTCTACGTTGCAGGCACTTTAAGTGTTGAAGAAAACCTAGAGGTTCAACACTATGCTATTAAATATCCAGAAATACAAAAAGAAATTGAAACAATAGAGGCAGCCATACTTGAACTTACATCTGTTGTTTCTCCTGGTTTATCAAATGATAGCTTCAAAAAGGTAAAATCAGAACTAGATGATGTTATTCCTTTTGCTCCTACCCCATCGCCAAAGAGAACACCCTGGATAAGCTATTTGGGTTGGGCGGCCTCACTAATTTTCGCAATAGGTATGCTTTGGATGTATTTACAAAATGACAAACTTGAAAGCGAAATAAAAATTACTGAACAAGAAATACAAACTTTAGAAGAGCAAATTATTGATGGCGAGCAGATTCTGGTTGAGAAAGGCAAAACAGAAAAATTACTAAAAGAACTTCGCAATAAAAATGTTAATGTAGTTGCCTTGGCCGGTCAAAACGTTGCTCCAGAATCCTACGCAAAAGTATATTGGAATAAACCTGAGCAAAAAGTTTATGTAGATGCCCAGGGTCTACCAAAACCTCCAGCTGGGTTTACGTATCAAGTTTGGTCTCTTAAATTAGAGCCCCTCGCACCTACCAGTATTGGATTACTTGATGATTTTGCAAACAATGAAACCTCAGTTTTTGAATTGGAAAATGTGAATGAGTCAGAAGCTTTTGGCATAACCCTAGAACCAGAGGGAGGAAGTGAAAGCCCTAATTTAGATCAGTTGTACACCTTAGGAGCAGTTGGGCGATAAAACAAAATGAAAATTCAAATAAAAGAAATCTCATATTACGATACTTGGTCTATTCGGCACCAAGTAATGTGGCCGGATAAAAATATCAATTATATAAAACTGACCAACGATGATGAAGGAAAACATTTTGGATTATTTGTCGGCAAAAAATTAGTGTCCGTTATCTCTTTATTTACTAAACAAAGAAAAACTCAATTTAGAAAGTTTGCCACTTTAAGTGAGGAGCAAGGAAAAGGCTACGGAGCCCAACTATTAAACTACATCTTCTCAATAATTGAAAAATCGCCTGTTCAGGTATTGTGGTGCAATGCAAGAAAGGACAAAACCAGTTTTTATAAAACTTTTGGATTTATAGAAACTGATCAGAAATTCCATAAAGGGGGTATTGAATATATTATTATGAAAGTGAACTTATGAATATAGAAACTGAGAAACCTGCATTGCTACTGATTGATATTCAATATGGATTGGATGATTGGGACTTTTATGGAGGAAATAGAAACAATCTTCAAACAGAAGAAAATGCTGCCAGATTTCTCCAAAGATGGCGAGTATTAAAATTACCTATCTATCACATTCGTCATAGTTCTCAGAATCCAGAATCACCATTACATGCCTCAAAGCCAGGTTTTGCCATAAAAAAAGAGGTGTTACCTATTACTGGAGAGCCTGTCATAAGTAAAAATGTAAATAGTGCTTTTATTGGCACTAATTTAGAAAACCTATTAAAAGAAGCTGGTATTTCAGTTGTAGTGATTTTAGGCCTTACTACCAATCATTGTATTTCTACAAGTGTTAGAATGGCTTCAAATCTTGGGTTTAAGACCTATTTGATTTCCGATGCCACCGCAACTTTTGACCGTATGGGGCTAAATGGTGAAAAGTTTGACGCCGAACTTATTCATCAAACAACTTTGGCAAGTTTAAATGAAGAGTTTGCCACAGTTTTAGAAACCGATTCATTTCTTTCAAGCTTATGACCGAGAAAGAGAAAATGTTAGAAGGCGAATATTATAATCCTTTAGATAAAGAATTGGTTTCTGCAAGAATTGAAGCTCGGCTATTACAACAAAAATTAAATAATTGTTCTGCAGATAATGGAAAAGAACTAAAACGCTTATCAAAATTGCTCATTCCCAATCAGGGTAAAAGTTGTTTTATTCAACCTCCGTTTTATTGTGATTATGGTACTAACATCCATTTAGGGAAAAGAGTTTTCTTTAATTTTAATTGTGTTGTTCTTGATGTTACTCCAGTTAAGATTGGTGATAGAACCATGTTCGGACCCCATGTTCAAATATATACGGCATCACATCCTTTAGAAGCTTCACCTAGGGCTTCTGGCGCTGAATTCGGAAAGCCAATAACTATCGGTGAAGATGTTTGGATCGGTGGTAACGTTACTATTTGTCCTGGAATCACTATTGGTAATAGAAGCGTAATTGGCGCTGGAAGTGTTGTTACAAAAGATATCCCTGAAGACGTTTTTGCAGCAGGCAATCCTTGTAAAATGATTAAACCAATTGATAATTAAGTTTTTTTATTCTAGATATACTAAGAATATTAATCATAAATAATCTCAGAGTATTGTTCTTCTTTTCCGGCCTTCGCCCGATTAGAAAAACATAAATCTAAAGGTTTTTTCTTTTACGATGAATCCGCATTGCTTTTACAATCCAATTTGGAAGTGGTCTTTCTGGGTTTCGATTTTTTAAATTAATATGAATTCCTAATTTCTTTATTATTGGCACCTTATGGGTCTCAACCAATTCTATTAATGTGCCATCAGGGTCCTCAACATACCCAAATCTTCCAGCTGCATCACCCATGTCAAAACTATCCGCACTATCCACGGTAAGTGGATATCCCAGTCTACTAGCCTCCTGTTTTAAATAATTCATTCCAGAGATATCAAAACATAAATGGATATAACCCAAATCGCCCCAAATTCGATTTTGATATATTCTAGGTGGTGTTCTATCATGCACTTGAACAAGTTCAAGCTCCATTGGCCCTAAAAGTCTACCAAAACCCCCCATTCTTTTGTCACTTCTTGAAATGATTACCCTCCTAAGTTTTGAATTGCCACCAGGAATATCCTTCAAGTCTTCAAAAACACCTTCGACATCAGATTTTATTATATCAAACCCGATAAGGTCTTTATAAAAAGTTAATGATTTGGCCATATTCGAAACACCTATAACAGCACCCAATACACCTCCTTTACAACTATTGGTCTTACAAAATCTATATGGGTCATTCACTGATTGAATCCAATTACCCCAAGGGTCTTTGAAATATCTATTTGATTTGTTAGGATTTGTACTGCGCAACTTCATGATGTTAATTCCAATATCTCCCAGTAAAAATCTTGGTGCTTGATTTTGAGGCTTGCGATTTTTGAACTGCCAAATTTCTAGTCCGCCTCCTCCTTTCATATTCATTACCAATAAAGCATACCTACTCATTATCTTATGATTGGTATATTTTGTCATCAATTTGGCTTCAGCAATATCTTCAAACAATAGAATATCAAACCGCATTTGTTCTTTGTACCAGTTAAATACTGATTTAGCATCAGAGACTCCAATACCAATTTGTTGAATACCGTTTATAATGTAGCTCAAGTTCTTGAAGTATTATGTTGGTAAGGAAGACGCAATAAGGTATTGTGTAGTTTTTTGAGGTTTTCTGGAGAATAACCAAATTTAAAAAGAACTACTAAGAGAAAGTTTGTGATATTAACTCTCAAATATGAATTGTTTTCATATTTACGAGAAGATACGACCAAATCACTTTTTACAATCTTATAGGGTATTTTGTTAGATTTCATCCTTTTGAAAAACTCAAAATCTTCCATAATTACTTGCTTTTCATCAAAACCGTCCATATTATCAAAAACGTTTCGTTTTATAAAAAGGCATTGGTCTCCACCGCCAGTAAACAATCCATCTTTAGTTGTAAATGAGGCGTTAATTTTCAAAAAAAAGTCGTCTTTATCGAATTGATAGGAAAAAAAACCTGCATCGTACCCATCAATAATTGATGTTTTAATATCATCAAAAAAACTAACCGGTGGTTTCACATCAGCATGTAAAAAAGCCAAAACATCGCCTTTTGCCAATTGAGCAGCAGCATTCATTTGCAAAGCCCTCCCTTTGCCCTGACATTTGAGCACAGAAACATGATATTTGTCTTTTAAATCTTCATAACCATCACTATCAGAAAAAGATGAGGCTATAACAATCTCATTATCGTTCCCATGTTTTAAGTGTTTTAGATATGGAACTAAGGATTCTAAATTTTTCCGCTCATTATGGGCAGGTATGAGTACGCTAACCATGTAATTGATATTTATTTTACTTACGTAAATTAAGAGTATTAGGTTTGAAGCAAGGAAATTAGTTCTATTTCGACAAAACCCAAGTGTTCTTTTTTACGTACGTGCAATAGAATTCATCATTAAAACAAATTGCCATGAAATTTAAAGGTATTACCATTTTCTTTTTACTGATTTTCTCGCTATGCAAAGCACAGAAAACTGAACTGAATAGCCTTTCGGAGCATTTTTTGGAAAAAATCAAGAACGGAGAAAATACAGAACAACAACAACAACAATTGGCCAATATTGAACTTGAAGAACTAACTACGCAATTGAAGACAGACACACAAAAACTGGCTTTTTGGGTGAATATTTACAACGCCTACATACAGGTAATCTTAAACAAAAACCCAGAACTTTATGAAAATAGGGGGGATTTCTTTTCAAGAGACCAAATTACAATTGCCAAAAATGAGATTTCTTTTGACAAAATTGAACATGGTATTATTAGAAGGTCTCAATCGAAAATTGGATTGGGTTATGTAAAAAAGGGGTTTCCTGATAAATTTGAAAGATTATTGAGGGTGGAAAATCAAGATTACAGAATTCACTTTGCATTAAATTGTGGTGCAAAGGACTGTCCACCGGTTGGTATTTACTCTCCCATAAGGTTAAATGAACAGTTTGCGAAGAGTACAGAGCTATTTTTAAAACAATCTTCAAATTATGATTCTACAGAAAACAAAGTGTATGTCACATCATTATTTAGTTGGTTTAGAGGTGATTTTGGTGGTAAAGACGGTATACAGGAGATTCTTAAAAAACAAGGTGTGATTCCCACAACCGATGGAGTAGCTATTGATTATAAGGATTACAATTGGACATTGGCTCTGGATAATTTTATAGATCTATAGTCATAAGGCCTCGCATATTGTAAACTAAAGGTTTCCTCCTTCTTCAGATAAACCATAGTCAATTTGTGTTCTGACATCCTTTTTTCATTGATGGTATGATTCACTGCATTCCCATACCGCGAAGAAAACAAATTTCCAAAATTCGAAAGTTTCATTTTTATCGAAAAGTTCCGATATCTAATGCGCCATAACCCAATCGGGTTTCAGGAAGATAAAATAACACTGGTAGTGCAGTCAATTTAAAGTTTAAAAGGAAATCATTTTTTATACTATTCTCTACTTGAACAATACTTTTAAAAGAAAATATATATAGTAAAAGAATCAAAAAAACCTTACACCTCATTACTATTGCCATTTAACTTTACTAAATACATGATAAGGTTTCGAAAAAACAAAACGCCTTAACCATAAAGGTTAAGGCGTTTTTCTAAAAAACAATCAATCAACAACCTCAATTTATAAACTTGCTATTTTTTCTTTAGAGGCAGGGCCAAGTTCATAAATCGCATCAGCCAGTTCTAGTTTTATTTCTTTTACCTTTTCAAATTGATGGTTTGCCTTATATACTTCCGCAGCATTTAGTAATAATGCCGGCTCATAGGTTTTGCCTATAACATTGGCATTTACAATTTCAAGTGCACGGATGTAATCCTCTTTTTTTAGATATACATGAGCCAATAAGCTATAAGATTCGGGTGTTGCTCTATTATTTACTTCTTCAGATGCAATCTTTAGTGCCTTCTCAAACTGATCCGTGTTTTCTAAAATAAAATCCACGTTGTAAGCATTATACATAGCGCCATATGCCTTATTCGAAATAACAGCGTCATACAAATCGTGGTTTTTCCTTTTAAGAAATGTGTTGTTCATAAAGTCTGCTATCTCAGCTTTGAGCAAATAATAGTCTGGTGACTTGTAATCTTGCATAACCGAATCTAAAATTCGTAATGCCTCGGTTCCATTTTTCTCATGTGAAAAAACAATCCAAGCAATCCCTTTTTTTGCATATGCATTTTGATGATCAATAGCCAATGTTTTTAAATAGTGCTCATAAGAATCTTTGAACCGACCAGCATGACCATAGTAATCAGCAATATTAGAATATGACCAGACCAGCAGATCTTTATTTTTTGAAGCTTCGGCTTTGGCCATTGCCTTTTCCATGAATTCAATCGTTGTGTCTAAATCGCCTTTATAATCGTTCCATTTAGCAGCACGAATCAAATACCCAAATTCAGCAGGGTTTCTAATACTATCTAAATAAGCCTCAGCTTTTTGATAATTACCCAGTTCCATATGAACATCAAAAAGTAGACTTCTAGTTGCTTTTGATCCGGCGCCCATACTTATAGCTTCTTGGGCTAATATCAGTGCTTCTTTAAACCTATGCTGCGATATGTAATTACGTGCCAAAGCACGGCAGTATCCTTCTTTATTAATATTGGCTATTTCAACCGCTTTGGAAAGTGCTTGTTCAGCTTTTTTCAAAAACTGAAAATCTCCGGTATTCTTAAAATAGCGGTTATACTCTGATGCCACATTACCAAAACTTAATAATTGTGTACTATCTTTTGTAATCTTAGAGTTCCAGAGTGTATAATATTTTGATGTGTTTTTATGGGGTCTTGATTTCAAGTAAGCATTATAATCTTTGTAGGATGTTTCAAAATCTTTTGAGTTTTGAGAACAAGAAATAACGAGCACAACAGTGCACAGAATGACTAAATATTTCATCGGTATAATTTTAAATGTTGATTGTTGTTTTTAAAAAGTGGGAGAAGATTAAGAATAATCCTCTCCCTTTCTTTTTCATAGGGTTAAGCTTTACTCAGGTGCCCCGATATAGGGAAAAGTTGTGGTAATATTATCAGCAGTTAAACCAACGCCATCACTAACCAAGAGTGGTAGACCGCCCTCGCCATTAAAACGAGTACCATCACCGCCACCAAATAATAAAATCAATGATACATCGATAATATCATCTTGTAATGTTCTACCTGTAAGCCCTACTGCGCCATCATAATTAGGCGCTCCTGCACCAGGGTTAAAATACGTAGTTGGTAAATTGGGTGCTACCTCTAAGACATCAGTAGCCAAAACCGTGGTCAAAACAGTTGCGTTTACTGGGTTTTCAGTAAATCCATCATTATCTGGACCATTCAAAATATCGCCAAGAATGTTTGGCTGAAAATCTACATCATCAGCGGTCAGACCCAATGCAATGGCATATGCATCATGATAAGCTTCTAATTGAGTTTCAAAACCAGGTTGTAAGATTGCCCCCATCGTTGAAGGAATAGACTGATTATGCATATCTTTCACATCACTTGAACTTAAAACCGTATTAATACCTGGTCTCCCCATATAATCTACTTGGGAATAAGTACCACTAAAATCTGGGTCCATAGACATTACTTCACAGGCTTCACATGAACCTCCACAATCAATACCGGTCTCATCACCATTCATAATTCCGTCATCACAAGTGACCATGGCCATAACATCGTCATCTTGCATCATTTGTGTATCGTCATCATCACTACACCCTACTGATGTAACTAAAAGTATTATGGCAAAAAACAAATACTTTATATTATTTAATTTCATTTTTCTATGTTTTTGATTTGTTATTGTTTTCTATTCGTGGTTACCCAGGTTTTATAAACCGGTAGTCCTAATACATTCGTGGCTGTTGTTTCGCCAAGAAGACTATTGGGAACCTCAACTGCAATTGACATTGTGTTTGCACCATCAAAAGTGTCTATCCCTGGGTTATCGAATCCTGAATTATCATCCATTGAGGGGGACACAACTTCATTAAATCTGAAAAAATCAAAGAAGAAAGGGTCTTGTCTTGGTCCCGCAAACAAGGATACTCCATTAGCCATAGTTTCAACAATAGCAGTTGAACCTGAAATTTCAACATCACCCATAGGTGATTCTATGGCAACTTGACTCGTTAGGCCAGTACTGCTTGGTGCTACTGGACCAAAAAAATACATTCTACCATCTCTAGCAATTGCCTGTATAACAAGATTTTCAATTAAATCCCCATCAGTATCAATATTTATTTCTGTCAATACATCTTCGTCGAAAGTACCATACGCTAAATCTGGTAATACATTTGATTGTAGGTCCACTATAAAAGCGGTATTGTCAGAACCCTCTGTAGGTTCAAAAGCAAAATAGTCCGCAATATCTGCCGTTGTTCCCATCGTAGCGGGAGCATCAATATGATCTGCAGCCACAAAAACTAGGCTTGCCACTATTAATGTGCCAATCCCAAGTGCATACTTAGTTGTTTTTTTCATTTTTAATTGTTTTAAGAGATTAATTCAGCCCTACCTACGGAGGCATAATCAAGTGGGTTTGGTTTTAAATGTTAAAATATTCTTAACAAAACTATAATGATGCTATCTCAAATTTCGGTAAGAACATAGTGGTCAAAGTCTTATAATTTGTGTTTCTTTGATATTGAAAAATGAGTTATGAACCCATCTTCCCCAGGTTGGATTAATAAATTTGGATCTCTTCTAAAAACAAAAGAAGTACCATTTTTAACCTATGAAGAGCTATACCTAGAGCTTTTGAACCATGGGTTTATTTATGGTATTCATCTAGACATTCCTTCTTTTATTACTACTGAACATAGGCTCTCCGAAGATGAGATAGCGAAAATAAATCTATTAGCAGGACTGTATTTTTCATATAGGTTTGAAGTGGACAATTCAAATTTTGAAGAGTTTGTAGAAACTGTTTTTACCTTTTATCAAGAAATGGAGGTAGGTAGAATATCTTTTCTGAACAAAATACTGTCTGGTAATAAAACAATGACCCAACTTGAAAAGTTGTTAGATTCACGCATTTATCTTAACGGTAATGTATTTAATAAAGCATTTGGCAATAGTTTGACCAATTCATTACTGTATATAGATGTATTGATCTTTAAGGCCTATTTGTCCAATACCCCTTCGCTTACTATGCATGCTCAACTATTGGAATATGTTACCATAAATATTGCATATCAAGCATTAAATTCAAAAGAAGCAAATGAAAGTGATGCTAAACTAATGCAGCTTTTGGCTTCATCATTGACCTACGTAGATTTGAAAAATGCAAATTTTGAAGGTACCTATGCAGACTTACTACAACAGAATTTTAGTGATAGCGAAAAAGATTATTTGTTAGATATTGCCTGTCTTACGGTCTGGGAAGATTCCAATCTTGATCATTCAGAATCAGAGTTTATTTTTGCCATTTCAGATGCTTTGAACAAGACAAAAAACAAGGCCAAAAATGCATTGGAAAATGTCAAAAAATTCTTTGAAAAAAATCACCAGAAAATACCTTATTTGCAAGACACCAACTTAGCCTCAAAATTCTATGATGGAATGACCAAAAACGTCAGTAAATTGATTTTGAGAAATAGTAAACGCTTGAAAAAAGAATTATCAGAAAGTAGGGAACTTGTTCAACTTTTGGCAAAGTCAGCTTCTAAAGATTTAAATGAAGGGGAACGAAAAAAAGTACAAGGCCAGTTGCTTGATATTTTCAAATCAATACCTTCATTAGCAATTTTCATGTTACCTGGGGGAGCAGTTTTATTGCCTATATTTATAAAATTAATACCTAAATTGTTACCATCGGCTTTTGATGATAATAGGGTTGAAGAAAATCAGTGAATTTTACAAAAAAACTCAGTATAATAAAAATCTATTATAGCATTTAATGTGTTATTATTCAGTATTTTAATAATACTTATTCCAACCATAACTTGAAATCTTTTACTCTTTCTCTACTGACAATAATTTCTTGCTCTTTATAGCTATTTAGCTTGATTTGCAGTCTAGAATTGGTATACGAAATGATATCTTTTATATGATTGATGTTCACATAGAACTTGCGACTCACCCGAAAGAACAACTTTGGCGAAAGCTCTTCTTCAAGATTTTCCAAAGTATTATCCAATAAATAATTTCGACCATCTGTTGTTGCCGCATAAGTACCCTTATTTTCACTATAAAAGCATTCGACCTCGTCAGCATTTATGATTTTTATATGTTGACCGACCTTAGCAGTAAAACGTTTTTTAAATTCTCTTTCGAGGGGGTTGACCAAGAGTTTTTTTATGTCTTCAAAATCAACGGAAATTTTCTCCTTTTCAGGTTGTAATTCCTTGAACTGTTTTACTGCTTTTTCAAGCTCTTCATCATCTATTGGTTTTAACAAATAATCTATGCTATTCAACTTAAAAGCTTGCAAGGCATATTCATCGTAAGCTGTTGTGAAAATGATGGCACTTTTGACTTCTATGATGTCAAAAATCTCAAAGGAAAGGCCGTCTGAAAGTTGAATGTCTAGAAATATCAAATCTGGATGCTCATTATTCTGAAACCACTCAATAGCTTCTTCAACAGAATGTAGCATTGTTGAAACTTCGACATTCAAATCATTGAGTAACCTAGCCAATCGTCGGGCAGCAGGTTTTTCATCTTCTATTATTATTATGTTCATTTGCTATTACTTAAATTCAAAAATAGTGTTAGCTCAAATACCTATATCTATTAATATTCTTTATATCGCTTTGTTTCATCACTTTCTTTTTCCATGAACTTTTGAATCTGCTTTTCTTCCCACTTTTTGGAAAACGCCCATTTATTGCGATGTAGAAGTATAAAGTGAACCATCAAAATCAGAAGCCAGATGAGCACATTAGCATTTATCCAATCAAAATAATAGCCTGCCGTAGGAAAACCTTCAGGAAGCCATAAATGTAACCAGCCGCTTTTCAACAAAAACAATGTTCCATTAACTATTAAAAAGATTTTAAGGTGATTGTAAAATCCTTTTAGCTCTTTTACCCTTTTGATTGCCCGTTCGTACTTACTCTCTTCTTTTTTCATCGATTTCCTTAAACAAACTTATCCGTTTTGCTTCTTTCCTCATCCATATATGCCTTAATTTTCTTCTCCTCCCATTTCTTAAATGGACTGGGTACAAAAACATAAAGAGCGTGAATGATTAATGCAACCCCCCAAATTATGGGTGTGCCATAAACATTCCAATTAATCCATTCTAAAAATCCTGGGTTACCGAGAGCTTCTTTACTTAACAAAATAAAGGTCATCCTTTTTGCAAATAAAAATAAGGCAGCATTTACAAAAATATATGTAGTCAGATGGTTGTGAAATCCCTTGATTTGATTTACCCTTGCTTGCGCTCTTTCTAATTGCGTTGTTTCATTGAATTCTCTTTTCATTGTTTAGTATATTTTTCAGCTTCTTCCCTATCCTTTTCCATATATTTTTCAATTTGCCTCTTCTCCCAGCCTTTATTGAACAAAGGATTAAAATTAAAAACCTTTGAAGCATGAAACAAGAGCCCTATTCCCCAAAAGAAAGGGGCAAGAAAATGTCCAAACTGCCAGAAACTCTCACCATCATAACCACTTCTAATGAATACATTAACTAAAATGAAGGTGTTAATAACCGTATAGATTGCAGCATGAATATAAAATCCTTTTAATTCATCAACTTTCTTCTTAGCTCGATTTAACTTATCGATATTGAAATTTTCCATTTTTATTGCCATTTTCTTTGGTCGTTCTCTTTCTCCATATACTCTTTAATCTTACGTTGCTCCCAGTTTTTTCCAAAAAATGGGTTCAAGTTAAAAGTTCCTATCGCATGGGCTGCGATACCTATACCCCAACCAAAGGCTGCCCATAAAAACCACATATATCGCCATCCATCTACCCAGTAGTTCAATGCAGCTAGACCACCAATGACTAAGATGTATGATGTAAGATGCCCATAGAACTTTTTTAGATCTTCAACGCGTTCTTTAGCCCTTAAATATTTATTGTTATTATTCTTGTCTTCCATGATACAATACTAATCGCTTATTAAAGATAAAAGTTTAAAAATTGTCGTTGTTCATTAATTCTTTGATTTTGCGCTCTTCCCAATCTTTACCAAATATAGGGTTGTAGCCGAAAGCATGTAACCCATTAGCTATAAGTCCAAAACCCCATCCTACAGCCGGGAACAATACCCAAAGAAAACTTGTAGTTCTATAATTAATATAGGCTAAAACTGAAATGACAATTAGGTATGCAATCAAGTTTCCATAAAATCCTTTTATACACTTTACGCGTTTCTTAGCCCTGTTATACTTGTACTCGTTTATAGTATCCATAATGATATGCTTTATAAGTTATTCTTTAATTACATACCAAATTTGAGAATAATGATGCTCTTTAGAAAAAATGAAAGACCGAGTTGTGGTTTTTTGAGGATGGATTGCAGTTAAGGGCTTAGCATTATATTTTTTTGCAGAAATCACAACTTATTAATACTTGAAGACTGCATTAAAAATCCTCGTTATCCATTAATTCTTGAATCTTCTTTTCTTCCCATCGCTTACCCCAGATAGGATTATAACCAAATGCTTCCAAAGCATGCATAGTAAGTCCGAAACCCCAGCCCAAAGTCGGAAAAATCGCCCATATAAAACTAGTAGTTCTCGAGTTGAGCCACCATAAAAATGGTATTACAATTAAGTAGGCAATTAAATTACCATAAAAACCTTTAAGTGCCTCAACACGCTCTTTGGCTTTCAGGTACCGTTTTTCTTCGATATGTTCTTCTTGTGTTTCCATAACGGAAATCTGCCTAGATAGCATGGGCAAAGAAACGCTGAAATCAGATTTGGTCTTATCGATAATGACTTGCTTATCCGTTAAGATTTCATAGCGTTGACGTATATTCTGCAAACCCACACCACTACTCTTTTTAACCACTTGTTTTTCTTGCAGATTGTTTTCGACAACAAGGTTTCCATTCTTCTCGAAAACTTTAATGTGAAGTGGTTTTGCAGAAGTAACTACATTATGCTTTACCGCATTTTCTAATAACAATTGTAATGAAAGTGGAACTATTTTAGCTTCTGGTTGAGCAGATTGTTCAGGTACTTCAAACACAATACTATCTTCAAAACGCATCTTTAACAGTCTAACGTAGGTACGAGCAAAATTGAGCTCTTCATTGACGGTGACTAAGTCTTTATTTTTTTGTTCCAAAACATAGCGATACACCTTGGAAAGTGAAGTCGTAAATTTTTGAGCTTGGTGAGGATCCTCCTCAATCAAACTAGTAAGTACATTAAGGCTATTGAAAAGAAAGTGAGGGTCCAACTGATTTTTCAAAGCATCAAATCGGGCAGAGGCAGTGCCTGCAATTATTTTTTGCTCTTTGACCTCTCTTTTTTGAAGTGCCCTATAAAAGTAAAAAGCATGTGTAAACAGAGAAGCAATCAATGTAACTATTAAAGCAAAGATGTACGAAGAAGCCTCTTCGTTTCGTATGAATGTTATGAAAGAATCGCCCGTGAAATAAAAGTTAACTAAAAAACGTAACAGCGCAAAAGTGAGAAGCGTTAAAATAAAAGAGCCTATTGCACCTATCCATAGTCGCTTTTGCGGGTCTGTTTCCCATTTATAGCGAATATTCATACCATCATAATACATGGAATTGACCAAAGTCAAACCAAAAGAAAAAACAAAGGCAATAATCACATTTCGGGTAATACTTTCAAAGGAGTAATCGCCATCTCCAAAAATGAAAATGCTGAAGATGGCGACAAAAACCGTGATCAGTAAAGAAATCTTAACTACTTTTATAAAACTCCACATTCACTATGCTTTACATTCTGCTAAAACCTGCTCCGCTCTTTCTTTACCCCAGCTTGGATAAAAAGGGATATCTGATTTAAAGGTAGCAAAAAGTTCTAAAGCTCGTTCTACATCTTTGCAATAGGGTGTAGTGTCTTTACCAAAATAACGGGCAGACCCCATATCCCATTCCGCCTTTGAAAGAATAACCCTAGGATTTTCTGGAGCTAATTGCAGTGCTTTTTGGTATAGTTGCATATTTTTTGGAGATAATGTCGGGCCATAAGTTGCACCGTCAAAAGCCATCCAGGCAGTATTGATCATAGCATCTTGCACCAGCAGCTCTGCATTATCTGGTGAAAGTCTTTTGGCGATATCTAAAAACTCTTTTGCCTTTTCTAATTGCTGTGTTAGTTTTTGTTCATCTTTCTCTCCAAATGATGCCGTAGTATTCACTACAGAAATGTAAAAATAAGGCAGCCAATTGTCATCTTCTGCCATAGCAATGCGTTCAAATAGATTGGACGCTTCTGTTATTTTTTGTTCTGACCAAAGCTGCATTGCTTTTTCCATGCCTTTTGAATATTGATCTTGGGCATTGATAAATGTAGCGGTGAAAAAAATAAGTAATAAGAAAGTGTTTTTCATGACTGTTTATTTTTGATTATTGTACAAATATGGCACGCCCATCTTGCATCATTAATTGTGTTTTACTGAACTGTTGAATTTTAAGGATGAATTGTAGTCCTAAAGATTATCCAATTGATTACTCTTATTATCAGTACTTATTGTCCAAAAGAAACCAACAAAAAAGAAACTATCTGCGGAAGGACGAACGGTCTGTCGATCAAAAATTCCATCAACATTCGGGGTATTCGCATATTGATAATTATTGATATTATTAAATCCGAGAACATTATTGACCGAGAAATAAAGAATTTTCTGTTGATCAATTAAATAAGCCCAATTAAAACTAAGATTATTGAAGGACTTGGTTTTTTCAGCCAAAAAGTCCGAGGTATTTGGGTTATCATAAGGCCGCCCTGAACCATAGTTATACGAAAGGCCAACCTGCGAACGTAATTTATCAACCCAATATTTAGTTACAATCGATAGGCTATTCTTTGGCGCGAAATTGGGAGTTGCTTGCTCTCTAAAATTTCGATAATCACGCTCTGTATCCAAATAAGAATAAGATATCCAGTAATCTAAATTTTCAATACTCTTATTATCCCGCCAAAAAATATCAAGTCCAGTAGCATATCCACCACCCAGATTATTGAACTGAGAATCAAACTGTGGCAATTCCGTATCAAATTTCACCAAATTATCATAGTCCTTATAATAAGCTTCTGCCCGAAACGTCTTTCCATTATCTAGATACTGATAATTAAAGATATAATGAGAAGTCTTTTCAGAATCCAAGGTTTGATCATATCGTAATACCTCCGTTAAAGGATTTTGATAAAAACCTCCGTAAGCTAAAGAAAATTGACCCTTCTCACTGCTCTGATAGGCTAATGAAACCCTTGGGGAAATTGTAAATTTATCGATAACCGATGTGTTCTCTACCCTCGCCCCTAACTTCATCGCGAACTTATTACTGAAAAAGACATCACTTTCTACAAAAGCCCCAAATAATTGATCATTATAAGCACTTTCAGATTGAAAACCATCCGGAGCTTCAAAAATTTCTTCATAATCAACATTGAAAAGCTCAGCTCCGAAGTATAGGTTAAAACGGCTACTAAATCCCTTCTTTACCTTAAGTTTCAAATGAGACCCTGTTTCTTTAGCATCAATTTTGTTTTCAAAAATTCCAATATCATTTGAATCCCAAGAAATACTTGCACCTGAAGTGACCGTCCAATCATTATCAAAGAAATACTTATATGAAGAATTAAAGTATAGATTATTGTTTGTTAATTGAAACCGAACAAAGTCTTCAAAATTGATGTCTTCTTGATTAATATCTAATTCGGCATGGTTAAAGCCCGTATATAATTTGAACATACTTTTATCAGCCTTATTTCTAAAAACAGCTTCACCAGAAATTGATTCATATGGACTATTCCAACTGATACCTTGAGTGGAAGGAATTAAAGCTTCATACGGAGATAAATTGATGTACTGTGTATTTATGCTTAGCGATTGGTCTCCCCATATCTCGGTATGCCCAAGTCCACCACCAACTGACATGACCTGAATATCTGTTTTTTCTTGATCTGGCGTGTCTGTTGTATTCAATAATAAAACACTAGAAAGAGCCTGTCCGTATTCAGCCGAATATCCACCTGTACTAAAGGTAATTCCCTTAAATAGAAAGGGAGAAAAACGACCCCTGGTTGGAATATTGTTAGCAGTGGCATTAAAAGGCTGAAAAACTCGCAGTCCGTCAATAAAAACCTGTGTTTCACCCGCTGCACCACCCCTAACAAACAACCTGCCATCTTCATTGACTGCAGCAGTACCTGGCAAGGTTTGTAATGCGGCAACAAAATCGCCGGCAGCACCAGCGGTAGTAACAATATCTAAAGGCTTTAAAACAGAAACCTTAGAATTATCGCCTGCTTCAAAAGTGCCCGCGGATAGGGTAACTCCTGTTAATTGATTAATCGCTTCTACCAGCTGTACATTAAGATTTTTTAGATAGGTGACATCCCCAACTTCATAATGCGGTTCATAAGAAAGCATTGAAATGACTAAGGTCTGGGTGTCAGTTTCAGTAGTTTCAAAAGAAAATTTACCATCTTCAATTGTCGAGGCACCATCATAAGTGCCCTCTAAATAGACATTAGCTCCTACTATTGGATTGTTCGATTGGTCGGTTACAGTTCCACTAATTGTGGTTTGAGCTGATGAAACCCAAATAATACTTAGAAATAGAATGGTCAAAAAGTTTTTCATGATTATCGTTTTTGCCCAGCTTGACTGCGCATTGTTCATTATTGATTAATTGATGAAGCAAATATCTGGTTGGGGCCGCAGTGAATTAAATTAGAAGTACCGAACTGTAAGTTTCTGCGACTGGATTGTAATAAATTGAATTACCTTCGCCGCTTATTACCAATTATGACATTTAAAGAACTTGGCCTGGTCGAACCTGTATTGAGAGCATTAAAAGACGAAGGATATTCCAACCCAACACCAATACAAGAAAAAGCTATTCCAATTCTACTCCGAGAAAAAGACTTATTAGGGGTTGCCCAAACTGGTACCGGTAAAACGGCAGCTTTCGGGATTCCAATTTTGCATCATCTTTATAAAGCAGGTCGACAACAGGGGAAAAGAAAAATAAAAGCCTTAGTTGTGACACCAACTCGAGAATTGGCCATTCAAATTGGGGAAAGCTTTACAGCCTATGGTAAGTATACGGGATTACGCAATACCGTAATTTTTGGTGGGGTGAAACAAGGAAAACAAGTTAACGTTCTCAGAAATGGCATTGATATCTTGATAGCTACTCCAGGTCGTCTTTTAGATTTAATGAACCAAGGCTTTATTTCACTTCATGATATCGAATATGCGGTTTTGGATGAAGCCGACCAGATGTTGGATATGGGCTTTATTCATGACATCAAAAAAATAATTGCCAAGCTCCCACAAAAACGACAATCACTGTTCTTTTCGGCGACTATGCCCAAAACTATTGTAGAGCTATCTCGAAAAATACTGGGTGATTTTGAACAGGTAACCATTAAACCACAGCAGGCAACAGCAGAACGCGTAGAACAAGGTGTTCTTTTCGTTTCAAAAACCAATAAACCCAAACTCTTGGTGCACTTGCTCCAAGACCGACTTAATGATTCCGTTTTGGTTTTTTCAAGAACCAAACACGGCGCCAATAAAATTGTAAAAAAACTAGGTCAAGCACATATTGAAGCTGCGGCCATACATGGCAACAAATCGCAGACGGCACGTCAAAAAGCTCTAGGTGCTTTCAAAGATGGAAAACTAAAAGTTTTGGTCGCCACAGATATTGCCGCAAGAGGAATTGATGTGGAAGAACTGGCTTTAGTAGTTAACTATGATTTGCCCAATGTGCCTGAAACTTATGTACACCGCATAGGCAGAACGGGACGCGCAAGTGCCAGCGGTATAGCTATTTCGTTTTGCGATGCTGAGGAACGCGCCTATTTGCGTGATATTGAAAAATTAATCAAGCAGTCTGTTCCGAGGCTAGCTAACCATCCTTTTATGGATGATGTACCAGCCGAAAGTGAACCCTTAAAACCAAAACCTAAGGGTGGCGGAAACCGAAACAACCAAAATCGGAATCATAATAGAAATAGAAACAGGAATCGTTCTAACAGATTTGGAAATTCTGGAAATAGAAGGCATAGTTCGGGCAGAAATTCAAAAAGTGATGACTAGAAAAGTCATGAACTTATTCTCCTATTAATTGTAATTTGCAGAAGAATCAGTTAATTGCCTACCAATAATGGTTGCATCATTAAAAGACAAAGAACATTATCCATCAATATGTTTGGATATTTTATCTTATATGAAAAAAAGATGGCCTTCCCACCTTACTTATCACTCGCTGAGCCATACCATAGATGTAGCTAATGTTTGTAATGATTATATCACCTATTATAACATTGACAAAGACAATGCCGACTTAATACGCATCGCAGCAATTAGTCATGATATAGGATATTTGATTTCACCAACTGATCACGAAGAATTGGGAATAAAAGAAGTAGCTCCTTTTCTCAAAAAAGTACTGAACGATAAACAAATTGAATCCATCAATGGTATGATAAGAGCTACCAAGGTACCTCAAGATCCTACCACGTTTTATGAAGAAATTTTAGCAGATGCCGATTTAGATTATTTAGGTCGCGAAGATTATGATATACATAGCGAAAAACTAAAACAAGAATTTTTATACTACAAGGTGATTAAGAATGAAGAAGATTGGCTAAAACTTCAAATAACATTTTTGCAAGGCCATAGGTACCATACCTCACTTGCCAAAAAAATTAGGCAACCTAAAAAAATAGCCAAATTAGAAGCGTTAAAAAACAAAGCAAAGCCCAATTCCAACAGCATCCACTAACTTTTTGTATATTAAGAGCTTAAAGTTTTAGAGCAACCAACCAAGTCTAAAACTGACCAAAACCTATGAAAAAATCACCCAAAACACATAAAGAGGTTAATAAACCCATTGTAGGTGCTTTAATCAAAGGCAGAAGTTCACATACTGAAGAACTGGTAGATCATTATTGGGGCAGTATCAATTATGTATTTAGCCTTATCAAAGCATCTGAAATAAAAGCAGGTCTAATACTTTCTTTTTATGGTATTTTATTAAATATTATTTATCAGAATATTGCCATGGTATTAGAAGATGAAGTCAGTAATATATTAATTTTCATGCTTTTGGGCGGTTGGGTTATATGCACGGTAATTTCTATTTATTACAGTGTACGCTGCTTTATCCCTAAAATTGAAGCTGAATATGATCGTAATATTTTCTTTTTCGGTGATATCATCTCAAAATTTGGAACCATTCGCGAGTTTTCTCAAACCTTTTACGATATCAGTTTAAAAGAAGAAGAATTATTTGATCACTTAGGGCAACAAATCTTCATCATCTCAAAAATATCGGCCTATAAATTTAAGTGCGTCAATTTAGCCATACGATTTTTAGCATTAGGGTTATTTGCATTGCTTGGAGCAAGTATAGCCTATACCTTATTAAAGTTTGTTATTGCTTAAAGAATTTTTGGCTTAACTGTTAAAATTTAAATGCTATTCACTATTTTTAAAGGGTTGAAAATAAACGTCTTCCCCTTATTTATTCTCAATGTACCAAACCAAACACGTATCATGAATAACTTTTTCTATTCTCTACTGCAACAACTTGTGGTTTTTATCCTTGTTTTTGCTCTAAGTGCTTCATTCTATTCAGTTCAGGCTCAAGAACAGGTTGGCAGACCTTTAATAACCAATTACTCCTATCAAGAGTATGAGGCTGCTCCAATAAATTGGAATGCCATAGAGGATGTTAACGGTATCATGTACTTCGCCAATATTGCTGGCGTACTTCAGTTTGATGGTGTCAACTGGAAATTAATTGAAATTCCCGGTATAGGAACCAGGAGTTTAGCCAAAGATGAAAAAGGTACAATTTATGTTGGAGGTTCAGGAGAATTGGGTTATTTATCAACTTCTAGTAATGGTGAAATAACCTATGTTTCACTTTTGGATAAAATTCCGGAAGAACATAAACCATTTGCGGATGTATGGGAAATCGATTTTTACAGGGGAAGAATCATTTTTCGAACAGAATTTAAACTTTTCTGTTGGGATGGCAAAACGATAAAAGTTGTTACCTCAGAAAATGGACTGCATGTAGGAGGTGTTATAAAAGGAACATATTATCAAAGAATATGGGATGTCGGACTTTGTACTCTCAAAGATGACGATACCTTTGAATTGGTGCCCAATGGAGAGAAATTTTCAAGCGAACGTATTTATACTATTTTACCCTATGACGACAAGTTGCTAATCGGAACTAGAAATGAAGGTTTCTATATCTATGACGGTAAAGACTTTACACCATTTAAAACAGAAATCGATGAATTTGTAAAAGGAAGTCTTTACTTACCCGGAGTAGCTCTCAATGATGGCCGTTATGTTTTTAACACCAATAGCGATGGTGCGTATTTAATAGACAAAAAAGGAAAATTGCTACAAAGATACGCCCCTTCAAATGGTTTAGGTGATGGTGCCGTAAATCATACCTATATAGACTCAAGAGGTGTTTTATGGATGTCTCTATTCAAAGGTTTGTCCAGCACAAATCTCAACTCCAGTTTAACTTTTTTAGATGCCGACGTGGGGGTTACATCGGTTGTGTATACGGTTTACCGACATAATGGTGTACTATATTTTAGCACTAATAATGGTATTTCTTACTTAGATGAAACTACGAATAGGGTTAAACCAATTGAAGGTACGTTTGGTCAAGGAAATAATTTTTTCGAGTTCAAAAACCGATTGTACAACGGCTCGAATGGTATGGGTTTTATAGAAATTAAGGATAAAACCTTTGAATACGTTCGGAAAAACATCAATTATGATTTTAGGTCCAATATATCAACTCAGTCTAAAATAGATAGTAATAGAATTTTCATAGGGCACCAACAAGGTTTAATGAGTTTATATTTCAATGAAGCTAAAAACCAGTTTGAAGAAGAATCGAATATTAACACCGTTATTCCAAATAGTTCAATACGAGAAACAAATGATGGAAACCTGTGGTTTGATACTAGGTCAGATTCGGAGGTTTTTAAAATCATACCGGAGTATATTGATGGTAAACTTGATTTAAACAAATCTGAAATGATTCGTTATGGACTTGATGATGGATTGCCTGAATCCAATATAGGGATAATTTTGGATGATGATAATCAACTTGGTGTTTTTGCATCAACTGTTGAAAAAACGTATGTTTTTGATAAAGACAGTAATCGGTTTAAAGAAGAGAAATTCTGGTTCGATACTTATATTAATTGGGAAAATCCTGGTTCAAGAACTCAACGAACAGCAGATGGTAAAGTTTGGTTCAATGCAGGTTCAGGAATCATGGTTGCTGAGAAAAACAGCAATGGAGAATATGAGGTGAACACAGACGTCTTTAAAGAACTTCAAAAGACACAGATATATACTATTTACCCAGAAGATCCCAAAGAAGATGGCTCCAGAGTTGTTTGGTTGTCAGGTCCTGATGGTGTTTTTAGATATGAGGGAAAACTGAATAAGCCAGATATTCCAGATTTTCATGTGGACGTTAGAAGTTTTAGTATTGGTGGGGATTCCTTAGTATATGAGGGGAATATAGACTTTCCGAAAGACTTAAAAATAACTTTTGACAAAAATACTGTTAACATTGGGTATGCTGCACCACTTTACAT
This sequence comes from Croceitalea rosinachiae, assembly GCF_031846445.1. NCBI lineage: Bacteria > Pseudomonadati > Bacteroidota > Flavobacteriia > Flavobacteriales > Flavobacteriaceae > Croceitalea > Croceitalea rosinachiae. The sequence goes on along the minus strand of NZ_JAVRHR010000002.1, from coordinate 203,403 downwards.
TGGTCAAAAAGAAATACAATATAGGACTCAATTAATGGGTCTAGACGACAAATGGTCGGAGTGGGGTTCACAAACCTCTAGAGAATACATTAACCTTCCGGCGGGCAGCTATGAATTTAAGGTTAAGGCGAAGAATGTTTATGGAGATGTTTCTGAAGAGGCTCTAGTCTCCTTTGCCATAGTACCACCGTGGTATAAAATGTGGTGGGCTTATGCCCTATATGCGCTAGGTATTTTAGGGTTCATCTACTTTTCGGTCAAAGCACGAACCAAAATTCTGTTAAACCAACAAAAAGTGTTAGAGGATACTGTTGAAGAGCGCACAGCCCAGGCAAATCAACGTTTAACTGAGCTAGCGACAGTTAATGAAGTAAGTAAAGCCCTCAACGACAAATTAGAGCTTGATGAATTGATACAGTTGGTGGGCAATCAAATGAAAGATGTCTTTAAATCAGACATTACTTACCTCGCAGTTTTAGATGAAAAAGCCAATATGATCAACTTTCCCTATCAAGATGGTGATGATATGCCTCCATTTAAATTAGGCGAAGGCTTAACTTCTAAAATCATTCAAACGGGTGAGCCATTATTAATTAATAAGGATACAGACATTGCTGCTGAGTATTCTAAAAGCGGAATTGAACAAACAGGTAAGCAAGCGATATCTTATTTAGGGGTTCCCATTCCCGTAGAAAATACTGTAATAGGGGTTTTAAGTGTTCAAAGTACAGAACAAGAAAGTAGGTTCAATGATAATGATAAAAAACTTTTGAATACTATTGCGATTAACGTTGGGGTTGCCCTGCACAATGCAGAGCTGTATGAAGAAGCCAAAATAGCCAAGGCAAAAGCTGAAGATGCCAACGAAGCTAAAAGTGCCTTTTTGTCGACAGTAAGTCATGAGTTGCGTACGCCACTGACCTCAGTTTTGGGCTTTGCAAAAATCATTCGTAAACGTTTAGAAGATAAAATCTTTCCGGCAGTTACCGTTGAAGACCAAAAAATAAAGCGCACGATGAAACAGGTTAGTGAAAACTTAAATGTGGTGGTTTCAGAAGGTGAGCGCTTAACGACTTTAATCAATGATGTACTTGACTTAGCCAAAATTGAATCGGGTAGAATGGAATGGAACTTAAAGCCCGTATTCTTACAAGATGTTATTAGCAGAGCGGTATCGGCAACTTCCTCCCTATTTGAACAAAAGAGCCTTAGTTTAAAAAAGAATGTTCCTGAAAACCTGCCATTGATAAGTGGTGATGAAGATAAATTGATTCAGGTGGTCATTAATCTACTATCGAATTCGGTCAAATTCACAGATAAAGGCAGCGTTTCTATTGAGGCCTATGAAGATAAGGGGCAATTAATCGTCGAAGTTCAAGATACCGGCATTGGTATTGCAGAAGAAGATAAGCACAAGATTTTTGAACGTTTTAGACAAGCTGGCGATACCCTTACGGACAAACCCCAAGGCACGGGCTTGGGTCTTCCTATTTGTAGGGAAATTATCGAACATCATGGTGGAATCATATGGATGAATAGCGAGCCAAATGTTGGAAGCACGTTCTTTGTTTCTATTCCAACCATTGGCGACAATAAAGAACAGCCTATTGAGTTAGAACGTATTTTGAAAAGTCTGAAAAAACAGATTAAACATTCTTCGCATAAAACTCTTGAAGATGTGCCAACCATTCTAGTAGTTGATGATGATACTCCAATTAGGTCATTATTGCGACAAGAATTGACAGATGCCGGTTATCAAGTGAAAGAAGCTGCAAACGGAAAAGCTGCTTTGGATATGGTGCGAATTGCAAAACCAGATTTGATCATCTTAGATGTCATGATGCCTGAAATCAATGGTTTTGATGTTGCCGCAGTGCTTAAAAATGATCCTGCGACTATGGATATACCCATCATTATACTTTCTATTGTTCAAGATAAAGAACGAGGTTTTCGAATAGGGGTTGATCGTTATCTTACAAAACCCATAGATACCGAAAAACTTTTTCATGAAGTAGAGGATCTTTTAGAACAAGGGGTATCTAAAAAAAGAGTTTTGGTTGTTGATGAAGATGCATCCGCAGTAAAATCATTAACCGATGTATTGACAGCTAGAGGTTATAAGGTAATGGAAGCAAATCCTGATAATCTTTTGGAAACCGCATCTGAAATAAAGCCAGATATCATTATGCTAAACTCCATTCACAAACAAGACGAAAACACCATCAAGAAACTCAAGTTTCAAAAGGGTATGGAAAACGTCATGTTCTTTGTTTATCAATAAAAATCCCACTAACTAAATCAACAAAATCAAATGGATAAAAAATTGCTGATAGTAGACGACGAGGCCCATATACGCATGTTAATTGAACAAACACTGGAAGACCTTGAAGACGAAGGTGTCGAACTACTTTTCGCTGAAAATGGCGAAGAAGCGTTAAATATCATACAGAAAAAAAAACCTAATTTAGTTTTTTTAGATGTAATGATGCCTAAAATGAACGGCATGGAGGTTTGTCAAAAAGTAAAAAAAGAACTCCATTTAGATGAAGTTTATATTATTCTGTTAACCGCTAAAGGACAAGAAGTAGATCGACAAAAAGGATTGGACATGGGCGCAAATAAGTACATGACCAAACCCTTTGATCCAGATGAAATGCTATCCATTGCAGAAGGTATCTTAAAAAACTAGTACTAATAAATGAATAGCAAAACCTCTTTTAAAGCTCTCAGGCAAATTTTGCAACGTGATGCGACTACAAAAGCTTTGATAGAAGATTTGAGTAAGAAAATCGAGGCGGCTTTTTGTATTGAAGCAAATAATGAAACAATTCTTTGGGGCAACAAGGGTTCTTTTAAATCTACAATTGATTTAGAGCATGAAAATGAAATTTTAGCTACATTTCACTATAATGAATCGAGAGCCCTTAGCATATTTGAAACAATTAAAATTTTGTTTCAAAAAGAATGGGAGAAGAAAAAGATTGGGAAAGAGGTTCTTGGCCTTTATCGTGAAATCAATATGATTTACGGATTGAGCGAGATGATTTCTGAAAAAATTGATGCCACATCTATCGCAGAAGTTGCATTAAATGAAGCAACTCAAATTATTAATACGACACATGGGTTGTTTTTAATGTATGATGCTGAAACAGATAATGTTGTTCAAATTGCACAGTTTGGAGACAATCCCAGCAGCCAAGAAAATATTAACAAACAAAAAGAGGTATTAAAAGAGCTTATTAAAAGGGGTACATCTGCAATTGTACCTACTGAAAGGGTTTCTAAAAACCCAGCTCTAAGTCATTTAAAAACAGTAATGTATGCCCCCTTAAAGGTCAAACACCGCACCTTGGGAATGGTCATTCTTGGTCATGAAGACGAAATAGAATATACCGCGGCGGAGCTAAAATTATTAACCACAATTGCCTTACAGTCATCTTCTGCAATAGAAAGTGCCCATTTATACCAAAAAGGGCTCCAAGAGGTTCAAGCTAGAGAAGAAGCCATTCGCAAAATTCATGATGCTAGCCAAAAATTTGTTCCTTCCGAATTTATCAAATCTCTTGGTAAAGCTCAAATCACCGAAGTGGTTTTAGGAGATTTAGCAGAAAAAGAAGTGACCGTAGTTTTCGCTGATATACGAGACTTCACCACTATATCAGAAAACCTTGACCCAAAAGACAATTTTTTATTTGTAAACGGCTTTAACAACCGCATGGGTCCTATCATTCGAAAAAATGGCGGTTTCATTATGCAATATTTAGGTGACGGTTTTATGGCCTTGTTCCCTGAAGGACCTCAAGGAGCATTAAATGCTTCTGTAGAGATGCATCAAGTACTTCATGACTACAACCAAGAGCGTGCCGCTAAAAAACGATTGCCAGTAAAAATTGGGATTGGAATGCAAAATGGAAAGCTGATTATGGGCATAACAGGGGATACCAATCGGTTAGATGCCGCAATTATATCTGACACCGTGAATACTGCTTCTAGAATTGAAGGACTTTCAAAACATTATGGAGCTTCAATCCTACTGACGGATAGCTGTAAAGCAAAATTGAAGAGTCCTGAACATTTTAATTTTAGATATCTAGGCGCCGTAATGGTCAAAGGAAAGCAAAAACCCATTGACCTGTACGAATGTATCAATGGAGATTCTCCCAAACTATTGTCACATAAGTTGGATACGAGTGCAACCTTTCAAAAAGGTTTGGACCTGTATTTGAATAAAGAATTCGCCATGGCAGCAGTAACTTTCCAAAGAATTTTTAAACTGAACAAACAAGACGCGACGGCCAAGCTTTTCTTGAATAAATCTGCACATTTGATTACTCAAGAATTGGGAGAAGATTGGAAGGGAATCCATTCCATGTCCACAAAATAAACCACGATCAACACTAAAGACGAGTAACTCTTTTGCTTTGGTCTAAAAGGCTTTTTCAATTACTATTTTAGGGGTGAATAGCCGTCAAATCTTCCTTTAAATAGTATTATTTTACATTTAATAATGCATTTAAACCATTTATAATCAGTTTTTTAGTACCTTACTAGTGTAGACGAAAATAACGCTACACACATTTCAGCTTGTTCCCCATTTTTAAGAGTAACTAAATTACTTGCATCTGCAGATTGATTATATGTAGTTGGCTTGGCAAGTGCACTATTCCAATTAGAATATTAACCAATAAATATAATCAACAGATGAAAAAAGTAATTTTTGCACTATTATTAGTGCCATTTTTTAATGCACAGGCACAGACCTCTACACTCGAATTCGACAACGCTGAAATTGCGCAAAACCTTATTACTGAATATGTAAAAGCATTGCAAAACGGCGACGCGGATACCATGAATGCACAATTGTCAGATAACGCTATGATTTACAATCTTGGTGGGGCTCCAGATTCCATGAATGTAAAGCAACACCATGACTATTACAAAAACAGTATAGCAAATTTCAAACATGAGATTTCAAGGGACCTCTATCTACCTGTGAAAGTTACAGATAGCTGGAATGAAGGTGAATGGGTGCTTTCTTGGGGTACAAATACCATAACCAATAAAAACAGTGGCAATCAGACCCCAATCCCCTACCATACGGCATCTATGGTTGCTGATGGAAAAATAATTGCGATTTATTATTTCTACGACGTAATGAATGTTATGGAAAATCAAGGATACAAGCTTGTCCCTCCTTCCGAATAAAGTAAATAAGGTACGTTATGTTGCTTTGACAGCATGTTAAGGGTGGCTAGACAATTATTAATTGTTCATCTCTGTTTTAGAATGTTCCAATAAAATTTTGGTTTAGTTACCCTTATTCTATTTATTACGATACATAGTTTGCATTTTGCCACACGAAAATGATTTTAATATTATCGGCATATTCTGAGATTAGTTACAAGAAAACGAACTTAAAAAGCAAGCTGGTAGTGTGAAAGAAAGAGTCGAGAACTCGAAAATGAACTTGCCTAGACTAAAATCCTTCTAAAAAAACATTTCAAGCTCTAGAAGAGCACCTGAATAAAGATATTGATGGTAATGGAAAGACGAGCTGAAAGTTAATTTCAGTATATTTAGTAATCCATGCATCAATCATCAATCAAAAAAGAAATCCGCAACATACTCATTGTTTACTTGTTCACCTGGTTGCTTGTTTTCATAGCGGTCACAGGGAGAATAGCGATAGGAAAAAGAACTTTCTCCGAAGCTGCCAATCTATTTTTTGAATTCTTATCAAACACAGGCTTTCTTATTGCTATTCATATACTCTTTGGAATCTTTTTGCTTCTATTTTTAATTACAAGGTATTTCGTCAGGGTATATAAGAAAAGGGGTATAAAAAAACTTATCAAACAACTTTTTTATAGATTAATTACACCCACTATATGCTTTTTTATCCTTTTCAAAAGTATCATCTATGTGAATGCAAACGAGAACTATAATTTCTCATGGGATGATACTTTGATGAATGCTGACCTCATCTCCAACGATTTCTATAAACTAGATCAAATGCATCGAGGAATGAGTGTTTTTGGTTGGGATAGCACAACCAATGATGCCGCTATTGACTCCCTTATAAAAGCTAATATCGAGTGGGTTGCCGTAATTCCGTTTATCGACCAAGAAGATGAAACTTCAAAAACAGTACGCCGGCCTATTCAAGCTAATGCTGAATGGTCATCAAGGGATTCCACTTTTATCGAAACTATTAAAACAATACACAAAAAAGGGCTTCATGTTCAGTTAAAACCGCACTTATGGACTTTTGAAGGATGGCGTGCAAACCTCAATTTAGATTCAGATGTGGAATGGGATACTTGGTTTGATTCTTATGAGGCGTATATACTTTACTATGCTCGAATGGCAGAATTGACCAATGCGGAATTATTTTGTATTGGTACCGAGCTTAAAACATCCATTAAAAGGCAACCTAAAAGATGGATAGCTTTAATCAAAAAAGTAAGAAATATATATTCTGGAAAATTGACCTATGCGGCCAATTGGCATGATGAATATGAATTTATAAAATTCTGGAATGAACTGGATTTCATTGGGATTCAAGCTTATTTTCCGCTCACAAAAAATAAAAATCCAGATTTAGAAACCATTGAAAAAGGATGGCCAAAACATATTACCAAACTTGAAAAGCTTTATCAGACCTATAAAAAACCTATTTTATTCACTGAAATTGGTTACAAAAGTGACGCTAGGGCAACAATCAAACCATGGGAGTGGGGTTCTTACCTCAGTGTGTTATCAGAAAAAAAATCAGACAGAACACAACGATTGGCCTATGAGGCTTTCTTTAAACAACTATGGCATAAAAACTGGTTTGCTGGAGCTTATTTTTGGCAATGGCATACATATAGTGAAATTGGGGATGCTGACCTAAATTTAGATTTTTCACCTCGATTTAAACCAGCTGAGAACACCATGGCCAAATGGTATGGAAAACTTGCTGAAAAAGAATAACGATGAATACTATAAATATTATCACCTTAGTTGCTATAATTCTTTTTGCCAGACTTGGGGTACGGTTATACACGAGATATCAGAAGCAGAAAGAAGAAGATGATGATGACCATAAAATTGTTTAAGAAAATTAGACCACAATAAATTAAAAACTAAAATGTATATCCCTCACTACTATAAAAACGAAAACCTTGAGGAAGTCAAGGAGTTTATCAAGCAAAATAGTTTTGGTGTTTTGGTTAATCAAGTTGATGGCAAACCTTGGGCAACCCACATTCCCTTAGAACTTGATACTGATGAAAAGGGAAATGCTATTTTGATAAGCCATATTTCAAAGGCGAATCCGCAATGGAAATTCTTTGAAAACCATCCTGAAGTACTCTGTATTTTTAATGGCCCCCATTCATATATTTCCTCATCATGGTATAAAGAAGAAGAGGTGCCCACTTGGGATTATATTGCAGTACATGTTTATGGAAAGCTAGCTGTTTTAGACGAAGAAGCGGTAATGCAATCCCTACACAAATTGGTTGCTAAGTATGAAGTAAATTCAAAAAATCCAATTTCACTAAATGATATGTCACCCAAAACATTGCGTCAGGTAAAAGGTGTGGTGGGATTCAAAATTGAAATATCAGACATCCAAGCAGCCTACAAACTGTCTCAGACCAGACCAGAAGACCATGCCAAAATCATTTCAGAACTAAAAGATAAAAATAATCCCGGGAGTGTTGCAATAGCCTCTGAAATTTCTAAATTCAAAAAATGATTGAAATCGTTGCATATCATGACCATTTTAAAGATGCTTTTAAGGCTTTAAATCAATGGTGGATTGAAAAGTATTTTAAAATGGAAAAAATGGACTATCAATCACTTGACCATCCGAAGGAATATATTTTGGATAAGGGCGGTCATATTCTCTTTGCATTATTAAATAAAGAACCAGTAGGTGTCTGTGCACTTATACCTACATCCCTTCAAGGGTATGATTATGAGTTGGCAAAAATGGGCGTTTCCCCTAAAGCTCAAGGAAAAGGTATTGGTCTTCTATTAGGTCAAGCTATACTCGAAAAGGCAAAATCTTCTGGAGCCAAAAAAATTTATTTGGAAAGTAGTACAGTTTTAGGACCTGCTATTTTTCTTTATAAAAAACTTGGCTTTAAAGAAGTACTTGGAATACCAAGTCCCTATTCGCGCTGTAATATTCAAATGGAGCTGGAACTATAAGTATTGCTTCTCTACACACATCAAAATTTCTCCTATATACAATTCGGCATTCAAAATTTACAGTTCGGTAGACTTACTTTTTATTTTGTCAAATCTCATTGCACTTTTGAATCATCATTAACAATTAAACAAAAATCATGATGAAAAAAGCAGCACTTATTTTAGGAATATTCTTAATTGGTTTCACAGCACAAGCACAGGAGGAAACCGTAACTGTAAAAGTGACCATTGAAAATGTATTGAACGACAATGGTACTATTCTAGCATCATTGCATAGTAATGATACTTTTATGAAAGGCACTGGTATTATTGACTTAGTTGACAAGGCAAAAAAAGGTTCGGTTACAATGACCTTTGAGGATGTGAAACCCGGCACCTATGCTATAATGGTATTACATGACGAAAACGATAACATGCGTATGGACTTTGATGCAGATGGAAGACCAAAAGAAAGCTATGGAATGTCAGGTAATGCTATGGTAATGGGACCTCCAACATTTAATGATGCTAAGTTTGAAGTAACTAAAGAAGACTTAGAGTTCAATATCAGGTTTTAGAAAAACATCAGTCAATCAATTAATATGCCCCATGTTTTCATGGGGTTTTTTATTATATATAAGATTTACCAATCTAAACTGGTAAAAATCATCGATTATTCTGATGGTTTTGTAACTTTATATTTCAAATTTTATTTAATGACAATAACACAATTACAATACGTTCTCGCAGTTGCTGAATATCAAAATTTTACATTAGCTGCTGAAAAAAGTTTTGTAACTCAGCCAACATTAAGCATGCAAGTTCAAAAATTGGAAGATGAACTTGATATATTAATTTTTGACCGAAGCAAAAAGCCTATTTCAATTACCGAAGTTGGTAAAAAGATTGTTGCGCAGGCAAAAAACATTGTTGCCGAAGCGGGTCGTATTAAAGATATTGTAGATCAAGATAAGGGTTTTATTGGAGGTGATTTTACATTGGGCATCATACCTACCGTAATGCCAACCCTCCTGCCAATGTTTCTATCTACTTTTATCAAAAAATACCCCAAAGTAAATCTTATCATCAAAGAACAACCGACCAATACCTTGATTAAGAATATTCAAGATGGTCATTTAGATGCAGCTATAGCCGCTACCCCTTTAGAAGTAGAATTTATCAAAGAACGACCTCTGTATTACGAGCCTTTTGTTGGTTATATTCCTAATAATCATAGACTTGCAAATAATAAAGAAATTTCGACAGCGGATTTAGACATTAGCGATGTTCTTCTTTTACAAGATGGCCACTGTTTTAGGGATGGAGTCATTAATCTTTGTAAATCTCCAAAAAACCAATCTGATGAGCATTTCAAGATTGAGAGTGGTAGTTTTGAAACCTTGGTGAATCTTTCTAATGAAGGAATGGGTATGACACTATTACCCTTCTTGAACACTTTAGAACTAGATGATAGTAAAAAACAAAATCTAAGGCATTTTGAAAAGCCCTCACCAGCAAGGGAAATTAGTTTAATTTATCACAAAAGCGAACTTAAGATACAGATTACCGAAGCACTTAAAGAAGTTATCTCTGGGGTTGTCAGAGGAGCAATTGCTTTTCAAGATGTTCAAATAATTAGCCCATTGAGCAAATAAGTTAATCTAACTTTATATAGCGATATAAACAACCTTCAATACAAAGTATGGGGCCAGATGGAGATAAGACCATTTCGTTTTCGCGCATAGTGACAATATAACTAGACTCCTCTTCAATTTCTCCATTTTGAGGGCTTATTATTAAACTATCTTCATTATAAACAAATGTTCCCTCGCTAATTATATGCTGATTATTGGAAACCAAGCGATATGTTGAATTTAATTCAAAACTAAAAATGGGGCCATCACTTATTTCTTGAAAATCATCCGGTAAAGGTCCTCCTATACTTACTTTACTTCCATTAAGTTGCCAATTACCCAATATTAATCGGAACTCTAAGGGGGCATCATCAATGGTTATTTTTTCTTCTTCAGTACAGGCCAAAGCCAATAAACTGAAACATATAACCAATAATCTCATAGCCTCTTTTTTAGGCAAGATGCAAAGTTATATGGAAAGTTGCGGGAAGAACAAAAATTAAATCCCGCCTTTTGGGCGGGATTGGTTATGCTTTTAAATACAATAGACTGTGATGTAATTCTGGCTTATCATTAATAAACTGTTGTAACCAGACTTTGAGTTCCTCAATTTCATCGGGCAAAAGCCTTGAAACTGCCTTTTTAACTTCTTTTGCGAATAATCTCGCATCAAAACTAACTTTTTGCAATACAGTTTTAGTGTACTCCAACATAGCTCTAGCCATATGTCAAATACTATTTATTGGGTTAATAGGTTGTTTACTAAGTTACTCAGAAAAAGTATATCTTGTTTAAATCAAAGCGTTAAAAATTGGATAATTCCGTGTTAAATTCTATAAAAAGCACCTCTCAAGGCCTTTTAAATCAATTGCTTAACCCTAATTTGGTTTTAGTGCTATTTATGTCTAGTGTTTTGTTTAGCTGTTCCACTACAAGAGTTAGAAGCGTTAAAAGGCAAGTAAGCACTGCTCTCAATAGTAAGTTTTACAACAACCAATTTACGGGAGTTTTAGTGGTCGACCACCTAAAAAAAGATACGCTAATTTGTATTAATAGTGATAAGTATTTCACCCCCGCCAGTAATGTGAAAATCTTTACACTATATTCGGGGCTACAACTGATTCCTAATAAAATACCAAGTCTTAAATACCTTGTCCAAAACGACACTTTGTATTTTGAAGGCACAGGCGACCCAAGCTGGCTTCACCCTTATTTTCAAGATAGTACCGCATTAGAATTTTTAGAGGGATTTAAAAACCTTGCTTTTTCAGTCGAAAATTATAGGGATACTAAGTTTGGACCTGGTTGGGCCTGGGAAGATTATGAGTTTTACTTTTCTCCTGAGCGTGGTTCGATTCCTACGTATGGAAATGTTATAAAGTTATTTGAGAAAGACTCCTTAGTTATTTCTCCAAACTTTTTTAAAAATTCAATTCATAGAAAAAAGCGTGAAAATCTTCGAGATTTAGCCGAAAACAAATTCTTCATTCCTGAAAATTTAAAAGACACTTTGGAAATTCCTTTTAAGACATCTAAGGAATTTACCAAAACAATACTCCAAAATCAGTTAGCAAAGAAACTGCGCTACATAGCTAATTTTCCGAAAGGTGAAAAAACGGTTTTGTATGGAATTGAAACTGATTCCATCTACAAAAGAATGTTATATGAAAGTGATAACTTTTTGGCAGAGCAATTGATGCTGGTAGCTACTTCTACCCTATCAGATACCTTAAATTTTAAAACCTCGCGAGATTACATTTTGCAAAGCACTCTTTCGGGTTTAAAACAACCTCCAAGATGGGCAGATGGCTCTGGGTTATCTCGTTACAACTTATTTACACCTGAATCATTTGTGCAGGTCTTAACACTGCTTAAAGAAGAGATAAATGAACAACGTTTATTTCACCTTTTTCCGAGCTGGAATGCCTCTGGTACTATTACTAAATCTAAAAATGTAAACGAAATTCCATTTATTTACGCAAAATCTGGTGGCATGGGTAATGTGTATAATTTGAGTGGTTACCTAAAAACAAAATCTGATAGGATTTTGATTTTTAGCTTTATGAATAATCACTTTAGAAGTCCAAGTAGAGAAGTGCGTCAAAATATGTACACTATTTTAAAAAAGATACATGATGCGTATTAAGGGAGGCAATCAAATAATTGTTGAATTTGAGCCCATTGTAAGAGCATAATGGTTTTAGCATCCTTTATTTGACCATTAGTCATCATCTGCAAAGCATCTTCAAAAGTCATTTCTAACACTTCAATATTCTCAGTTTCATCATCTGCGCCGCCACCCTCACTTACTTTCATTTTAGATTCATACTCTCCAATAAAAAAGTATAAAATTTCGGTAACGGAACCTGGTGACATATAAGATTCGAAAACCTTTTGGACCTTCTCAATTTGGTAACCTGTTTCCTCTTCTACCTCCATTTTAATAGTCTCTTCGGCATTCCCTTTTTCTAAGATTCCAGCACAAGCTTCTATCATCATCCCATCTTCATTACCATTGACATATGTTGGCATTCGAAACTGACGGGTTAAAACCACAGTTCTTTTTCCCTTGTTATAAAGTAAAATGACCGCTCCATTACCGCGGTCATATGCTTCTCTATGTTGAATTTCCCAAGTACCGTCTTCTTTCAGGTATTCAAAGCTATACTTGTTTAAGGTATACCAATTATCAGACAGCAATTCTTTTTTAATATTTCTGAGCTTATCGTTTTTCAATTCCTTTGCTTTGTGGTTTTAAAATTTAAAGTTACCTATTTCTTGTATTTTCAGGTGCAGTAATCAATACTTTGCATGCGAAGCGGTAATTAGTACCTTTAAACAAACTTCTTATTGCAACTATATCATGGCCAAAAAAGCTAGCATTTTTATTTTAGTTATTTCTTTATTAATGGCATGTACCCCAAATGCCAAAGAAAAAAGACTCCCCCGCATTGCAATTGCCGGTATTGGTATTGAATCGAGTACTTTTTCACCTGCAAGAACCCATGAAGAAGCTTTTCATGCTAGAATTGGAGATTCTATTTTTGGGCGCTACTCCTTTTTTAATGAAGATACCGATTTGAGAAAACGAGCAGATTGGGTTCCTACTTTATTGGGTAAAGCGCTTCCTGGTGGTACCGTCACTAAAGAAGCTTATGAATCAATGGTACGTAAAACCTTAAAAATGCTCAAAGAAAGTGGACCATATGACGGGCTTTGGTTTGACATTCACGGAGCAATGAGTGTCGAAGGGCTCATAGATGCAGAGGGAGACTTAATCAACCGAATAAGAGAAGTAGTTGGTACGGACGTTTTAATATCTACTTCGATGGATTTGCATGGTAATGTATCAGAAAAACTGGCAAGGCATAGTGATTTAATAACCTGCTATAGAATGGCACCTCATGAGGATGCCTTAGAATCTAAAGAACGTTCAATTACGAATTTGCTAGACCGTTTAGAGAGTAGTAAAGGAAAACCAAAATACAAAGCCTGGATACCTGTACCCATTCTTTTACCTGGCGAAAAAACCAGTACACGCATAGAGCCTGGGAAAAGTCTTTATGCTGAGATACCCGCAATTGAAGCCGAAGAAGGCGTTATTGATGCTGCAATTTGGATTGGATATGCTTGGGCCGACGAACCACGAAATCATGCCGTAGTGATGGTTACCGGAGATGACAAAGAACAGGTTACTCAAGGTGCTGAAAAATTAGCGCAAAGCTTTTGGAATGTCAGAAGCGAATTTGAATTCGTAGCACCTACCACCTCTTTTGAAGAGAGCATGCAAATGGCTTTAAAAAGTGATAAGCAACCCTTCATTGTAAGTGATATGGGTGACAATCCAACCGCAGGAGGAGCTGGTGATGTTACATGGACCCTGAGAGAAATATTATCAAAAGAAGAATTTAAAAATGAAGATGGACCATCATTGATCTATGCCTCAATACCTGGTCCAGAATTAATTACAGAAGCTTTAAAAGTTGGTGTTGGGGGAAAAGTAAAGGCTATGGCCGGTGCAATGGTCGATGATAGGTTCGCGCCTCCTCTAGAGTTAGAAGGTATTGTGACCGCAATAAAGAATGGAGATCGAGATGCAGAGACCGAAGTAGTGGTCAAAACAGGCAATGTTAACGTTATTGTTACTAAAAAAAGAAAACCATACCACCATGAAAGTGATTTTACAGACTTAGATTTAAGCCCAAAAACAACGGATATATTAGTGGTTAAAATTGGTTATTTAGTACCTGAGTTATATGACTTACGAGGTGGATGGGTTATGGCGCTTACACCTGGCGGCGTGGACCAAGACTTGAACCGCTTAGGTCATAAAAATATTAAAAGGCCTATGTTTCCTATAGATTCTGATATGAAGAACCCTGATTTGAGCGCTAGGTTGATACCATTATCAAATGAATGATTTTAATTATTTCTATGTTTTACTTATTTTGGTAAATATCATTCTTACTTTTTGAATAATGTAAAACAGCTCCAGCTAAAGCAAGAATCAACCATAAATACTCAATAAGCACTACTGAATCTTGTCCTTTAAAAATTGGAACTAAAGTAAAAGCGATTATAGCCCCGGTTGCTAGAAAAAGAGAAGCATGAATTAATTCAGCGCTTTTTTTATTTGAAAGTGAGATTATATTTATCAAGAGAATTAAAGGAACTAAAAATATCCAGGTTTTTATAGAAATATTGGGATCCATTTTTAATACGTGCCATTTCACCAGTTGTATCACCAATGCCGTAAAATTTAACGCAATCAAAATGCCGTTTTTTGTTTTCCTAGATAAATCCAAAATTAAACTGTTACCGCTTTATTAAGGTATCGCCTAAATGGGAGCATTTCTCTATAAACATTTATCAAATAGTCTTCAAAATTATCCTTTAAAACTAAATCAGATGAAAACTCGCAGGCAACTGCAAATGTCTTATTCCGCAATACATCAATATGAGGATGTTCATTAGAAAACCCTTTGGGGGCATTGGTTAATTTGACATCTTCGTACAATCCGCCAAAAAGTTTTTTAAAAGATTTCTTGTTCAGAATCTTTACTAATTCTTCTCCATCGTAGTCAATAGCATCACGCAGGCTTCTTAATCGTTTGGGGTCAGGTCGCCATAATCCGCCTGCAAACATAGAGCGTTCAATACCAACTTCTATATAAAAATCACCTGTATTGGGTCTTTTGTCAAATCCTGCGCCAAAATGGTCTTTATAAATAGGCTTGTTCGGATGAAACATCAAATTGTTATTGATTCTATTGATTCCTTTTTTACCGGGCGTATCATAATACTCATCATCAATATCCGCGAGCCTAGAATTCATTTTATCTAACCATGTGATATAATCATCTCGAACTTCTTTATACCATTTTCGATTGGCATCCATCCATTCTTTAGAGTTGTTCTTTTGTAACGCTTTTAAAAAATTAATTTGGTTTTGGAAATCCATTCTTAAGATGGTAGATTTTAGAGGTTAGATATTAGAATTTGAGATAAGTCCCCTATCCCTACAGGGAAGGGATTTGGGATGGGGATTAAAATCCGCGGTCACCGCCAACGATATCACCAAGAGTGCCTAGAATACTTCCTTCACCTTTATCTTTTCCACCTCTAGGTATGGCGGCAAGTACGCGACCTGCCAACCTACTAAAAGGTAAAGACTGTACATAAACCGTTCCTGGTCCTCTTAAGGTTGCAAAGAACAAACCTTCACCTCCAAAAACTGTATTCTTGATTCCGCCAACAAATTCGATGTCGTAATCTACAGTTTGAGAAAAGCCCACAATACAACCTGTATCTACCTTTAAGACTTCGCCTGCAGCCAATTCTTTTTTTGCCATGGTTCCACCGGCATGAACAAAGGCCATACCATCACCTTCTAACTTTTGCATAATAAAACCTTCACCGCCAAAAAGACCACGACCCAATTTCTTTGAAAACTCAATCCCTACAGAAACTCCTTTTGCGGCACATAGAAAAGCATCTTTTTGACAGATGAACTTTCCCCCTTTTTCAGATAAATCAATAGGTAATATTTTACCAGGATATGGCGAGGCAAAACTTACTTTCTTTTTTCCTTGCCCAATATTTAAAAAAGCGGTCATAAAAAGGCTTTCGCCAGTCAACATCCTTTTACCAGCAGAAAATATCTTACCCAATACACTACTATCTTGATTGGAGCCATCACCAAAAATGGTATCCATTTTAATATCAGTATTCATCATCATAAAACTGCCAGCTTCTGCTACAACAGCTTCTTGGGGGTCGAGTTCAATCTCGACATACTGCATTTCTTCCCCATAAATTTCATAATCAATTTCGTGTGCATTCATATACTTTAGTTTTTTATTGATATTAATTAGTTATCGATTATGATATTTTGTTACAACCTACTTCTTTAATATAGTCTCCTATTTTTTAAGTCGTACTGTCCATTCAAAGTTGAATGTAGACACCACTACCCCATCTTTATTTACCCCAACAGATTTCATCCAAAATTTTTGGCCTTCACCCGTCTCGATTGTTTTTTGAATAGCATTGGCAATTAAATGTCCATCTTCACAAGTAAACGTAATCTTACCATTGGCCTTTTTAGAGAAATTGGCATTATTATTTTGCACCAACATCGATATTTTTTTTCCACTTTGCCTAATCTGATCAATGACCATGGCTCCGGTGCTTAGCTCCGCTGCCATACCTTGGACGGCCCAAAACATACTTTTAAATGGGTTTTGATTCACCCACTTATGAGTAACCGTGGTAATAGCTTTGCTTTTATCTAAATGCCGTAATCGCACTCCACACCACCATGCCGAGGGTAATTTAAAGAAAGTGAACGTATTGAATTTACTGGTACTAGTAGCCATATCTTAAGTTTAGTTTTGCTAAAAATAACTAAAATACCTATTATCTCAATATGTTAATAAAAAGTTAATTTTTAGTACTATGTGTTGCACAGTACCTTCTTTTGGATATATATTTGCATGGTAAGCTAATAGGTAAACTAAATTGTTTGCATAAACATCAATCAAAATCATGACAGAATCATTAACCAAACACGAGCGAAATTTATCTGCTATTATTCATGCTTCTACCTTCTCGAAGTACTTTATTCCATTTGGTAATTTCATTTTACCATTAATATTATGGACGGCAAATAAAAGGGAATATAAATTTGTAGACTATAATGGTAAGCAAGCATTGAACTTTCAAATAAGTATGTTACTTTATTCTATTATTGCAGGTTTAATTAGTATTCCATTTTTCATCGGTTTTTTACCAGACTTATTTAATGGAGATTTTTTCGGTTTTCATAGGTTAAGTGATTTCAACAACCTCAACATTCATATAAGCAGTGACGACTTCCGGTTTGGTCGTTGGTTATGGCCCGCTGGTATTACTGGTGTGCTACAGGCCGGACTCGTCATTGTGAATGTTGTGTATACCATTTTAGCAACCATAAGGACAAATGAGGGCGAAACCTTTAAATATCCTTTCACCATAAAATTCATCAAATAATATAAACAATCAAAAAACAGGAGTTTAATCATCAATCAAAAAACGAAATAACATCAATCAACCAAAAAACGTTTCCGTGCCCGCTTCTCATCAAAGCGGGACGGCGCGGAAACAAATGCTGAAACGAGCTCAGCACAAGAAACGAACAGTTAATTTAATACGAATCCTTACATTATGAATATAGAAAATACAAAAGCACAAATGCGTAAAGGGGTTCTAGAGTATTGCATTCTTTCTATCTTAAGAGATAAAGACAAATATGCATCAGAAATTCTGGGAGCTTTAAAAGATGCTAAGATGCTAGTGGTCGAGGGTACTATTTACCCTTTATTGACCCGTTTAAAAAATGCAGGGCTGCTCAATTATCGTTGGGAAGAATCAACCTCTGGTCCGCCTCGCAAATATTACGCACTTACCGAAACAGGGCAATTGTTTTTAAAAGAACTCAACGGTACCTGGGATGAACTTAGAAATGCAGTCAACTTGGTAACCAACACAAAATAAGTATCAAAAAATGAACAAGACAGTAAATATAAATTTAGCAAATACCCTCTTTCATATTGATGATGAGGCGTATAACAAGCTTAGACGTTATCTTGAATCGATTAAAAGGTCATTTTCAGGTACCGCCGGAAGCGACGAAATTATAGCAGATATTGAGGCTAGAGTAGCCGAACTTTTTCTTGAGAAAATGGAAAATGAGCGACAAGTAATTACTCAAAAAGAAGTCGATGTCGTAATAAATATAATGGGCCAACCAGAAGACTATATGGTCGACGAAGATATTTTTGAGGACGAGCCAAAATCTTCGTATACCAAGTCCACTTCAACCACAATGGTCAAAAAATTATATCGTGACACCGACCAAAAATATATTGGTGGTGTATGCTCAGGGCTTGAACACTATTTAGGTTTTGATGCCCTTTGGATTCGTCTAATATTCTTGTTATTAGGTGTTTTTACCGGGTTTGGATTCATAGCATACATTCTACTTTGGATATTAGTACCTGAAGCAACGACAACTTCCCAGAAATTGGATATGACGGGAAAGCCAATCAACATCAGCAATATAGAACGCAAAGTCAAAGAGGGGTTTGATGATGTTGCCGACAAAGTAAAAAGTGTCGATTATGATAAAATGGGCGACAAGGTCAAAAGCGGCTCCAAGACCTTTTTCGATACCATAGGGGATATCATTATGTTCCTGTTCAAAATCTTTGGTAAATTCATTGGTATTTTATTGATTATCATTGGTGCTTCAACCTTAATAGGGCTTTTTATAGGGCTTTTTACCGTTGGCATTATTGATGCAGTACATTTACCAGGAGTTGACTTTTACGATATTGTAAATACCTCAGGCGCACCGGTATGGGTAGTTTCCCTTCTATTGTTCTTTGCTATTGGTATTCCGTTTTTCTTCTTGCTGTATTTAGGCTTAAAGATTCTTGTCAACAACCTAAAATCCATTGGTAACATTGCCAAATTTTCATTGCTAGGTCTTTGGTTGGTTACCATAGGAGTTTTGATAGTCTTAACCGTTAAACAAGCGGCAGAGTTCGCTACGGTGGGTAGTATAAGTGTAAAAGAAGAATGGGCAATGACAGATAATGATACTATTCACATTCAAATGACCAGTAGCGATTATGATCATACTATGGACCGTGTTCACTTCGGAAGAATGATGCTTGCCTATGATGAGAATGATAATGCAGTATTAGTATCAGATGACGTGCGTTTTGACATCAAAAAATCAAAAGACACTATGGCTAGATTAAACATCAGAAAAGATAGTCATGGCCCTACTTTTGAAAAGGCTCGTGAACGTGCCAAAATGGTTGACTATGGATATAGTGTTGATGGAAATGTTATCACACTTGACGATTATTTAACAACTGTTTCGGAAAACAAAGCACGACAACAAGAAATAAGAACTACGATACTGATTCCTGAAGGCAAAGTAATTTCTTTTGGAGAATATGTTAGTGGTCATGTTGGTAGAAGCACCAGAAATGACCGTGATTACTACCGAAGCGATATAGTTGATTACTTATGGGTCATGGGCAGTGATGGCGAATTAAAATGTCAGAATTGCCCTATTGATTCTTATGGAGGTAGTGATGATGATGGAGACGGAAAAATTATAATCAATGAAGATGGTATTGATATCAAAATCAACGATAGAGATGAACAAGGAAAAATTATTATTAACGAGGACGGAATAGATATCGATGTAAAGGACAGAAACGATTCTTTTAAAATGAAAATAGATGAGGATGGTGTAGAAATTAAAACTGAGGATGATAACTAAAACTTACAGTTCAGTCCTAATTCTTAACAATTGGGAAATGATTAATAGAAGAAAACAATCATAAACACGAATTTTAATCAATCATTAAAAACAACAATCATGACAACACTAGCACGAATGGCAATAGCCGCATTATTAGCATTATTTATGACCTCATGCGCCTTTGATATCAACTTTGGCGATGGAAAAAGAGGAAACGGAGAAGTAGTTGAAGAATCTCGCAGTGTCTCGGAAGACTTTACAGCAGTTTATGCATCTGAAGGGCTTGATGTTTTTGTAACTCAAGGAAACAAATTCAAAATTTTAGTAGAGGCAGATGAGAACATCATCGACCTTATCGGAACTGATATTAGAGATGGCCGACTTAAAATTCATGCCATTGAAAATATTGGGAGAGCCACAAAAAATATTTATGTAACCCTTCCTGATGTTACCACTTTGCAAAGTTCTAGTGGTGCAGATCTAATCGCCCAAAATGTGATTAAATCGGATAAAATAGAGTTAGATGCGAGTAGTGGTTCAGACATCGAAGTTCAAGTAAATGCCAATGAAGTTGTTGCTGAATCAAGTAGCGGAGCGGATATAAAAGTTTCCGGCCGTACAGATGTGCTGTATGCAGATGCGAGCAGTGGCTCAGATATAAAGGCACGAGGATTGGAAGCAAAACGCTGCAATGCAGATGCTAGTAGTGGGGCGGACATTTCGGTTAATGTTTCAGAATCTCTAACAGCTGATGCCAGTAGTGGAGCAGATATCTCATATTCCGGAGACGCAAATGTTACCAAAAAGAAATCCGTTTCAGGCAGTGTTCGTAAATACTAAATTAATCCCTTCACATAATCACATAAAGATTTAAAATGGCATTCAGTTTTGAATACAATAATTTTTTAACCAAACAATTAAGTATTTAACATTTTTTCGTACCTTAAATGAAGAATTAAACACTTCACTAAAACATTGGGCCATGAAAAAATTTCTGACATTGGTTTCGTTGATGTTTGTATTGATGTTTGCCGCAATACTTACTTCATCTAAACCCGAAAACTATCATTCAATTGAAGGAACATGGGAACTTGAAAGTTTTCACCATTACGATGACGGCATTAATATATCAAGCACAGAACCAAAATCAGAAGGCTATCGCCAAGTAAAAATGTATTATAACGGCAGAGTCATGTGGTCTCGTTATGTACCAAATGAACCAAAAGGTAGATTTGGTTATGGTTCATACTATATCACTGATGATGAATTACATGAAACCATTATTTATGGTGATGATGAGATGATGAAAGCTTTAGACACCCTTACGGAGTTCATCTTTGAACTAGATCTACAAAATGATAAGTATAGCCAGATTAATTTAGATGAAGAAGGAAACCGAACTTTCTCAGAAAATTATAAGCGTTTGAATTAGCAATCAAAAAACGTCAAAAAAACGCTGCATTACCAAAAATGCAGTGTTTTTTATTAGTTTAAGTTATCTATTTTATTATTAATTAAACCGAGACCTCTTCCTTGGATTCTACAGCTGCCAAATAACGTTCGGCATCTAAAGCGGCCATACATCCAGTACCAGCAGCTGTAACCGCTTGGCGATATTCTTTATCTTGAACATCTCCACTTGCAAATACCCCAGGTTTATTAGTCTTTGTTGATTTACCTTCCGTAATGATATAACCAGTATCATCCATATCTAATTGCCCCTTAAATATGTCGGTATTTGGTTTGTGGCCAATGGCTATAAATAAACCGGTAATTGCTATATCTTCTTTCTCACCTGTTTGGTTATTGACCATACGTAAACCTTCAACAACCTGTTCACCAATAACCTCATCTACTTCGGTATTATAGCGAACATCTATATTATCTAGACTATTTACACGGTGCTGCATCGCCTTTGAGGCCCGCATATGATCCTTACGGACTAACATGGTCACTTTATTACATATATTGGCTAAATAAGAAGCTTCTTCAGCAGCGGTATCCCCTGCACCAACAATCGCAACATCTTGACCTTTGTAGAAAAAACCATCGCAAACCGCACAGGCGGAAACTCCACCACCTCTTAAACGTTGCTCACTTGGAATGTTCAAATATTTAGCTGTAGCCCCCGTAGAAATAATTACACTTTCTGCTTCAATAACTTTATTATCATCCACAGTAACCTTGTGAATTCCGCCAGCCTCATTGTTAAAATCAACAGCGGTAACCATACCAATACGAACCTCCGTACCAAAACGTTCAGCCTGTTGCTGCAGTTGAACCATCATTGTAGGGCCATCTATACCCTCTGGGTATCCTGGAAAATTATCTACCTCGGTTGTTGTTGTTAGCTGTCCACCTGGTTCCATGCCCGTATACATCACTGGTTTTAAATCAGCTCTTGATGCGTAAATTGCTGCAGTATATCCTGCAGGTCCTGAACCAATAATCAATGTTTTTAATCGCTCTACTTGTTCTGACATAATAAAAATATCCTCTTAATTGTGTACTTACAAAAGTAGTTTTTTTGACCAAAAACTTACAAAAATCTATAAGAGCTTATGAACAAAAAATCCGAACAATGTTCGGATTTTGTAAGTCGGGATGACAGAGTTAAATAAACAACTCTATCATTTTGATTTTCAATATTTTACCTTGCTAATTTAAAGCTGCACACCTCTTTGCAATTTCTACGACAAATAGACACAAATGATGTAATTCTTTATCCCATAAAGTTAATAAAACTAATCGTAGAAATTAAATCTTGTCAAATAGTTATTTCTATGCTAAATTAGTATTTTAAATTCTTCATTTCCAAGCGCCTTCAATATTTTTAGGCTTTCAAGATATTAATCCATTATTTATCTTAGTAAAAATCAATTGTTTGAAATTTGTCCAACCAAGCTGCATTAGTAACAGAAAAGTCTTTGGTAGTATTACCATTTAAGAATCTAAGTGGAGACCATAACAATGACTATTTTTCAGATGGTATTACAGTAGAAATCATTAATGCACTTACCAAAATCGATGGTTTAAAAGTTACCGCTCGTACTTCTTCTTTCGCCTTTAAAAACAAACCAACAGATATTCGAATTATTGGTAACGAGCTTGGGGTTACTAATGCTGTGGAAGGCAGTATTCGCATTGTCAAAGAGCGTATTCGGATTTCAGCGCAATTAACTCGAACAGATACCGGTTTTTTATTGTGGTCTGAAAAATTTGACCGAAAGTTAGATGATGTTTTTGCACTACAAGATGAAATAAGTCTTTTGATTGCTGATAAAATTCGTGAGAATTTTGGGCATATTGAGATTGACGATTCTCTTGCAGAAGTGCAAACAGAAAACCTTACTTCGTATCAATGGTATTTAAGAGGACGCTATTACCAGCTTACTTGGAACTTGGATAATATGGAAAGGGCTATAGTATTTTTTGAAAAAGCAACAGATTTTGATAGTTCCTATGCTGACCCAGTTGTATCTATTGGATGGTGTTATGCTATTATTGCAAGTTGGGGGCATATCGATAGAAAAGAAGGCCTGGAAAAAGCCAATCTATACCTTGATAAAGGGTTGAAGATGAATCCCAACTCTTACACTGGGTACTTTGGTAAAGCAACTATAAGTTTTTGGGGGAATTGGCAATTTGAAAAAGGTTTTCAGGAATTGCAACTATGTTTAAATGAAAACCCACATTTTTCAGAAGGAAGAGAAGGACTTGCCGAACTTCTAACTGCAACAGGTTTTTTTGAAAAAGCAGCTGAGGAAACAGAACAGATTTTAAAAATCAATCCGCTTTCGCCAAATCATTATTATACCAAAGGCAACCTACATTATTTGCAGGGTGATTATCAAACTGCGCTCTCATGTTTTAAAAGTTCCTTGAAGCTCGACAACAGTTTTGATTTAAGTAGACACCTGAGAGTAGCCTGCTTATTGTTCCTTGGAGATAAACAAGAAACATTGAGTTATGCTAAATCTTTCCTAGATGATAAATTGGTGACGATTATTGAGGCCATTTTTAATTCCGTGAATAAGAACCAAGTTCCTGAGTATGACAAAAGTTTACTATCAGAAAATCTAAATCTAATGGTGTATTGGGATTTCTATTATCTGGTGCATTGTCAAAAAACAGAGATAGCTTTAGAACGTCTCAAAGAAATGGTGGAACAACGTATTGGGCAAATCATAAACTTTCAATTCGACCCATTTTTAGAGCCATTAAGAAATACAAAAGTTTTCAAAGAGCTACAAAATGCTGTTTTTGGAAGTATTCAACCATCAACCTTTGATATTGAAGCAAACAAAACAATTGAACTTCCAACTTTTACGCAAAAAGAATCTGATGAACTTATAAGTGCTTTAGACCAAGTTCTTAGTCGTGAAGAAGCGTTTCTTCGTGCAGATTTATCGCTTCGGTCGTTGGCTGAAGAACTAGTCATACATCCTAATCGCTTATCAAAATTTATCAATGATTACCTCCAAACTAATTTTACAGAAATGGTAAATGGAAAGCGCCTTGAGCATTTTCAAAAGATAGCAGTATCACCTAAGAATAATCATTTGACTTTGTTAGGCTTAGCTTATGAAAGTGGTTTTAATTCTAAGACTGTGTTTAATACGTATTTTAAAAAGATGACAGGAATGACTCCCAAGCAGTGGATAAAAGCAAATCAGTAGTTAAATAATTTATTTTAATAATGAAACACCTTTTAAGACAACATATAGAAGAAATAATTGACTTAACTGACGAAGAATTTGATTTTGTTCTGAGTCATTTTGAGCCGGTCAATAAGCGTAAACATCAATATATTGTTCAAGAAGGAGAGGTAGTCAAAAAGGAATATTGGATTACCAAGGGATGTGTTAAGAGTTACTTTCTTAATGATGATGGTAAAGAACACATATTACGTTTTGCAATGGAACATTGGTGGATTACAGATTATGAGTCTTTTGTAAAACAAATCCCTTCGAAAATATATATTGATTGCTTAGAAGACTGCGAATTCTTATATATCTCTTTTGAAAATAGGGATAAGCTTACAGCCGAAATGCATAAAATGGAGCGATTCTGGGCGAAGAAAAGTAAGTTTGGGCGTATAGCTTTGCAAAAAAGAATTCTTTCCCTTTTAAAAAATTCAGCAAAAGAACGTTATGATTTACTGCTGGAACAATATCCTCAGTTGTTTCAAAGAGTTCCCAAAAAATTGATAGCTTCTTATCTAGGCGTTTCAAGAGAAACATTGAGCAGGCTTGGTTCCTGAACCACCTCAATTCTACGATTTCAATTTTCAAAAATGTGATTTACATCACTATAAATTAGTGATTTCCCTCCTTAAAAAGGCATTTGATTCATCTCAACTTTGTTCCGAATTTAAAATAAAATAGAAATGGAACGAATATCATTTACAGAAATCCCTCAAGAAATGATGGGGAAATTGATTGATTTAGAAAATTACATCAACAATTCGGAAATCAATATTAATTTATTGGAATTGATGCGTTTAAGGGTTGCCCAAATCAATGGATGTGCCTATTGCGTTGATATGCACTACAAAGAGCTAAATCACCTTGGAGAAACTGACTTGCGGTTGTCCTCACTTATAGTTTGGGAAGAGACTAATTATTTTACGAACAAAGAAAGAGCCGTTCTGCACTTTGCCGAGAAACTCACAAAACTAAACGGAAAACCAATAGCGGACAACGACTACGAGGTCATTAAAAAGCATTTTGAAAAAAAAGAAATAGTAATCTTAACCTTAGCAATTGGCCAGATAAATACATGGACACGTTTAATGAAAACTTTTCAAATTGAAGCTGGAAATTATAAAGTGAAGGGTTAAACACTGCGTACAATGCAATATAAGAGAAATAGCGGTTTGGGTTCTTCCCGAGCCGTTTTTTAATCCAAATCTTCATCTAATTGTGTGATATATATCACTCTAAAGTAGTGATGTAAGTCCTTCATATACAGTTCTATTAATTTCAACTTTGTAGTATAAATTTTAAACTACAAAGAGATGAAAACAATCGAAAAAAACACAGACATCGGAATTTTAATTCTAAGAGTATTAGTAGCAGGGTTACTAATTTTTCATGGATTCGGCAACCTTCTTAGCGGCTATGAATTCATTAAAAGTATGATGGCACAATCTGGTTTGCCAGAATTTATAGGCTATGGCGCATTTATAGGTGAAATCGTTGCGCCACTATTAATCATCCTTGGATATAAGGAGCGTTTAGCAAGTCTATTGGTGGCCTCAACTATGTTGGTTGCTATTTTAACAACACATGCAAATGAAATTTTGGCATTGAATCAATTTGGTGGTTGGGCAATAGAATTACAGGCCTTTTATCTATTTGGTGCTATAGCAATCTTCTTTACAGGTGGAGGGAAGTATGTTATAAGTGACAAATAAAAGTTGTTTGATAGAACGATGTCTCTAACTAGAAACATAATATATGTTCAGAACCTGATTTTTCTGATACTATTCTTAACAACCATAGGAGTTACCGCTCAAATTGAGAATATAACAATAAGTAAGGAGGTCGAAATAGATAAAATTTATGCTGGTCTTCTTGCTTATTCAAACTTTTCAAATAAGCCTAATCAGAATAATTTATCTTCAGTACAATTTGGTGCACGGGTGCTGCTTACATTAGTACCCAAAGCACTTCAAGTTAGAACATTTGGTGTTTTTAAGTCGACTCCATCAATAGCAGGTCAGTTTTTTAAAAGCTATGAAGCCATTTTTACTCCTAATAATGACTTGACAATTCAATTAGGGGTTATGGCTACTCCCACGACAGAACTCCGACCTAATCCGACAACTTGGCAAAGTCAAGTAGAAACAAATTCTGAAAGTAATATTCTTGGTGGTCGAAAAGGGATAAAGATTAAGTATAATCTTAGTCAAAATCTCAATTTATCATATGGGTTGCATTATCACGATACTAACCCTGCTCATCATGTAAAAGTTACCTATAAACGAGTCATAGTTTCTTCATATTTGGATAATGGGAGTTTATTTTTTGCCACTAAATGGAAGTATTCTAATGGTAACGTAATAGCGACCAGGTTTAAAAATATTAGCTCAATCTCATCCATAATCCCGATTTCAGAATATTACAAGATATATGCCGATATAGAATATGATGACTCAATCCAGGATATAACCTATTTAGAGTTGGGCATACGAAGAAGTTTTCTTGAAAACCATTTGATAAAAGGCTTTCTGTCTTTTAGTTATAACCATCATTTAAAAAATGTTCAGGGTGGGCTTTTCATTCATATCTGATAATTGATGAATCAAAAATGTGACCTACATCACATCAAAGTAGTGATATAGCTCCTTAAAATTTAATCCCTTCTAAAAGAACTTTGTAGTGTTAATTTAAAACTATAAAAGATGCCATATGTAAACATCAAAGTTACCGACGAACAGGTAACAAAAGAACAAAAGCGTCAGCTAATTGAAGGTACAACCCAATTGGTTGTAGACGTGTTAAACAAGAATCCTAAGACTACTCATGTAGTTATTGAAGAAATCCCTATCGATAATTGGGGAGTAGATGCGAAACAATATTCAAATTCAAAAAAATTTAAATCATGAAAAACAAAACAGTAATTATTACTGGAGCCTCAACAGGCATAGGTAAAGCTATTGCAACTTACTTTATAGAAAGAGACAGTAACGTTGTTATGAATTCTTCTAATGAAGAAAACCTAAAGAATACTTATTTAGAACTTGGTTCACCAAGTAATGCCGTTTATTTAGCTGGTGATATAAGCAGTCAAAATACAGGAAAGGAGTTGGTACGTTTAGCTTTAGAAACATTCAATTCTGTAGACGTGCTTATCAACAATGCAGGTGTCTTTGCCCCAAAACCATTTTTAGATGTTGAAGAAGAAGATTTAGAACTGTATTGGAATGTAAATCTCAAGGGAACCTATTTTACAACACAAGCTGCCATTCCGGAAATGATACAACAACAAAAGGGTTCTATTATAAATATTGGGACTGTATTAGTTGACCATGCCATTGGTGGTTTTCCAGCAACAGCACCAATAACGAGTAAAGGCGCTATACACTCATTAACCAGACAACTAGCAGCAGAATTTGGAAAGAGCAATATTAAAGTCAATACCATTGCACCAGGAATTATTCGAAGTCCTTTACAGGAAAAGATAGGAATTGAAGATGCCGATAGCCTTGCGGGATTACATCTATTAAATCGAATTGGAGAGGCCAATGAGATAGCAGAGGCTGCCTATTATTTGGCTGCCTCAGATTTTATAACAGGTGAAACTATTAATGTAGCGGGAGGACATACAGTTGGCCACGCTATCTAAAACTAAAATTATGTACAAAGAGAATAGTAAAGAAATAGAAAAAGTAATCACGAATTACTTTGAAGGTATCTTTTATGGAGATGCAAACAAGCTCGAATCTTGTTTTACTGACAATGCGATTATCTATGGCGACATCAATGGCGTACCATATAAGAAAAGTAGAGATGAGTATATAGACGGAGTTAAAAATAGACAAAGTCCAAATGACTTAAACGAAGCTTTTAAGATGGAAACTATTGGTATAGATATCCTAGGCAATATTGCAATGGCTAAGGTTCATTTGCCAATGCTGGGCTATAACTATTATGATTACTTATCGTTAACAAAAATCGATAATCATTGGAAAATCGTAAACAAGATATTTTCTAATGTATCATAGAGGTTGGATACAATTAGTAATGTAAATCGTCATGATAACTAAACCCAACTAAGATGAAGAAGCTATTTAAAACTCTTAAGATTATTCTACTGACCCTTTCATTTCTAATCTTAACTATAGCCATAGGTATAATCTGGCCCATGCCAAAATTAGTTCCACCTGTAAAATACGATACAGTACTTATAAAGTCAATAAACATTGTTGAAGTAAAAACAGGTCATGTATTAGAAAAGAGAGATGTATTCATTAGAGAGAATATCATTACGAAAATAGATAGTTCAGAAATTTTAATCGAAGATGCTAATACATTAGTAATTGACGGTACAGGTAAATATTTAATCCCAGGACTCTGGGATATGCATACGCATTCAAATCAGCATTCTCCGTGGTTACATCACCCACTCTACATCGCTAATGGTGTTACTGGAATTAGGGATATGTCTGGGCAACTAGACCGTAGAGACAGTTATTGGGTGGGTAGTAAAGAACGACTACAATGGAATGCTGAATTGAATATGCATAAGCGAATAACACCAAGGTACGTTTTGCAAAGCAGCTATCAAATAGATGGAGTATCGAGTATACCTGATGGGTTTCCAAGTTTTTTTAAAATTGAGAAGCCCGAACAGGTAGACTCGCTGTTACAGTTTTATAAAGGTGAAGAAGTAGATTTTATTAAAATATACCAGCAAATACCAGAAGTCTCTTATCGTAAGCTAGCAAGAAGGGCTGAAAGCTACGGATTACATATTGCTGGGCATAAACCAATGTTTCTTAGTTTAGAAGAAGCTGTAAAATTAGGACAGCGCAGTTTTGAACATGGGCGAATTTTTATGTTTGAAGCATTTCCTGGGGCTGATAGTCTAAAGAACCCCAATAATTGGAAAAACGCTTTCAAAAAATCAAAGAAATCTATGGTGCAAGATTTTAACCCAAAAAAGGCTGTTTACATAATGGAGCTTATGAAGGAAAAAAATGCGTATTGGGTTCCTACTTTGCAAACACTCAAATTTGAAGCTTTTGCAGATAACAAATCATTTTTAAGTAATCCAAACTTAAAGTATGTTTCTTGGGCAAGAAAGAAACTTTGGTGGAGTTTCGATATAAAGAATAATAAAGAGAAAAACGTATCACCAGAAAGTCAAGGTTTAAGTTTGGCATTTTATGAAGCAGCAAAAGAACAGGTAAAAATGGCCCACGACATAGGTGTGCCGATTATGACCGGTACAGACATTACAGATACTCATACCTTTGCAGGATTTAGTATACATAACGAATTAATAGATTTAACAGAAAGCGGCCTCTCTAATCTTGAAGCACTACAGAGTGCGACCATAGTTTCAGCTGAGTATACCAAATTAGACATGCAGTACGGCAGTGTAGAAAACGGAAAAGCCGCCGATTTGGTTTTGTTAAATCAAAACCCACTAGAAGATATTTCCCATACAAGTAAAATTCATAGTGTGATAATGAATGGTGTTTATTATGATTCGAATAAAATAGAAGAACTGAAAACGTTTACAGAATCGATTTCATCAAAATTTCACATGAACGTTAAAGTTCTATATAGTTTTCTCAATAGCCCTCTCATAAGAGTACAGTTCGCAGATTAATAGTATTTCAAAATAGACAGTTAGGAATTGAGTAAATCTAAAAATCAGTATCAACTTTCTTCATATGATGTATTGCAAAAATCTTAATGGATTGTGTTTTACCTTTCAAGGCTTTTGTGCCCAAATCTTTTATGGAGTAATTATCTGAAAATTCAAGCTTCCGCGAAAGCGGTTCAGAAATCAATAGGTCTTCTTTCAGTTCAGTAGTCAGTCCGAGTATTCTTGCTGTTGTATTAAGTACATCACCTGTAAAGAAAATATCTTTTTTTAAGGCTCCTATTTCACCAGTAGTGACTTGACCGAAATGTAACGCTGCTTTAAAATCTGGTAAACTGTTATATTTTCTATTGAAGGTGTCTTCCTGTTTTTTCAACGCATCTTTCATTTCAAAAAAGCATTGAATACATCGGTTGTTTTTAAGACCATTATCCAATTTCCAAGTAATAACAATTTCATCACCTACATATTGATAGACCTCACCATAGTTTTTGATAATGGCATCTGAAAAACTTCGATAGTAGTCTCTTAGTAATTTGAAGTATGTTTTATGACCTAGTTTTTCAGCAATAGTGGTACTATCTTTCATATCTACAAACATAAAAATGCGGTTTTCATCTACCGGCCTATGATAACGGCCAGTAAAGAAATTGTATAGTATATTCTGCCCGAGATTCTCGCTAACTTCAGCATAAAGTAATGAAGCTAAAAGGGAAAAAAGTAATTGAATCCAAGTACTGATATGAGTGATGCTTAAAAAAAATGCCACGTATTCGCCCCATATCTTTTTGCTAAACATAGACGCATTGGATACGATACTTGCGGCCAATAGGTATAATATCAAAACTAAAACGGAAAGTACTAGCGTGTACAATAACAATTTGCCTATAATCTTCTTAGGGAAACTTTGCCTTATAAAAAGCTTGTTGACAATGAAGACTTCGATACAACCTACAATACAGCCAACCAAAAAAATACTGACGGATGCAAAAATCACTATCTCGAATGTTAAGGGAACGTCAGATTCTATAATTTCAATTTGCTCAGGATTTACTGCATATTGAGACCACATTATGAGTAATGCTATTGAAAGCCAAATGATTCCAAAAGGAAGTATACGTTTAAGGTAGTATTTGTTTTTAGCTGAAATTGACATTGTTACAAAGGAATCAAACTTTCAAATTATATCATAGTAAAAAGTTCCGATTCTCATTGTATAGGTTCTGAATTTCATTTCAGAACGATTGCCTTTCCTTTCTAAATCATCTTTGTACCATCAAAAATTTATAAATCAAAAAACAAACAATTATGACAACATTATCTAGAATTATCGGATTAACATTACTGAGCTTATTTGTGCTCTTAACCTCCTGTTCAAGCGATGACGATAGTATAACTATCGAACCCACGCCCACAGGAATTCAAACCCAAGCAGACCTTAACGCTTATTTCGAGGAAATTATCGAAACAAAGGAAATTCCCGGATTTGCGGTAAGCATAGCAATTGGGAATGACATTGATTACAAGGTTTCTTTTGGCTTTGAAAACATTGCGGCACAACGGGATTTTAGTAATCAAACCGTAATCAATATCGCTTCACTGAGTAAATCTTTTGTGGGAGCTGCAACGGCCAAAGCCATTGAACAGGGATATTTTACCTTAGATACACCCATCAACGATTTATTGCCCGTTGAGATAGTTAATCTTGAAAACCCCAACGCGGTAATTAGCATAAGACATTTAGTGACGCATACCTCAGGCATTGTAGACGACCCATCTACCTATATTCAAGCGAATTATGTCATACTGCCCAATCAAAATTTAGGGACAACCGGTGCCAATATCCTGACGGACGGTTTAGAACTTGCAGTAATGAATCCAGTACCGCTTGCTGAATATTTAGGGGAGTATTTCTTGGAGGATGGCGCACTCTATGGTAATTCCAACTTTATGAATAGCGAACCGGGTGAAGTATGGTCATATTCCAATGTAGCAACCTCGTTAATGGGATTCGTAATTGAATCGGCTACGGAAGAAGATTTTGATTCCTACGTTAACACTCATATTTTACAGCCCTTGCAAATGAACAAGTCCACTTTTGATGTGACTGAGGTGAACTGGCAAGAATGGGCTATTCCTTATCTAGATAAGAACACACCACTACCATTTTATGGAAATCACGGCTACCCAGAAGGAAGTATACATACTACAAATGATGATTTGGCCAATTACCTTTTGGATATGACCAAGGGCATTAAAGGACAATCCAATACCTTATTCGGAACTGCCTACTACGAATTGTTGTTTACACCACAACTTGATGCAGGTATCGTACCTAATGGTTTTGCTGAAAACCACGGACTGTATTGGTATAAAACGGGTAATAGCTGGTCTCACGGTGGTAACAGTTTAGGCGTATCAAGCCATATGGAAATTAAGGCTAATGGAAGTTCTGGTTTTTCAGTGATTGCGAATATGGATGCAACCTTTTCAGAAAACTCACCTAAATGGGAAGCAGTTTTACAACTCATTGAAGCTGGAATACAGGAGTACATTCAAAACAGATAATTCATCAAAACACAAAAACAATGTTATTAAAAACGAACAATAAACGCATATTGCTTGCGGGTGGTACAGGTTACTTAGGTGGTCATATTGCTAAGGCTATACAGGAGCGAGGTTTATCTGCACGATTGCTTTCGCGAAAGCAAGAGAAACTAAAACAGTATGAATCCTCAAAGATTCAAATTATGGAAGCTACTGTAACGGAACCCAACACATTATCTAGGAGCTGTGACGGAATCGACACCGTAATCTCTACCATAGGTATCACACGTCAAAAAGATGGTTTTACCTATATGGATGTAGACTATCAAGCGAATCTGAATCTATTGCGGGAAGCACAACGTGCAGGAGTAAGAAAGCTTATCTATGTCTCTGCCATTAATGGGGATAAACATCGAGACCTCAAAATTTTTGAAGCTAAGGAAGCTTTTGTTGATGAACTTAAAAAATCAGGATTGGAATACACTGTGATACGACCCAACGGATTTTTCTCCGATATGAAAGACTTTTTTCAAATGGCAAGAAAAGGACGTGTATTTCTCTTCGGAAGCGGAGAGCAATTGATGAATCCCATTCACGGAGCCGATTTGGCAGAAATCATATTGAATATGATAGATGAACCAGCCAATGAATGTTCCGTAGGAGGACCAGATGTACTGACTCAAAACGAGATTGCTGAACTCGCTTTTGATGCCCAAGGTAGAGCACCTAATATTTGGCACCTGCCAGATTGGGTGAGACGTTTTAGTCTTTGGTCGGTACGCACATTCACTTCCGTTGAGACCTATGGCCCAATTGAGTTCTTTCTGACCTTGATGGCTAATGATAATGTAGCAATGCGCTACGGAACCCATAAACTAAGAGACTTCTATTTCGCAGAAGCAAAAACCAATTAAAACCTAAAGTGATGATACATAAAATATTAAATAACAAATGCCCTCATTGTGATAAAGGTCATATTTATAGAGAGAAGAACATCTATTTCAATTTTAGAAAACCTAAGATGAACAAAAGCTGTTCCCATTGTGGATATGCCTTTGAGAAAGAACCTGGCTTTTTCTTTGGAGCGATGTACGTAAGTTATGCTTTAGGAATTGCTGAAGCTGTAGCAGTATTTATTATCGGAACATTCTTCTTTGAAAACACATTCGATTTGAGAATTCTACCCTGGATAGCCATCACCATTCTTTTGTTATCATCCTTCAATATGAGAATGGCAAGAATCATATGGATTTATCTTTTAAAAGGTGTTTAAAGAAGTTCGGATTTACATTTCAGAACGATTAATGTCTCAATCAATCGCATCTTTGAACCATCAAATTACAAGAGTTTATTCATCAACAAAAAATCAATTATGAAAACCGACTTTTATTTACTAGCAACGCACTTACAAGAGATACAACTCTTGGCGATACGACCCCATTTGGATGCTATTGTAGGCAAAGGACAATGGAATTTTGACCTCGAAGATTGTGATAAAGTGCTACGATTGCATAGCAATCAATTAACCAAAGAAAAGGTAATTCGATTTTTAAATCGTATCGGACTTTTTGATAGGGAACTACACTATTTAGAAAGTGAACAATATGCTCACATAGGTACAGTCCGCCCCTTGTCAATTTACAATTTGTCAACAAACGCCTAATACGCAGAAAAATGAAAGCAGTAGTATATTCCAAATACGGCTCACCAGAAGTACTTCAATTGAAGGAGCTTAAAAAGCCTAGTCCAAAAACCAATGAAATTTTGGTTAAAGTAATGGCCACTTCAGTAACTTCAGGAGATGTTCGTCTACGAGCCTCTGATTTTCCAGCTTTGGTATGGTTACCTGCACGTTTGATTTTTGGATTGTTTAGTCCTAAAAAGCAAATCTTGGGTCACGAATGGTCGGGAATAATTGAACAAATAGGAACCAAGGTAACTAAGTTTAATGTAGGCGATGAAGTTTTTGGAACGACATCAATGCTCAAAACGGGAGCCTATGCCGAATATATGTGCATTCCTGAATATTGGAATCAAGGTGTGGTCATTAAAAAGCCGAAGAATCTGTCTCACAAAGAATCGGCAGTAGTACCTATAGGCAGTATGACGGCACTGTTTCTATTGCAAAAGGCAGAGATTGCTAGAGACCAAAAAGTGCTTATTTACGGTGCTTCTGGTAGTGTGGGGAGTTATGCCGTACAATTAGCAAATCATTATGGAGCTAGTGTTACCGGAGTTTGTAGTACACGAAATGTAGCACTAGTAGAACACTTAGGGGCAGAGACGGTAATCGATTATAAAAATGAGGATTACACGAATTCTTCCGAACAATATGATATTGTATTTGATACCGTAGGTAAAACATCAAAGTCCAATGCTAAAAAGGTTTTGAAAAGCGATGGACGATTCGTCACTACAAAAATGTTGACCAAAGAGAGCACAGAACTGTTACTTAAAATTCGTCAACTGGTAGATAGCGGACAACTAAAACCATTAATTGACAAAGAATACAGCTTAGACACTATAGTTGAAGCGCATCGCTATGTGGATTCTGGTCGAAAACGTGGAAATGTTTCGGTAGTCGTCCACCATTAAAATCATCAATCAAAAAACGAACAGAAAATGAAAAAAGTACTCATCATTAACGGACATCCAGATAAGGAAAGTTTTAATTGGGCTTTGGCAGAAAGCTATAAAAAAGGTGCTATTTCAGGAAGTGCCTTAGTAGAGACTATCAATCTTTCTGAATTGAACTTTGACCCTAATCTAAAGTACGGTTACAGAATTCCCTACGAATTGGAACCTGATTTACAAATAGCCATCAAGAAAATAAAGGGAGCAGAACATTTGGTTTGGGTCTTCCCGATGTGGTGGTATGGTATTCCTGCTTTATTGAAGGGATTTATAGACCGCACTTTTTTACCAGGTATCACTTTTAAATATCAAAAAGGGAAACTTTTTCCTGAGAAATTGCTGAAGGGAAAAACTGCTCGAATAATAATTACAGCAGATACAGTGAGTTGGTATAATAGTTTGGTGATGAAAAATCCTGCTATCAATCAATTTAAAAAAGGAACGCTTGAATTTTGCGGTATAAAACCAGTAAAGGTTACCTATCTCGCAGCAGTAAAAAATTCAACTAAAAAACAACGTACACAATGGCTATCTAGAGTTAATCGACTAGGAGTTAGTGTGTCCTGAAACGCAGCTTAAAAGACTTTTAGAACAAATTAGATTTCCGCTCAAACAAGTATTATGAGCAGGAGGTCAAGAAATTTGCATCAGTATTAATCAAAAAATAGAACAAAATGAAAAACATTTTAGCCTTTTCTGGAAGCAATAGTCCAGAATCTATTAACGAAAAGTTAATCCAATCTGTAATTGAAAGATATTCGGAGTATGAGATTAATTTAATTGACCTAAAGCAATTTGAAGCACCCATTTATTCGCCAAGTATTCACGCGGAAGGCATACCAAAATCAATTCAAGATTTGTACGCTATTTTTCAAGATAGCGATGGTTTCATTATCGCTTCACCAGAGCATAATGGTTTGCCTACTGCATTTTTAAAGAATACATTGGATTGGCTCTCTGTGTTTACTCAGCAGTTTTTTGGTGAGAAGCCAGTTTTATTGCTGAGTACATCACCTGGTGCCACAGGCGCACAAACACAATTAGCATTGTTAGAAAAGTTGATGCCAATTTGGGGTGGGCAAGTAAGAGGAACCTATTCACTGGGGAGTTTTCAGGAGAGTTTTGACCCTCACACTAATAGCATTAGTAATATTGAAGAGTTAGAAAAATTGGATAAAGAATTTTATACTTTCGCGAAGGCGGACTACAAACCAAAGAAAACCAATACAGGAGTAGTGCAGTCCTACTTTGATGCCTTTCAACAAGGAGATTTAGATGCGGTTCTTAATGTTTTTCATCCTGATTGTTATATCGTAAGCGTGAAGGAAGAAGAGCGATTAAAAGACCAATTGCACGGTATCTATCGCACCCGAAAGGAAGCAAGACAGTTCTTAAAGAATATCGTATCCCTTTTTGAAACCAAAGAATTTATAGTTGACACAGTTGTAGAAGCAGGTAATAATCTGGTTATTGCCAAAGGTTCATTCTCACACTTGGTGAGAAGTTCAGGAAAGCTATTTAACAGCAACTGGGTACAGCTTTGTGTTGTTGAAGATGAAATGATAAAAGAATATCGTTTTTACGAAGACTCTGCTGCGCTTTTTGAGGCATCTAACATTGAATATGCATAAAAGTGATACTGGCGGTACAACATCAATTTGAATTTTGGAGACATATTGGTCAAGTGGGCGGATACTTCCATCAATACAAAGGATTTTCCAGTCTTTCCCCTGAAGATGCTACTTGGCCTTCAAAAATATTCAACCTTGAAGAACAACATATTCAAGGATTGAAAGAGAGTGTTACGAAGTACCAGTTGGCGAAGTCTTTGGCGGTAGAAGAAAATGTGGGGATTGAAGAACTTTTAAAAGTGCAAGGGCTTACCCAAACATCTTCTGTAGAAGCGATGACAATGCATATGAAAGAAGAACCAAAATACGCTGGCTCTTCAGATATTGAAAAAGTAAGAGATGTTCTAGGCGCACAAACCTTTGCAAGAATTGCTTCGGAAGCTTTTCGGTATACCATTTATGAGGGTACCATTAGTCCTTTGATACAGAGCGATAAGATTCAACTTTTCTTAGGAAAACATAAAGGGGACTATGTGAGCTGCGGCATTGTGTTTCAAGATTCCAACGGAGATTCTGGGCTACATATGATTGGTGCCAAAAAGGAATACAGAGGATTGGGCTTAGGAAAGAAAATGACTGAACATTTGCTTTCTATTGCTTTAAGAAATGATAGCGAGTATATCCATCTAGTAGCCTCAAAATTGGGAGCGCCTATCTATAAAAAACTTGGTTTTCAGCATCAAGGTAATTTAAAGTCATATACTATTTAAAACAATCTATTATGAAACCACTCATCGTTCTATTATTAAGTTTTGCTATTTCCATTTTAGCCATTAAAATTATCAAAAAGGAGTATGATTTTGCCTTGTCTGCTAGAATTGCAATGTCAGTAATGCTTGTATTTACGGCTATTGGACATTTTGTGTTTACCAAGGGAATGACAATGATGATACCGGATTTTATTCCTTTTAAAGAAAGCTTTGTTCACCTTACAGGCGTATTCGAAGTCTTAGTTGCCATAGGACTTCTTGTCCCTAAATTTCAATACCTATCTGGTTGGGCTTTAATCATTTTTCTCATACTAATGCTACCTGCCAATATTTATGCTGCAGTTCATAAAGTAAACTATCAAACAGGAACATTCGACGGAAACGGTCTTGCTTATTTGTGGTTTAGAGTTCCGTTGCAAATTCTTTTTATCGCTTGGACGTATATCGCTTCCGTCAGAATGTAATCCTATTAAAACCAAAACGCATTATGAAAACACTAATCCTTATTTTAACGATGTTCCCATTCCTGCTTAACGCACAGGAAGTTTCCGAGCTTTTGCAGGAGAAACTAATCAATGATACAGAAAATCCTGTTCACGGTATGTCATTTTTGATTGAAAGAGATGGAGATGTCTTGGTCAATGAAGCTGTGGGGTTACGAAAGAAAAATGGAGATACTTTACAGGTAACAGACCAGTTTAGAATTGCGAGTAGCACAAAGCTTTTCGTTTCGACTATTATTTTACAGTTGGAAGAAGAAGGCAAGCTTTCCCTTCTGGATACTATCTATCCGTATTTAAAGAGTATTGAATTCTTGAAGTTAGATGAATTTCATTGGCATAAGAATAACGCTTTCGCGAAAGCAATAACCATAAAGCAACTCTTATCTCATAAAAGTGGATTAGCTGATGTTTTTAATGATAGGCAACAGGTACTCCTAGAACGTGTATTGAAAAATTCACAGCAACAGTATCAACCCAAAGATGTGGTAGATTGGTATTTTGAATTTGGCCTTCATAAAGAAGCAAAATTCAAACCAGGAGAAGGTTGGCATTATTCGGATATGAACTACGTACTGTTAGGTTTCTTGATAGAGAAATTGGATAAAAAATCATTATCGCAGTCCATTCGTGATAGAATTCTCAATCCGTTGGATATGCAAGACACCTATTTTGAATTTTACGAAAAGACGCACTCCAAAAACGCTAGAATTCATCAATATGTAGGCGCTACGGATTTTAATGAAGTCAATACCTCCTTTGATTGGTCAGGTGGAGGATTGGTTAGTACGCATCAAGACGTAGCTACATTTATCAAGGCGCTGTTCAATGGAAAGCTTATCTCGAAAGAATCATTGCTAAAAATGATAACCATAGAAGAAACTTTTGAAAACCACCTTCCTTACGGGCTTGGTGTTTATGAGTCTGTTTATAATGACCAAACCTTCTATGGACATTATGGCTTTTTTGGTACGTATATCGGCTACTGTCCAGAAACTAAAACAGTACTGTCGTATTGCATCACTCAGGCGATGCCTTCTTTTAATGTGTATGAATTTGTAAATTACGTTGTGAAATTCGTAAAATGAGTTTAAGAAAAGTCATAGCAGTTGTTTTTATGGGCATTGCCTTTATTTTTAGTGTGTTTTTCTATTTAGAAACCAATCGCCCAGAGGATTTTGCCGAATATTTTAATTTATCATTTTATACCCAATATGGCCCTGTCGCTATTTCAATAGAGCTTTTTATTGCAGGGTTTTATCTGTTTAAGGCAAGCAAGAAAGCTAATTTTGCGCTGGCTTTGTTTGGTTTTACTACGGTCATTGATATCCTTTTTCATATCACTTCACTCATAACTAGCAATACACCTTTGTATGCGATGTTTGTTTTCAGTGGCTGCGCAATTGGAGCGTTTTATATTTCTTTCTCAAATGCCTTCAATCTTGGAAAAATAACGTTGCTCGCTACCTTAACAAGCTTTGTGATGGGAAATGCGATTGAGTGGTTCTTTAATTTCTACTAATCTTTTTAAGCTCAGGAACAATTTTTTTGATAGTGAGGCTTTACGTTTTATCGATAGCAAGCTCAGGAATCTTATACTAACATCTTTTAACCAAGACAACTCTTTCTTAGGCTTTCTAAGAGTATCGTAACATATATTGAATATTCAAACTAAGGAACTTCTTTTCCTAATACCACAATCTAAGCGGGAATACTCCCCAGTAAATTAAAACAAGTGTCCATTGTAAAATAAATAATGTTCCGGCCGTATCTATTGTCAAAGTTTTGGTTTTCCATATTTTTCTAATTCCCAAAATCATTGCTAGAGGTAAAAATCCAGTAACAATTGCTAATAAAACATTTGCAAAGGTGAAATCACCTAAGTTTAGAAAAGATTGGTTTAGAAGAAAAGGTAAAGGAATTAAAAGCCCTATGATGGATAGAAATGGAAGTGTTATTGTTTGATTACGTTTGAATAGTTGTTTTTGAAAAAGTAAATAGAACCCACGAAATAGGATAATCATCATACCAACTAACCCTAGAATAAGACTTATCCACATTAAACCTAAATAAAATGAGCTAATTTTTTCATACGTTACTAGTCCATCACTAATCATTGGTGTATTGTCGTTTTTGTAAAAAACGTGAGAAGCTTTAACTCTATCCTTTTTTCTGAATAAATTATCTCCAAGGGGTAAAAGGTCGTAATCCTCTTTTTGAATGGATTTAATAACGAGTTTATTATTTTCTAGCTCCACTTTTATTGAGTTAAAAAGTAAATCTAGATAAGCAAACATTTTGAAGCGAATGGGATTCATCTTGTAATATCCATCAAACTCTTTAAAACTTGAAGCTAGATTGCCATTTGTCTTTTGTTTTTCGTGCTTAGTAATTCCTAGGTGATTTATGAAAATTGTATTGAATTTCTCATAATTTGCAGCTTCACTATCCGCGTTGTAACTGATGAAAAATCCTTTTTTTTGTTCGGGGAATAGATAAAATGTTGCTCTGTAACCAATTGTATTTCCACGATGAAATTTCCCAACGACACCATACCTATCTCTGTAACTTAACCCAAATTGATATCCTGATTTTAATCCATTTTTATAAGATTCTGTTGATGTCGGATTTCCCATTTGTTTCAAAAGCCCCTTATCAATAAAAACCTTTCCATTAATAGTCCCGTCACTCATTAAGAATCTTGCGAATAGCCCAATATCTCTTGCAGTTGTGGTGAATTGACCTGCTGGACGTAAAAACATAGGTATGTTCTCTTGCGTTGTTCCATCATCAAAATGACCCATAGCTAGATGTGGGTCGATATTCACTCCTTTTTGAGTTGTAAATTGAAAAGTGCTGTTCTCCATACCTAGAGGAATCAAAAGATTTTTATCCAAATAAGTTTCATATGATTCCTGAGCGATTTTTTCAATAATTAAACCTAAGAATGAATATCCCATATTTGAATACGAAAATCGAGTGCCTGATATGTTTCTTACTTTTAATACAGAAGGGTTTTTGGAAAAAATATGTTCTAAAGGGGTAGAAGGCGTAGATTCTGTGCTAAATACTTGCCAAAATCTAGAATCTTCAATTCCTGAAGTGTGATTTAATAGGTCCCTTATCGTAACAGGATTATCTTCTCTCCAAGGATTAATAAAAGGTATGTCGGGTAAAATTTTGTAAACAGGGGTTTCAATATCCAATTTCTCTTGGCTTGCTAAACGAAGGATGCCTGTTGCAATTAGGGTTTTAGTAACTGAACCAATTAGTACTCTATCGTTCTTTTCTAAAATTTCTTTTGTATCGGCATTTTTTAATCCTATTGCTCCTGTTGTAACTATATCATCACTAATAGTTGACCATACAGCACCTGTTAAATTTTCGTTTGTAACAGCTTTTTTCAACTTTTCATCTAAAGTTTCACTGTTTTGTGCGACCGAGATATTCGATACGAACAGGAGTAGAATTAATATTGTTGATTTAATCATTCATTATATTTTTAATAACGATTTCTTGTATCTTATCGCCAGCAATACCGGGAATATTATGCCCAACATCTTCTAGCCAAAACAATTCTTTTTGAGGTGCTTTAAGTGCATCAAAATATGCTTTGGTTAGCTCGTGATGTGTTGTTAAATCTTTATCGCCTATCAAAACATATAACGGACATTCCAAATCTGGAACTTGTTTTTCTAAATCTATTCGATACAACTGCTGATAGAGGGGCATCCATTGGGACGACCAACCTTTAAAATATGATAGATATTGCTTGAACTGTTCATCAGAGAAATCACTTCCATTATAAACGGTTTCCCAACGATGTAATATGAGCATCTGTTCGGCATCTTCAAAAGGAATTTTCACCGTATTCAACTGCGCTACTGCTTTGATGTTTTTATTCTTATTGAAATGATTGTGCAATAATTCTAAAGCCATTTTTTGACTTTTCGTATGATTGACAATAGGACTTACCGCAATAAAATCACTAACTTTTTTGGGAAACTTTTCGGCTAGATGAAATCCTAATACCGTACCCCAAGAATTACCCAAAACAACGATTTGCTTCCTATTAAATCTGGTAAGAAGATGTGATAAAACTTCTTCTGCATCCTGTTTCATTACCTCAATTGTAGGTAACGCATCAGGTTTGTTAAGTTCCTTTGTTTTTCCCGAACCTCTTTGGTCCCAATGCACCACTACAAAATGCGCTTCCAATTGTTGTGTTACTTTATCGCTATGTGATGAAACCGCTGCTCCAGGACCACCGTGCAAATACAAAAGAATTGGACTATCTATACTTTTCCCTTTGATGCTTATATACTGCTGTATACCGCCTATTGATATGGTAGCTGTAGTATCTATTTCTTTGGCAGTTACCTTTTGTAGGGTGATGCACATTAGAAATAGTAGGATTGATTTGATATTCATAACTATTCGTTTTTTGATTGATTTGATGAATTCTGTAGAAGCTTTATACTATCAACTTCCTAATATTATCTAAATAACTTCGGCTTACTTTTACCATATCGCCATTGGTCATAATAAGTTCGTAGCTTGAAGGATAGCTATAAGCCTCCTTAACTGCATTGATATTGATTACGGTTGACCGATGCACCCTAATGAATTGTTGGGTATTCAGCTTTTCCTCTAATTTAGAAAGACCATAGCTCGTTAAATGTGAATCTTTTTCAAGAATGAGTCTCGCATAATTACCATCCGCCTTGATATAAATAATGGTATCTACGGGAATATTGATGAGTTTATTCCGAACCGATACTAGAATATTGGTTAAATAGGTTTCTTGTTCGTTTAAACCGCTTACCAAGTTCTGTAGCTGTGATAAATAACCCTTATCATTATCCATAATTTTTTGAATAGCCTCGTCGAAGCGTTCTTGCTTAAAGGGTTTTAAAAGGTAGTCCACAGCGTGAACTTCAAAGGCTTTAAACGCATATTGGTCATAGGCCGTAGAAAAGATAATTTGTGGCATTTCTTCCAGCCTTTGCAAGACTTCAAAACCTGTAAGACCTGGCATTTGAATGTCCAAAAAGACCAAATCGGGTTTAAAGGTATTGATGGCCTTTACGGCATCGACCCCGTTGTTACATTCCTCGATAATAACCAAATCTTTGTGGGATTCCAA
This sequence comes from Croceitalea rosinachiae, assembly GCF_031846445.1. Taxonomy (NCBI): domain Bacteria; kingdom Pseudomonadati; phylum Bacteroidota; class Flavobacteriia; order Flavobacteriales; family Flavobacteriaceae; genus Croceitalea; species Croceitalea rosinachiae. The sequence goes on along the minus strand of NZ_JAVRHR010000002.1, from coordinate 160,259 downwards.
GAATTCTTTAATCAACTTTCGAGCTGGGGCTTCGTCATCTACGATAATTACTTTTTTCATTGTTGTTTTAATGCTGTATTAATTGGAATGGAAAATGAAACACAAAGCCCTGAAGGCTCATTATTGTTCAATTCCAGTCCTTTTCCATATAGTTTTATAAGTCGTTCATTGGTGTTCGAAAGTCCAACACCTTTGTTCAATAATTGCGAGTGTTTTTGTCCAGTGATTCCCTTGCCCGTATCACAAATCGTAAAATGCAAGTTCTCACTAAGTCGCGTCACTTCAACTTTTATAAGTCCACCTTTTATTTGGGGCGAGATTCCGTGCTTTATAGAATTTTCGACAAGGGGTTGGATAATCATAGGAGGTATCAAAACATCCTCTAACCCTTTTTCAATTTCAATTTCATATTGCAGACGTTCGCCGAAACGCTCTTTTTCCAAATCGAGGTATTTCTGTGCAAATTCCAGTTCTTCTTTTACGGCAACCATATCTTCACGAGAAACCTTTAATTGATATCGGAACAAATCCGACAGTTCATTGACCATATTCCGTGCATTTTTTGCCGTGGCGGGTATTGCCGAATTAATAGTATTGAACACGTTATATAAAAAATGAGGATTGAGCTGTGCCTTTAATGCAGATAGTTCGCTCTGCGCATTGAGCTTGCTCAGTTCTGCCGATAGCAGTTCTTGTTTCTTCAACTTTTTGGAATACATATAGAGGTGAAAAAAACCAAACTGAATGCTATAGAAAAGTAAGGTCAAGTATACATCCCATACTTCCCGAGAACCACGCAACCTAAAAAGACCAAAGCTATCACAGAGCGTATAATAGATAACAATCCAGATGTATATAAAAAGAGGCATAGTAAATAGATGTAACAGTCCTATTTTCCAAATGGGGTATTCGTTCAGTTTTTTAAAATAGAGCCATAATAACGGAATGGTCAACAATGCTTTAAGTATATAGTTTAAGAATACCCAGGAAAGCCCGAGCCATTGTCCTATATCAATGGCTGAGGTGGCGTATTGTAAAATGCCCATTACGATGTAAAATGTCAATATGAGTATGATTTCTTTTTTCACTTTTCTGATATGCTGTTTTGCAATAAACGATTAATAATGAATTGAATCGCAAATATTTAAAATAAATATAGTTCGTCCTATCGGAATCTTGTGAGTTGCAATATAGCGTGGTGAACGTAGAATTGCAGTTTACAAGATTATATGTCCGTTCAACACGAAACGCTTCCTTACCCCTCGAATCCATCATTCCTTTGCGGAGTCAATTATTAAATCGAATTCTTATGAAAGCAATTAAAAAGTATCGCAATAATGTATATGCCGTTTTAGTTTGTATTCTTTTTGCACAAATAACCCAGGCACAAAATCAAGATGTGCCTCAAAAAAAAGCAACGAATAAGATTAGTATTCCACAAGTTCTTTTCAGAGGTGTATTATTTGAGAATCAAGATAAAAACCAAGTTTGGTACATTCCAAATGTCTTTGAACTGTTTCCCGCAAATACTGTGGAAGGTTTTGTATTTAACCCACAAGTAAAGTTTACCCAAAACTATGAGGGTGGTCGGTTTTTTAGCCTGAATCCGAATCTTAGATACGGATTCGGAAACGAGCGATTTCAAGCGCAGTTAAAATCTCAATACTATTATAGCCCAAAAAACTTTGGGTTATTGGAACTCTCTGGAGGGCGAGCCATAGAACAGTTATACAATGAGAGCACATTAAGTGCTTTTAACAACACCTTGTCAACTTTTGCTCTAAGCGAAAACTTCCTAAAAATTTATGAACGTACTTATGTAGAATTAGGTCATACGTTTTCACCATTAAAGAATTTTCTTTTAACGACATCCCTAAGTTGGAACGAAAGAAACCCCTTAAACAACTTAACCAAATACGAAGAGGACGAAGATTTTACATCCAACACTCCTGAAAACGAGGAACTGGATAATACCACTTTCACGAAAAACACAACTGTACTTTTTGACGCTCAACTCCGCTGGCAACTTGGGCATCAAATGGTAAGGCAACGCGGTTCGCTAATCTCTAAAGGAAAATACCCGGCGTTGACCCTTTCGTACGCCAATGCCACTGACGCTATTCTTGGTGGAGATATATCGTTTCAAAAACTGGCTTTCAGTTTTCAGGGTGATTTTGAAATCGGTGATTATAGTTTTGGAAAGGCATTTATCGAAATTGGGGATTTCTTATCCAAGGATAATCTCACTTTCGTTGACTTCAAACATTTTAAAGGGAAAGAAACCGTTTATGGTACTTATGATATTGACCAGTTCCAACTTTTGGATTATTACGGGAATAGTACGGCAGAATTCTATATCCAAGGACATTATGAGCATTATTTCAGACCTTTTTATTTTATTTATGATGAGCTAAACTATCGGCCGGTAGCAGGTATCCGCTATCTCTACACCGAAACAGGAGGCCATTATGCAGAATTAGGCCTTGGAATGGACAAAATGTTCAAGGGCAATTGGCGTGTAGATGTATACAATAGCTTTCGAGACGGGGAACACGAGAGTTTTGGAGTGAGAGTAGGGTTTAGTATTGATTAATCTAGTAAGATGCATTTTGAATAGCTAATTTTATCATTATTGCGTTTTTTCGCATTTGGTATTATTTCTTTAAATTAAAAGCATTAAAATACTTGAAGCATTGAACTTTAAAGCATCACATACGCTTATACTTGACAACGTATCTCGGTTTATCGATTTAACTGAGTTAGAGAAACAGAAGTATATTTCTTTATTGACAGAAATTGAGGTAAAAAAGAAAGATTTCCTTATGCAAGCGGGTGAGATTGTTACCTATGAATACTTTATCACCAAAGGGTGTTTAAAAGTATACACCTTAGATGAAGATGGTGCGCCTCATATTTCAATGTTTGCTGTTGAAGATTACTGGACAGGTGATATTTCTAGCTTTATGACAAAGGAGCCAACCAGGTATTACATCAAAGCAACCGAAGATTCTGAACTACTAGGGGTATCAAGAGCTAATTATGATTTGCTATTTCAGGAAATTCCAAAGTTTGAACGATTTTATCGCATTCTGTATCAAAGGTCATTGATAAGTTACATCAGGCGTTCTAATTACGGCATTTCCTTAACTGCTGAAGAACGGTATATCGCATTCAAAAAGAAATATCCACAAATCGTCAATAGAATCACTCAAAAAGATTTAGCTGCATATATAGGAATCACACCAGAATTTATGAGTAAGATTATTACAAAAGTCAACCGAAAGTAAATTCCCTCTGGGAAAGCCCCCGAGACATAAGTTAGAAAGTAATTTTTTGATTTCATAGCAAGCCTCGGAGCATTTAAATCTCGATTATCGAGTAAAAGTCTTAAACTAGTTCATTTTTTTTCACTCTTTCCAATCGGAATTTTGGAGTGTGAAAAAAGTAGAACTCATATCAGTAGTCTTTATAATTGGTTTTGTAAGTATTTTACAAGCGCAATTTACCCAACTGGAACTGTTTTCAGGATTCGAGAAAACAGACTTCACGCTACTTTCCAATTATTCAATAAATGACAGTAATACATTAGGTATTACTAACCTCGCTTTCTTTCAGAAATTCAGAGACAAGGAAAATCAAATTTTTGATGAAGTAGGCGTACAACCTACATTATGCTGGAATATTAGCAAGAATATTGCGCTAGGACCTTCTCTGTATTACAACAGTTTTGGAGGGTTTTCAGAAAGGCTATCGGCCAAATTCACGCTAAAAAAATCGAAAGCCTTACTGGTAGTCATTCCTACAGTGGCATATTCAGAAAAGAAACGGGCAAGTCAAGCAGAGCTATTTGCACAATTTCAATTACATACACCACTAAGTGGAAATATTTCCTTGTGGTTCAACGGGCAGTATCTGACGGTTTGGGACAAATTTAAAACGCACTCCAGAAGTTTCCAACAATTACGTTTAGGCCTATCCTACCAAGGACATCAATTTGGGCTTGGGTCAGATTTTGACCAATACGGACCTAAACCTATTCAGAAATCCTCTTTTGGATTGTATTACCGTAAAACATTTTAAACCATATATATTATGAAACATTTATTCAAAAAATTAATTAAAACACATTCCAATCTCGGATTTAGTATTGCACGTTTAACTCTTGGACTGGTCATATTTCCGCACGGGGCACAAAAGTTATTAGGACTCTTTGGTGGATATGGCTATTCCGGTACGATGGAGTCGTTGACTGCTCAAATGGGCTTACCAAGTATTATAGCCTTCTCGGTTATTATGATTGAGTTTTTTGGCTCCATTTCATTGGTTCTTGGACTCTTTTCAAGGTTTTGGGCTATATCTCTTGCAGGTATGTTCACAGGTATCATAATTACTACTCAATTAGAACACGGCTTTTTTATGAATTGGTATGGCAATCAAGCAGGAGAAGGTTATGAATATTCATTGCTTGTTATTGGTCTAGCTTTAAGTATAGTATTCAATGGAAGCGGAAAATGGTCTATCGATAGTTTAATCTCAAAAAAATAATAATTATGAAAAAAGTAATCACACTGGCAGGGAGTAATAGTCAAAAATCCATTAACAAAAGTTTACTATCCTATACATCTAGTTTACTAGAAAATGTAGAAATTATTTCAATCGACTTAAACGATTATGTTCTACCCATTTATGGAGTTGATTTTGAAGCAGAGAATGGAATCCCTACAGCAATAAAAAGATTAAATGAAATTATCAATTCGGCAGATGCATTTATTATCTCTTTAGCAGAACATAATGGTTCCTATGCCGCAGTATTTAAAAATACCTTAGACTGGTTATCACGTTTAGATACGAAAATTTGGAAGGAGAAACCTATGCTGCTTATGGCGACTTCCCCTGGAGGAAGAGGTGGAAGTACCGTACTTCAATCTGCAAGCACCTATTTTCCATTTTTGGGAGCAAAAATCATAGAAACCTATTCGCTACCGTCTTTTTATGACAACTTTAAAGAAGGCGAAATCATAGAAGAGAATTTTAGAAAAGAATTAGAAGATAAAACAGTCAGATTTTCTAAAGAAGTCCAAACCAGTTTATGAGAATGCACTTTTCGAACAAATCATACTTCCGCTCGAATAAATGATTGGTGGCATATCTGAGCAACTTTGTGTCATCATAATTAATAAACCATTTGTAAGATGACAATTTTAATAAAACTGTTCATAGGAATTTACATAACAGCTACGATAGCAGTTGCTGAATCAAAAGTAGTTAGCAATTACCAACCTATTGATTACTCAAATTCTGTTACTAAAGACCCTGTTAAGACAAAAGCATTTGAGATTCTTACAAACAAGTGCAATGTCTGTCACGCCAAACGAAATCGTAGACGTGTGTTTACGGAAGAGAATATGGATGACTGGTCAGCTGATGTGTACAAACAGGTATTCATTAAAAAACGAATGTCCAAGGGCATGAAGATAAAACTAACCAGTGATGAATATCAAGATTTACTAACCTGGGTATCATCCTTAAAAAGCAATTAAAAATGGAAATTAACTTTAGAATCATCGTATTAATGCTAGGCATCTTATTTACTGGACTTACGGCAGGTTTATGTTTTACGTGGTCTAATGCCATAACCCCAGGAATTGGGAGGTTGGACGACTTGGGTTTCCTGCAAGCGTTTCAAGCGATGAATCGCGCTATAATCAATCGTAGTTTTCTTATTACGTTTTTTGGTCCTGTAATACTCTTATTTATTAATGCGTATTTGCATCGAAATGCACATCCATCGACCTATTGGTCTTTTCTTATAGCTGCAATACTGTTTTTGGTTGGCATTGGTCTTATCACGGTTTTTAAAAATGTACCGCTCAACGAAATGCTTGATAAAACCGTACTAGAAAATCTTTCGTCCTTAGAACTTAAAGAGCTAAGAACTAAGTTTGAGAAGCCATGGAACAGATGGCACATCCAGCGCACCATAGCCTCTTTCATGGCTTTTGCTTTACTACTCATCGGAATCATTTATAATAAATAATCAACCTGTGCTGAGCATAGTCGAAGCATCAAAAAACGAACAGTTATGAAATATACCAGAACAATATTTATCGGAATCCTAATTTGGATAATTGGCGCGAGTTTATATACCCTCTCCTATTATGTGCCACTGTTAGAAAATGCAGAGCAACAGGCCAATATATGGCTGTCAATAGTCATAGTGCCCATAGTTTGGCTTGGGGCGAAACTGTATTATAAAAATGGTGTTCATACATACGGGCTTAGGACGGGACTAATTTTCTTTATGATATCGGCAATTTTAGATGCGCTCATTACCGTACCATTTACCATACTTCCCTATGGAGGAAGCTACTATGATTTCTTCGTCGATTTTGGGTTTTGGTTCATTGGGCTAGAGTTTATTGTAACCACAATTGTGTATTGGTATCTCAGAGTACATCGCTAAAGAAGTATCGCAACTTATTAATAAAAAGTAACATCAAAAAAGCTTCAGGGATTTGAAGCATAATTATTTATCAATTTAAAATCAAATGAAATGGGAACAGAGAACATCTTAGTTATCGGAGGAACAGGAAAAACTGGAAGAAGAATTGTAACTCAATTGGAAGCGTTAGGGCATAATGTGCGTATCGGTTCTAGAAGCGCTACGCCATCATTCGACTGGCATCAACCTGAAGATTGGTCTAAGGCTGTAGAGGGAATGGACAAAATTTACATCACCTATCAACCCGATTTGGCAGTACCAGGAGCTTTAGAAGCTATTGAACAATTGGTCAAAGTCTCAAAGAGAGCCAGTATTAAAAAGCTAGTGTTGCTTTCAGGAAAGGGAGAACGCGAAGCGCAATTATGCGAGCAAGTAGTGATTCATTCAGGTATAGATTACACTATTGTGCGTGCAAGTTGGTTCAATCAGAATTTCAGTGAAAACTTCTTGTTAGAACCTGTTTTAGATGGTGTGGTTGCACTACCTCAGGCAGAAGCCCAAATCCCTTGGGTGGATACCGATGATATTGCCAAAGTGGCTACCAAAGCCTTGACCGAGGACATCCACAACGGGCAGATTTATGAACTCACAGGCCCAAGAACCTTAACGTTCAAAGATGCCGTAGCGGAAATTGCTAAAGCAAGTAACCGTGATATTACGTTTATCCCTATTTCAATACAGGAATATGGCGAGGGAATGCGTAAGGCGGGTCTTCCCGAAGACTTTATCTGGCTTATAGAATATCTGTTTACCGAAGTTCTGGGCAATCCCGAACTAGCAGAAATATCTAGTGATATTGAAAAAGTACTAGGTAGAAAACCTATTGATTTTAGTGAGTATGTTGCAGAAACTGCCAAAACAGGCATTTGGAAAGCTAAAAGTTTAGTATAACAAGAATCATAAAATAAACTCAAGGCTGTGTTCACCTAATAAGTGCAACACAGCCAATAAAAAAAGTGATATGAAAAAGAAAATAGTATTAGGATTAATATTTGGAGCAGGAATTGGACTTTGTGTGGGCATCTTAACAGGCAATATTGCAATAGGATTAGGACTTGGAGCTGGCGTGGGATTGGTTTTTGGGACTATTATTAAAAAATAGCAATGAAACGATTTTTCAAATATTTCGCATTAGCAATAGTATCAATGGCTATCTACACAGTAGTTGTTTTTTTGGGTACCGATAAAGGCTGGTGGTATACACCATTTACTCAAAAAAAAGCGCCCATTCAATTTGTAGCATCTGTACAAGAAGAACTTCAAAAGGAATTTGTCGGTAATATGGCAATTACTGTATTTGAGAATGGAAAACTAGCTGAGGAGTCCTTTTATTCAAATGGAAAAGAAGTTGATAGAAATACTGTTTTTCAAGTTGCATCTCTTTCAAAATTTGTTTCTGCCATAGGTGTAATGAGACTTGTACAAGAGGGGAATTTAGATTTAGACGCACCAGCAGTTCAATATCTAACTAGATGGCAATTGCCCGAAAGTGATTTTGACAACAATGAGGTCACCATAAGAAGATTGTTAAGTCATACAGCAGGTTTAACAGATGGTCTGGGCTATGCAGGTTTTAAAAATCCTGATAATATACAGTCTTTAGAAGCGTCACTAACCAACGCCAAAGATGCAGACCCTGGCCACGACGGGGTATTAAAAGTAGGTATAGCACCAGGAAACGAGTGGCGCTATTCAGGTGGTGGTTTTACTTTGCTTCAACTCATTGTTGAAGAGGTAAGCGGTCAAACTTTTGATGCGTTTATGAAAGCTGAAGTTTTTGAACCCCTACAAATGAAATCGTCATTTTATCAATGGGATGAACGCTTTCGCGAAAGCTTAAGTGAGTTTTATGAAAGTGATGGCTCTAAAGCACAACATCGTTACTACACAGCACAAGCTGCAAGTGCTCTTTACACTACGTTAGCCGATATAGAAAAGCTGTTCTTTTTCTTAGATAAAGACAATGGTAGTCAAGAACCCTTAACTCCTGAATTTAAGAGAATGATGAGGCTAGTTGAAGCGGAAACTCTTGGCGCACCCATTTATGGATTAGGAACTTTTCTTTTTACAGAATTGGAGGAAGGCGAATTTATAATTGGTCACGATGGGAAAAATAACCCGCCTATCAATACCGCTTTTCGATATAATCCTGTAGCAAATAGTGGTATTATTATCCTAACAACAGGCAGTCCAGATTTTGCAACAAGAATCGCAAGTGACTGGGTTTTTGTACAAACAGGAAAGATAGATGCACTCTTATTTGTTATGCAACAAGAAAGAATGATTCGTACTATGATAATCGGTTTAGGTATCATTTTGATTCTCCTAATAGCGATTGGTTTGATTCGAAGAGTGAAAAATAACCGTTAAGGTCTTAAAATAATGCTACCATCATATCCATTAATCAAACCCAAATACTATGCATCTTTGGCAAGAGATTTAGTGAATTTTATCAAGTCTCCTAAAGAGAGACTATTGGTAGAGAAAACTATAAAAAATAAAATCTACGATACCATAGGTCTATTTCTCATAAAAGTAATATTCTCAGTAATGGTTGCGTCTCTACTACAATTTATTTATAAGCCTGAAAACCTTACTTCAACAAGTATGGCAGAACGATTTTCTCCGCTGGTCTTACTGATGGTTGGTGGAATTGTATTACCGCTCTTTGAAGAAATAACATTTAGGCTCTCACTAAGATTTAACCCAATATATTTTGCGTTAACCTCTGGAACTTTTACATATTATATACTTACCAAAGCTGTTTTTAAAAGTCGATTATCTCTTTTAGATGATACATTTTTGTATAGGATATTCATCGCCATAATTATCGTGTTGCTTGCATATATTTTATATAGCAGAAAAAACATAAAATCAGCTCTAGAACGAGGCTGGAAAAAGCATTTTAGAATGATTTACTATTTCTCTTGTGCAAGTTTCGCTTGGCTACACATTTTTAATTTTGAGCTGAGCTTCATTAACTTTCTATGGATGCCTATATTAACTTTACCACAATTGTTTAGTGCAACGATTGCAGGATATACGCGAGTAGCCTTTGGGTTTCAATATCCTTTATTAGTACATATGATTACTAATATTTTCTTTCTTAGTATTACGTTCTTATCTATTGATTAAGTAAGATTATATTAAAGGGAAGGTCAACTATTTTATCTGACTTGGGCGATAGCCAAATTTTTTCGCAAAAGCGTTAGAAAACGAACTCAGACTATCATAACCCACCTGCCACGCAGCCTCTTGTACTGTAGCCTCATTTTCACTAATGAGTTTATATGCTGAAGTAAGCCTTTCATTTTGAAGATACTTAAAAACTGGAACACCAAAAATAGCCTTAAATTCTTTCTTGAGTCTGGTGGTGTTGAAGCCTATGGCTTGGGATAATTCTGAAAGCGAAGGCGGGTTTTCCAAGTTTTCTAAAAGAATATCTTTTGCTTTATTCAACTGCTCTCTGTGAAGTGGTTTTGAAACTTCTTCCTGCTTTAGGGCAAGTTGACCAAAGAAGTGAGATAATAAAGCAGTAATCTGGCTTCTGTAAAACATCATTTTAGTTTTCCCTGAATAGTTGTTTGAGAAAAATGCATCAACGATATTTTCCATTTCTGGCGTCATAAAAAAACTGGGGCCTTCTACATAATGGTCCTTAGGTTTTACCAATTCTTTCAAAAGGTCCGAAAACAATTCACCTTCTTGATTAGGTAGTTCTTCAAGTTTGCTTAGCTTGGTTGCCACTACAATACACCTAAGGCTTTTGTTTGGACTAACTGTATGTTCAAATTCTACTTTCTCGTCTGCGTAAAATGCAAAGGAAAGCCCCTTGGTGTAGTGAAAATCTTTCTGTTTTTCATCATATTTTACAGCTAAATCTACATTGCCCGAACCGTAAAAAGCTACTGCAACAATAGGTTCGTCAAAATAACAGGCATCCACTTCTACTTTGGTAGTATTTGCTTCTTCTACCAAAATCACGAAGTCATTAATATGAATAAAATCACGGGTCATTTAAGCTACGGAAATTTAATGATTATCATAAACAACTGTATGGGAAATAACCATAAATATTAACTTAATTCTAATACAAAATGCATCTTGCCAATCTATATTATAACCTTCTAGAATATTCGTCTTACGTTACTGTTTATAAAGGGTAAAAAAACGATAGTCGTAGCAAGCAACTTTGGATTCAACACAACAAATTGTAATATCAAAAAAGCGAGCGAAACAAAGTTTCGTGCTGCAAGTCCCAAATCCTTACCAAGCTTCATCCTATCTTTTTGCGAGGTAAATCAAAGCTCTTTATTTAAATCTTGTTTCAAACTTTCCAAATCGCTTTCTTCGATTTCAATTTTATAGTACGATTTTCCAAATCGGGATTTTTCCAAAGTAATCTGATTCAATAATTTCAAAACTCTTTTACGTTCCTTTTTCCAATTCTCCTTGAGCATAAAATTATCATACTGGGTTACTTTGTCCCTTCTTAAAGATTGGTCGTATATTTTTTGCTGCAACTCTAAATCCTTTCGACTGTTTTTCTCTTCTCGTTCTGCAAAGTCAAATACCTTTTTGAGCATATCATGAATTTTTGGAATACTGCTATTCTTCTCCCAATTTCGAAGTAGTTCTTCCAGATAATCCAACCTTTTGCTCAACCGGTGTTCAGAACCCATATAGTTCATCAAATACTTGTTCTTTGGTGAGATTTTCGCCCCTTCAAAGAAGTCCATCATCAGTTCCAAAGTCATCGTGTGCGACTTGGAAATCTTCTTTGAAAACTCCCGATATCTTTCGGCAACTATCCGATTGATGCTTATAGCCGAGAAATCACTTATTTTCTTCTTTTTTAGTTCCATTTACAGTAAATTTTTTCAACGTTTATAGGGTCTCACAGGTTTTTTACTGTGTTTTTGCTACAAAAAATAATTATTTAATATTTTCAATTCATTGAAAATCAATGTTTTGCACCTTGTAACATCGCTTTAGCGTGTTGCCCTCTTGCTTTACAAACCTTTATCCGCTTCGCTGCTAAATTTTGTAAACCTCAAAAGGTACTTTTCATTGAAAAAGTAGGTTGCGCCCTTTCGGATTTTTGCTTTACGCTTACCTATCGGGACGCTACAAAAATCCAACAGAGGCCATGCGCTTTTTAGTTATGGTTAGATTTGGGGGCTTCGCTTCTTTGTTTCTTTTTTGCTTCGAACACTTCCATCAGGTTTTGCATATCCTCCCCTACTTTCTTTTGTAGAACCCTTGCATAAATTTGAGTCGTTGTAAGTTTGGTATGGCCTAATAATTTGGAAACCGTTTCTATCGGCACTCCATTCGATAGGGTTATCGTTGTAGCGAAAGTATGCCTGGCCACATGAAAGGTTATGTTCTTATGGATACCACATGTCTTGGCTATTTCCTTTAGGATTTTGTTGGTCTTTTGATTGCTATAAACTGGAAGTAGTTCACCAGTAGGCTCAATTTCATTTTCGTATTTATCCAGAATCTCCTTTGCCTTTGGAAGTAAAGGAATCTTAAGTAGCTCGTTTGTTTTTGTTCTCTTTGTATGTATCCATTTGTTTCCGTCAATACCTACCAAGATTTGGTTGCAGTTCAATTCCTTGATATCGATAAATGAAAGACCTGTATAGCAACTAAACAAAAAGATATCTTTGACCCGTTGTAAACCTATTGGAATAAAAGAAGTTTCTTCCAATAGTTCTAGTTCTCTTTCTGTAAGATAGTCTCGTTCGTTTTTAACAAACCGAAGTTTGAAGTTCGCAAATGGATTCTTCTCCAACCATTCCATACGAATGGACATGTTGATTATTTTCATCAGTCTAGACAGATGTTTCATTACACCATTATTGGTGCATGTTCTTCTTTCCTTTTTTGGTTTATAGGTTCTGATATAATTCTCGAAATTCACAATGAACCTATAGTTGAGTTGTACCAAATAGATATCATCCGTTTTGTGCTTTTCCTGAAGAAACTCCCTCAAATAGTTCTCCGTAGAGTAATAGTTTTTCAAGGTTCCTGCTCTGAGTTCATTATTGATATTTTGATTGTGGTATTCAACGGCCTTCATCAAGGTCATTCGCTCTTCGTCCTCCCCGAAGTACCTTAGCTTGATTCCTTTGGCCGAGATTACCTTCCTTTCCGAGTGCAATTGCTTGTGGGCATTGAGAACTTCGGCATATACATCATCTAAATAGGTGTTTAGTAAAATTAGGTTTGGGTCTGTTTCTTTGGCTCTACACCTGAAAATATCCCAATTGCACACCGCAATGTCCCGTTTAATACTAAATTCAGAACGTTGTTTATTGACCGTAATTCGGACATAAATGTCCAATTTTTCGGGATTGCTACGTTTTTTCCTAGTGAAGAAAATCACTCCTAAAGTGCTGTCTGTACGCATGTTCTAAGTCTTTTTAGTTAAACATCTTTTTGTTTAAAGACTACATCTAGATTGCCTAAATATTACATAAAATTAGCACAAAATGCGTACCGCTTTGTACACCGAATTGCACACCAGAAGGGTGGTTTCAGATGATATCATATGAATGCAAGGAAAATGAAAAACCCTGATAATCATACGATTAGCAGGGTTTTGACATTGCCAAAATGGCGGTTCGTCGGGATGACAGGATTTGAACCTGCGACCACACGGCCCCCAGCCGTGTACGCTAACCGGACTGCGCCACATCCCGAAAAAGAAAGGCAAAAATAGAAATTAATTATGATTTGTAGTTTACGAATTGATGGTATTTTTACCAATCTAATTACCTATAAGAAACTCTCGAATATCCATGAAAAAGGCTTCACGAGCTTCAGCTGAATCATTTTGCGGGTTGAATAAAAAATAACTTATAGTATGTTTTTCACAAAATTCTTCAATATTAGAACCCTTCCATAAATGGAAACTCATTAAGAGGGTATTATAATCGATTGTGTAAGGCTTTTCAGCAATGGCACTTAAGTAAAGGTTCAACATAAAAATAGATTGCTCATCTATTGCATCTTTACTATCAAATAAAAAGGATGAAGTGTGGGGTTGTCTTTCTTTTTTCATTGCTATTATTAGATGAAAAGTTAGTTGGTGTTTTGCATGACCTAACAAAATTCAAATTAAAACAATACAAATTAAAACCAATGCTCTCCAAAGGTGAATCGTTATTTTATTGAGCTGAACCACCAAAATACAATGTTGAATTGAAAGAAGCAAGATAAATAGTTAAAACAGTAATCACTTGCTATCAATTATTTACTTAATAATTTCTCCAATCTGGGAAACTTATCTATATAAGGTAAAGTGACCAACGAACTGTTGTTTCTCTATATCATTGGCATTTACAACATACCAATAATCACCTGTAGGCAAAGGGCTGCCTTCATAAGAACCATCCCATTTTTTTACCTGATCCAATTCTGCCACTACCCTACCGTATCGATCATAAATAATAACCTCAATATTGGGAAAGAATTCTCGGTTTTGAGGAAACCAGTCATCATTTAGACCATCACCATCGGGAGTGAAGAAATTTGGAAACTCTGGCATACCTTCAAAATTGAAGGGAAAAACAACTTCCACAAAACAACCTTGCGCATCTACTACCCGTACCGTGATTGTTGCATCGAAAATAATATTGAAAATATTTTCACTTCCCTGTGAATCCCCTTGAAAGAAATATTCATAATCTCCAAATCCTCCTGTTGCTATTGCTGTTACTTCATCCGCAGCAGTTTTCATAACTTCAACCGAAAGCGGTTCATACGCATCTATTGTAAATTCTACAAATGTGGTACATCCGTTAGGGTGATACAAAAAGGCAGTACGATCCCCTGCTGGTAAATCGGCCCATTGCATTTGTTCTGTTGCCAAATTGATATCATCCACATCTAAAGAAATCAATACATCCGATAATGAAGACGAATTAAGTGGTACAATGGTAGTCGTACTATTTGGAAAAATGCCCTCACAACCGTAAACCACTTGGACCTCAGCATTGATATCCACCCCAATTCCTATTGACACAACAATGTTCTCCATACAGCCGTTGGCATCACGTACAAAGAAGGCATAGCTTTCTCCACCTGTCAAGTTGTCAAAAAATAGGTTGTCATTTCTAACAAAATCTATATCATCTGAGGAATTCATTGCTACTTCGTAGTAAGACGTACCCATGGCATCTATAAAAGGAGTTCCCCCTGTTACAGTAAGCTGAGCCGTGCCATCAGCAAATCCAAGACATATTTCTGGCGTCTCTACTGAAGATATTTGAATTGTTTCAGGTTCAAAAACTTCAACGAATGTGGTTTCCGAACATCCTTCAGAATCTTGAATCAAAATAGTATATTCCCTACCACTACTATCACCTTGTAAGTCTTCAAAAGTATAAATACCAGGATTGTCGGGGTCATTAAAGAATTCATTAAAATTAGGTCCGATTGCAAATTGTATCAATCCTACGCCCCCACTATTCACCTCAACGGTAATCGTGCCATCCTCTTCACCACTGCAGCTTACAGGTGTAGCCGTTGTATTAAAAACAATAGGTTCTGGTCTTGCAACTACATATGGACCTTCAATATCTTGACAACTAACGCCGCTCGTAACCGCAATATAATAGTCGGTTGCATCATTTAGTCCTTCAAAAGTTCCAAAATTGTTAGAAGCGACCATAGTAGCTGTTGGTGAAGGATTAAATGCATCAACAGGATCACCCAAATAAAGTGTGTAGACATTAGACCCTACTCCACCCGAAGAAAATGATTCTATTCTACCATCAATTTCATTGGCACAAGAAATATCATCTGGTTGGTTGACCACTAAATCAATATTTTGAGCGTCGACCAAAGTCAATCCATTCGAATTTATAGTACCGCAAGTGTTAGTAGCATTAATTTTACGTACTTCAAACTGATAAAATCCTTGAACCCCATCAATCAAAGTTTCCGTAGAAGCATTACCAAGACCATCTTCCATTCTTGTAAATAAATCCATAGGATTACCTCCTGCCGAGCTGGCCAAGCGATATTCATACTCAAATCCAACTTCAGGGTTTTCAATACGCAAGCGCATTTGACCAATACCTCCACAACCTGGGGCTTGCACCTGTACCAAATCAGGAATGATTGGTGGTGGTGGATCCACATAATACGGTATGGTCATGCCGATACAACCAAAACTTGATGAAATCTCAATGGCATACCAGCCTTGACTGATAAACCCACCTGAAGCTCCTGAAAAGGTTGGTGAATCCTGCAAACCACTTCGTGATATCTCATCAGTTATATTATTACTGCCCAAATAAATCAGTTGATAGATGTATCCTGCACCAAGTACTCCACCTGCTGCGCCAGGTACTGCTGTAGAAGCATCACCGGTTGACGGATCAAAGGCTTCTAAAACAGCGTTGTTCCCATCTGGGCAAACCAAGGCTTGAGGCTCCCGAATTCCAGCCGTAATCGGGTCTATAGGGTTAAGGGTAATATCAAATGTCTCTAAACATCCTTCTACATCTCTGAAACCTACTTGGTAATCACCACTACTTAAGTTCTCAAATCGATTTACTGCACCCCACGTCTGAGTTTCCGTTTCATAAGTACCATCATTATCGCTATCAAATAGCAATCGGTATTCGTAGGCAGCGGAATCCCAACCACCATTCAAATTTGCTTCTATGACACCATTGTTGTCATTACAGCTTACATTTCCAATCTCAATAGCACCGGGAACTAATGGACCATTTGGTGCACGTACCGTCGCAACATTGCTCATAGTAGGACACTGAGGATCAGCTGATGTGGTTATGGCCACTTCATAATTTCCTCCAACCAATCCCGTAATTCGCGCTGGATCTCCACTCGCATCTGGGAAATTGGCAGTATCAAAACTACCTATGGCCTGAGCAGGAACAACACGATTTCCATTGACATCCAATAAAAAAGCTTCATAATTAAAGATTCCATTATAATCCGTAACCTCAATAAACAGACTACCATTGGCATCACCATCGCATAAAACGGGTCCAGCTTCAGTAATTAAAGCAGTAGGATAGATTGGTGGGGCAACGGTATACCTTGGCAACGGATAGCTACAGCCATTTACGCTATCATCTTGTATCTCAAAAAGATAATCTCCGGCATCAGGCAAATCTACCACTGCAGTACCACCGCCTGTAACACTAACATTAGCGACTGTGGTACCCGAGGGCGCTGAAGTTATTACTGTAAAATCAGAAGTACCGACAACAGTAATCTCAACGCGCTCAGGATTTGCACAGGTCAATTCATTCAAGGTAGTAAGACTTGGTAATACATCAGTAGGAGCGAAAACCGTGATGGTAACACTATCTTCGCAACCATTGGAATCTATAGCATAAATAGTTATCGTTTGGTCAGTACCATTATCAACTATATCAAAATCAGGACTACTTTGATAGCTATCGGCTGGGTCAATACGATATCCATAAGGACCCCCATTACCAATATTTGGACCAACAATGGTAGCTGAAATAGTTGCCGTGCTAAAACGATTAGTGCCATTTTCACAGACCAAAGTTTCATCCGTAGCGGTGATTTGAAATACAGGAGGTTCTGATACAGATGCGGTTTCGTCGTCAATACATCCTCTGTTAGTTTCAACCACTACACGGTAGGTATCTGGGTCAAGCCCATCAAAAGAACCAGATATATTGCTGCCTATCTGTGCTCCTCCTGAGTCAAATAGTCTATATTCAAAAATACCATCGATATCAGATCCTGGATTCAATACCACGTTAATACTACCATCATTCGCTCCATTACAGCTGATATCACTTTCTCCCATATCGGCAATGACCGGGACGGTCGCAGTATCTAAGGTGATACCATCGACGGTGAAGGTACAGAAAAGACTTCCGTCATTAGCAATATCATCGGTAACCATTACTTCATAATCTCCTGGGTCCACCCCTGTAAAAATACCAGTAGTATCACCCGTCGTATTTCCAGTGGGTGTACCTGTACCATCTCGCAATTCAAATGTAAAATTCCCACTACCTCCATTAGGGGTAACCGTTATTACACCGTCTGTATTATTACAACTTGGCTCTGTAGAGAATTCCGCTGAGGCAGAAAGAATCTGGAAAACCTCAGCAGTAGTATCGACATCACAGCCATTGGAATCCACAACATTTATATCATATACTCCGATGCTGGGTACGTTAAATGTTGCTGTTGTAGGATTGATACCATCGTAGGCTGGAACCAAGGTCTGACCGCCCAAAGTGAATGTCGGGTTATCGATAGTAGCAGGCATAGTCACATCAATCTGAAAACTTGCCGGAGGGGCGCCCGTAATACATTGATTGTTGACTACGATTGTAGGAATCGGCAAATCAGGATCTAATTGAACAATGGTTGCAGAAGTTTGAAATTCGCAGCCTCGCGAATCACGAACCCAAATGTCATAGGCGGTACCAGGTGCTAATGAACCTGACAAAGCGACGGTAGTTTCGAAACCATAGTCACCAGCTGCTGGTGGAGTCCCTGAAAGAACTACAGCATATTCATATGGAGAGTCGTTAGGCAATATTCCTGGAGCATATGGTGTTCCACCACTTCCCCTGAAGGTCAACTGGCCAAGTTCATTACAGTTGGCATTTTGGTTTTCAATAATGTCAACACGAGGGTAATCTAATATTGCATCACCTGTATCACCGTCCGAACATTCTGTACCTCCGACGCCATCATCGACTACCGTTATGGCGTAAGGTCCTTCTGGAACATCCAATGTTCCCGTAGTACTTGTTGCAGTAGCATCTGTAAATACGATTGCTCCAGTATCTAAATTTTGAATTTCAACAAAAAAGGTAGCTCCCGTAGTACCGGTAATCGTCCAATCTAATGTGACCAAATCACCTATACATGTAGCTCCCCCAACATTTAGAACGACGTCTACAGTAGATGGGCCTTCCGGTACATCAATAAGTTCTTCATAAGTACAATTTGTAGCATAATCAATGACCTCTACCGTAAATGATTGACCAAATTGAATATTGGCAAAACAATAGGATCGATTTGGTGTTGGTGGCGTTCCCCCTAAATCCGTGAACGATGGATCCTCAATTCTTCGAATTCCAAATGGACCTGTTCCTCCAACAATATCAACGCAATAGGCAAAACCTGCATCATCACAAACCAATGGTAGTATCGTAGTGGGCACAATATCAACTGTAGTAGATATGATATTAATCTGGTCTTGGTCAATACATCCTCTAGAATCTAATGTAATCACATTGTAATTACCTTCTGCCAAACCATTAATCGCCAATGGCAAGTCTGTTAAAGAAACATCTTCTTGCCTAAAGAACTCGTTTCCAAAAATATCTTCTACTATAATGATAAAATCAGGTCTACCATCAGCAATTGAATTAATAGTAATTCCACCAGAAACAACACCTGCTGCACAAACAGCAGGATTGGCCGAAACATCGGCGTCTGGTGGGTTTGTTAAGTCATCTGCAATAGCAACAGTAAGGACACCTGTAGTACAGTTTCTAGCATCTTTTACAATGTATTCATAAGTACCTGCGGATAGACCAGAATAAATGGTCTGCGAACCATAAGTGTATCCTGCCGGCTGTGCAGCATCAAATGGGCTATCTACGAGGCCTGTTCCTTGAGGAGCAAAAATCACCTCAAATGCTGGTGTACCGAAGGATACATCAGGGATAATCTCCACGTAACCACTATTGGGATCACCGCAACTTGGTCCTACTGGGTTCGATGTGGCCGATATGGCAACAGGAGCAGTGAACGTCAATGGTGGGGATGTATTCGTACAACTATTGTTATCTGTTACTTCAACGGTATAATTACCGTCGTCACCTAAAGGAACCGTATAATTAAAAGGATTTGAAGGTATAGGAAGACCAACGTGCCCTGCTACCGGAGTGCCATCTAGATAAATTGTATAAGAAGTACTTGCCAAGGTAGTAATATCTCCACCGTTAATGCTAATCTGCATTTCGCCATTACCACCACACGGAATTTCAGTAATCAAATCCAGGTCAATCTGGACTTGGGGGGGAATGGTCACTTGCAATTGGTCGGTACAATTGTTTCCATCCATTACCTCCACTGTGTATGTGCCCGGAACCAACCCTGTAAAGTTTGGACTTCCCTGTAAAGCCCCACCGTTAATTCGATATTGGTGGGTTGCCAATGCAGCCGTTCCAGCAGTGGAACTCACCATAATTGAACCATCATTTGTGGGCGAAAAACAGTTGTCTACAGCTCCTAAGGTAATTGTTGGTGGATCAACTGAACTTAAAGTAAATGTAGTTGATGCGGTACATCCTTCAGCATCTGTTACCGTAAGGGTATAGGTACCTTCCGCAGTAAGGTTTCCAAAAGTAGGACCGCTTTTAGGTCCTTGGGTGATGCCTGGAGGCGTTGGCCATTCCAATTCATAACGGTATGTGCCGAAACCACCCGAGGCGTTTGCCCTTACCCGACCAATATTGTTATTGGCACAACTCATATCGGTGACATCTGGAGTTATGCTCAGTGGCGTAGCAGGTTCTTCAACAGTAACACTTGCCGTATCGGTACAACCCGTATCATCGTCCGTGACCGTAATAGTGTAAGTGTTGGCTCCTAAATTGGAAATAGGCACTTGCAAATTAGTTTCCCCAGTACCATTAAAGCCACCTGGTGTTACTGTATAGGAATACGTATTTGCAAATCCATCTACCAAAAAAGTAGCATTGCCATCTGTTGCACCGTTACAAACCCTCAAATCACCACCAGACCCCACTCGTGCTCGAATGGAACTGATAACGGCTGGCGTAAAACTTTCTTCATAGGTGCAACCATTAACATCGGTGATTCTGAATGTATGGTTGATATTATTAGTGAGACCTGCAAACGTGTTGTTAGAACCATTGTTGACGACAGCACCAACCGGACTAATAATTTCATAGGTGTTGATAGGAAAGTTCGACGTTGGTGTTAGCACTACATCTGAAGTATTGGCCGCACAATTGGTATTGTTTTGTGCAAAATCAATATTGGTAGGGGGGTCTACATCGGCAATGGTAATTGCCGTAAAATCCCTTCGACATCCAGAAGCATTGCGAATCGCAGGCGTATACGTACCCGCAGGCAGATTATTGAATGTTTGTTGCGTAAAAAAGTCGCTTCCGTTAATACTGAATTCAAAAGGACCGCCACCTGCTCCAGTATAAGCACCAGGAAAAGTTATTGAACCATCATTTATACCTCCTAAACCATCGCACGTTAAATCTGCCCAAGTTGGGTCAGCTCCGTTTATTGCACCACTTTCAGTGACAGTAATTGAATCGGGCAAGGTAATAAAACAACTAAAACCACCCTGCTCGTATCGAACCTGAATGGAATTGTAGGTGCCAGCTGGTACGGAAAGTAATGGATCCGTGCTCCAAGGATCCGCTGGAGTCGCCCTAAAGGAAAGGTTGTATCCTTTGGCGTCAACTACCGTAATGTCTAATCGTGAACCACCATTGGTGCAGGTTCCATCAATACCAGCTACAGTGACATCGGGAGGTGTCAACTCTTGTACATTGGCTGAAGCTGTTATGATACATCCATTGGCATCGGTAATAGTGAAATCATAGGAGCCCGCAGTAGTAACATTGTATGTCGTTTGTGTAGTATAGGAGCCCCCTGAATTTCCCCCATCACTCACAGTGAACGTATATGGAGCAGTTCCCCCAGAAGTCCTTACAATAATGTCTACCGCTGGAGAACCACAACCAGGTTCAGAACTCAAACTTTCGTTCACCTCAGTGGATGCCGACAAGGGCACTATTCCATCACCAATGGTTATTGGGCTGCCATTAATATCAAGGCTTTGTTGTGGTGGTGGAATTCCATTAGCGATATCACCTGTACATTGCTGAGTTTCGACTTGAACGCTATATGTACCAAAACCAACTGCACTAAAGGTATAAGGGTTGGTAGTAATAAATGTGGTGAATTCAATTGGAATGCCCACTTCATCCAATAATGTATATCTAAATGGTCCTGGCACATCATTTACGGTCACTTCAATACTTCCGGTATCCCCAAAACATTGGGCATCAATAAACTCTACATCAATACTGATATCCTGTTGTTCGATAACAATAGGTTCGTATGGGTATTCACAGGTGTTTGGAGTATTCTGTAGCCTTGCGATAACTACGTAAGTGTCGGGAGCCAGTCCATCAAAAATTGGTGATGTCTGCCA
Source organism: Croceitalea rosinachiae (assembly GCF_031846445.1). Taxonomy (NCBI): domain Bacteria; kingdom Pseudomonadati; phylum Bacteroidota; class Flavobacteriia; order Flavobacteriales; family Flavobacteriaceae; genus Croceitalea; species Croceitalea rosinachiae. The sequence goes on along the minus strand of NZ_JAVRHR010000002.1, from coordinate 138,501 downwards.
ATTTAAACCCCCATCGATACTAAACTCATAAGCACTTGAAAGATTGGTGATTTGAATACGCCCATCAACACCGCAGATATAATCTCTTTTTATATAGGTTTGGGTAATCGTACTTTTTTTCACCTTAAAAAAGTATTGCTGCCCATCCGCTATTACACGAAACTCTGCGCCAGAGCCGGCTGGTATGGTACTCGCATCTAGGTTAAACGTTTGTGACGTAGCTACCGTTGTGTAGCAAGAAGTAGTGGTATTGGGACAGTCTTCGTTAATATCAGGAACACAAGCTCCGCCTAGAATCTGCCATTGTACCGAGCCATAAGGTCCTCCGGAAAGTGAAATTGTTCTATCGTCAGAATCACCGCATAAATTAAAACGAGCTACGGTGAACCCATTGTTACTACATCCAACTTCTTCATCAGCTCCCTGTATAATCGTCATGAACATTGGTGATAAAGCCACTGATTCAGATACATTCACTTTTGAAACTTTCGCATCTATTCCAGCTGTTTTGGAAGAAGGGAAAGTTTCAGTCTTGGGTGTGCCAAACTTTGTATCAAATACATAAGTATTTGATTTAAAGACTGCCGAATAAACTACAACTGATGATAACACCAATAGCACGGCATACAGATGACGCCTTGTTTTTTTACGGGGCATAGGTTAAGCTCGGTATTTTTAATGTATTGAGGATTTGGGAGCCTAATACATTAATTAGTAATTATTTAAACTTATAAAATCTAGTTAATTTTAACATTTCATTGAACTACATGAAAAAGCAGTTCATCTATATTTATATACACTCTAACGATAAAATTATGAAAAAGCGTGCATTGTATACCTATTTTTTCGTTGTACTGCTCTTTGAAGCTTGTGGCCAGGCCGTTGACAAAAATATAAAATCACCTGTAACTAATTCATTTACAGAGTCTTTGATTATTAAAGATCTTCAAAATCCATGGGGAATGGCTTTTTTGCCCAATGGGGCAATTTTAACAACTGAAAAGGCTGGAAAACTCATCCTATTTCAAAATGGTTCAAAAATAGAAATAAACAATTTACCAGATATTTTAGTGCGTGGGCAAGGTGGATTTATGGACGTGGAATTACATCCAAATTACGAAGAAAATGGCTGGATATATTTTTCTTATTCCTCTTCAGAAGGTAATGGAAGTGGAGGCAACACAGCTATTATGCGAGCAAAATTAGATGGGAATCAACTGAAAAATAAGGAACTGTTATACAAAGGCGTTCCAAACACCAGTAAAGGACAACATTGGGGTTCAAGAATTGAGTTTGATAATGATGGGTATTTGTACTTCTCCATCGGTGATCGGGGCAATCGAGATGTGAACCCACAAGATATTACTAGAGATGGAGGGAAGATTTACCGAATTCATGATGATGGGCGCATACCTCATGATAATCCCTTTGTTTCAAATTCTAAGGCTAAAAATGCTATTTATAGTTACGGACATCGAAATCCTCAGGGATTGGTTAAGAATCCCTTTACAGGGGAGATTTGGAACCATGAACACGGCCCCAGAGGCGGTGATGAGATTAACATTGTCAAAAAAGGTAAAAACTATGGTTGGCCCGTAATTACTTATGGCATCAATTATAGTGGCACCAAAATCACCAATGAAACTTCCAAAAAAGGTATGGAACAACCCTTGCACTATTGGGTACCTTCCATTGCTCCTTCAGGAATGACATTTGTTACCTCAGCTAAATACCCGGATTGGGAAGGAAATCTTTTGGTGGGTTCTTTGGCTTTTCAATATTTGGAGCGATTGGAATTCAAAAACAACAAAGTGGTATATCGCGAAAAGCTCTTAGATGGTTTAGGCCGAGTTCGTAGTGTTCGGCAAGCTCCAGATGGATTCATTTATGTTGGCGTAGAAGGCAAAGGCATCTATCGATTGGACCCAAAATAAGTGGATATCTCTATTCTGAACCCTTTCTCTTTATAAGAGAAAGATATTTGGAGAGTTCGTCTTTTGCCTTTGGAAACAAAAACAATAGCCCTATAATATTTGGAAATACAAGAGCAAGTATCATGGCATCTGAAAATTTGATTACGGCGTCTAAAGTTATGGCAGCACCTAATATTGTAAATACCAAGAATAATATTTTATAAATCAAGTCAGATAATTTTCCTCTTCCGAATAAATATTTCCAAGCTTGTAATCCATAGTATGACCAGGAAATAATAGTCGAAAAAGCAAATAAAATCACAGCTAATACCAACACATAAGACGAACCTGGTATAGTACTTTCAAAAGCCCTTGAAGTTAAATTGACACCCCCCATTCTTGATCCATCAGACATTAGTGCCTGTTGATTAATGACATCACCATAAACAAAAGCGCCGTCAATATTAAAAATAATGATTACCAAAGCTGTTATTGTACATATTAAGACAGTATCAATAAAAGGCTCCAATAAACCGACCAATCCTTCAGAGGCAGCAAACTTTGTATTTACGGCAGAGTGTGCTATGGCCGCGGAGCCAGCACCGGCCTCATTTGAAAATGCTGCTCTTCTAAAACCCTGTATCATAACACCTATGAAACCGCCAGTTATGGAGGCCCTTGGTGTAAATGCATCTGAAACAATCAAACCTAAGGCTTCTCCAATTTTATCAAAGTTTGAGAAAATGATAAATAAAGCTGCTGCAACATAAAGAGCAGCCATTAAAGGAACAACTTTTTCAGTAACCTTGGCTATGCGTTTTATACCGCCGATAATAACGATTCCAACAAAAATTGCAAATAAAACTCCTATGATTGTACCGGTGTTTGCACCCTCTAACCCAAATCGGGTGATGATTTGGGCTGCGGCCTGATTTGTTTGAAACGCGTTACCTCCACCTAAAGACGCACCAATGCAAAGTACGGCGAAAATGCCCGCTAGTATTTTGCCCAAATGAGCAAGTCCATTTTCTTTAAATCCACGAGAAAGGTAATACATTGGGCCGCCGTAAACGCTACCTTTTTCATCAATGTCCCTATACTTTACCCCTAAGGTACATTCCACAAATTTAGAAGACATGCCCAATAACCCAGCAACTATCATCCAAAAGGTAGCACCTGGTCCCCCAATGGAAATTGCCACTGCCACCATCGCAATATTCCCAAGCCCAACTGTACCTGAGACTGCTGTTGTCAAAGCTTGAAAATGATTTACTTCACCATAGTGACCTTCATTTTTTATGGTGCCTACAATATCATCTTGTGATACCTCTTCAAGGTAATCGAACTTACCACGCACCACTTGTATTGCTGTTTTAAAATGAAGGATATTTATAAACTTGAAATAAACCGTAAAAAACAAAGCCCCAGTAAGCAACAGTATTAAAACCATTGGTATTCCAACACCAAAAATTACAATTTTAGAAAAAATTAGGTTCTCCCACCAAATGGCAAATGGCATAAAGCTGTCATTTATTTGTTCATCTAGGCCTTTTGCCTCCGCTCTTACAATAGTCGGGAAAACCATAGTAAGTAAAGCTAAACTACATTTTAATTTAGTGGAAAAACCTAATCGCATAACGCTCGTTTTATGATTTAAGCAAGCAAATTGAAAAGTATATTTTTGAAGAGTTGAAAAAGTCAGAAAAAAATTGAATTTGTCAGTAAGTCAACTTCCGACGTTTTAATAAAAAAGAAGGCTAAAGCTTAATGTTTTTAGGGTCTAAACGCAAACGTATTTTACGCTCTCTCTTTTTTGAAAGTTCAAAGAGTGTTTCTTTCAAAGGAATCAAATGGACTTCCTTACTCCAATTACCCTTACCGAACAGACCATCCAACAAAGCGAAAAGAAGACGTTTGACTTCATTATAATCACTAATATCATAGTTTTTTCCTCTGATGGAATGATTCTTAGGTTTTATTTCTAACCAGCCATTTGCATCTTCTTTTCGCTTTATTGCAAATAAATGAAGTAAGTCGTATTGTGAATTGGTCAATTTTATACTTTTTTCTTTATCTCCCATGAATCCATTAATCAAAAGGATGCGTTCAATTTTATTTGCACTTCGGTTTATCCTTAATTCAAACAAAAGTCTTTCTACCGAAGGGATATGATTTTCAGATAGTTCTTTTACCCAACTCAACGCCAAGGCAAAGAATATCATAATTAAAGAGGTCTTAAAAATGGCAGAGAACAAAGTGACGTTTATAGGGGATCCCATCAGTTTATAAAACTGTGCTAACAATGTAATCAAAATACAAAGCAGAGATAGGTAGGCAAGCGATTTTAAACGCCTTTTGGCAAAAGAATACCAAAGTACGCTCCCTAAAAATATTAGGGTTAATAAGGCATAATATACATCAAGTTCGTTGACAAATTCTGACCTCCCAAAAACTATTTTATTAATAGTCGGTAGTAAACAAAAAAGAAATGGCAAGCCTACAATAAGATTCCAATATTTAGACTTAATAACAGGCTGCAAAAAATTAGGCAAATAACGAAACCATGGGAGTGCCAATAAAATAAATAAGCTGTTGAATAATGAGAGTACACTGCGAAAGCCATCAACAATATTAGTATCTAATTGTGCTTGTTGAGCAAAATAGACTTCGACCAAACCTGAAATACTCCAACATAAAACCGAAAGTGCCAACCACACTTGTCCAAAGTCATTTTGCTTTTTTCCTATATGCCACCATATTGACAATAGCGCTACAAAAGCAAAAAGACAAGTACCAAACTGCCACCACCCATAAAAAAGAAATGTTTCGTTCACGGAATCAAAAATCTGAGCTTATAAATTGGCTACATCCAAATATAGCAAATCAAAGATTGCACTTAAGTATTGTATTATAGTGAAGCTTTTACTTTGCCTGCTTTTTTTGCTACTGATTTTCTTTTATCGTTTGATAACCTTATCAGGTGAGGAGGCAACCATTTTTTCAAATCTTCATCATTTTTTGCCCATATTGCAAGGGTCTCCATAGTTTGGCTAAGTACTATCCAATCTTGATGATGTATCAGATTATTTTTCATGATTTCAGTAGCATTTTTAATCTGATTTGCCGACATATCGTTTTTCAGTTGCAGGAACAATTGTGACAAAGTCCATTGAGTCGAGGCTTGATCTATTTTAGAAATCTCATTTAAAAATCTATCTATAAAGGGAATAAGGAGCTTTTTATTTGCTTTACAGATTCGTTTCATACCATTAGAAACCCGCAACCGAACAACTTCATCGGTGCTAAAGTAACAATGGAACAATTCATCAAATAAACTCGGATCGTTTAAAATTTCTTCGACAATTTCAACAGTATTTCCTAATGAATTTGGATGTCCTCCTTTTAAACGTTCTTCAAAATTGCTCATTATTTTATGCCCTTAATCGCTTCACGCACCGAACCGTATTTCTTCAAAGCCTTTTTTGCATCAGCATATTCTATATTTAAGGCCTCAACCAAATAGCGGGTACCACGATCTACCAATTTGTTGTTACTCAATTGCATGTCCACCATTTTGTTTCCTTTGACCCGCCCAACGCGTATCATAAAAGCTGTAGATATCATATTCAAAGCCAGTTTTTGACTGGTTCCACTCTTCATACGGGTACTTCCAGTTACAAACTCAGGACCTACGTTCATAGCAATGGGAATATCAGCTGCTTGAGCCAAAGGGGCACCAGGATTATTTGTAATACCTGCAGTTAAGATTCCGTTTGCTTTGGCGTCAGCTATACCACCCAAGACATAAGGAGTGGTGCCTGAAGCTGCAATACCCACCAATACATCGTTCGTATTAATGTCGTAATCCTGTAAATCTTTCCAAGCTTGTAAGGTGTTGTCTTCAGCGAATTCTACCGCTTTTCGAATCGCGCCATCACCTCCGGCTATAATGCCAATGACCCTATCATGTGGCATTCCAAAAGTTGGGGGAATTTCAGAAGCATCCAAAATACCTAATCGTCCGCTTGTTCCAGCACCAATATAAAACAAGCGTCCGCCTTTATCGAAACGTTCCACTAAAGCTTCAACCAATTTTTCGATATTTGGAATTACTTCGGTCAAGGCATTTGCCACCTTCTTGTCTTCTTCGTTCATTTTTTGAAGTAGCTCTAATGTGGATAGTTGGTCCAAATCTTCATGCAATGAAGATTGCTCCGTAATTTTAGTATAGCTCATAGTTATAAAAGACGTATGTTTTGGTTTTTAAAAGCTAGCAATTGATTGTGTGAGGGCTCTAATTCGGTAATCATGGTGTCAATGGTATTTATACCACAAGTTTTATATCGGTGCTGCGAATTCAATTTCTCTGAGATACACAATAGCACCGCTTTTTTTGATGCAGCAATAACTGCTTTCTTGGTTTGAACAATATCCCAGTCGAATTCAGTAAGCCCATAATCGGCATCAACATATCCAGTACCGATAAAACTATAATCCACTTTAATATCAGAAAGATTATGAATGGTATTGGAACCCATAGCTATTTGAGCATCTTTAGACAACTTTCCGCCAATGAAAATAGTTTCTACATTAGGTTTGTTCAATAATTCACTGGCCACCGGCAGGCTGAGCGTGAAACAGGTCAAGTTAATGGAAGGTGGCAGTAAACGAGCAAGTTCTAAGCAAGTGGTGCCTCCGTCTATTAAAACAACACTGTTGTCCGTTAATAAGTTTACAGCCTTTTCGGCTATCTTGGTTTTCTTCTCTAAGGCATATACATTATTTCGTGCCGGGCTATAATTGGCAAAACCTAACGAAACTGCACCGCCATGTACTTTTCGCAGTTTATTCTCAACGTCCAGTTCTTTGACATCTCTTCGAACAGTATCGATTGAAACATCTAATTTTTCCGCAATATCAGTAAGTTGAATTCTATTGTGCAATTCAACCTCATTTAAAATAGTTCGCTGGCGCTCTTCTTTTAGCATATTTCTTATTCTAATACAAAGATATGCAAATCCTTTTATTGCTGTTTTAATCCCTATTAATATTAATTAAATATTAAATATTGCATAAAACCGCATTTAAAAATGCAAAAAACAGCAAATAATTATATATTTGCCCCAAGTAAACGCATAAAGTCGCAATTTTTAATCGTATTAATAATACCTATGCAAACCATAACAGCACCTAAAAAAAGCTTTGATATCTCTTACAAACCTGTAGGGCAGTTCGAAGAAACCCGTTTTGAAAAAATTCATAATGTGATTTTTGAAAGCTCTAATCAGGCCTCAATAATCGTCGCCCAAGAAATCGCACGCCTCATTAGAAAAAAGCAGCTGCAGGGACTACCTTGTGTTTTAGGCCTTGCCACGGGCTCATCACCCATTCGGGTTTATGAAGAACTCGTACGCATGCATAAAGAAGAAAGCTTAAGCTTTTCAAATGTCATTACCTTTAATCTAGATGAGTACCTTCCAATGGAGAAGAACAATCGTCAAAGCTACTGGTATTTTATGCATGAGCATCTGTTTAACCATGTGGATATTGCCCCTGAAAACATTAATATTCCCGATGGCACTCTCATCGGAGATGATATTATACCATATTGCTTGAACTATGAGCAAAAAATAAAGGACTATGGTGGTCTTGATTTTCAACTCTTAGGTATTGGTAGAACGGGACATATTGGATTCAATGAACCGGGCTCACATTACAATTCGGGTACAAGGGTAATTACCTTGGACCATATCACCCGAGTTGACGCTGCACCATCATTTTTAGGTATCGATAACGTGCCAAGGCGGGCAATAACCATGGGGATTTCAACAGTACAGAACGCAAGAAGAATAGTGCTTTTAGGATGGGGACAGAACAAAGCGGATATCATCAAAAAAACCGTCGAAGGTGACATTTCCTCAGAGGTTCCAGCTACTTACTTACAGCGACACCATAACTGTACTTTTGTATTGGACAATGGGGCAGGCAGTAAACTGACCAGAAACAAAACTCCATGGTTGGTTGATGAGTCTTGTGAATGGACAGACACCTTAACGGCCAAGGCTGTTTTATGGTTGAGCATAACCTTAAATAAATCTATTTTAAGCCTAACCGATAAAGACTACAATGATAACGGCATGTCGGGTTTATTAGCCCAACAAGATTCTTATGATTTGAATATCAAGATGTTCAACAGGTTACAGCGCACTATCACCGGTTGGCCTGGTGGTAAACCCAAAGCAGATGATAGCAATAGACCTGAGCGCGCCCAACCTATTCAAAAAAGAGTTATCATTTTCAGTCCACACCCGGATGATGATGTCATTTCCATGGGAGGGACTTTTGACAGACTCGTAGAACAAGGACATGAGGTTCACGTTGCCTATCAAACCTCCGGAAACATTGCAGTAACTGATACAGAGGCCCTAAAATTTGCTGAAGTCTTAAATACGGTCAATCCATCCAAAGAGAGTAAATCACTAATAAGTGCTATTACCACCAAAACAGAAAGTAAGGTTGATACTCTTGAGGTTCGGAAGCTAAAAGGAAGCATCCGGCGAGGGGAATCTTATGCTGCCACGCGATACCTAGACCTTCCAGATGAAAATGTTCATTTTCTCGATCTTCCATTTTATGAAACGGGAACAGTCAAAAAGAACAATTTGACTCAAGATGATATAGATATCATGATCAATGTAATTAATGAGATTAAACCGCATCAGATTTATGCGGCAGGCGACCTTGCAGATCCACACGGCACCCATAGTGTTTGTTTGGATGCCGTTTTTGCAGCCTTAGATACTTTAAAAGAAGAGCCCTTTATGAATGACTGCTGGGTTTGGTTGTACCGAGGAGCTTGGCACGAATGGGATATCCATGAAATCGAAATGGCTGTACCTATGAGTCCTGCTCAAGTTCTTAAAAAACGAAATGCGATATTTTGCCATCAATCACAAAAAGATGGTGTCATGTTTCAGGGTGATGATACTAGGGAGTTTTGGATGCGTGCAGAGGAACGTAACAAAAATACTGCAGAAAAATACCGCAAATTAGGACTTGCCGAATATGCTGCCATTGAAGGCTTTGTCCGTCATCACTTTTAAGTGATGTAAAACTATTACATTAGTAGAAACTGTAGCCAATGATTCAAAAAAACAAGTGGGCCTGGGCCTGGGTACCCATACTCTACTTTACGCAAGGGCTTCCGTATGTGATGATTGTTACGGTATCAGTCATCATGTACAAGAAACTGGGCATCAGCAATGCCGATATTGGACTCTATACCAGTTGGCTCTATTTACCTTGGGTGATCAAACCGCTTTGGAGTCCATTTTTAGACCTCATCGGTACAAAAAGAAACTGGTTTCTATTAATGCAATTAATCATTGCATTGGCATTTTTAGGGGTAGGCCTATTGCTACCTACCAATATTTTTTTCGTTACTACATTGGCCTGTTTTTGGATGGCAGCTTTTGCTTCTGCAACCAATGACATCGCGGCCGATGGGTATTATATGATTGGGTTAACCCAAGAGAAACAATCCTTTTTTGTTGGAGTACGAAGTACTTTTTACAAACTCGCCAATGTTACTGGCCAAGGTTTGTTGGTCATTATGGCTGGATTTTTAGAAAACCATTACGGGGACAATACCAAAGCATGGTCCATGACCATGCTGGCAGCAGGAGTTTTAATGTTGGTCTTGACCATTTCGAATTTCTTTGCGACACCAAAATATGAATCATCTGATGCCATAGAAAAACAGAAAGCGACTGGTTTTTTTGAGGTTTTTAAGTCTTTCTTCACCAAGCCCAATATTGGTATTGCATTAGCTTTTATCTTGTTCTTCCGTTTAGGAGAATCTCAATTGGTAAAAATGGCTTCCCCATTTTTGCTGGATTCCAAAGAAGTGGGTGGATTGGCTTATTCCACTGCCGAAGTAGGCACTATATATGGTACAATTGGGGTGATTATGCTTACTATTGGTGGAATTTTAGGTGGAATTTTGATTTCTAGAGATGGATTGAAGAAATGGATGTTCCCTATGGTTTTGTCATTGAACATTCCTAATGCATTTTATGCCTTTTTAGCGATTACCAAAACTTCTAGTCTAGCAGCAGTTATCACTACCGTAGTTCTGGAACAATTTGGTTACGGTTTTGCAATAGCAGGTTTTATGGTATTCCTCATTTTTGTTGCCGAAGGCATGTCAAAGACCTCGCATTATGCCATCGCTACAGGATTTATGGCATTAGGTATGATGTTGCCAGGATTGGTAAGCGGTTATATTCAAGAATGGTTGGGTTATGACGGTTTCTTTGTTTGGGTGGTATTGGCAGCCATACCATCGCTGCTGTTATTAAAATATATTAAATACCCTGCCGATTACGGAAAAAAAGGAACGACAAACGATGACTAATTTACTTCCTCTTGTACAAGCAAGAACCCAGCTAAGCTTAAAAGAAAAAGTAGGGCAGTTTTTTATGCCTGCCGCTTTTATCAATGATACGGAAGAAGAGGTCCAGAACATGGAACAACTTATCCGTACTTGTGGTATTGGCTCCATTTGCTTTTTTCATAGTCGTGCCAGCGCCGCCACAAATTATGAAGGCAAAAAGAAAGTGGTCTATAATGCAAAGAGTTTGGACAGGCTCAAAGAGTTGATTTCAAGATATCAAGAAGCATCAAAACACCCATTATTGATAGCCATTGATGCGGAATGGGGCTTAGCTATGCGCATTGAAGAAACACCACAGTATCCATACGCTCTGACCTTAGGAGCCATTAAAGATCATACCGAGCTTATTTCGGAGGTGGGCGAACATATTGGTGAAGATTGCCGTAGAGCAGGCATTCATTGGAATTTATGCCCGGCGGTGGATATCAATAACAATCCGGATAATCCGGTTATTGGATACCGTTCTTTTGGTGACCAACCTAACACGGTAGCTCAAAATGCCTTGGCCTTTATCCAAGGGATGTCAAAAAGTGGGGTTCTGAATTCCATCAAACACTTTCCCGGGCATGGCGATACCGCTGTAGATTCCCATTTGGGATTACCTCGAATAGATAAGTCGAAAGAAGAACTATTGGCCAATGAGCTGTATCCTTTTAAAAAATTGATAGCCCAAGGAGTGGATTCGGTTATGGTAGGGCATTTGGCCGTATCTGCGTTAAGTAAAAGTGAGACAAGGTCTTCGACCCTATCAAAACTGATGATTGCAGGAGTCATTCGTAAGGAATTTGGTCACTCTGGTGTAGTCATTACGGATGCTTTGAACATGCACAGCGTTTCAAAGTTGTATGATACCAAAGGGCAACTGGAGTGGGAAGCTTACGAAGCCGGAAACGATGTCTTGTGTTTTGCAGAGTATACTGAAGAAGGTATTGAGCTAATTCTTAAAAATGCATCAAAGAAGGAAATCGAAAACAGTTTTGAACGTGTATGGTCGCTTAAGGAGAAGGGATTTCAAAGTTCAGCCCAAAACCTTGCTTATGATTATCAGGGCTTGATGAAGACTTTAGCAGCAAAAACTTTGACCTTGGTCAAAGAAAAACCAGAGGCTATTGAAAAGTTTCATCAATCCGGGTTTCAATTCACTCAAGTAGGTAAAAAAGAACATAACACCTTTGGGGAAGGCATCAAAAGCAATCAAAAGAATGAGGAGAATACTGTCGTTGCCATATTCCCACCAGAAATGAAACCAACAAATCGTTTTGGACTTTTAGAAGACGATATTGAGAAGGTAAATGGTCTTATTGCAAGTACGAACTGTATTGTTTATCTCTTTGGAAACCCCTACGCATTAAGACTATTTAATTGGGAAAAGGCAACAGCCGTTGTTGTTGCGTATCAAGATTTTGATATTTTTCAAGAAAATGCTGTAGCTCATTTTTATGGACGAATTCAAGCCGAAGGTGACTTACCAGTTAAATTGTAATGTTGCTTAAATGAATGAAATCATTACTTCATGGGAACTCAATGCAGCGGAATGGATTAAAACCATTGCTAATGGATCCATAAGCTCTCGACAATTTACCAACAAGGCAATTCTTGATGCTATTCTATCTTTAGATTCAAATACTATTATTGACGTCGGCTGCGGTGAAGGTTGGTTGACAACTATCTTGGCAAATTCCGGCAAAAAAGTTGTAGGTATTGATGCCATTGAAGCATTATTGCAGCATGCCCGTAGCAAGAGTGATGTGCCCTTTTTTAAAATGACTTTTGAACAAATCACTTCAGGAGTTTCGATTCCTTATGGTCCTTTTGACCTAGCTGTTTTTAACTTTTGCCTCTATCAAAAAGATGGGCTGACCGATTTATTGGCACAAACTAAAAATGCGCTTGTAGATACAGGAACTATTTTAATACAGACCCTTCATCCATTTTTTTTAATAGAGCAACAGCTGCCTTATGAAAGTCAATGGCTTCAAGATTCATGGAAAGGGCTTGACGGCAACTTTACCAATGGACATCCTTGGTTTGCCCGAACTTTTGAGGATTGGCATACTGAATTACAAGGGATTCCTGATACCAAAATATCTTTTAAAGAAATAACGAATACTGCAGGCAAACCTTTATCATTGATCATAACCATTAAGAAGACCAGATGAAAATTTTTAAGGTATTAGGTATGATGTCCGGCACATCCCTTGATGGGTTGGACATCGCGTATTGTCATATCTGGAACGAAAATAATCGGTGGGATTTTGAAATTCGTCAAACCACTACCATTTCATACGATGCTGACTTGTATCAAAACCTTAAAAACGCCATTCATCTTTCTAAAGAAGAACATCGGCTATTACATATCGATTATGGTATATGGTTGGGGCAACAGGCAAAAACCTTTATTGAGAAACATGGGTTAGAAGTTGATTTTATCGCGAGCCACGGCCATACTTCGCACCACCGGCCGGAAGAAGAAGTCACTTTTCAATTGGGTGATGGGCAACAATTGGCCAATGCCTCAGGCTATAAAGTCATTTGCGATTTTCGCTCTTTAGATGTTACGCTAGGCGGACAAGGCGCCCCCTTGGTGCCCATTGGTGATACCCTGTTATTACCAGAATATGAGTTTTGTTTGAACTTGGGCGGTATCAGTAATATCTCTTTTGATACTGATGGAAAACGGATTGCGTTCGATATTGGCTTGGCCAATATGCCCTTGAACTTTCTTACCGAAAAAATCAATTTAAAATATGACGAAAACGGGCAATTGGCTCGTAAAGGTCAATTGTTACCTGAGCTGCTATCGCAATTAAATGCATTAGAATACTACCAACTCCCCTACCCAAAATCAACGGGTTATGAATGGTTTATAGAAGCGATTATACCCTTACTAGAGCGCAGTGACGCTAAGACCGAAGATCTGTTGCATACGATTATCCATCATAATTGCGAGCAAATAGCCCATGTGATTATCAAAGAAAAGCCCAAACCCAATAGCCAAGTTTTGGTTACAGGAGGCGGTGCTTTGAACAGCTTTTTTATGGATACCCTTCAAGAAAAGTTAGGAAATCACTGCAAGGTTCATATTCCGCCAAAAAAGTTTATCGAGTTTAAAGAAGCCTTAGTGTTTGCCTTTATGAGCGTGTTAAAAGACTTAGGGCAAACCAATGTGTACTCTTCAGTTACCGGAGCAAAACAAGATTGTTCTAGCGGAGTAGTTTTTGTACCTAAAAATTAGAATATTGCTATATTACAGGTATAATGGAGATATGATTAATAATCATATACAATCGTTGTAAACAATTATGCATAGTTTTCTAAAATTTCTTCTGGGAGTTCTTTTAATTGTTTTGGCAATCGTATGGTTTATGCATGAAAGAAAAAAAATACTTAAAGAGAGGGAAAATAAAGAATATATACTGATGTCTTATACGATAGAATTCCTTCTAGGGGCTTTCACCCTGTGCGGAATTGGAATTAGACTTATTTATGATTCATTACAATGAACGAGAATGAAGATTATTTTAGAATATCCAAAAATGGACATGTTCATACGCTAAGCGATAGGATTCCATTAAAGTGGAAAGGACTAATTATTTGGACTTCTTCTTCCGTTATAATACTAACATTTGTAGTCGGTGCTAGAGTAGCAATTTTTATTGCAATTTTGACGTTCATCGGGTATTTATTATATCGATTCGCATCTTGGATTTATTATTCAGAAATCAAAATTGATGAAAAGAGTGGAAAAATTACTCGATTGAAAAAAATACTGGAACTTACCAAAAAAACAGATTTGATAACTGATAAGTTTGACCCAAATAAATTTGAATACTCAGAACTAAATCGAAGTGGAAAAACTAAATTTCTCATGTCTTACAGAACTCATAAAAATCACGATTTATTGATTCTAAAAAATGAGGCAGACAAGAATCGGATTAAAAAATATATTACTGAAAAAATAACTGTTTACAACAATGGCTAAAATTCATTGCTTGCGGATTTCCTTACAGGAAATCCGCAAGCAAAAAGTTAACTTTAGGGTTCGGCGGGATTGTCCTGCGGACAGATTACCGTAACGAACCTTAGCCCAACCATCGTGTTTAATTATAGTGCCTAAAAATCAATTAGAATATAAAAGGTAAGAATACTAAAATATGTCAGACCTAGAGAAACCCTACAATGTCGCATACCTCAATTTTAGCATAATTGACGAACTTGACTTTGTAATTGGCGGGTATGGCAAACCCAAGCAAGAATTTATTTTCTCGCTAAATAGTTTTATAGAAAGTTATGTGCTAAATGAAACCTTTCATTTTTCCGTGCTCGAGTGGTATCATTTTACAAATACTAATAAACATACTTTTAAAAATGGCAGACCTATTTATAATATACTCTTTAACAAAGGAGATAAAATAATCTTTCGAGACTGGTTAGGCCCGTTTTATGGTAAATGTCTATTTTCTGAACCATTTATTGAAGGAAAAGATGAAAGCCAATTCCATATAGATAATTTCCAGAAAAATTCCTCAGAAGAAATAAAGAAGAAATATTTCAAACCTATAATCTTTTTAGAACCAGACGAAAAATTCCCCTATCTCTGGAGAAATTTCGGATTCAATATTTTACCGAAAGAACCTAATTATCTAATAATAGCAATAGGTAGGTCTCAAAAAGAAATGCTACAGGGGCTTTACAACGAAAATTCAAATATAAATTGTCATTCTTGCATGCCCTACAGCGGAATGAAGGCTCAAAAAGAGGTCAATTCTTCGCTTTTACCTTCAAATCAGTCTTACAAAATCTTATCAGAATTCCAGAATCAAAAAATTGAAACCCTAACCAAATATACCGGATATAAAAAAATACCTATCCCTCCGTTAGTTTCCATCGTTCTATCTCAATGTTATGAACTATCCGATATTCCAATTAAATTAAAGCAACTAAGAGAGGACTTTACGGACTTAAGAAATTCGTTTGGCACTCTAGAAAAAAGGATTGAAGAAGCAGATAATATTAAAAGTCAAATTGATGCTATTGATGAAATAAGTGACTTTTGGCATTCATTTTCAAAAAAATATAATAGTAAAAATTCTAGGCTTCTACATCATTTTTGGGATATAAAGAAAGCTTCCGGAGTGGATGGCGCTCTGGAAAAAGTTGTTGATAATAAGGATAGCACAGAGGAGTTTTTATCAAACCTGAATTATGTTAGCCTCGCTGGTAAAATAACTAGCAAAGCTTACTCTTTTTTTAAGGATAAAAAATCATTAAATCGATTTCAGGGAATAATAGATTTATGGGAATTATCCCAAAAAACGCCAGCATTAAAACAACAAGCAAAAGATTATGAGCGATTGTTTAAGGTTAAAATTGACCTAAAAATGTTAAAGCAACTTTATAATAACACAGTCTAATTTTAATCAAGAAACAAAAGATAACTAAACACAATCTATAAACAATATGGGCTTAGAGCTTAATCGCAGGGTTAGTGCATTTTTATAATGACCGCAAAATCTCTTGGATTTTGCTTTGGACAAAAAAAGAAAAAACAATACCAAAAGATTTCGCAGGGGAATTTTTTCTGTTATGGTTTTATTTTATTGGAATTTGGGTTATTCAACCGAAAGTGAACAAATTGTACGGGGAATAAAACACTATGGCCAGCAAGGGTTATAGTTTATAACTCCTTTTCGTTAACTTGAAACTCTGGAACCCTTTGAGCGGTGACAAATCTAATGTCTACTCAAAAAAACCAGTCTCTTCCTTCTGGACAGTACAATTAAGACAACAGCACCTAAACCACAACAGGCCAAACCAACAAAGAGTGGCAATGCCAAATCTTCCAAAAAAGAACCAATCAAGGTAGCAATAGGTACCGAGATCAACGTGGATACAAAACCATTGATGGCAGCACCAATACCTGCGATATGCCCAATTGGCTCCATAGCTATAGAGCGGAAATTCCCCCACATAAAGCCCAGACAAAAAAACTGTAAAAACAGAAAGGCCACCAGAATGGCTACATTAGGATTGGGTGTATTCCAAAAAAATAGTACATAACATATAGCTACCAGACTAAAGGCAACTGTCGCAGCTAATGAAAGATTTCGCATGCCAAAGCGCATGACCATCGTACCATTGGTAAAGGTTGATGTACCAATAGAAATGGCCAGCCCTGCAAAAATATAAGGGAAGGCTTCACGCATGCCGTACTGATCTTCAAAAATATGTTGTGCAGAACTGAGATACACTAAAAAAGCTCCTGTTACCAAACCAGAAACAAAGGTATAGGTTACTGTTTCTGGATGTCGCAACATCTCTTTCGTGCCAGAAATAAAACTTTTGGGTGAAAACTTGACTTTATACTGTGGTTTTAAGGTTTCCTGTTGACGTTTCCAAAACCAAATCCAGAGTACTATCCCTAAAAACAAGTGTACATAAAAAATAGTCTGCCAATTAAAATGGTCCAATATAAATTTTCCCAAAGCAGGTGCTACCACGGGAACCAAAATAAAAAAGGCGGTAATAAATGACATTACACGAGCCATATAGTCTCCGCTATAGGAATCACGAATAATAGAAATCGCGATCGTTCTATGTGCTGATAAACCAATTCCTTGCAACACCCTACCTAGTACCATGACCTCTAAATTTGGGGCTGCTAAACAAATGACACTTGCAATTCCGAAAACTACAAAACCAGCATATACCATAGGTTTACGTCCGTATTGGTCTGAAAGTGGCCCAAAGAACAACTGCCCTACTCCCAAACCCAAAAAAATCATGGTTACAAACAATTGATTGTCTTGTGGGTCAAAACTATTGATGCTTACGCCAATATCAGGTATAGCAGGCAGCAAGGTATCAATGGCCAAGGCCACGATGGACATTAATGATGCCATCAATGCGATAAACTCAAAATTAGGTTTTAGCTGTTCGTTTTGCATTCGGCAAAAGTAGGTATACCTCAAACACTAAAAAACAATAAACTAACCCATTGTGTATTTTATTAAAAATTTGTCAATTCGAGTGATTTTTATGTACCGTGTTCATAAAAATTGTATCGAGAATCAGAATTTTTAGATTAAAAACCTTGTTCTCGATACTTTTTCCCACAGAAAAAACTCGAACTGACGGCTTTTGTAACCTATAAACTGTAAAATACGCAGCGAGTTAAATCATGGTATTTGTTTTATAAATTACAACGGTATATTCCCATGCTTCTTTTTAAGAGAATCCACTTGTTTGTTCTCTAACATCGCAAAAGACTTAAGCAGTTTTCGTCTTGTATTCTCCGGTAGAATCACCTCATCAATAAAACCACGTCGCGCAGCCCGATATGGATTCGCAAATTTATCAGCATATTCTGCTTCTTTCTCTTTAAGCTTGGCTCCAGGGTCTTCGGCGGTCGCAATTTCTCGTCTAAAGATAATTTTACTTGCCCCCTTTGCACCCATAACAGCAATCTCAGCGGTAGGCCACGCATAATTGAAATCAGCTCCAATATGCTTTGAATTCATTACATCATAAGCCCCTCCATAGGCCTTACGTGTAATGACCGTAATTCGTGGTACGGTGGCTTCACTCAATGCATATAATAATTTTGCACCATGCATTATGATTCCGTTCCACTCTTGATCGGTACCCGGCAAAAACCCTGGTACATCAACCAATACCAACAAAGGGATATTGAAGGCATCGCAAAAACGGGTAAAACGCGCCGCTTTTGAGGAACTATTGGAATCAAGAACCCCCGCTAAAAACATAGGTTGATTGGCAATTATACCAATACTTCTTCCGCCTAAACGCGCAAAGCCCACTATAATATTTTCAGCAAATTCTTTATGTATTTCATAAAAAGAATCCTCATCAATAATACCATCAATAACCTCATGCATGTCATAAGGTTTATTGGGATTATCAGGCACAACACCCTTTAATTGTTCCCGGAGCTCCTCTCCTATTTCATAAGGCAGCATTTTAGGTTTTTCCGTATTGTTTTGTGGAAGGTAGCCTAAAAGCTTCTTTACATCTTTCAAACAGGCAGCATCATTCGCTGAAGTTTTGTGGGCCACCCCAGATTTGGACGCATGCGTCATTGCGCCTCCCAATTCTTCTGAACTCACTTCTTCATTGGTTACTGTTTTTACCACATTTGGTCCCGTAACAAACATATAACTGGTCTGTTCAACCATTAATATAAAATCCGTCATGGCCGGGGAATACACCGCCCCTCCTGCGCATGGTCCCATAATCGCTGAAAGTTGCGGAATCACTCCTGATGCCTGAACATTACGATAAAAAATATCAGCATAACCTCCTAAAGATTTGACCCCTTCTTGAATTCGTGCTCCCCCAGAGTCATTTAATCCAATGATGGGTGCACCAACTTTCATGGCCAAATCCATCACTTTGCAGATTTTTTCTGCGTGGGTCTCTGACAATGCTCCACCAAAAACGGTAAAGTCTTGTGCATAGACATAGACCAAACGTCCATTTACAGTACCATAACCCGTTACCACACCGTCGCCAAAATAAATTTCTTTATCCATTCCAAAATCCGTGGTACGGTGTGTAACTAAAATTCCCATTTCCTCGAAAGAACCCTCGTCGAGAAAGTATGCTATGCGCTCCCGAGCCGTTAGTTTTTTCTTAGTATGTTGTTTTTCAATCCGTTTTTCACCCCCACCTAAATGGGCTTCTGAAATACGGTCTTGCAATTTTTTTAATTTAGCGTCCATGTGCATTAGTTTATGGGCAATCGTAACATTTTTTGGTCTTCAAAATATTGTTTTAGAGCAATCACAGCTGCTATTTTAGCATCTTGTTCCCGTTTTTCGTGCAGTACTTCTGGGGAATAATAGTCCTTTACAAAATGGGTGTCAAAATTACCAGAGCGAAAGGCCTCGTGCTGCATCACATACGAACCAAATGCCAAAGTAGTTTCTACCCCTTTTATCTCATAACTTTCAATCGCCTTGATCATTAATTCTATCGCTTCTTCGCGAGTAGCACCATACGTGATCAGTTTTGACAACATGGGATCGTAATAAATTGGAATGTCCATTCCTTCTTCAAAACCGTTATCCACACGAATACCTTTACCGACTGGAAGTCGGTAGCGTTCTAAATTACCTACGCTGGGCAAAAAGTCGTTCAAAGGATCTTCGGCATAAACACGAAGTTCCATAGCATGCCCACGAATCTTTAAATCTTCTTGCCTAATCTGTAACTTTTCGCCACGGGCGACTTTTATCTGTAATTCGACCAAATCAACCCCTGCAATTAGCTCTGAAACTGGATGCTCTACCTGTAAACGGGTATTCATCTCTAAGAAATAGAAATTATGATCGGCATCCAATAAAAACTCTACGGTACCGGCACCGACATAATCACAGGCCTTTGCTACTCTCGTTGCCGCAAGACCCATTTCATTGCGAAGTTCTGGAGTCAAAATTGAAGAAGGTGCCTCTTCAACTACTTTTTGATGACGACGTTGAATACTGCATTCCCGTTCAAAAAAATGAAGGAAATTGCCATGGGTATCTGCCATAACCTGAATTTCGATATGTCGAGGTGAAGTCACATATTTTTCTATAAAAACCGAACCATCACCAAAAGCAGAGGTTGCCTCACTGATCGCACGCTTCATTTGTGATTCTAAATCTACTTCTTTTTCGACCACACGCATTCCTTTTCCACCACCACCAGCTGAAGCCTTTATCAGAATAGGAAAGCCAATTTCTTTGGCAATTTTGAGAGCCTTGTCAACATCGGTAATTGCTTCATCAATACCTGGCACCATGGGGATATTATATTTTTTTACCGCTTCTTTGGCTGCCAACTTACTCCCCATCACTCGAATGGCATGCGATTTTGGGCCGATAAAAATCAACCCATTCTTTTCAACCGCCTCCGCAAAATCTGCATTCTCGCTTAAAAATCCATATCCAGGATGAATGCCATCTACGCCGAGAGACTTTGAAACTTCAATGATTTTATTACCAAGTAAATATGATTGGTTGGACGGTGGAGGACCAATACAAACTGCTTCATCTGCAAAACGAACATGTGGCGCATTTCTATCTGCCTCTGAATATATGGCTACGGTTTTAATGCCCATTTTTTTGGCTGTACGCATTACGCGAATAGCAATCTCTCCCCTATTGGCAACTAATATTTTATTCATAATACAGATTATTCAAAAGTAATTAGGGTAAATTTCTTTTCCACGGCTTCGCCTTGTTTTACGGTAATGCTTTTGATAATACCATCTCGCGGTGATGTAATAACATTCTCCATCTTCATGGCTTCCAATATCAGTAATTGGTCGCCTTCTTTTACCTCTTGAGCTTCTTCAACCGAAACTTCCAATATCAAACCAGGCATAGGGGCCTCGATACTACTGACCAAAGCAGAATTGCCAAGCACAAAGCCCATACTGTCAATAAGGGCATCCAATGGCGTTTCAACGGTAACATCATAGTCGGTATTGTTGATTTTCATTTGATAATACTTACCGTCTAAATTTCCATTGATAAGTTCAATATGATACGATTGATTATCCTTTAAAAAATGAAATGTGCGCTTGCCCGTTTGAATAATGTCCAATGAAGTTAGGTCAGTATCAGATAGTTCAAATTCATATTGATCATTGACTTTTAATTTATGTGGCTCTCCCATAAGAATTGATTGGCATTTAGCTCTTCTAATATAAGTTTTTTCCTCTTAAAGTTACCATCAAAACTAATCCAAAAACAACTTTGATTATATGAATTATATCATGTTATAAAATGAACGGTTGTTGTAATTATGCAGTAGCCTTAAATGAAGCAAAATCGTAATTATGCTATCAAATCGTTACTTTTGAATTAAACTATTTTTTATGCTCATCATAGGAATTGCAGGAGGTACTGGTTGTGGTAAAACCACTGTGGTCAAACAGATTGTTGAAGAATTGCCTAAAGATGAGGTTGTGGTCATATCGCAAGATTCATATTACAATGATTTGGCTCATTTGACCAAAGAAGAACGTAGTAAGGTAAACTTTGACCACCCTAATTCTATTGATTTTGAATTGCTTATTGCTCATTTGAATAAACTGAGAGCAGGGAATACGATTGAAATACCTGTCTATTCATTTGTTGAGGAAACAAGACTTGCTAAAACAATCACAACCATCCCTAAAAAGGTAATTATTGTGGAAGGGATTTTAGTATTGAGCAATCCCGAACTGAGAAAGTTATTTGACATTAAAATATACGTACACGCCGATTCTGATGAACGCTTAATAAGAAGGTTACAGCGCGATATAAAAGAAAGGGGGCATGATTTTGACAAAGTTTTACATCGTTATCAAACCGCTGTCAAACCTATGCACAATGAGTTTATAGAACCATCAAAAGAGTTTGCAGATATCATCATTCCGAATAACCATTACAATACGGTAGCCGTGGATATGGTCAGAACCATTATTATTGAAAAATTAGTTTAATATGGGTTGGAATGATTTAAAACAAAAAACATGGTTTAAACTAATGACCAACATGTATATTTTGGTTTTGACCCTATTTGTTATTTGGATGGCCTTTTTTGATACCAATTCTTTATTGATTCATCTAGAATTAAAAAAAGAAATCAATAAGCTCGAACAACAAAAGACTTTTTTAGAAAATGAGATTGAAAAGGATAAAAAAGTTTTGAAAAAACTCTCTGACGATGAAGAATTAGAAAAGTTTGCTCGTGAAGAATATTATATGAAGAAAGACAATGAAGAGATTTTTCTAATTGAACACGCCGATAGTACAAAAAGTAAGCAGTAAGCAATTTTTAGTTGAATTTATTAGCATGAAAAGCGAAGCACTTTTTTCAGAATTTCCAGAAGTTTCAGCCAAGCAATGGAAACAAAAAATTCAATTTGACCTTAAGGGAGCGGATTATAATAAGAGCTTAATTTGGGAATCATTAGAAGGAATTCACGTAAAACCTTTTTATCATAGTGAGGATTTAAAGGAAATTGACACGTATCCACTGCCTAGAGATCATACTTGGACTGTTGGACAAGTAATTTATGCTCAAGATGATACCCTCGCCAATAAAAAAGCATTAGACGTATTGTCTCGTGGAGCTTCTTCTTTGGTATTCACAATGACAAACCCCCTTATTGATTGGGGTAAGCTTTTTGAAAAAATTGATTTAAATACTGTCTCGATTC
The DNA here is from genome assembly GCF_031846445.1 of Croceitalea rosinachiae. NCBI lineage: Bacteria > Pseudomonadati > Bacteroidota > Flavobacteriia > Flavobacteriales > Flavobacteriaceae > Croceitalea > Croceitalea rosinachiae. The sequence goes on along the minus strand of NZ_JAVRHR010000002.1, from coordinate 115,919 downwards.
ATCTAAATTTTGAGTTTTTAGATTTGGATTTCAAATCAAAATTATTTGAATTTATAGGAGGTAAGGACGGTAAAATTTTCTTGAATATTGATATTCTAGGAAATTTAGCAAAGACCGGGAATTGGTATCATTCCCTAGAAAAAGACCATGAAATTCTGGAAAGTATTTTGGCCAAGAGCAATAAGTCAAATACAGCTATTTTAGGTGTTGATTTAGGACTTTACCAAAATGCGGGTGCCAATATGGTGCAACAATTGGCATATACCCTAGCACATGCCAATGAATATTTGAATCATTTTAAAAATCTCAAAAAATTATCGTTGACCATTAAGGTGGCCGTCGGAGGTAACTACTTTTTCGAAATTGCAAAAATCAAGGCTTTGCGATGGTTGATTCAAAGTCTTTCTGAGGCCTATAACGTTACTATAGATTGCCATATAATTACTATTCCAAGTAAACGAAATAAAACCATTTACGATTATAACGTCAACATGCTTCGCACAACCTCTGAATGTATGTCGGCAGTATTGGGCGGTGGAGATACGGTTTGCAACTTACCCTATGATGCGCTATATCATAAAGACAATGAGTTTGGGGAACGCATCGCAAGAAACCAGTTGCTGTTATTAAAAGAAGAGAGTTATTTTGATGAAGCAGTCCATGCAGTTGAAGGTTCATATTATATTGAAAGTTTAGCACAACAATTGGCGGAGAAGGCCTTAGCACTTTTCAAACAAATTGAAGCTGCAGGCGGTTTTTTAAAACAATTAAAAGGAGGTATCATCCAAAAAAAGATAAAAGAAAGTGCTGCAAAAGAGCAAACAAAGTTTGATTCGGGAGAACTGGTGTTATTGGGCACAAACAAATACCAAAATCCTGATGATAAAATAAAGGGTGATTTAGAACTATATCCTTTTGTCAAAAGAGAAAAACGCAAAACCGTTATCGAGCCAATTATCGAAAAAAGACTTTCAGAAGCAACGGAACAAAATCGTTTGAAAGATGAGTAGAAAAAATCTTCAAAATATCAAGCTGCAAGATCCAAAACTTAAACCACAAAATTCAAATTCCGGTTTTGACTTTGCGGCAGGAATTCCACCCTTTCTTCGTGGACCGTATTCCACCATGTATGTTCGCAGACCTTGGACCATTCGCCAGTATGCCGGATTCTCTACTGCTGAAGAAAGCAACGCTTTTTACAGAAGAAATTTAGAAGCAGGGCAAAAAGGTTTGTCAGTGGCCTTTGACCTACCAACGCATCGCGGATATGATAGTGACAATGAACGGGTTGTGGGGGATGTGGGCAAAGCAGGGGTAGCAATTGATTCGGTCGAGGACATGAAAATTCTCTTTGACCAAATTCCGCTAGACAAAATGTCGGTTTCCATGACCATGAATGGTGCGGTGCTTCCCATTATGGCGTTCTATATTGTAGCTGCAGAAGAACAAGGGGTTGCCTTAAATCAACTTTCGGGTACTATCCAAAATGATATTTTGAAAGAATTCATGGTGCGCAATACTTATATATACCCTCCAGCGCCATCCATTCAAATAATTGCTGACATTTTTGAATATACAAGTCAAAAAATGCCCAGATTTAACAGTATCAGTATTTCTGGTTACCATATGCATGAAGCTGGCGCACCTGCAGCTTTAGAAATAGCCTATACGTTGGCCGATGGAATCGAATATATTAAAACAGGAATAAAAGCAGGGTTGAAAATCGATGATTTCGCGCCACGTCTATCTTTCTTTTGGGGTATTGGCATGAACCATTTTACTGAAATTGCCAAAATGCGCGCTGCACGAATGCTATGGACCAAATTGGTAAAACAGTTCGATCCAAAAAATGAAAAATCGCTGATGTTGCGAACACATTCCCAAACAAGTGGTTGGAGCCTAACCGAGCAAGACCCTTTTAATAATGTTGCGAGAACCACCATTGAAGCTATGGCAGCTGCTTTGGGGGGCACCCAAAGTCTTCACACCAATGCCTTGGATGAAGCCATTGCCCTACCGACAGATTTTTCAGCTCGAATTGCACGAAACACTCAAATTTATTTACAGAACGAAACACAAATCACAAAAACTGTTGATCCATGGGCAGGTAGCTATTATGTTGAAGGTTTGACCAAAACCATAGCAGATGAGGCATGGAGACTTATCAATGAAGTAGAAGAATTAGGTGGAATGACCAAAGCTATTGAAGCAGGAATTCCAAAACTCCGTATTGAAGAAGCTGCAGCCAAAAAACAGGCCCGTTTAGATAGCGGTCAAGAAGTGTTGGTAGGAGTCAACAAATATGTTTTGGAAGACGAAGACGATTTACAAATTCTTGAAGTAGACAATCAGAAAGTACGTCAACGGCAAGTGAGCAGTTTAGCTGAAATAAAGGCTTCAAGAAACACAGAGAAAGTTTCAGAAGCCTTGCAAAAGATAGAAAATGCCGCAGCTTTAAAAATGAAAGGCAAAACCAGTAAAAATTTGCTAGCTTTAGCCGTAACAGCAGCAAGAGAACGAGCCACACTGGGAGAAATCAGTGATGCCATGGAAAAGGCTTTTGGTCGTTATCGTGCTCAAATTCAATCAGTAAGCGGTGTGTATTCAAAAGAAATCAAAAACGATAAAAGCTTTGAAAAAGCTAAGCAGATGGCAGACGACTTCGCCGAGAATGAGGGGCGTCGCCCTCGTATAATGGTGGCAAAGATGGGTCAAGATGGTCATGATAGAGGAGCAAAAGTAGTCGCTACTGGGTATGCAGACTTAGGCTTTGATGTGGATATTGGTCCATTGTTTCAAACTCCCGCAGAAGTAGCAAAGCAAGCTGTTGAAAATGATGTACATGTATTAGGTATTTCTTCATTGGCAGGCGGGCATAAAACATTAGTGCCAGAAGTTATTAAAGAACTAAAACATTATAGTAGAGAAGATATTATGGTCATTGTGGGTGGAGTCATCCCCAAACAAGATTATGATTTTTTATATAAAAGTGGGGCAATTTCGGTTTTCGGACCAGGAACAAAAATTAGTGAAGCCGCTATAGAAATCTTAGAAATTTTAATGGATTAGCTGAGAGAATTACAGTTAAATAAATAACTTCATTTAAACTTTAACTTTCCTTAACGCAGATAGCAATACTTATTCACTTTGTGTTAACAAAATACATTTTACAGCGTTGTAAATAATCGTATTTTTACCTTTTAACTTACTTGATAAATGGGCAAAATTATTGCTATTGCTAATCAGAAGGGAGGGGTTGGTAAGACCACAACAACAGTAAACCTAGCGGCCTCTTTGGGTGTTTTAGAGAAAAAAGTGCTTCTTATTGATGCTGACCCCCAGGCAAATGCCACCTCTGGACTTGGTGTTGATGTAGACAGTGTTGAAAAAGGTACGTACCAATTGTTAGAGCATACTTCAAATGCTCTAGATACAATTCTTACCACAGATTCTCCAAACGTAGACTTGATTCCTTCACATATTGACCTTGTGGCCATTGAAATTGAACTAGTGGATAAGGACAATAGAGAATACATGATGAAGCAGGCGATTGGCAGCCTAAAGGAAAGTTATGATTATATTTTGATCGATTGTGCCCCATCATTGGGCTTGCTGACTTTGAATGCGTTAACAGCGGCTGATTCTGTTGTGATTCCTATTCAATGTGAGTATTTTGCTCTTGAAGGACTTGGGAAACTTTTAAATACAGTTAAAAGTGTTCAAAAAATTCACAATCCTGATTTGGATATTGAAGGCATGTTGTTGACCATGTTCGATTCACGTTTGCGCCTATCAAACCAAGTAGTCGAAGAAGTGAAAAAACATTTTGCCGACATGGTATTCGATACCATTATACAACGTAATGTTAAGTTGAGTGAAGCACCAAGTTATGGAGAAAGCATTATAAAATATGATGCTAGCAGTAAAGGAGCCTCGAACTATTTAAACTTGGCAAATGAAATTTTGAATAAAAACAAGGAGACCGTTTAAATGGCGAAAGCAACAAAAAAACAAGCTCTGGGCAGAGGTCTATCTGCATTATTAAAAGACCCTGAAAACGATATTCAATCGGTATCAGACAAGAATGCTGATAAAGTTATTGGCAATGTTGTGGAGCTTGAAATTGATTCTATTGAAGTAAATCCGTTTCAACCCCGTTCCAATTTCAATGATGAGGCTTTGCAAGAGCTGGCCAGTTCAATTCGTGAGTTGGGAATAATTCAACCGATTACAGTTCGAAAACTTGATTTTAACAAATTTCAATTGGTATCAGGTGAGCGGCGTTATCGTGCCTCAAAACTTGTAGGTTTAGAAACCATTCCTGCCTATATCAGAATTGCGAATGACCAAGAGTCATTAGAGATGGCTTTGGTAGAAAATATACAAAGACAAGACCTTGATCCAATTGAAATTGCACTTTCATACCAACGATTGATTGATGAAATTCAATTGACCCAAGAAAAAATGAGTGATCGGGTAGGCAAAAAAAGGTCTACTATCACCAACTATTTGCGACTTTTAAAATTAGACCCTATTATTCAAACCGGAATGCGAGATGGATTTTTAAGCATGGGGCATGGTCGAGCATTGGTAAATATTGAAAAGAAGAAGAACCAATTGGGTATTTATGAACGTATTTTGACTGAAAAATTATCAGTTCGAGAAACCGAACAATTGGTCAAAGAGCTTCGCGATGATAAAAAAGGAAAATCTACGTCGTTAGCTAAAAACAGTTCTAAAGAACTTCCTGGATATATATCAAAACATATCGATTCCATCAAAAATCATCTTGCCGTTAAAGTTGATGTTTCATCATCTGCTTCCGGAAAAGGAAAAATTGTAATTCCATTTCATTCAAAAGAAGAATTTCAACGACTGAAAAAAATATTATCAGGTGAGTAAACTAAGTTGCTTTTTTGTTCTTTTTTTAATCTTTAATTCCTTTATTTTTTCACAACAAGAAGAACAAGAAGATAAAAAAAAAGAAGCCCTTCCTGAACAAAAGGCTGATTCACTTAAAACAGGCCTTGCTGAGGAGGGTGTTGTTTTTGAAGAGGTCACTTATGAACAACTCGTTATAAATCCTTTAGCGCCAAGCAAAGCTGCCTTTTATTCTACTATTCTTCCTGGATTAGGACAGATTTATAATAAACGCTATTGGAAGGCCCCTATAGTCTGGGGTGCTATTGGGCTTGGCGTGGCGAGTTATTCAGCAAACAATACCGAGTACAGACGTTTTCGTGATGCATTTAAACGAAGACGTGCTGGATTTACAGACGATGAATTTTTTGATTTGGGAGAACCAGATCTAAATAAAACTACAGCCGATGTCTCTGATGAAGCTTTACAAGATGCTCAGGAAGCTGCTCAGCGAAATCGTGATTTAGCCTTATTGATTACCATTGCTTTATACGCTTTAAATGTAATAGACGCCAATGTTGATGCACATTTAAAACAGTATAATGTTGACGATAGACTAGCCATGGATATTAAGCCCTACATAAACCTTAATCCCATAAATGCGGATCCTAACTATGGATTGGCATTAGTGGTGAAATTCTGATAAAATGAATATAGCTTTATTCGGATATGGAAAGATGGGGCAAATGCTTGAAAAGATTGGCATTACTCGAGGGCACCAAATTGTAGCTAAAATTGATGTTGATAATGCTAATATCGATTATTCAAATATTGATGTCGCCATCGATTTTAGCACTCCTGATGCTGCCTTCGAAAATATTACCAATTGTTTTGAACATAATGTGCCCGTAATCTCGGGAACTACAGGTTGGTTATCAAAAATGAATGAGGCAAAGTCTATCTGTAATCGTAATAAAAGTGCCTTTATCTATGCCTCTAACTTTAGTCTTGGAGTAAATATCTTTTTTGAGTTAAATAAAAGTTTGGCAAAAATGATTGCCAATCTTGAGCAATACAAAGTGTCACTTGAAGAAACGCACCATACTCAAAAATTAGATGCTCCAAGTGGTACCGCAATCACCTTAGCCGAAGGAATTATCGAAAACGCTGTATATTCGGGTTGGAAAATGGATGAAGTAGAAGAAAATGAAATTCCGATAACATCAAAAAGAATTGGCAAGGTTCCTGGGACGCATACCATTACTTATGAAAGTTTAGTTGATGCCATTGAAATTAAGCATACCGCTCATAATCGCGAAGGTTTTGCGTTGGGCGCTTTAGTTGCCGCCGAATGGATTCAAGGCAAAACGGGTATTTTTTCTATGAAAGATGTGTTAAATCTATAGTAAATCGTAACAAAAAACACTTAGCTCAGTCTAAGAAACAAACTAATTTATGAACGGTACACAGTGGATTATTTTTATTCTGATTATTCAGGTCATTCATTTTCTTGGTACTTGGAAGTTATATGTAAAAGCCGGTCGAAAAGCATGGGAAGCTGCCATACCAGTTTATAACGGTATTGTATTAATGCAAATTATCAACAGACCTAAATGGTGGGTTCTGTTGCTATTCATACCAATAATTAATTTATTGATGTTTCCTGTGGTTTGGGTCGAAACTATTAGAAGCTTTGGTAAGAACAAATTAGTGGATACTTGGCTAGTTATTTTGACACTTGGTTTTTACATCGCCTATATCAACTATGTCGAAGATGTTAATTACATTGAAAATCGTGACTTAAAACCACGAACAGGTTTGGGCGAATGGGTAAGCTCTATTGTTTTCGCCATTGTTGCTGCAACCTTTGTCCACACCTATTTTATTCAACCTTATGTCATACCCACTGGTTCATTGGAGCGTACTTTGAGAATTGGCGACTTTTTATTTGTAAGTAAATTTCATTTTGGAGCTAGAACACCGATGACCGCAGTAGCAGCTCCAATGGTTCATGATACTATTCCAATTATAAAAAAGAGGTCTTATCTCAATGAACCTCAAATTCCATATTTCAGGCTTCCAGGTTTTCAGACACCAAAAAAAAATGATATTGTTGTATTTAGTTGGCCTGCTGATACTGTGCAACAGTTTTTTGTGAAATCTGAAGGTGTTGAAAAACCAATTGACAAGAAATCAAATTATGTTAAGCGTTGCGTAGGCACACCTGGTGATTCGTTAGCTGTTATTGATGGTTATGTGCATATCAATGGTAAAAAATTGCGACTTTCCGATCGAGCTAAGGTCATGAATAATTATATCGTTTATTCTTCTAAAGGAGTTTCGAGTAGGTTATTAAATGAAATAGAAGCAACAGACTATACCAGAAAATATATTCCCGCTACATTATCACAAAACCAATATAATGTGCTACGCGCTAATGGAATTGCCGTTGGGACTGATGAAAATGGAAAGCCTGCCATTTATACAGAACCGAAAGGCCTTCCTATTGAGTTGATACGACAATTGCGCCTTTCTTTAAAGGAAGAGTCTCCACGTTCAAAAGTTGCTAACATGACAGATGAAATGGTCGAACAACTCAGAGCTAATTCGGCAATAGATTCTGTTGTCATGGAAGTAAATCCAGCCGGTGAACCTGGTTACAATGTTTTTCCTCAAAGCCCATATTATCGATGGAATGTTGACAATTTTGGTCCCATTTATATTCCAAAAGCTGGAAACACTGTTGAAATCAACAAAAAAACAATTCCGCTTTACAAAAAGATTATACGAGATTACGAACATAACGATGTCAAGGTAGAGGCTAACCGAGTACTCATCAATGGTAAAGAAGTCAATTCATATACATTTAAGCAAGATTATTATTGGATGATGGGTGATAATCGTGATCATTCTGAAGATAGTCGAGCTTGGGGCTATGTAGCTGAAGACCATATTGTTGGTAAGCCTGTCTTTATTTGGTTAAGTTTTGACAATTTTCAAGATGGCATCAAATTCAATGAAAAATTGCGTTGGGATCGTATTTTCACTACTGTTGGTGGCAGTGGCGAACCTGTTTCTTATTTCAAATATTTTTTAATCTTATTGGCAGGCTATTTTGTATTTGACTTTTTTAGAAAAAAAAGAAAGTCAAAATCGACAACCTAACTACTTAATCATATAGTTTGAAGGTATTACTCCATCCAGCATATTTCCCCAATATAGCAACTGTTGTCACTATGGAAAAACACCAAATTGTTTGGGAAACCCAAGATAACTACCAAAAGCAGACTTATCGGAACCGTTGTCACATTTGTACTGATCAAGGTAAACATCTGTTAACCATACCGATTAAACATGTCGGTGGTAGTTCAGGACGTCAAAAGTATAAAGACGTTAAGATTGATAATAGTTATCGTTGGCAACAACAACATTGGAGAACTCTGGAAACAGCATATAGAACATCTGCTTTTTTTGAATTTTATGAAGATGAATTGGAGCCTTTATTCGCTAAGAGGTATGAATTTCTAATGGATTTTAATCTTGAGAGCATCGAATTTATCTCTGAAGCGTTGGGTATTATGCCATCAAAAGAAAAGACTAATAGCTATCAATCTGGTTTCAACCAAGGTATTGATGGTCGGTTTTTGGTAAATGCTAAAAAAGAACTTGCATTCAAAAACACTCCTTATTTTCAAGTTTTTGAACATCGAAATGGTTTTACACCAAATACCTGCAGTCTTGACTTATTATTCAATGAGGGTACAAATGCATTAAGCTATTTGAAAAATCAAAATCTACCTTTTTTAAATGCTTAGGCATATTTTACACTATGGAATTCACTTTATAGTGCCTATAGCCATAGGCCTTTTCTTTTTCAAAAAAGACCAACTTAAAATAATTTTAATACTCTTAGCAAGTATGCTAATAGACTTGGATCATTTATTGGCAAATCCAATTTTTGACTCGAATCGATGTAGTGTTAATTTTCATCCCCTGCACAGTTATTGGGCAATAGCCATATATCTAATATTAACATATTTAAAAAAAACAAGAATACTAGGTTTGGGTTTACTCATTCATATTTTGGCAGACCTAGTCGACTGCGCCTTTATCTGACTTTAATTTTACGGTGGCCATAACTGGATAATGGTCTGATAATTTTATATCAAAATTCGTATGTGAGGTAAATTCAAAATTGTTATCAGCAAAAATATAATCGATTCGCATTGGAAAGCCAAATAGCTCATAGGTTTTACCTAACGCTGATCCTTTTTCTAAAAAGCTATCCTGAAAATTATTATTTATGGTACGGTATACATTAGAAAACTGAGTATTATTAAAATCTCCCATAATGATTTTACGATAATTTATACTATTCATATGATCTCTAATAATTTTAGCTTGTTCCAGTTGTTTTTCAAACGTTTCATTAATTTTTTTATATGTCCTTTTTGTTGTTTTCTCTTCTGTTAATATTTCAGTATTAGGTACAATATTGAAGGATTGTAAATGAATATTATAGACCCGTATAGTGTCATTACCAATTAAAATATCAGCGAAAATTACATTATTTGGAGTGTTTGGTAGATTTAAAGACCCTTCATCTATAATCGGAAATTTTGAAAAAATTGCTTGTATGCTTTTTGGTATTGTTTTAGGTGTTTCACTTCTATATGTGTATTGTCGTAATTGTTGATAGCGTATTCTACTATGTTCTTGTAAACATAGAATATCGGGGTTTTGCTTACTGATAAACTCAGTGATTTTATCACCAATGTTCGGTTCTCTAATCCATTCATTTTTGTTAAAACCCCATACATTATAGCTTAACACCTTAAGCTCTTTCTTTTTTTTGGGATTACTATCTTCAAAATTAATCTTGTAGAAACTACCAAATACAATATGCGATATCAATAAAAGTCCTGCAGAAATTAATAAAACTGTTTTGCGTTTAACTAACCAAAAACACAAGAAAACAGCATTGATAACATATAACAAAGGAACTGCAAGACTTAATACAGATAAAAAACCCGACACATTAAAAAAGTAGGAGAATAGTGTTAGCAAAAGTAATGATGCGAAAACAATATTTAAACCCAATAACAACCTATAAAAGAATAGCTTTCTTTTCAACCCTTAATCTTCTTTACCTGCTTTAAACAGAAAATCTTTTTCAGCTTGTGATAAACTTTCATAACCAGATTTACTGATTTTGTCTAATATAGCATCTATTTTTCTTTGTCGGGTTTCTTTATCATAGTCGACCTTACTTCCTGTACGCTTTGTAGTGTTCTTTTTATAAACAGTCTTTAAAGGTGCTTTCTTTTGACTAGGTTTAAACAAATCGCCTATATTATTTAAAAAATTAATAAAACCTTCGCCAATATCTCTGCCCTTAAATAATTGCCTTGCGTAAACATAACCCAATAGTGCCCCTCCTAAATGAGCAAACATTCCACCAACGTTTTCCCCTGAAGCTAGGGTAACTACATCTTTTAAAATTACAAATGCGCCCAATTGCCAAAGCTTTACATTAAAGAAAATAATCCGTATTTCTTGATTGGGAATATAAGTACATGTAAAAATTAAGACCGCCGTAACTCCTGCAGACGCCCCAATAAGTATAGCATTGGTATCAGATAGCGTCGGAAAAACATTGTATGCCATAATAAACAATGCCCCACCAATAATAACACCTAGAAAATAGACCGCTATGAACTTCTGACTGTCAAAAAGGTTAAAAAAGATTCGACCAAAAAAGTAGAGTAACAACATGTTCCAAAAAATATGCCCAAAACCTGCATGAAAAAAGGAATAAGTAACAATAGACCATGGTTGTGATATAAAAGGGACTATAGCTTCCGGCAACTCAAACCAGCTTATTATCTGTTCACTTGAAATACCAAATAGAACTGGTAATAGGTTTACCAATAAAAAAATAAGCACGTTTACCGCAATTAATTTTTCTGCAAAATTTAACCGTGCAAATTGATATTGTAAATTTCCACCTGCCATATTAGTTCCAACGGTTTTTATTAAACTGGTTTTTTTTCCAGTACCACATTATGATAAAGCCGATTAAAGCTCCTCCGATATGTGCAAAATGAGCAATACCCGTGTTAGCACCTGAAATACCAAAAAATAAATCACCGAGTATGATTAGTGGAACGAAATACTTCGCCTTTATAGGAACTGGCAGAAAAATAAGCATTAGCTCTGCATTGGGGTACATGAATGCGAAAGCTACCAAAACCCCATAAACGGCACCAGAAGCGCCAACAGCCGGTGTATTAAAGGCGGACAACATTCCATCAACAGTATCTCTTCCCACAATATCATTCCAACCAGGACTATATTGCCCATTCTTTAATGTTTCTAGAACTTGACTTCTTGATACTCCACTATTTACAAGAGCTTCCAAGCCTTCATTAAAATAATAATAATTGACTGCCGTATGCAATAATGCGGCTCCAAGGCCAGCTGAGAAATAAAAGAACAGAAATTTATTGCGTCCCCAAGCACTTTCTAAAGGAGAACCAAACGCCCACAATGCATACATATTAAAAAGAATATGCATAAAGCCACCGTGCATGAACATATGGGAGACGATTTGCCACCATCGAAAATTTGAACTTTCAGGGAACCATAGAGAAAACCATAGATACATTTGGTCTCCATACAGTTGCGTAGCAACGAAAAAGAGTACGTTTATTATTAATAAATGCTTAATCGCATCTGTCAACCTTCCCATTTACATAAATTTTTTTTCTATCGCCTCAGTCTCTATCGTCGTATAAATTATTCTATTGAACGGGTCTAATTTAGACTCTTTACAACCAAAAAGATCATTGACTAAAGCCATTTGTGATTCTGCATCCATCGCTTGTCCAGTTTTAAGAGCAATAGTTTTACAAAGCGTTTTTGCCATAAAATCTGCCGGTGAGATTGAATCGTTCCTATTTTCTACTAACTCAGCCAATACCATGCCAATTGAGGTTTCTGTCATGATATTCGGAATACCAGACACAGTGACTTGTTCTTCATTATCAAATGTCAAAATAAATCCTAAAACAGCAAGATTTTCACAAAGTCCTTTAAGTTGTTCAATCTCTTGTACAGTAAACTCTAACTGTAGCGGAAACAACAATTGTTGGCTAGCACCTTGTTTTAGGGTATCATCACCAAGGAATCTTTCATACAATACTCTTTGGTGCGCTCGATTTTGGTTAACGACCAACATGCCTGATTTTATTGTGGTCACAATATATTTCCGTCGCAACTGAAACGTAATCTGATTGGTATCTAAATCTTCCGTTTCTCCTTCAAAAATATCAGGAGTTTCAATTTCTGATTCAAAATGAACACTACTAAAAGGCGTATCATTTTCAACAGAATCTACATATAAATTTTCCCATCCCTCAGCAGATTCCTTTCTAAAGGTATTTCCAGCTTTTTTGGTTATTTGGGAGCCTTCATCAAAAGGGTTAAATCTAGAATCTACTGTTACTCGGGGTAGAATCGCTTCTTTACCTTGATATGAATAGGGAGTCTGTAAATTATTGTCATGTTCAAAATCTAAAGCTGGAACAACGTTAAACTGCCCCAAACTATGCTTGATTGTGGAACGTAATATAGCATATAGTGTATTCTCGTCATCAAACTTTACTTCGGTTTTTGTTGGATGTATATTAATATCAATCGACCCAGGGTCCACATCTAAAAAAAGAAAATAGCCTGGTTGCATCTCTGATTTTATTAATCCTTCAAATGCTGCAATAAGGGCATGATGCAGATAAGGGCTTTTAATAAATCTTCCATTGGCAAAGAAAAATTGTTCGCCCCTGCTCTTTTTTGCAAATTCAGGTTTGCAAATAAAGCCAGATACCTTGAGTACTTCTGTCTCCTCTTCAACAGGTACCAATCGCTCGTTCATACGATTGCCAAAAACATGAACAATCCGTTGTCGAAAGCTTTCAATGGGCAAATTAAAGAGCTCAGAGCCATTATTATAAAATTGAAAAGCAACTTCGTGATGTACCAAAGCTACCCGCTGAAATTCATCTGTGATGTGACGCAACTCTACTTGATTTGATTTTAAAAAATTTCTGCGGGCGGGAATATTGAAAAACAGATTTTTAACGGCAATAGAAGTCCCTTTTGGTGTAGCACTAACCTCTTGCGAAATAACTTTACTGCCCTCTATTTTTAAATGAGAACCTATATCAGCCCCATCAAGTTTAGTTTGTAGATCAACGTGAGCAATAGCGGCAATAGAAGCCAAAGCTTCACCTCTAAACCCCTTAGTGTTCAAATTAAACAAATCTTCAGCAGCAGAAATTTTTGAAGTAGCGTGACGTTCAAAAGAAAGTCGAGCATCAATTTCACTCATTCCACTACCATTATCAACAACATGAATAAGTGATTTACCTCCGTCTTTAACAATTAGCTTAACATTGCTTGCGCCAGCATCAATAGCATTTTCCAATAACTCCTTCACAACAGAAGCTGGTCGTTGCACTACCTCACCCGCTGCAATTTGATTGGCGACATGGTCCGGTAAAAGTTTTATAATGTCGGCCATTAAGGTTTGAAAAATATGGACAAATCGAAGTCAATAATGTATAGAAATAGCAAAACTAAGACCGCCAAGATAATTAAAAAACGTATTTTAAGATTTCTATCTCCTTCTGTCTTTAAATCATCAAAAGCTGAGGAAAACTTATTCTTTAACCCTCTATTGCTTGTTGCTGTACTCCGGTATTTATCAAGTTTATGTTCAATCTTGAATGGACTACCCTCACCTTTATAATAACGTGGTTTATATTCGAAAGTTCTATTTCCTCTAAGTTTTAAAAAGTTTCGCATTATGTCCTTTCACTATGTTCTCAAAGGTAATTAAAAAGGAAAAGTACGCTATCACCTAGCTCACAAAAAATGTTAACAGATGTTTCGTAACCATCCTTGATTTTCTTCTGAACAATACCTCAAAACTCACTCTTATCGCTTTTTAAGGTAAACTTAAGATTGAGTCTTGGACTTGACAAGATTTTTGAATTTGTGTTTGAATTAGTTCTTAAGCTTTAACTTCACTCCCTAGAACCGCCATTTGAATAGCTGCGATGGCGGCTTCAGTACCTTTATTACCATGCTTTCCTCCACTGCGGTCAATAGATTGCTGTAAGAAATCGTCTGTCAAAACACAAAAAATCACTGGAGTATTATATTGAACGTTAAGGTCTTTAATGCCTTGTGCAGTAGCTCCGCATACATAATCAAAATGACTGGTTTCACCTCGAACAACACTACCTATAGCAATAACCGCGTCAACCTCATGAGTAGTCAACATTTTTTTGCTCCCAAAGACAAGTTCAAAACTACCAGGGACATTCCATCTAAGAATATTTTCTGCTTGCGCACCACAATCTATCAGTGTATCAAAAGCCCCATTGTATAATGCTTCAGTAATATTGTTATTCCATTCTGAAACAACAATTCCAAACCGAAGTTTTTTAGCGCTTGGGATTATCGATTTGTCGTAAACAGATAAATTTTTATTCTCGGTAGCCATTTTGCTACTTTTTTACAGAACCTATAAGGGCCTCGATATTGTTTGCTTCATTTGCAGAAGAGAAATCATTTTGAATACGCTCAAAAAACTCTAATGCCTTATCTGTATATCCTAGATTCATTGCTGTAATTCCTGCTTTATATAAATATTTAGGAGTTGTATAAGCATTAGCATTGTGGGCAATAGCCTTCTCATAATAATCCAAAGCATCTTCAGCTTGATTCAATTGAGAAAAAGAATCGCCGATAGCACCTTTCGCGAGCGCCCCTAAAACTGCATCATCGGAAGAAAAATTTTCCAAATAAGAAATGGCCTCTTGGTAATTTTGGGTATTTAAATACGCCATACCAGCCGAATAATTCGCCAGGTTTGCAGCTTTGGTACCTTTATATTCTTCAATAATATCTAAAAAGCCATATTTACCTTCAGACCCCACTAACGCCAAATTCAATAAAGAATCTTTATTTGCTTCATTGGCCATCGCCTGGTCAAAATACTGTTGTGGATAATAAAGTTCGTTTGCGGCACTTGTCTCCTTTGGCTTTTGAACAAATTGATTATATGCCAAATATCCTAAAACCCCAATCGCAATTGCACCGATAACACCGAGAATATAGTTCTGGTTTTTAGAAACCCAAGCCTCGGTTTTAGAAGCGCTCTCATCTAAAGTACTGAACACTTCTGCCGTCGTACTGTCTTTCACATCAAATTCTTGCTCCTCTGCCTTATTTTTTGGCTTGTAGCCCCGCTTCTTATATGTAGCCATTATTTGTTTTATTAATCGCGCAAAAATAAAGTTTTTATCCAAAACCGAAAGGTAAATTATTCGTTATTTTTGGAATCTTTGCTATTCAAAAACCAATTCGCCCTAAAGCAAAATATGTTTTTAAAACGCTTATCATTAGTTAATTACAAGAATTTTTCTTCTCAAAATCTAGATTTTGACCCAACAATCAACTGTTTTGTAGGTGCTAATGGTATAGGCAAGACGAACATTTTAGATGCGATTTACCATCTTTCTTTCGGTAAAAGCTATTTCAATCCTGTAGCCACGCAGAACATTAGACATGGTTCAGATTTTTTCATGGTCGAAGGCGAATTTGAAAAAGCGAACCGATCTGAAAAGATTGTTTGCAGTTTTAAAAGAGGCCTAAAAAAGGTTATTAAAAGGAATGGAAAGGCTTATGAAAAATTTTCTGATCACATCGGTTTTTTACCATTAGTACTTATTTCACCGGCAGACCGTGATCTCATCACTGAGGGTAGTGATACCAGAAGAAAATTTATTGATGGGGTAATTTCGCAATCTGATAAGGAATACCTACAAACGCTTATCAAATACAATAAGGTTTTAGTTCAGCGCAATTCATTATTAAAATATTTTGTTGCCAATAACACTTTTGATCAAGACAATCTCACTATTTATGATGGGCAGCTAGCCACACTTGGAACATCTATTTTTACAAAAAGACAACGCTTTTTGGAAACCTTCATTCCTATTTTTAAAGAACAATATTTTAATATCTCAGGAAAAGAAGAAGGGGTTTCGTTAGCATACCAAAGCAAATTAAAAGAACAAGGCTTAATATCATTATTAAAGGATTCCGTACAAAAAGATAGAGCCATGCAATATACTAGTGTTGGAATCCATAAAGATGATTTAGAATTTACGATTGACGGATATCCTATCAAAAAGTTTGGAAGTCAAGGCCAACAAAAGTCTTTTTTGATTGCTCTTAAACTTGCTCAATTTCATTTTATAAAAAAACAGGCAGGTACTACACCAATCTTACTTTTGGATGATATTTTTGATAAGTTGGATGAAAATAGGGTCTCCCATATTGTTTCATTAGTTGATAATGACACCTTTGGACAAATTTTTATCAGTGACACCCATGCAGACCGTACGGAAAATGTGGTAAAAAGCATACATCAGAGTTACAAAATATTTAACTTGTAATATGTTTCGTTTTCGGCTATTCTTTATTTTGACTTTTTTTGTTGGCTGTTCTAGTGCTATACAAAAAGAAAACCTCAATCTGCTAAATGGGTATTGGGAAATAGTATCTGTTGAATTCCCGGATGGACAAAAAAAAAACTATAAGGTTAACCCCAGTATTGATTATATCGAATTAAATAAAATGCAAGGCTATAAAAAGAAAATGCATCCGAAATTAGATGGCACTTATGATACCTCAAATGACGCGGAATCCTTTAAAATCATAGCAAAAGGAAATATATTCTTGATTTCATATAAAAATGATTTAAGTGCTTGGGAAGAACAATTGACCAAACTAGAAAAGAACTCTTTCAGTGTTGTGAATGAAGATAACATTACATACTCGTACAGGCGTTATGAACCTATCAATATTCAAGAGTGATGGCAAAACGAAAAAACTCACATTTGAATATGGGCGATGCCCTGAACGAGTTCATCAAAGAAAATAAGCTGCAGAAAGGTATTGACAAAGTAGACGCAAAAGAAGCATGGGTGAAATTAATGGGTAATGGTGTCAATAATTATACTACTCAGGTTGAATTGAGAAATGAAACACTCTTCGTATCACTTTCCTCTTCTGTGTTACGGCAAGAACTAAGTATGGGTAAAAGCAAAATCATTGCAATGCTCAATGAAGAATTGGGTAAAAATTTGGTTAAAAAGCTAGTTTTACGATAATAAAAAAAGCCATCAGTAAATAATGGCTCCTAACTATAATTTAAACTTACCCATTAAAAAACTTCTCTAGCTGCAAAATGAAAAGCCCCTTCTATAGCAGCATTCTCATCACTATCAGAGCCATGGACCGCATTTTCTGCGATGTTACTAGCATATAATTTTCTAATAGTTCCTTCAGCAGCTTCGGAAGGATTTGTGGCACCAATCAATGCGCGAAAATCTTCAACGGCATTATCTTTTTCTAAAATAGCCGCAACAATTGGTCCTCTAGTCATAAATTCTACCAATTCTCCAAAGAATGGTCGCTCACTGTGAATTGCATAGAAAGCCTGAGCGTCACGTACGCTTAAATGGGTATATTTCATAGCTGCAATTTTAAAACCAGCAGCAGTTATTTTTTCCAAAATAGCACCAATGTGTCCATTTTCAACGGCATCTGGTTTAATCATGGTAAAAGTTCTATTAGTCGTCATTTTCTTAAATTTTGCGCAAAAATAAGCTTTTTATATAGCCTGACAAGCCTAGTAGGCTTGTTTTAATTCTTGGAGTACCACTCCATGATCACCAATTATTTTCAATGTTGCCGTTTTTTTCTCAATATCAAATTCAATAAGCCCAAAACTTGGTATGGCAGTTACTTCGCCAACACGATACTGGTTGGGTTCTCCACTATAACTTGAATAAGAATGTGTCAATCCACTGCTGGTAAAATCAATCAAAGGATAAGACAAACCCTTCAAATCTTTTCTTGAGAATTCAGAAATATGCCTATCACCAGAAAGAATAAGTACTCCTTTGGCTCCAGAGCTGGTAATAAGCTTTTCCATTTTATCCACTTCGGCTGGGTGATTGGCCCATTTTTCAAAGCCATGTTCATTCGATAAAAATTGTATACTACTTACAATTAAATTGAAATCAGCATTTGAAGTTTTCAACTCATTTTCAAGCCATTGCCATTGGGCTTTTCCTAAAATGGTTCCATCTCCATAATCATTAGGCTTATACCTTCTGCCTTCTTTTTTATCATCAATCAAACCAGTCCTGAAATAACGGGTATCTAAATTGATGATTTTAATCAAACCGTTAGGTTTAGAAATCATCTGCGAAGAATAAACACCTTCTTGTTGCCTTCTCTCATCGTTTTGTGGAACATCCATAAAATTCAAGAAAGCTTGTTGACTTCCTTTTTTAGCAGAAAACTCTATGCCTCCATCATTTAGACCATAATCATGGTCATCCCAAGTACCAGTTATAAAAACTTTCTCTTTTAAGGTCGCATAATTTGGGACGGTATCTTGCAAATCATAATGCTCTTGTATTTTTGAAGTGTTATCGGTGTCTGCATAAACAATATCACCTCCCCATATAAAGGCATCTGGATTTTGAGCCAGAATATCATCCCAAAAAACATTTTCCATATCGTGTTTATTGCAAGAACCAAAGGTGATAATGAAATCATTCTCTGAAGTTGCCATATTTTTAAGCTCATCTGAGACAATTGAAGATTTAGATCTACAAGCAACTATTAAAGAAAATAGTAGCATTAAAAGAAAAATATTACGCATAAGCTGAATTTTTAACTGAACAAAAATAGCATATCATGAATTACCACTGTGTTATATTATTGTATCTTTGAGCGCATGAATTCAGCTGACATCGCTACCTTAAAGTCGCTATTTGCAACTCCACAAAGCATTGTAATCGTACCACATAAAAACCCAGATGGTGATGCTATTGGCTCTACTTTGGGCCTTGCAAAGTTCTTAGAAGCTTTAGGACAACAGCCTAAAGTAATTGTGCCTAATGATTATCCCAAGTTTCTAAAATGGATTCCGGGCAATGAAGCAATTCTAAATTTTGAAAGAGAAAATTCTCAAGCAAAAAGACTTATCGAAGAGGCCAACATAATTTTCACCCTAGATTTCAATCATTTATCAAGAACAGGGCAAATGGAATCATTCTTAAAGGTTGCCAAAGCTGATTTTATAATGATAGACCATCACCAACAACCAGATGATTATGCCATGATCACCTATTCTGATGTGGGTATGAGTTCAACTTGTGAAATGGTTTACAATTTTATTGATTCCCTCGATGGTACTGATAAAATAACTAGAGAAATTGCCACTTGCCTTTATGTTGGTATAATGACCGATACAGGATCATTTAAATACTCATCAACAACCAGTCAAACCCATAAAGTGGTTGCGAATCTTATAGATAAGGGTGCAGAAAACATGCAAATTCATCAGCAAGTTTTTGACACGAACTCACCGGCGAGACTTCACTTGTTGGGAGTTGCTCTAAATAATTTAGTGATTTTAGAGGATTTTAAAACTGCCTATATCACAATGTCACAAGAAGAGCTCGATAAGTACGATTACAACAAGGGCGACACCGAAGGTTTTGTTAATTATGGACTTACCTTAGAAGGAATTACTTTTGCAGTAATTTTTATTGAAAATAAAGAAGAAGGCATTATAAAAATATCGTTTAGATCTGTAGGTGACTTTTCGGTCAACGAGTTTGCTCGGGCTCACTTTAATGGAGGTGGTCATACGAATGCTGCAGGTGGACGAAGTGAAGTTGGTATGAAAGAGACAACAAGTAAATTTATAAGCTTATTGCATGGCTACAAAAACCAATTGAATCCATGAAACGGCTATTGACAGTTTTTACTCTTATATTATTTTGTGGATGCGGTCAACCCGAGCCAAGAAAACCTGTACAAATAAAATCAGGTAGTTTTTTTAAAGCTTCTATTGAGCGTAGTAAAAAGTTATTGGCCGAAGAAGAAGCCTTATTTAAAAGCTATATAAAGAAAGATACCATTCATGAATATTTTATGAGCGATACTGGGTTTTGGTATCGGTATGAAGCTAAAAATGAAACTTCTGACTACGAGTTAAAAACGAATGATGAAATTTTACTCGCTTACACCATTACAAATTTTAATGGTGATATTATCTATTCTAAAAATGATATTGGAATAGTGCAACATGCCATTGATAAATCACAATTATTTCCTGGTTTGCGAAATGCGGTAAAGCTTTTGAAAGAAGGAGAAAAAGCGACTTTTTTATTTCCATCTTCCCAGGCTTATGGCTATAAAGGCGACAATAATAAAATAGGTCCGCAGACACCTATCATAGCAAGTCTTGAACTATTAGAAATTCTCAAAAAACGAGACAATTTAAATTAAATATTTTAGAATACAATGAAACAATTTTTTATTTGTTCCGCAATTTTATGCTTGGTTTTAGTAAGTTGTAAATCCAGTAAGTACGCAGATTTAGGCGATGGAATATATGCCGATATTCAAACAAACAAAGGTGATATTGTGGTACAGTTATACCATGGGGCCACACCGGTAACCGTCGCAAACTTTGTCTCACTTGCAGAAGGCAACAGTCCTTTTGTAAGCGACGAATACAAAGAAAAGAAATATTATGATGGGCTTACTTTCCATAGAGTCATGAAAGACTTTATGATTCAAGGGGGAGATCCCTTAGGTCTGGGAACTGGTAATCCGGGATATAAATTCAAAGATGAACCGGTAGACTCCCTTACACATTCTGGAAAAGGTATCCTTTCTATGGCTAACAGCGGACCAAAAACCAATGGTAGCCAATTTTTCATTACCCACAAAGAAACGCCATGGTTAAATGGAAAACATACCGTTTTTGGAAAGGTGGTGCATGGCATTGAGGTTGTGGATAGCATTGCCAACGTAAAAGTGTTGGCTCAGAACAAACCTGAAGAAAATGTGGTGATGAACCACGTTGAGATTATCAGAAATGGTAAAGAGGCAAAAAAGTTTGACGCCATTCAGATTATGACAGACTACTTCGCTGAGGAGGAGAAAATAATAGCTGCAATGGCAAAAATGAAATCAGATTTTGTTGCTGAATTGAAAGAGCAAGAGGTGAACGCGGTTGGCACAACTAGTGGGTTAAAATTATTCTCTTTAAAAAAGGGTGAAGGTGAACAACCTAAGATTGGACAACAAGTAGCTCTTAATTATGCTGGCTGGTTAATGGCAGACGGTACGCTATTTGATACTAGTGAAGCCGAAATTGCTCAAAAATTTGGAAATTTTGCGCAAATTAATCAGATGCACCGTGGGCAATTTTCTCCAATGGTTAGCAAGTTTAGCCCAGAAGCGCCATTGGCACCTGGTTTTAGAGAAGGAATGCTAACAATGAGAGTTGGTGATAAAGTACGTTTGTTTATCCCACCACACTTAGGGTATGGCGATAACGATTATGGTCCAATACCTGGTGGTTCAACTTTAGTATTTGACCTTGAAATGGTTAATATTCAATAAAAAAATAAAAGCTGTTTTGAAACTCCGATGAAACCCATCGGAGTTTTTTGTTTTAGTTAGAATCTAATGTTTACTTTTAGTTTTGTGAAATTTTCAAAAAAGACGGTACTTGCTCTATCGATAATTCCCCAAATTATTTTTGTGAAATGGTTTGGAAGCTATCCTGAATTAGTTGAAAAGTATTATTCGGAAGGAATCTATCCTCTTATTTCGAAGTTTTTAAGAACTCTTTTTGGTTGGATTCCTTTTTCAGTAGGTGATATTTTCTATACACTATTGGTATTTTCTGCAGTCCGTTATTTGTACCTAAATGCCAAGTTCATCAAAATAAAACCAAAACAGTTTTTTCAGCACATCGGAATAGTATTTTCTATTGCTTATTTTCTTTTTCACCTATTGTGGGGCATGAATTATTATCGACTACCCATTAACGAAAAATTAAATTTTGAAATGGAGTATACTAATGAAGACTTGGCCACATTCACTATGAAAATGGTCAATTATACTAACAATTTGCAGTTAAGACTTACTAATGACAGCACCAAAGCTGTGCAAATACCTTACAGTACAAAGGAGATTTATAAAAAAACATTAGAGAGCTATGAAAGAGCATCTAAAGTGTTTCCAAGTTTTGTCTATGAAATACCAAGTCTGAAATCTTCGCTTTACTCTTTGCCATTGACCTATATGGGGTATGGGGGATATTTAAATCCGTTTACCAATGAAGCTCAGGTCAACGCTATTGTGCCAAATTTAAGATTACCCTCAATTAGTGGGCATGAAGTTGGTCATCAACTGGGATATTCTTCTGAAAGTTCAACGAATTTTATAGGTCTTTTAGTTACATCGGGTAACTCTGACCTTTTTTTTAGATACGCTGCTCAATCACATGGTTTAGCCTATTGCCTATCAGATTTAAAGATGAAAGACGAAAAAGCCTTTGAAATTTTGTTTTCTAAACTCAATATTGGTGTTAAAAAGAACTATCAAGAATTGAATGTTTTTTGGAAACAATATGAAAACCCGACCGAGCCCATTTTCAAATCTATTTTCAATACTTTCTTAAAAGCGAACAATCAAGAAGAAGGTATTGAAAGTTATAATGCTGTAGTTGGTTTATTAATCAATTACGACAAGGCATATCAGTAGTATTTTCAATTTGCACAACTAGCGTTGTTATTTTACCTTTAGAAAGACTAATTCAAAAAATGTATTAATGAAAATGAGACTTCTCTCGATTGCCCTATTATTGTGTGGGGCTACTTTATTTGCGCAAGATTATTTTCCTAAAAATGATGGCGTAAAATCAAAGAACAACAACTACATCGCATTCACGAATGCTAAAATTTA
The DNA here is from genome assembly GCF_031846445.1 of Croceitalea rosinachiae. Taxonomy (NCBI): domain Bacteria; kingdom Pseudomonadati; phylum Bacteroidota; class Flavobacteriia; order Flavobacteriales; family Flavobacteriaceae; genus Croceitalea; species Croceitalea rosinachiae. The sequence continues at coordinate 93,137 of NZ_JAVRHR010000002.1, read as the reverse complement.
TGTCTCACCAGTACAAGTAATTAATAAAGGAACATTACTTATTCAAAATGGAAAAGTTGTTCAGGTAGGTACTTCCGTAACGATTCCTAAAAATGCGGTCATTGAAGACTTAAATGGCAAATCTATCTATCCATCATTCATTGATGTATTTTCAGGTTTTGGAGTTGAGAAAGCAAAACGCAACCCTGCTCGAGGACGTTCAACACAGTATGAAGCAACAAGGGAGGGTTTTTATTGGAACGACCATATTATGCCAGAAAATGAAGCTATTGGAAAGTTCAAATATGATGATAAAAAAGCTACTGAACTTCGTAAAGCTGGTTTTGGAGTTGTAAACAGTCACTTTCAAGATGGTATTGCTCGTGGCACAGGAGTACTTGTTGCCCTAAACGCAAGTGGTAACGATGGTGATCGAATTTTAGAAGATCAATCGGCCCAATATTTTTCTTTCACAAAAAGTATTGCTAAAAGACAATCGTATCCGACATCGTTGATGGGGGCAACTGCATTATTACGTCAATTGTATTATGATTTGGATTGGTATGCAAAGGGTAACGTGAGCACTAAAGATCGTTCATTAGAAGCTCTTTTAGAAAATAAGAATCTTCCACAAATATTTGCTGCTGGAAGCAATGGAAATGTGATGCGTGCTGATAAAATAGGTGACCAATTTGGAATTCAATATGTCATTTTAGGAGGTGGTGATGAATATCAGCACATTGAAGCAATTAAAAATACCAATTCAAAATTGGTTATACCTATAAACTTTCCAAACGCGTACAATGTTTCAAATCCGAATGCCGCTGAATACGTAAATCTATCGGATATGCGTCATTGGAATCTGGCACCTACCAATCCTAAGGTATTAGCAGACAATGAAATACAATTTTCATTGACAGCTCATGACTTAAAGTCGCCATCAGATTTTAAGACCATGTTGATGAAAGCGATAGCACATGGACTTTCTAAAACAAAAGCTTTAGAAGCTTTGACTACTGTGCCAGCCAGTATCCTTGGAAAGTCAAATACTATAGGTACGCTTCAAACAGGTAGGCAAGCCAACTTTTTGATTACCTCAGGAGATATTTTCGATGAGAGCACCACACTTTATGAAAATTGGGTGCAGGGTACTAAAAATGTCATCAATAACAAAGACCAAAAAGATATTAGGGGTGATTATGATTTGGTAGTAGTTGGCCAAGCCTATAAAATGGTGGTGACCGGAGAAATTAGTAAACCAAAGGTTGAAATCAAGAAAGATACCACCAAGTTAAAGTCAAAAATTGATTATACCGGAGATTGGTTAAATTTTTCATTTACAACGGCAGACGACAAAATTTATAGAATGACAAGTTTGGTAGTCAATGACTCCAATAATTTATCGGGTAAGTTATTTCTACCAACTGGCAAGGAAAGTTCATTTAATGCTACAAAAACAAGTTCATTTGAAGCAGCTGTAAAAAAGAAATCTAAAGAAAAAGTGCCTGAACTTGTAGCCCTAACCTACCCTAATATTGGTTATGGCAATGCATCCAAGCCAAAACAAGAAACCATGTTATTCAAAAATGCTACCGTGTGGACTGGGGAAACTGTGATGGAAAATACAGATGTATTGGTAAAAAATGGAAAAATCACTCAAGTAGGTTCTGATTTAAATGCCAACGGCGCAACAACAGTTGATGCAACTGGAAAGCATTTAACCGCAGGTGTTATTGATGAGCACTCGCATATTGGGGCATTGGCCATTAATGAAGCTGGGCACAACTCAACCGCAGAAGTAAAAATGGAAGATGTGGTCGATTCAAAAGACATTGATTTGTATCGTAATCTTGCAGGTGGGGTAACAACCATTCAGCTTTTACATGGCTCCGCAAACCCCATTGGTGGTCGTTCGGCTATTCTTCGTTTAAAGTGGGGAGAAGATGTGAACGGATTATTATTTCCGAACATGCCTAAATTTATCAAGTTTGCCTTGGGTGAAAATGTAAAGCAATCTAACTGGCAAAGTTTTGCACGTTTCCCGCAAACGAGAATGGGCGTTGAACAGGTATTTATTAATTACTTTCAAAGAGCCAAAGAATATGATGCCAAGAAAAAATCAGGGCAAGCATATCGTATTGATGAAGAAATGGAAGCTTTGGCGGAAATCTTAAACGGAGAACGTTATATCAGTTGCCACTCTTATGTTCAAAGTGAAATCAATATGCTTATGAAGGTTGCTGAAAAATTTGATTTTAAAGTGAATACGTTCACTCATATTTTAGAGGGCTATAAAGTAGCTGATAAGATGGCAGAGCATGGCGTGGGCGGTTCTACATTTAGTGACTGGTGGGCTTACAAATATGAAGTAAACGATGCGATTCCGTATAACGCTGCAATTATGGCAAGCCAAGGGGTTACTGTTGCTATTAATAGTGATGACGCTGAAATGTCTCGCAGATTGAATCAAGAGGCTGGTAAAACCATTAAATATGGAGGAATGTCCGAAATTGAAGCGTGGAAGACCGTTACGTTAAACCCTGCAAAACTTTTGCACATTGATCATAGAGTTGGGAGCATTGAGGTTGGTAAAGATGCCGATTTAGTACTTTGGTCTGACCACCCCATGTCCGTATATGCGAAAGCAGAAAAGACCTTAATTGAAGGAACTGTTTATTTTGATTTGGAGAAAGATAGGGCACAGCGCGAAGCTATTCAAAAAGAACGTAACAAACTGATTACAATGATGTTGAACGAGAAAGCTAAAGGTGCTAAAATGCAAGGACCAAGACAAAGCAAAAAAGCACGGTTTGTGTGCGAAACTCTTTAAAAAATTAACAATGAAAAAATTAAATTTAATACTGGCAGTTTTATGGGGTTTTGTTTTAGTGGCACAACAAACCCCTGCAAATGAACAATCAGCACCTTTGACTATTGAAGGTGCAGTGGCGCATTTAGGTAATGGCGAAGTTATTGAGAACTCGCTTATCATGTTTGCTGATGGTAGAATAACTTTTGTGGGCGATGCCAAAATGAAAATAGCACGAATTGGTGAAGTCATTGACGCTTCTGGAAAGCATGTGTACCCAGGGTTTATCGCTCCAGGCAAATCTCTTGGCTTGGTAGAAGTCAATGCTGTTCGTGCAAGTAATGACCAAGATGAAATTGGCGACATCATCCCGCATGTCCGCAGTTTAATCGCTTACAACGCCGAATCTAAGGTGGTGGAAAGTATGCGTCCAAATGGGGTTTTGATAGGTCAGATTACACCACAAGGGGGGCGTATTTCAGGAACCTCATCCATCGTGCAATTTGATGCTTGGAACTGGGAAGATGCCGCTTTAAAAGTGGATGATGGCATTCATTTAAACTGGCCCAGTTCATTTAGAAGAGGTCGGTGGTGGTTGGGTGAGCCAAGGGGGTACCAACCAAATAAAAATTATCAAAAAAATGTCGATGAAGTTAAAACCTTTATAGGTGATGCTTTAGCTTATGGCAAAGTTCCTTCAAAAGAAATGAATCAAGCTTTCGCAGCAATGCAAGGGCTTTTTGACGGTTCTCAAAAATTATATGTTTATGCGCATGGGCAACTTGAAATTATGGATGCCATTAACTCAGCAAAGAATGCCGGCGTACAACATGTTGTCTTGGTTGGAGGGTATCATGCTCATAAAGTTACCGACTTTCTAAAAAAAAATAACATTCCCGTTTTGGTGCGTTTCACACATACCCTACCTTTCTTTGAAGATGATGACTATGACTTTACGTTTAAGCTGCCAAAAATGCTTCTAGATGCTGGCTTGTTGGTGGGATTACAAAATTCTGATGCTTCTAACTTTCAAACTAGAAACCTACCCTTTTATGCAGGTCAAGTGGTGGCACAAGGCTTGGATAAAGAAAAAGCCTTGCAATTGATTTCAAGTAACAATGCCAAAATACTCGGTATAGATACCGATTATGGCACCTTAGAAGTTGGTAAGAGCGCTACGCTTTTTATATCAGAAGGTGATGCCTTAGACATGCGCTCCAACCTATTGAACAAGGCCTTTATCGATGGGCGTGATATTTCATTGGAGACACACCAAACCAAACTTTGGAAACGCTATATAGGAAAGTTTGAGGGAAAATAAGATTTAAAGAAACATATCGATTGGCTTTTAAATTGAGACTAATCGATGTGTTCTAAAGCTGACAGATTCGTTAAATATAATTAGAAAAGTCAAAAGAGTATTCTACTCTTCTTTAGGCTTCTCCCAATAAACCGCCCTTTCAGGCTTCACGTAGAAATCGTCAGAAAGTTTCGCCTCACTAACTGAAATGTTTTCAAACTCCACCGTATTTCTAGCCTCTTTGATATTACGACCTTCGTAATTATGCCAAGTAATTGATTTTGGCAAAGCCAAACCATTGACAGGTGCCCAATCATCATAGCGAATCCACTTTACATTATCTGATTTTTCACCGCTACGATAGGTAACGGTATAGCCTAACCAAGCCATTTGATTAGTTTCAGCGTCATAGTGAATAAAATACTCGTCTTTAGGGGTTGTACCTACTCCACTATTATAACTAATACTTATTCCTGGATAAGTAATCCCATCAAAAACCAAATCTTCAGTTTCTCCGTACACAATACCATCATCTGCCAAAACAAAAGGCATAGCGTAGAAATAGAACATAAGGTTATGGTAAAATTCTACATTACCTTCATAATTTTCATTACTGTCTAACAACCAAGGTTTACCATCAAAACCCATTGAAAATTGATCCGTATCAATTCGGTCTTTTCTATTCCATAGGTCCGTGGTATGTGTTTCCGGATTATCCGCCTTGGAAATGGTATAAATAAGGGTACGCTGCTTTTTCCACAAGTCAAGTCCGCCGTGTGCATCAAAGACAACCACCAAGCCCTCTGGATAGGTTTTCGTTATAATTTTTTCTTCTACTTTGGTTTCAGCAGGAATAGCCGATTCTTTTGGGGTTTGCTTACACGATACAATAAATAATGTCAGTAATAGAAAAGAAAAAATCTTCATGGTTTTGTTATTTACAATTTCTGTCGGATAGTATCTATTAAAATTACGCGAATACTTATTTTTAAGCCGTGGAGGAACAAAAAATAATCACCAGTCTTCAAAACCCTTTGATAAAGAAGGTATTACAACTCAAAGAAAAGTCTCGTGAGCGAAAAAAGTCAGGCCTTTTTATTATTGAAGGTCAACGAGAATTAGAATTAGCGCTAAAAGGTGGGTATACCATAAAGACTTTAATGGTTTGTCAAGAATTAAGAGATGATACGGAATGGTTCCAAAAATCGAGTCATCCAACCATCCAAATATCCAAACCAGTTTATGAAAAATTGGCTTATCGTAAAACCACTGAAGGTATTCTGGCTATTGCAAAAGCCAAACCTCATGCTTTGAAAGCTATTACGTTCCAAACAAAAAAACCCCTGGTTTTAGTAGCTGAAGCCCCTGAAAAACCAGGTAATATCGGTGCGCTACTCCGTACTGCTGATGCTGCCAATTTAGATGTGGTAGTTATTGCTAATGCTAATACTGATCTTTACAACCCCAACATCATTAGATCAAGTGTGGGTTGTGTTTTCACCAGGCAGGTTGGAATGGGCACAACGGACGAAATCATCACTTTTTTAAAAGAAAATAATATTAAAATCTGTTGCGCTGCTCTTACAGCTTCAGATAACTACATAAATACAGATTACACAGATGCAACAGCAATTGTGGTAGGTTCAGAAGCTACTGGTTTAAGCAACAGCTGGTTAGAAAATTCAGACCAAAACCTAATAATTCCGATGCAAGGTGAGATTGACTCCATGAATGTTTCGGTGTCGGCAGCAATACTTATATTTGAGGCCAAGCGCCAACGCGGATTCTAAATTTCATGAATAGCAGTTCCCTATTTTATTCGATTATTGCCATTTTGATTATTCAATTTCTAATTGATTTTTTGCTAGATTATTTGAATGCAAAGCGTTTTAAAGAAAGTATTCCAAATGAACTCAGTGATGTTTTTGATAAAGAAGAATATAATAAGTCGCAAGCTTATAAAACGACCAATTACCGTTTTGGAATATTAAGCGATGTGTTTTCGTTACTCATCACTCTAGGTTTCTTGTTTTTTGGTGGCTTTGAATGGTTAGATGCTATAGTTAGAGGCTTTACAGAGAACCCTATTATCATGGCATTGTTCTTTTTTGGTATTTTGGTTTTTGGCAATAGCATAATTTCGTTGCCTTTCTCTTTGTACCAAACTTTCGCAATTGAAGAAAAGTTTGGGTTCAATAAGACTACTAAAAAACTTTTTTTTATTGATATCTTAAAAGGATGGTTGATGACCGCCATTTTAGGCGGTGGCATATTGGCTTTGGTCATCTGGATTCTGCAATGGTCAGGACCCGACTTTTGGTTGTATGCGTGGGGAGTTTTTATCATTCTAATGCTTCTTATGAACCTGTTTTATAGCAAGCTCATTGTTCCACTTTTTAACAAACAAACTCCACTCGAAGCCGGGAATTTAAAAGATGCCATTGAGGGATATGCCAAAAAAGTAGGTTTTGAGCTTAAAAACGTTTTTGTTATCGATGGTTCAAAACGGTCTACTAAAGCGAATGCTTACTTTTCAGGTTTTGGAAAACAAAAAAGAGTTACCCTTTTTGATACGCTTATCAATGATTTAGATGAAGATGAAATCGTTGCGGTTTTGGCCCATGAGGTTGGCCATTATAAGAGAAAGCACATCATTTTTAATCTTATAGCATCAATATTGCTAACTGGACTAACACTTTTTGTTTTATCTCTTTTTGTAAACAATCCTGATTTATCATTAGCTATCGGAGTTCAGAAGCCTAGTTTCCATGCTGCTTTAATCGGTTTTGCGCTACTTTACAGCCCAATTTCGGCAATTACTGGTCTAGCCATGAATTATCTTTCTCGGAAGTTTGAATTTCAAGCAGATGATTATGCCAAAGAGACTTTTGAAGCGATTCCTTTGATCACATCTTTAAAAAAACTATCCAAAAATAGTTTGAGTAATTTAACTCCGCATCCTGCATACGTTTTTATGCATTACTCACATCCGCCATTAATAGAGCGCATCCGCAATTTAAAGGCATAATATTTGTTGCTAAGCTGTTAAGATTACATTAATTTTAATATTCAATGACTGAAGCGGCTATCGAATTAGAAAACAAGCAGATTGCAAAGCAATACAAAGAATTGCTTCGCATTAGCTATCAAACGCTTACCCCATCGGATAAGAAACTGATACGCTCCGCTTTTGATGTTGCCGTTGATGCCCATAAAGAACAGCGAAGAAAGTCAGGTGAAGCTTATATTTTTCACCCCATAGCCGTGGCTAAAATTGTAGCTGCGGAGATTGGCCTTGATGCCGTTTCAATTGCCTCTGCCCTGCTCCATGATGTTGTGGAAGATACACCGTACACGCTAGATGATATTGAACGAATGTTCGGTGAAACCGTCGCTCGTATTGTAGATGGACTCACTAAAATTGCGCATCTTAAAAAAGACAAAAATATAAGTCAGCAAGCTGAGAATTTTAGAAAGATGTTATTGACTTTAAACGATGATGTTCGGGTAATCATCATTAAAATAGCTGACCGTTATCACAATATGCTCACTATGGACTCCATGCCAGAGCATAAGCAAGTAAAAATTGCTTCTGAAACCCTATACATCTATGCTCCTTTAGCTCATCGCATAGGACTTTACAATATCAAAACTCAACTTGAGGATCTCAGTTTAAAATATACTGAACCTGAAGTCTATGATGATATTTTCAATAAAATTGAAGATACCGAAGAAGAACAAAAAGCATATATCAGTTCTTTTACAAAAGTAATTGGAGATTCTTTAGATACCGAAAAGCTTAACTATACTATCAAGGGACGCATGAAGTCCATTTTCTCAATTAGAAGAAAAATGATAGCCCAAAATGTTGCTTTTGATGAAATCTATGACAAATTTGCCATCAGAATAATTTATAGCGCAGACAGAAAGAATGAGAAGTTTATTGCATGGAAAATTTATTCCATTGTAACCGATCATTTTACGCCAAACCCAGTAAGACTTAGAGACTGGATCACTTCACCTAAATCTACAGGTTATGAAGCACTGCATATTACTGTAATGGGGCCTGAAGGCAAGTGGGTAGAAGTACAAATACGTAGTGAACGTATGCATGAAATCGCCGAAAAAGGCTATGCAGCGCACTTTAAATACAAACATGGCGAACAGAAAGAACAAGGTATTGAAGTTTGGCTCAATAGATTACAAGAAGCCTTGGAAAGTGCCAACAGTAATGCAGTTGATTTTGTTGAAGAATTTAAACTCAATTTATATTCTAAAGAGATTTTTGTATTTACCCCTAAAGGGGAGCTAAAATCATTACCTAAAGGAGCAACCCCATTAGATTTTGCGTTTCATATACATACAGAGGTAGGAATGAAAACTCGGGGAGCTAAAGTAAACGGGAAACTCGTGCCTCTCAATACCATATTGCATAGTGGCGATCAAGTCGAAATTATGACATCGGAAAGTGCAAAACCCAATCAAAATTGGTTGGACTATGCCAGTACTGCTAGAGCGAGAGCAAAGATAAAGTCATCATTGCGGGAGGAAAAAAGAGAAGTTGCAGACGAGGGCAAAGAAATATTAAGGCGCAAGTTAAAGTCACAAAAAGTCAACTTGAATGAAGATGTTGTCAACAAAATGGTCATCTTTTTTAAATTAAAGACCAGCCTTGATCTTTTCTTTAGAGTAGGTAATGGAATTATTGACAATCAAAAAATAAAAGAGTTCGCATCATCTTACAACAATGCATTTCTTAATTTCTTTAAAAACAAGATTAGGCGCACCCCTGCACTTGAAGATGTAAACAAAGATGAAATCACAACTAACTATGACATGCTTGTTTTTGGTGGTGAAGAAGAAAAACTACCTTATAAACTATCACAATGTTGTAACCCAATACCAGGAGATGAGGTTTTTGGTTTTGTTAGTGTTAGCGATGGCATTAAAGTACATACCAAGAACTGTCCAAATTCAATCTCACTGCAATCAAATTATGCATATCGCATAATGAGTGCAAAATGGATAGATTCAACTCAAGAAGAGTTTACTGCAGATATACAGATAACGGGCATAGACAACCTTGGTCTTATCAATGAAATCACCAATATTATCTCAGACAATATGCATGTAAATATGCGAAATCTTAATTTTAGTACTAATGGTGGTACTTTTACCGGGAAAATAACAGTGGTAGTAAAAAATAATGCCATCCTCAAAAAATTAACCGCTAATCTTAAGCAAATCGGAGGCATTGATAAAATCACCAGAATATAATTTTTAGCTGTACATTTGCAAGATAGTATTATCACTATGGGCAACGTTAAAAATCAAGAGATTGTAAAAAATGTTTTTACCTCGTTTTTAGAAGAAAACGGGCATCGAAAAACGCCTGAACGTTACGCTATTTTACAAGAAATTTATGAAAGTGATGATCATTTTGATGTAGAATCTTTGTACATTAAAATGAAGACCAAAAATTATCGGGTAAGCAGGGCTACGCTTTACAATACAATTGAATTACTATTAGATTGCAAGTTGGTCAGAAAACATCAATTTGGTAAAAATCAAGCACAATACGAAAAGTCTTATTTTGATCGTCAGCATGATCATGTCATTTTAACTGATACTGGTGAGGTCGTGGAGTTTTGTGATCCGCGTATTCAGTCGATAAAAAAAACAATTGAAGAGGTTTTTGATATTAAGATTAACAACCATTCATTATACTTCTACGGAACCAGAAACAAAGAAGAAAACCTAACCGAATAACCAAAAAAACTTCATGGTAGATTTATTGCTTGGACTCCAATGGGGAGACGAAGGAAAAGGAAAAATAGTTGATGTTCTTACCAAAGATTATGATATTATAGCAAGATTTCAGGGAGGTCCAAACGCAGGGCATACCTTGGAATTTGACGGCATCAAACACGTTTTGCATACCATCCCCTCAGGAATATTCCACAAAAACGCCTTGAATGTAGTTGGCAATGGTGTCGTAATAGACCCTGTAATCTTTAAAAAAGAATTGGATAATCTCAAAAAGTTCAATATTGATATTGTTTCAAAGCTTTTTATTTCTAGAAAAGCACATTTGATTCTGCCTACCCATCGCCTGCTGGATGCTGCCTCTGAGGCAGCTAAAGGGAAAGCAAAGATTGGTTCTACTTTGAAAGGGATTGGCCCTACTTATATGGATAAAACTGGGCGAAATGGAATGCGCGTTGGCGATTTGGAATTTGAAAATTGGAAGGAAAAATATCGAGCTTTGGCCAATAAACACGAAGCGATGATAGATTTTTATGATGTCGATATCCAATACGATTTAAAAGAACTTGAAGCTGAATTTTTAGAAGGAGTTAAAGAGTTGAAAAAATTAAAATTTATAGATAGCGAAGAATTCATGTTTTCTGCTATGTATAACGGAAAAAAAATATTAGCGGAAGGTGCACAAGGGTCTCTATTGGACATTGATTTTGGAACCTATCCTTTCGTGACTTCATCTAATACCACAGCAGCCGGAGCATGCACCGGTCTTGGTGTTTCTCCTAATAAAATTGGTCGCGTATTAGGTATTTTCAAGGCTTATACTACAAGGGTTGGAAGTGGACCTTTCCCAACTGAGTTGTTTGATAAAGATGGTCAAACCATGGGTCGCGTGGGCAATGAGTTTGGAGCCACAACTGGGCGTCCAAGACGTTGTGGTTGGTTAGACCTGGTTGCCTTAAAATATGCAGTTCAAATTAACGGAGTAACTGAACTAATGATGATGAAAGGTGATGTTCTAAGTGGTTTCAAAAAGCTAAAAGTCTGTACCGCTTATCAATATAAAGGCGAAGAAATTAATCATCTACCCTATAATATTGAATCTGAAAATGTAACTCCGATTTATAAAGAAATGAAAGGATGGGACAAAGATTTGACTCAGCTTACTTCAGAATCAGAATTTCCCGATGCTTTAAATAATTATATCGATTTTCTTGAAAAAGAACTCAATGTTCCGATTAAGATTGTTTCGGTTGGACCCGACAGAACCCAAACGATACATCGATAGGTTTTCCCAAACCTTTCTAAATCTAAATAAGTAGTTGTTTCAAAAATCCTACTTTTGGGCAAAATTGTACGATTTGAAAAGATTATTGGTTTTCGTTTTTATGATATCTTTTTTTATTACCAATGCACAGGTAGAAGCCAAAGAAGAAAAGCAAATCAATATTGTCTATGGTGCCAATTTCACAAAGGATGAAGCACAATTTCCTGGAGCTTCTATTTTTTCAAAAGATGATGAAAGACAAGTTCAGTTTGAACATCAAGGTGCCGATTTATGGTGTGATATTGCAATCTTTTATTCGGCAGAAAATAAATTAAGGGCAATAGGGAACGTTCGCTTGCAACAGGGTGATTCCATCGAAATGAACAGCGGTAAAATAAACTATGATGGTAATACCAAATTAGCAAAGGCCTGGGAAAATGTCGATTTGACCGATGGACAGATGACCCTCACTACCGATACTCTCTATTTTAATCGCGAAAAACAAGAATCTTTTTACAATTCTGGCGGTAAGGTGGTTGATTCGACAAACACGTTGACAAGTATTATTGGAACCTATTTCATGGAGCTTAAAAAAGTACAGTTTCAGGATAGCGTTCATATTGACAATCCAGAATACATTATTGATTCAAAGCAACTAGATTATTATCGGGTTTCCAAAAACGCCTATATGTATGGTCCATCGACCATTGTCGGCGATGAATATACAATTTACTGCGAACGGGGTTTTTATGATACTAAGATAGAACAAGGCTATGGGGTAAAGAATACCACCATCAATTATAGCAATCGAATCATTGAAGGTGATAGCGTGTATTTTGATAAGACAACATCATTTGCCTCGGCTACCAATAACATCAAGGTTACAGATACTATCAATAATGGTGTAATAAGAGCACATTATGCAGAGGTTTTTAAAGAAAAAGACTCTGTTTTCGCTACAAAAAGAGCGGTTGCCATTAGTCTAGTACAACAAGATTCTCTTTATATTCATGGTGATACCCTATTAGTTACTGGGAAACCCGAAGCACGAATATTACGAGCTTTCAGAAATGCAAAGTTTTACAAAACAGATTTGAGCGGTAAGTGTGATTCCATTCACTCCGCTGAAAAAACAGGAGTGACCAAATTAATTACAGATCCTATTTTATGGAATGTTGACAATCAAATGACAGGCGATAGCATCCATTTGATCTCTGATTTAGAAACTGAAAAATTGGATTCTTTAAAGGTCATAGAAAATGCCTTTATCATAGCATTGGACACTATCGGAAAAGTAGGATATAATCAAGCTAAAGGAGTAAATCTTTATGGCAAGTTCATTGAAAACGAGCTTAAAATCATTGATTTAGTCAAAAACACAGAAGTCATCTATTATTTGTACAATGATGATGATGAATTAATAGGTATTGACAAAACCATTTGCAGCAAAATTCGCTTGTTCATGGAAAACAATGACATTGAAGACATTACTTTTTTCGTGAATCCAGAAGGCGATATTTTTCCTGAAGAAGATTTACCAGTTGATAGCAGAAAACTAAAAGGTTTTATCTGGCGCGGTGAAGAACGTATTTATTCTAAAGAGGATATTTTTGATGAAGATGACAATAACATTCAACTTGTAAAAATAAGGGGAATAGATAATCCTGTGGATATTGATACGGAGGAACGTGAACGAAGTGGTCTACCTCCTCTAGAGAAACCAAAAGGACAAATTCCCAATTCAAAGGCGACAAAAACCAAACGATCCTTTTTAAAAAAGGTGGACAGTAACGAATAATTCCAGATTACTGAAATGAAGGATGATTTCTTCAAATACCAGGCACAAACCACACCGTACCCATTGGCACTAGAGATATCTCACGCCAAAGGCAGCTATATTTATGATACCGATGGAAATGCTCATTTAGATTTTGTAGCAGGAGTATCGGCTTGTAGTCTCGGTCATTGTCACCCCGAAATTGTCAAAGCAATAAAAAATCAGCTAAATAAGTATATGCACGTTATGGTGTATGGCGAATATGTGCAACAATCGGCTGTTGAATACACCAAATTATTGGCTTCATTATTACCCAAAAATTTAGAAACCACGTATTTAGTAAATTCAGGTACAGAAGCCATAGAAGGAGCATTAAAACTTGCGCGTAGAGTTACAGGTCGCACACAATTTATAGCTGCAAATCATGCATATCATGGCAACACTATGGGCAGTTTAAGTATTATGGGGTTTGAAGAGCGCAAAAAAGCTTTTCGTCCTTTGATTCCGGATGTGACATTTTTACAGTTCAATTCTGAAGAAGACTTAGATAAAATAACAGTCAAAACGGCAGGGGTCGTACTAGAGACAATTCAGGGTGGTGCTGGTTTCATCCTTCCAAAAGGTGGGTACCTAAAAAAGGTCCGCCAACGCTGCGATGAAGTTGGTGCTTTATTAATTTTAGATGAAATTCAACCTGGATTTGGAAGAACAGGAAAACTATTTGCTTTTGAGCATTATGGCATTACTCCAGACATTCTAGTCATTGGAAAAGGAATGGCTTCTGGGCTACCCGTAGGTGCATTTGTAGCCTCTCACCAAATGATGGCCTCATTCCAAGATCAGCCTAAACTCGGTCATATTACCACTTTTGGCGGAAATCCTGTCATAGCGTCTGCCTGTCTAGCCACATTAAAGGTCTTAACTGATAATCAATTTATTGCCCTTGCACTGGTAAAAGAAAAATTGTTTAAAAGGTTTTTGGTACACCCTTTGATTATGGAGATAAGAGGAAAAGGGTTGATGCTGGCAATGCTATTTGAAAATGCCGAAATTGTTAACTATTTGATATTGTCTGCTGCTAGGAAAAAGCTTATTTTGTTCTGGTTGTTATTTGAACCTAAAGCCGTTCGTATTTCTCCGCCTCTAACAATTTCGGAAGAAGAAATTGAAGAAGGGTGCGGGCAAATTATCGAAATATTGAATTGCTATCAACCAACGACTGTTAACTAAATTGTTGATAACAAACCCAAATCAAGGACCAGAATCAGTCTACATATAGGCTAATTTTAAGTCCATAGTAAAACCAAAAACGTTTCTATGGCGTTACAACCTAACGAAAATAACGAAGATTCTGTTTTAAAGTTTGAGTCAATGCTCAAAACTGATGATGTCTATTTTTTTGATGCTGACGATTTTGAGGGCATTATTCATCATTATTTAAATCATGGCAAAGTCTCTCTAGGCAAAAAAGCTATTCAAATTGGTTTACAACAACATCCGCATTCAGTTGAATTAAAATTACTAAGAGTAGAGGTACTGGTTTTTGAAGACGACTTTAAACAAGCAGAGCTTTTACTTGATGATTTACAAACAATAGATAGCAATAATGAAGAAATTTTTGTTCAACGCGCCAATATTCTATCCAAACAAGATGATCATCAAGGGGCAGTGAATATGTTGCTTGAAGCTTTACATATGGCTGACGATAGTTTTGACATTTATTCTTTGTTGGGTATGGAATATCTGTTTATGGATGATTTTGAACAAGCAAAAAACAGTTTTATCAAATGCTTACAGTTAGATGAGAGCGACTACTCTTCATTATATAATGTTATTTATTGCTACGAGTTTTTAGAAGATTTTGATGGAGCAATTGTCTATTTAAATGACTACCTAGAACGAAATCCATATTGCGAAGTAGCATGGCATCAGCTTGGAAAAATGTTTTTCACAAAGGGCATGTACAAAGAAGCTCTTACCGCTTTTGATTTTGCCATTATCTCAGACGAATCATTTTTAGGAGCTTACTTCGAAAAAGGAAGGGTTTTAGAAAAGTTGGGGAAATACAATGAGGCTATAGAAAGTTACCAAACGACCATAAATATTGATGACCCAACCTCGCACGCATATCTAAGAATTGGCAGATGCCATGAGCGCTTAGGCAATGATGACTTAGCAAAATATTATTATTACAATACAGTGCATGAAGATCCCCTATTGGATAAAGGTTGGATAGCTATTACTGAATTTTATACCAAGAAAAAAGACTATAAAAAAGCTCAGAGATATATCAATAAAGCAATAAACATTGATGGGGAAAATGCGTTGTACTGGAAAAAGAGCGCTAAAATATTCGTGGCCCTTAACAATTTAGATGAAGCTGACTTTGCTTTCAAACAAACAGTTGATTTAGGCAACTACGAACTAGATACTTGGCAAGAATGGGCTGTGGTACTTCAAAAACTTAATGACTATCATTCAGGTGTGCAGGTATTATTACAAGGTCTCGAGTTTTATCCCGATAATGCCGAAATGTGCTATCAATTATCTGGTTTATATCTAAAGACTGACCAAATAGCGTTGGCAAAAGAAAAATTAAGTGATGCCTTACAATTAAATTCAGAAAAAGCAGTTTTCTTTAAGAAGAAATTTCCTGAATATAGTAATGTCAAATGGGTAAAGGATATTTTTACTGAAAACAAAAAAGCATCTACTTAATTCATACATCTTAGAAAATAAATGGCAGGTCGAAATTCAATTGACTACGTACTTATCGCGCTTAAAGGTATTGCAATGGGTGCTGCAGATGTTGTACCTGGGGTTTCAGGAGGAACAATAGCATTTATTTCTGGTATATATGAAGAACTAATTTCTTCTATTAACAATATTAATTTAGGGCTGTTAAAAACACTAAAAAAAGAAGGTTTTAAAACTTTTTGGGAGCAACTTAATGGCAACTTTTTGTTGGCACTGTTTTCAGGAATTTTTATCAGCCTTTTTTCATTGGCCAAATTTCTCAGTTGGCTATTAGAAAACGAACCTATTCTACTTTGGTCATTCTTTTTTGGTTTAGTAACAGCTAGCATATTTTTGGTAGGGAAAGAAATAAAAAAATGGAATATTATTTCAATCACCGTACTGCTCTTAGGTGCAGCCATAGCCTATTTTATTACAACTTTACCTCCAAATGAGAATGTAAATAGCCTTCCTTTTCTTTTTTTATCCGGTGCTTTGGCAGTATGCGCTATGATTTTACCTGGTATCTCAGGAGCTTTTATTTTGGTTCTCTTAGGTTCTTATAAGACAATTTTGGATGCCGTTCACGAAAGAGATATCAAAATGGTAGCCACCGTTGCAATTGGCGCTATTTTTGGATTATTAAGTTTTGCCAGATTGTTAAAATGGATGTTCAAAAACTACAAGAATACAACCCTAGCACTTTTGACCGGATTTATTTTAGGTTCTCTCAATAAAATATGGCCTTGGAAAAAAGTTCTAGAAACCAAGGTCTTTGATGGTAAAATCATTCCGATTAAAGAAAACAGTATTTCTCCTTTCACTTATGAAGGTGATTCTCAATTAATGTTGGCAACTATACTCGCCATAGTGGGATTTTCTCTTATTTTTATCCTTGAACGGGTGGCTACCAAAAAATAAGGAAGTCTAAATACCATTTATGCATCAACCAAGAACGTTAGTTGATAAAATCTTTTTAGTCGTTAAAGGGCTCTTTATGGGTGCTGCAAATAAAGTGCCAGGTGTATCTGGTGGTATTGTGGCATTTGTGGGCGGTTTTTATGAAGAGTTTATCTATTCACTCCAAAAGATTAATGCTAAGGCCTTCAAACTTTTATTAAATGGAAGGTTCAAAAGTTTTTATAAATATATAAACGGAACATTTTTGGTGCTATTGATAACTGGTATGCTTATTAGTTATTTTAGCATATCACGACTGCTGGACTATTTTTTAGACAGAAAAGAGCTTTTTGTTTGGGCCGCTTTCTTTGGTATGGTTTTGGGTTCGATCTATTACATTTCTAAAGACTTCGAACATTGGAACAAAAAGACTATTATAGCAGGATTAATAGGCTTGTTTGTAGGTGTTTCAATTAGTTTTTTAAGCCCAGCAAAAGAAAATGACAACCTTATCTTTATTTTTTTCTGTGGAATAATCAGTGTTTCTGGAATGACATTACCTGGACTTTCGGGGTCATTCATTCTAATTTTATTGGGTAACTATGTGCTACTCTTAGTAGACTCTGTAAATAGTCTTTATGACACCTTTGCCGAATTTATAAATGGTGATTTTAGTTTTTACAAAAATAAAGCACGGATGCAAACACTGACTATTTTGGTTGTATTTACTTTAGGCTCCGCAACTGGTTTAGTCACCTTATCACATTTGTTGGGTTACGTGTTAAAACATTACAAAAAAATAACCACAGCTGTGATTATTGGTTTTATTACAGGATCTTTAGGAGTATTATGGCCATGGAAAAAAAGTATTTTTAAAACTGATTTTTTAGGAAATGTGCTATTAGATACCAATGGTAACCAAATTATTTTAAATTATCGGCGTTACTGGCCCAATATAACATCAATGGAAACTTGGGGTGCTATTTTCTTTATTATTTTTGGAATTTTCATATTATTGAGTTTAGATTGGTATGGCAAAAACAGAACGCAAAAAAAACAGGTTCGGACTGGTCGGTAAGAACATTTCTTATTCTTTTTCGCAAGGATTTTTCACAGAGAAATTCAAAAAACTTGGTTTAGTCAACACTTCTTATCAAAATTTCGATCTAGATGATATTACTAAATTCCATGATTTGATAAATGATAATAATTTAAAAGGTCTTAACGTTACCATTCCTTATAAGGAACTTATAATTCCTTTTTTAGATTCTTTAGATTTAAACGCAGAAAGTATTGGTGCGGTAAATACAATCAAATTTACTTCTGGCACATTAAAAGGTTTCAATACTGATGCCTATGGGTTTGAAAAAGCCATAAAGCCTCATTTGAAAACACAACATAAAAAAGCGCTTCTTTTGGGAACTGGTGGGGCTTCAAAAGCCATCGCTTATGTGTTTGATGCCCTGGGTGTAGATTATACTTATGTTTCAAGGAATCCCACAAAAAACCAATATACTTATCATAAATTAGATAAAACTATTCTTAGTGAGTATACCATAATTGTAAATTGTAGTCCTGTCGGCACTTACCCTAATATTGAAGAAAAACCTAATATTCCGTATGAATACATCACTCCCAAACACCTGCTTTTTGACCTAATTTACAATCCTGAAAAAACTGCTTTTTTAAAAACTGGTGAAGCCAATGGAGCAACAATTCAAAATGGTCTTGCTATGCTCGAGTTTCAGGCTGAAAAAGCATGGGAAATTTGGAATTCATAGCTTTTCTGCTTCAAGTATATCGACTTCTTTAAACATCAAATCATCAAAAGAATAAGAGTTATCTTTGCCATTGCTGGGTATAGTTAGTAACTTACCCATAAATGCCATCAATCTAAAAACCGTAAAGAATAATCGTGATGGACGAAAAAGAACACAAACTGCAAGATATTGCAGGTGATAAAGAACAGGCGACCCCTGATACAGAAACAAAAAAGGATACTGTTGAACAAAATACAGTTATCGGAGAACCCGTATTGGAATCCACCTCTGATACTGACACTAAAATTTCAACTACTGAGGAAAATCAATTAAAAGAAGAACCCTCATCGGATACTGATGCCGTAGTTTCATCTTCTAAAGAAAACCAGCCCAATAAAGATGATAAGGTCTTGGAGGAAATTGACCAAGAAAATGCTGAGGATGCTGAGGACACGGAAAACCAAAAAAGGCATCAAATTCCTGTGCTTGATTACCATTCCATGTCCATGGAAAATTTGGTGGGTGAATTGCAGCGGTTGGTAAAAAATGAGAAAGTACAGGCTATAAACAAGCATGTTAACGATATCAAGCATGAGTTTGACCATAAATTTCAAGAATTTTTAGAGCATAAAAAAGAGGAATTTATAGCCAGTGGTGGTAATGAGATAGACTTTAGGTACAATTCAGTCACCAAAAGACAATTTAATGAGGTATATGGAGAATTTCGTGAAAAGCGTAATCAATACTACAAAAACTTAGAGCAAAGTCTTAAGCAAAACCTTGAAAAACGCTTAGGAATTATTGAAGAACTAAAAGGGCTGGTGAATGTTGAAGAGGATATCAACACCACTTATAAAAATTTCAAGGAAATACAAGAACAATGGCGCAATGCTGGCCCGGTTCCTCGAAATAACTACAATGATGTTTGGCGGACCTATCACCATCATATTGAAATTTTCTATGATTTTTTACATCTAAACCGGGAGCTTCGGGATTTAGACTTTAAACACAACCTTGAAGAAAAACTAAAATTAGTTGAGGCCGCAGAATCATTACAAAATGAACCTGACCTAGGAAAAGCATTTAGAGAGCTACAAACCTTCCATAAAGTTTGGAAAGAAGATATTGGACCTGTAGCCAAAGAACAGCGAGAAGAAATTTGGGAGCGCTTTAGCAATGCTACCAAAGCCATTCATACAAGAAGGCAAGAACATTTTAACCAACTAGAAGCCTCTTACGAGAAAAACCTCATCAAGAAGAATGAAATCATTGCTTCGATACGTACCATATCGGAAAATATTTCAGATAACCATAGGGGCATTCAAAGTCAAATCAAAGAAATAGAAGCGCATAGAGAAGCCTTCTTTAAAGCAGGTAAAGTTCCCCAAAAGGTAAATGAAGCCACTTGGTCTAGTTTTAAAGATGCCGTGCGTGCTTTCAACAGGGGAAAAAATAATTTTTATAAGGGACTTAAAAAAGAACAACACGATAATCTTGAGAAAAAACGTGCGTTGCTTGGTTTGGCATTGGCATTAAAAGATAATGATGACCATGCCATGGCAACTCCAGAAATGAAACGTATTCAAAGTGAGTGGAAAAAAATAGGACATGTCCCCAGAAAATATTCCGATAAGATTTGGAACGAATTCAAAAACGCATGTAATCACTACTTTAACAAGCTTCATTCTGAAAGGAATGAGACTCAAAAAGAAGAGTTTGCCAACTTTGAAAAAAAGAGTGCTTGCTTAGACCGCTTGAAGGTATTTCAGCTAAGCGGTGATAAGAAAAAAGATATTACTGCTATCAAAGAATTTATCGCCGAGTGGAAATCATATGGTCGGATTCCGTTTAATAAAAAACATATTAACGGTAAATTCAATAAAATCATTGATGCGCTTTTCAAAAAACTAGACGTTTCTAAACAAGAATCAGAATTGCTTAAATATGGTGATAAAATAAAGCAGCTGGCAAAATCTGATAATGATAATGCCATCAATAACGAGAGAACTTTTGTTAGACGTAAGATTGAAGAAAGTAAAAGTGAAATCCGTCAACTAGAGAATAACCTTCAATTTTTCTCTAATGCTTCTGAAGACAACCCATTAGTAAAAGATGTAATTAAGAACATCAATAGACATAAAAAAGCTTTGGATAGCTGGAAGGCGAAACTTAAGAACCTCAATATTATGGAAAATAACCTTAACAAAGAGTCTCAAGAAAAAGAAATTGAATCAAGCGAAGAAGAATAGCAATCGCTTTCAATTAATTCCACTTTCGTAAGATTCACGAAGCTATTTCGCCACGTTCACCGCTCTTGTCTCCCGAATAACAGTCACTTTAACTTGACCAGGGTAAGTCATATCCGTTTGTATTTTTTGCGATATTTCAAATGATAGTTCTGCGGCTTTGTCATCATTCACTTTTTCGCTTTCTACAATCACCCTTAGCTCTCGACCAGCTTGTATTGCATATGCTTTTTGAACTCCACTAAAGCCAAAGGCAACGTCTTCAAGATCTTTCAAACGCTGAATATAAGAATCCAATACTTGTCGGCGTGCCCCAGGTCTTGCTCCACTAATAGCATCACAAACTTGAACAATTGGAGAAATTAAGGTTGTCATTTCAATTTCATCGTGGTGAGCTCCAATCGCATTACATACATCTTTTTTCTCACCAAACTTTTCAGCCCACTGCATTCCTAAAATAGCATGTGGTGTCTCTACCTCAACTTCAGTATTGGGTACCTTACCTATATCATGCAATAAACCTGCTCGCTTGGCAATCTTGGGGTTAAGACCCAGTTCCGCCGCCATTACACCGCAGAGTTTCGCAACTTCTCTTGAATGTTGTAACAAGTTTTGACCATAAGAAGAACGATATTTCATTCTCCCAACTGCCTTAATTAACTCAGGATGTAGTCCGTGAATTCCTAAGTCGATTACGGTGCGCTTACCAATCTGAACAATTTCTTCATTGATTTGTTTTTCGGTCTTTTTTACAATCTCCTCAATTCTCGCAGGATGAATACGACCATCTGTTACCAAACGATGAAGTGATAGTCGAGCAACCTCTCTACGAACAGAATCAAAACATGACAATATAATAGCTTCGGGGGTATCATCAACAATAATTTCTACCCCTGTAACTGCTTCTATAGCTCTTATGTTACGACCTTCACGACCAATAATACGACCTTTGACATCATCAGACTCAAGATTAAATACCGATACGCAATTTTCAACAGCTTCTTCTGTACCAATGCGTTGTATGGTGTTGATAACTATTTTACGAGCCTCTTGCTGTGCCGTAAGTTTGGCTTCTTCCAAGGTGTTTTGGAGGTAGGCCATTGCATCAGTCTTAGCAGTGCCCTTTAGAGATTCCAGCAACTGGCTCTTAGCATCTTCAGCTGATAGGCCAGAAATTACCTCAAGCTGTTGTACTTGACTTTTATGAAGTTTATCAACTTCTGATTGTTTCTTGTCAAGGATTTCGCTTTTGTGATCAACCTCTTTTATTCGACTCTCTAATTGCTCGTTAAGTCTTTTCCCTTTTGCAAGCTCACTGCTTACTTGAGATTCTTTATCTCTTGTACGCTTTTCGGCTTCTGCAATTTTCTTGTCTTTATTAATAATTACTTTTTCATGCTCTGCTTTCAGTTCTAAAAACTTTTCTTTAGCCTGAAAAATTTTATCTTTTTTAATATTTTCACCTTCTTTTTTTGCTTCTCGAATGATACTAGATGCCTCTTTTTTGGCACTTGTCATTGTTTTTGCAGCTTTTCCTTTCTCTAACACCTTGGCAATTATAAAACCAATTACCAGTCCGACTACTGCTGCTATAATACTTATTGTGGTACTATCCATAATGCTATGTTTGATTAAAAAAAAAGCCCACATTGAATGAAGTTTTGTACAA
This sequence comes from Croceitalea rosinachiae, assembly GCF_031846445.1. Lineage (NCBI taxonomy): Bacteria > Pseudomonadati > Bacteroidota > Flavobacteriia > Flavobacteriales > Flavobacteriaceae > Croceitalea > Croceitalea rosinachiae. The sequence continues at coordinate 70,931 of NZ_JAVRHR010000002.1, read as the reverse complement.
ACTCCTAAATAACAGGTTTAGGGCTAACAAGCTGCTCAAGAATCCCTATGCGAGTAGGGCCCGCTTTTACAACTTAAACTCACCCTTTTTAAATGTAATAACGTTGAGTTTGTCAAAAAATAAATACCAATGTGGGCAGTAAAATTATTTTAAAGAACGTTTTATGACCCTAGTTTACTGTGAATTAATTCATCCAAAGCCCTTAAACGTTGCTCTGCGGATTTCGTATTCTCAGATTCATTTATTCCACCTTGCTCAATTTTAGAGGCGAATTGTAAGGCGCACATAGCAAGAACATCTTGTTTATCACGCACTGCATAATTCTGCTCAAATTTTTTCGCCAAGTGGTCAATATTCTTAGCGGCTTTTCTCAGACCCTCTTCTTGCTTTGGATCAATCGTTAATGGATATACCCTATCTGCAATTGATAGTTTGATTTTGAGCTTCTCCTCCATACTTTTTACAAAACTATTCAGCCAATTGGGCAATACAACTGTCCAATTCTCTAATTAGTGTATTTATTTTAAGCTTAGCTTCTGTCTTATTTGTATTACTGCCTAACATTGAACTTGCAAGTTTGAGAGAGTTATATTTCGCTTCCCAATCAACCAAGGCGTTCTCCTTTTTTTGTTGCTCTTCTTTTACCGTCATCAAATCTTCGTTCAATTTGATATTAGTCTTTTGTAGAACCTCTAACTTATGTAGAAGTTTGCTTAACTTATTTTCTAAAGAATCAACAATTTCAACAAGTTCGCTCATATGCAAATAGCAATGCGTATTAAAACAAAGTTAACCAACCTTGACCAACCAAGCAATAGTTTTATCATTTAATATAATCGTGGTATTTTGTAAATATCTTGATGTTATATACTCCCTTTTTTAAAGATTCAACTCTATTCGCTACTTTAGTATAAATTTCTGACTTACTATGCAATTACGCTTTTGTAGTGTACTATTTTTCACCTTTTCATTTCTATTTTCACAGGATAAATATCCAAAAGATGTCTTTGCAAAACCCTTAGACATTCCTATTGTGCTTGCCGGAACTTTTGGTGAACTACGATCCAACCACTTTCATGCGGGTATAGATATTAAAACCCAAAGACGTCAAGGCCTTCCGGTATATAGTATTGCTGATGGTACGGTAACACGTATTAAAATATCGCATTGGGGTTATGGAAAAGCGCTTTACATAGCACACCCAAATGGATTCACATCAGTTTATGCACATCTTCAAAAATTCAGCCCAGAAATAGAAGCTTATATAAAAAAACAGCAGTATCGAAAACGGTCTTATGAAATAGAGGTCTTTCCAGATTATGGAGAATTACAAGTCGATAAGAAAGCACTTATTGCCTATTCTGGTAATACTGGTGGCTCATCTGGTCCCCATCTTCATTTTGAAATACGAAGTAGTGTGACGGAGAAACCCACGAACCCGCTATTATATGGCTACCAGGTCAGAGATGCCACAAATCCTACTTTAATTGGCCTTTTTGGATACCCACTTTCGGAAGATGCCCAAATCAACCAGACCGCCAATAAAGTTCAAATCAATTTCACCAAACAGAATGATGGGTCTTTCTTGGCTGATAAGGTGACAGCTTCCGGCTCGATTGGCTTTGGATTCAATGGTTTTGATAGACAAGATATGGCCGCCAATAAAAATGGGGTTTACTCCGTCAAACAGACTGTCAATGGTAAAGTACATTCTGAATATGATTTTGAAACTTTTTCGTTTAGGGAAACACGTTATATCAATACCTTAATTGATTATGCTCATTTTGGAAAGTTCAGACAACGTATTCAAAAATGCTTTAAAGACGAAAATAATAAGTTAGACATTTACAAATCACTCTATTTAGATGGTAAGGTTTTGGTTAAAGAAGGTTTTAATTATAATGTGGAAATTGAAATAGCCGATATTGAAAACAATACTATAAAGGTTATCATTCCTGTCGAAGGGAAGAAAGAAAGCCTGCGAAGAGAAAAGGAAATACCAAAAACTGACCACTTCATTTTAGCTAACAAGCCAAATACTTTTGATTTGGGTGGTGCCAAGGTCTACTTTCCTATAGGTACTTTTTACCAAGACTTATTTATAGATTTAAAAAAGGGTAAGGACACGATACAAATACATAATGAGACTGTTGCGGTGCATCGAAATTTCACTATTTCTTTTGACGCTTCGAAGTTTCAGAAATCAGAACAAAAACAATTTTTCATAGCCCGTATCGATGATAAAGGGAACCTACGGTATAATAAAACATACAAAAGAGAAAATACGTTTACCACTAGAACACGAGCTCTTGGCACATACTCTGTAGCTAAAGATACTATAGCACCAGTAATAAAACCTAAAAATTTCAAACCAAAAGAATGGTTGAGCAATTATAGATATTTAAGCCTAAAAATTACGGATGATTTAAGCGGTATTAATAATTATTCTGCTTACTTAAACGGAGAGTGGATTTTAATGGAATATGAACCTAAGACAAACACCATTACCTATAATTTTGACGATAAGATTGCTAACCAAACAAAATGTGACCTAATAGTGGTAGTTGTAGATAATGTAGGCAATTCAACTACCTTTGAGCAGACTTTCTTTAGAAAATAGCGTTTTGAGCCGAACAAAATCGTTGCTTTTTATATTTCTTTTTTTTTGTGCCAGCACTATGTTTGCACAAATTGCAACTATTACGGGTGTGGTTTTAGACGAAAATAATCGTCCTATTCAAGGTGTAAACATTAGTACTACCAACTCTGGTACAACCACAAAATCAGATGGAGTATACCTTTTACAAATAATTGCTGATGTAAAAAACACCATTACCTTTTCACATATTGCGCATGAAAACATTGTTCTTGAGAATATCATTTTAAACACTAATGAAACTTTTGAATTTAATCCGATTATGAAAGTCGGTGCAATTCAAATTTCGGGAGTTGAGGTTTCGCCAACTGGCAAAAAAAATGTAGAAGGCATTACAACCGTGGCTCCAGAATTAGTACGAAAGATACCAGGGGCAAATGCAGGTATTGAAAATATTCTAAAGCTTTTACCTGGTGTTTCTTTTAATAACGAACTAAGTACGCAATACAATGTTCGTGGCGGTAATTTTGACGAAAATTTGGTCTATGTTAATGGGATTGAGGTATACCGTCCTTTTTTGGTACGCTCAGCACAACAAGAAGGCTTCAGTTTTACAAACAGCACCATGATTGAAAGTCTCGAATTTTCGGCAGGAGGTTTCCAAGCAAAACATGGAGATAAGTTATCATCAGTACTTGACATTCAATATAAAATTCCTAGTTCCTTTGCAATACAGGCCGATGCAAGTCTTTTGGGTGGGGGAATTACCCTAGAAACCTCGTCAAAAAATAATGATTTGACAAGTATTACCGGAGTGCGATATCGCGACAATAGCCTTTTTGTCAATAGCCAACAAACCCAGACTAATGTGAATCCTACTTTTGTGGATGCACAAACCTTTCTGACCTATCAGTTTACAAAAAGTTTCAGGCTTAATTTTTTGGGGAATTTTTCAATTAATGATTACCAAAATCAACCTTTGACACGACAGACCAATTTTGGTACTATTACTGAACCAAGAGCTTTGCTCATTTTTTATGAGGGGGAAGAAAAGAACCGCTACCAAACTGAGTTCGGAGCGCTAAAAGCACATTACTTATTAAATGAGACTATAAAATTAGAGTTAACTGCATCGGTATACCATACCACCGAAGAAGAGTTTTCAGATATTATTGCTACTTATCAGCTTGGAGCAGTAGACACCAATTTAGGTAGTGAAAACCTTGGCGAGATTACAGATTCACGTGGTATTGGCGCGCAACAGAACAGGGCAAGAAACCAATTGGATGCTTTGATATTTAATCTATCTCATCGAGGTTTCCTTAAAAAAAATAGGGCTTCACTTGAATGGGGCGCAAAATTTGCCCATGAAGATTTTAGAGATCAACTGAGAGAATCAGAATTTATTGATTCTGCCGGTTTTTTTATCCGCCCTCGTGACCCGCAATTCGCAAACAATCAACCCGAACAACCTTTCGAAGGTGATATCGTGCCCTTTGAAAGTGCAAGAGCATCCAATTTTGTACGAACTAATCGATTATCAGGATATATACAATTTGAAGACCAGACCAAATGGGGTAATAATAACATCTATTACAATTTAGGAATTAGGGCACAGTATTGGAGATTAAGTGGTGATAATATTATGAGCAATGCTCAATATTTGGTTAGCCCAAGGATGCAATTTGCCATCAAACCAGGCTGGAAAAAGGATATGTTGTTTCGTTTTGCAATTGGAAGTTACGAACAACCACCCTTCTATAGGGAACTCAGAGATAGAAACGGAGGAGTAAATCCGGAAGTTAAAGCCCAAAAGTCTGTACATTTTGTATTAGCTAATGAGTACAGTTTTAATTTGTGGAACCGTCCTTTTAAATTAGTAAGTGAAGCCTATTACAAAAAGCTAAATGATGTGAACACTTATACCGTGGAAGATGTTAGAGTCCGTTATTTAGCAGAAAATAATGCAGAAGCTTTTGCATACGGATTCGATTTTAGATTAAATGGTGCTTTTGTGCCAGGTGCTGAGTCTTGGGTAAGTTTAGGATACTTGCGAACTGAAGAAAATATTGATGATCGTGGGTACATTTCAAGGCCTACTGATCAGCGTTTTAAATTTGGATTATTGTTTCAAGATTATATGCCGACCATACCTAACTTGAAGTTATACCTAAATCTTATATACAATACTGGAGTTCCTGGTGGGTCGCCAAATAATTCCGACCCTTATGAATTTCAGAATAGATTAAGAGATTATAGACGTGCTGATTTAGGAATTTCATATATTTTTGCCGACAGAAATAACGAATATCCAAAAGGGCATTGGTTACATAGGTTCAAAGAGTTGAATGTCGGTTTTGAAATTTTTAATTTGTTCAATACTCAAAACTCAATAACAAATACTTGGGTCAGAGATGTTGATACACAACAACAATTTGCCGTACCCAACTTTTTGACCGCTCGTATACTAAACCTTAAACTGAGTACAAGGTTCTAATTATGATTTTAAAGAAACTATTTTTAACAACATTTGTTTTTATTGGTCTTTTGATCAATGCCCAAAAAAACATCTACGAGAGTAGTCGTTTTGATCAGCTCAGTGAAGAACATGAAGTACTGGCAATCATCCCCTTTCTTGCCAAATTAGAACTCGAACAGACTATTTCAAAAGATGAATTGATACAACTTGCTAAACGTGAAGGCTATGCAGTACAAGACGCTCTAGAAACCTATTTTTCAAGAAGAAAGAAACGAAAGAAATTCAATGTTGAATTTCAGAATATTGATGACACTAATGCACTTTTAGCCCAAAACAACATTACTTATAGTAATATCGATATATATACTATAAAACAGTTAGCAGAAATTTTGAATGTTGACGGTGTCATTAGTGGAAATCTTGATCTTAATATTTTATTGTCAAAAGGGGTCCCGACGAATTTTAGCTTTTTAGATTATTTCAACGGTAGTTCTGATTACGGCAGAATCGGCATTAAAATAAGTGATGGCGCTTCTGGTAAACTTCTATGGAAATATGAAAAACAAATCAATAAAAAAACTGGAAAAAACACCTCAGAACTTATTGATAAGATGATGAAGCTAGCTTCTAAAAAGTTTCCTTATGACAAAGAGAAAAAAAGAAAAAAAAGAAAAGCTTAACACTAGCTTTCCGAAAATTCTTTTAATACACCTATAGTATAATCCAACTCTTCTTTAGTATTATACTTAGAAAAAGAAAATCTTAATGAAGGCTTAGCAAGCTCTTCATCCGTCAAAATTTCAGAAAGTACATGAGACCCTTTTGAACTGCCAGACTGACAAGCACTCCCTTTTGAACATGCTATTCCTTTTAAATCAAGATGAAAAAGTAACATTAATGACTTTTGAGCATCAAAGGGCAAACGAACATTGACCAAAGTATACGTACTTTGATCTAAATCACCTGATAATCCATTGAATTCAACCTCTGGAATCTCATTTTTGATACGTTCGATAAAACATTTTTTAAGCCTAGTAACATACTCTTTTTCTTCATTTAAATTGTCATAGGCCGCAATAAAAGACTCTTCTAAACCAACAATATTATGAAAAGGTTCTGTACCAGCCCTGAATCCGCGTTCTTGGGCACCACCGACGATTAAAGGCTTTAGGCCCGAATTTCTTCTTATAAAGGCAAAACCAATTCCTTTTGGGCCATGAAATTTATGAGCTGCTGCTGTTAAGAAGTCAATAGGTGTTTCCCCTAAATCCCAATTAAAATGTCCTACTGATTGTACGGTATCTGAATGAAAAAGCGCATTTGCATCTTTACATAGTTTGCATATCTTATCGATATCAATAATATTTCCTAATTCATTATTGACATGCATTAGACTGACCAACTTCTTTGAATCATTTTCAGCCAACAAGACTTTTAAGTGGTTCAAATCAGGATTCCCAAATGTATCTAAATCGACAAATTCCAATGAAATTCCGTACTCTTTTTCTAATTCTTCAGCGGTATGTAGAACAGCATGATGCTCTATTTTTGAAGTGATTATAGTCTTTACACTTAAATCACGAACGGCGCAGCGTAAAATCATATTATCGGCTTCAGTGCCTCCTGATGTAAAAATAATTTCAGAAGGGTGTGCATTCAAATACTTGGCTATTGTCTTTCTAGCTTTCTCAATTGCAGTTTTAGCAGACCTTCCAAAACTATGGGTAGATGAAGGATTACCATAAAAACTACCTAAGGCATCCTGCATTTTTGTAATTACTTCATCGCGTACTTGAGTCGTAGCGGCGTTATCTAAGTAGACTTTTTGCATAGTTACTACGTGGTATTAGAATTTGCCAAAAATAGCTATTATTACGTTAATTTCTTCCAAATTCAATAGAATCAAATAGGATATTCAAATGGAATTCCTTTAAATTTGAGCCAATGAAAAATGCCCTGTTATTTCTATTGTTAATTTCGCTATGTGCTTGTGATGATGGTGACCTACAGATTGAAACCTTAGATTTCGATAGCGTCAATCTAAATTTTTGTGATGACCCAATTGCAACATCTAGCAATATTCTTTTCAAGATAAATGATGATGAAACATTAATACTGACCCTACAGAGTGGCGTTTTAAATAACGGCGTGATTGGTACGGACACAACAACAACAGAAAGTACAGTACCAAATCAGTCACAAGTTACTTATCGTATTTTTTCTGATAATGTAACAAGCACTTATTTCTGCGGTGATATTCCACCGGTAACACCAACTGTCATTGAAGAAATTGATGCTGAAGATGGTACCGTAACCATTAAATCTATAATGAGTGCAGATTCAACTTTATTTACTCATGTAATCGAACTTAGTGGAATATCGTTGGTAAGTGGTATTGGAGAACGTATTACCGATCTTACCATAAGTGAATTTGGAGAGGTTACTACTGCAGTACCTGCCAATTAAGGGTTTTGAAAAATATACACTTCATTAGCTCCCAAGCCATATTTCTGATAATCAGCATCATAGAATTTAACATTTTCATATCTGTTAAAAAGATACTTTAGTTCTTCTTTAAGCACCCCTTCACCCACTCCATGTATAAAAACTATCTTTTGAATATGCTTACGCATAGCGAACTCTAGCTGCCTTTTTGCAGTCTCTAATTGTAGATTGAGCATTTCAAAATTTGTCATTCCCTTAGTTGAATTAATCAGCTGATGAATATGCAAATCAACTTCCATTTTAGGTGAATTCCTTTCTTTTGATTTGAATATTTGAACAGTTTTTTTTTTCTGAATTTCCTTTTGTGATTTTATTTGGGCGACTTCATCATTAGTAACTTTAATCGCTGTGGTAATCTTTACTAATTGTGAAGGGTCAAACTCTAATAAGAATCCATCTACATCTTCAACCGTAATCTTGTTATTGATAACGTTTATTACCTTGCCTTTAATGACTTCATCTAAAACTTCAACCTTATCCCCTATCTGAAATTCCATTATTTTGAAAAGATTTGAACGAAAAATTAAATTGACTATCAATGATATACAAAAATAATAGTATTTTGGGCCTTATAAATAGTCTGGGTTATGAATGCAACGGAGAATATCGCATATATGGGGCTGCAAGACTATATGTTACCTTGTGCAAGCAAACAAATATTGGGTTTTGACTGTCCTGGTTGTGGATTACAGCGTTCAGTACTACTGCTATTTCAAGGAGAATTTTTAGCGGCTTTTGAAATGTATCCGGCGATTTATACCCTGATTCCCTTGATTTTATTGATTGTGGTCAACAAACTGTTCAGTCTAAAAATCGGAGGGAATATACTGCTTATTGCTCTAAGCATTTCGAGCGTTTTTTTGATATTGGCAAACTTTATTTTTAAACTTCTACACTAAATAACCTAATTATGGAACAACAAAAATTACCCAGCGTAACTATCGCGCTTGTATTAGCTATTTTATCATTTCTCTGCTGTTGTTTTGGCGGAGCTCCAGGACTTATATTAGCTGTAATCGCCTTTTTCCTAATAAGAAAGGATGAAAAAACATATGCTCAAAATCCTGATGCTTATAGTAATTATAGTACTTTGAAAACTGTAAAAATCATCTCTATTATTGGAATGGTAATAGGTCTCCTCTACTTAATATATACTATTTGGGTAATTAGTTCTATGGGGGGCTGGGAAGGCTACATGGAGAAGGTAAATGAGATGATGGAGCAATATCAATAATATATGAATCAACAACCTTTACCAGGGGCAAGCACTGTACTTACTATGGGAATTATTTCTATAGTAGGCACAGTGCTATGTTGCGGCCCTTTCGGAATAATTTTTGCAATAATTGGTCTTGTAAAAGCCAAAACCGCAGAGAGACTATATCTAGATAATCCTGAACAATACAATGATTACAACAATGTAAAAACTGGAAGGATATTATCTTATATCGGCATGGCTATAGCCATAATTTATTTGGTATTGACCATTATATACTTTGGATTTATCATTGCCATGATATCTACCGGGGAATTTAATGATTTTTAAAAAAGAAAACTAAGCTTCGATTTCTCGTCGAAGCTTAGTTTTAATTTGCAACCTCGCTCATAAATTTGAGACGATATATTCTTAAGTCTTCTTCTTCGTACTCACCATCAAATTCTGATACGGCATCATCGATAGAATCAGATTCAGCTTCCAAGAAATACTCATGTATTTCTTCTTGTTGGTCTTCATCTAAAAGTTCATCTACCCAATAGCCCAAGTTCAACTTTGTGCCACTAAAAACAATTTGTTCCATCTCTTTAACTAATTGAGGAATTTCAAGGCCTTTTGCTGCAGCAATATCCTCTAGGGGCAATTTTCTGTCCACATTTTGAATAATGTACAGTTTCAAACCAGAGTTCGCCCCGGTACTTTTGACTACTAAATCATCAGGTCGAATAATCTCATTTTCTTCTACGTAAGTACTGATAAGCGAAACAAAAGGTTTTCCATATTTTTTAGCCTTACCCTCTCCAACTCCATGAATATTTAAAAGTTCTTCCATTGAAATAGGGTATTTTAAGGACATATCATCTAATGAAGGGTCTTGAAAAACCACAAAAGGTGGAACATCATTCTTTTTTGCCTCTTTCTTTCTTAAGTCTTTTAATAGACGAAGTAATTCTTCATCTGCAACACCCCCAGAAGATTTTGCCGCTGTAACAATAGCATCATCATTTTCAGCGCTGTACACATGGTCTTTGGTCATCATGAATGAATGCGGATTCGCTAGAAAAGTATCTCCTAGTTTTGTGACATGTAAGACGCCGTATTGTTCAATTTCTTTCTTTAAAAGTCCTACAACCAAAACCTGCCTGGTCAATGCCATCCAAAAGGCCTCATCTTTATCATTGCCAATACCAAAAAAGTCCTTCTCATCAGTTTTATGTGAAGAAATTAAAGCATTGGTTTTGCCTACCAAGGCTTTTACAATTTCTTTAGTCTTAAACTTTTCCATAGTGCCTTTCACCACTTTCAAAAGTTTAACAACTTCTTCCATGGCCTCCACTTTTGGCTTTGGATTTCGGGCATTATCATCCATATCAGCACCTTCTCCGTTTTCAGAATCAAATTCTTCTCCGAAATAATGCAAAATAAACTTCCGCCTAGACATGGAGGTTTCCGCATAGGCCACTATTTCTTGAAGTAGCGCATTACCTACCTCTTGTTCAGCAACGGGTTTGCCCGACATGAATTTTTCAAGTTTTTCAACATCTTTATATGAATAGTATGCCAAACAATGGCCTTCACCACCATCACGACCAGCCCTGCCGGTTTCTTGATAATAGCTCTCTATACTTTTTGGAATATCATGATGGATTACAAACCTAACATCTGGCTTATCAATTCCCATACCGAATGCAATGGTCGCTACTACAACATCAACATCTTCCATTAAGAACATATCTTGATATTTAGAGCGGGTTTTTGCATCAAAACCTGCATGATAAGGTACTGCACTAACTCCATTGACTTGAAGTACCTGGGCTAATTCTTCAACTCGCTTTCTACTGAGGCAATAGATAATACCTGATTTACCCTGATTTTGCTTTACAAAACGAATAATATCTGCATCAACGTTTACCGTTTTTGGTCGTATTTCATAAAAAAGATTGGGTCTATTGAAAGATGCCTTAAAAACCTTGGCGTCACTCATTCCTAGATTTTTAATAATATCTTCTTGCACCTTTGGAGTAGCAGTAGCTGTTAGACCTATAATAGGAATGTCATCATCCAATCTACCAATAATATTTTTAAGATTTCGATATTCAGGTCTAAAGTCATGTCCCCATTCCGATATACAATGGGCTTCATCAACAGCTACAAAAGAAAGTTTTACAGTTTGCAAAAAATCCACATAATCCTCTTTTGTTAATGATTCAGGAGCTACATAAAGCAATTTGGTAATACCGTTGGTCATATCTTCCATCACCTGCTTTACCTCTGTTTTATTTAGTGAAGAATTTAAAACATGTGCTATTCCATGCTCTGAAGACACCCCCCTTATTGCATCTACTTGGTTTTTCATCAAAGCGATTAAAGGTGATACCACAATAGCTGTACCCTCTTGCATAATAGCTGGTAGTTGATAACATAATGACTTGCCACCTCCAGTAGGCATGATTACAAAAGTGTCTTTACCCTGCAATACATTATTAATTACATCTTCTTGGAGTCCTTTGAACTTTGAAAAGCCAAAGTATTTTTTCAATGCAGTGTGCAAATTCGTTAAAGTCGAACCCATTTTTGGTATTCTATTAATAAAATAATACTATGGTGCTATACTCTTTTTTTGAAGAAAAGGGTCAGTGTTAGTGTTTATGATAGCACCCTTTTTATCTTAAATAATCTACAATTACGATTACGTTTGTTTAATTTTGTAATCTTAAAGATAAGACATTCTTTTAGGAATGCAACCCAAAATACCAATATTACGTTGAAGCCTGATAACTCTATTCTTGACATTGCCAAACAGACTATCAAAAATGAAAGCGATGCCATCAAAAACTTAATTTCTCAATTGAATAAAGATTTTGAAGATGCAGTTAATTGCATCATTGAATCCAATGGCAGAGTAGTGATTTCCGGAGTTGGCAAAAGTGCGCTCATTGCTTCAAAAATTGTTGCCACATTTAATTCTACTGGTACGCCTGCCATTTTTATGCATGCTGCCGATGCGATTCATGGTGATTTAGGAACTGTCCAAAAAAATGATGTCGTTATTTGTATCTCAAAAAGTGGTAATACCGAGGAAATTAAAATGTTGATTCCACTTATAAAGCGCGGGGGCAACAAATTGATAGGTATTACCGGTCAAATGGATTCTATTCTTGCAAAACAAGCCGACTTTGCTTTAAATTCATACATCGAAAAAGAAGCATGTCCGAATAATTTAGCACCGACAACAAGTACTACTGCACAACTTGTTATGGGTGATGCATTGGCTATCTGTCTATTGAAATTAAGAGGGTTTAGTAGCGCCGATTTTGCTAAGTTCCACCCCGGTGGATCATTGGGCAAAAAGTTATATTTGAGAGTATCTGATATTGTTGGAAATAATTTAAAGCCTAAGGTTTCTATTGATTCTAAGGTAAAAGAAGTTATTGTTGAAATTTCTGAAAAAATGCTCGGAGTAACTGCTGTCCTTGAAAATGGCAAAGTAGTGGGCATTGTAACTGACGGTGATATTAGAAGGATGCTGAACAAACATGAAAATATTGGCGGACTTACTGCAAAAAATATTATGACCAATAACCCTAAAACAATAGATTCGAATGTTTTGGCAATAAAAGCTCTTGAGGCAATGCAAGAGAAAGGAATATCTCAATTATTAGTGATGGATAAAGCGGAATACGTTGGAGTGATTCATATTCATAACCTCATAAACGAAGGTATTTTATAATGGCAGAAGCGACCAAAAGCCCCGATGAAATGTCCTTTTTGGACCATTTAGAAGAATTACGATGGCATTTGATTCGTTCAGTAATTGCCATTGTGCTGGTTGGATGTGTTGCTTTTGTAATGAGTGATTTTATTTTTGACACTATCATCTTTGGTCCAAAAAAAATGGACTTCCCAACCTATCAATTCTTTTGTAATATTGCCACCTTTTTTGGAATCACTTCAGAATTTTGTGCCGATGCATTGCCGTTCACTATTCAAAATCGAACCATGGCCGGGCAATTTTCAGCTCATATTTGGACCTCCATATGGGCAGGATTCATACTTTCTTTCCCTTATGTTTTATGGGAAGTATGGCGTTTTATCAGTCCTGGTTTGCATAAAAATGAACGAAAACATTCTAGGGGGTTCATTCTAGTTGCTTCTGCCTTGTTCTTTTTAGGAGTGCTTTTTGGATACTATGTGGTTGCCCCACTTTCCATTAATTTTTTAGGTACTTATCAAGTCAGTAAAGAAGTATTAAATGAAATTGATATTAGTTCCTTCATTGCTACGGTACGCGCCTCCGTAATTGCCTGTGGTATCATGTTTGAACTGCCCATAATCATTTATTTTTTAACCAAAGTCGGCTTGGTTACCCCCGAAATTCTAAAGAAATATCGCAAAATTGCCTTAGTAGTGGTTTTAATACTGTCTGCAGTCATTACCCCCCCTGATGTAGCAAGTCAAATTGTAGTTTCCATTCCGGTACTGATTCTATATCAAGTAAGTATTTACATTTCAAAATTAGTTATTAAACGCGACGCAAAAAGAGAAGCTAAATATGCCAAATAAAGTAGAAGAGTTCAATGCTTATAGGGCAAAAATGAACGATAAACTCCTTGCAGAAAATAATAAGGTTATCAAGCGTATTTTTAATCTAGACACCAATGCATTTATGCCTGGTGCTCTTGATGTTAAAACCAAAGAACTTCTTGGACTTGTGGCTTCAGCAGTTATGCGATGTGATGACTGCGTTAAATATCATTTAGAGAGCTCAAAAGAAAGCGGTGCATCAAAAGATGAAGTTATGGAAACATTGAGCATTGCAACTTTAATAGGCGGCACTATTGTAATTCCGCATTTGCGAAGAGCTTATGAATATTGGGAAGAGCTTGAAGAATCGAACCATTAAAAAATTCACAAAGACCAATTTGTTAAAGCATAATATGTTTAGCTTTGAGAGCTGATGAAGTTACGTGCTGAAAATATAATGAAGGCCTATCGAGGGCGAAAAGTAGTAAAGGGAATATCTCTTGAAGTAAATCAGGGAGAAATTGTTGGACTTCTTGGTCCTAATGGTGCTGGTAAGACAACTTCATTTTATATGATTGTTGGTCTTATCAAGCCCAACGGTGGACATATCTATTTAGATGATATGGAGATTACTGATTTTCCTATGTACAAAAGGGCTCAAAATGGCATTGGATATTTAGCCCAAGAAGCTTCAGTTTTTAGAAAGTTAAGTATTGAAAAGAACATTTTTAGTGTGCTGCAGACTACGAATCTTTCGAAAAAAGAGCAGCATATGAAAATGGAGTCACTCATCGACGAGTTTGGATTGGGCCATATTCGCAAAAACCGTGGTGACCTTCTCTCAGGCGGAGAACGTAGGCGAACCGAAATTGCTCGAGCTTTAGCAACTGACCCAAAATTTATTTTATTAGATGAACCATTTGCAGGTGTTGACCCTGTGGCGGTTGAAGATATTCAACGAATCGTTGCCCAACTCAAAAATAAAAATATTGGTATTTTGATTACTGACCATAATGTTCAAGAGACATTGGCCATCACAGAACGTTCCTATTTAATGTTTGAAGGTGGCATCTTAAAAGCAGGTATTCCTGAAGATTTGGCACAAGATGAAATGGTGCGCCAAGTGTATTTAGGTCAAAACTTTGAGCTACGTAAAAAGAAACTTGATTTTTAATACCCCTATTTTACGCCAAAGGTCAAAGTAGCCCAATTAGACTCATAGTCAACTCCTTTTTCTTGGCTTTTCACCATATGTATGGTCGCCACATACCAATTGCCCGACTGGGTAGGTGTCATTGTCATGACTCCATTTTCATCCGTTCTAGTCGAACTTTCATTTTCATGAGCATCTTTTTCTGGCATTGATGTACTATAGTGTACAATATGATTTGGCAATGGCTTTCCGTTACTCAACAATTTAAAAGAAATAGTATCCCCTGCACTCGCTTCATAGGGGTTATTGACCGGAATAAACTCAACAGGGAACCCGAATTCGGCTTTGAACTCTTCTGTTTTCTTATCTCCAACTTGAAGCAATAGTTTTACATGCTTTGAATATTTTTCTCTGGCCCCGTGGGTAAAACTTCCGTCTTGTTTGCGCTTTAAGATTGTATCTTCTAACCCTTCATGTTCCAAATAATCATTAAATGCTTTGGCATCCATTTCAATCATTTTTGGTAAGGTCAAAACTCCAGCAACATACGTACCTGCCGAACCAGCTTTGAACTTCAAATAAGTGCTTTTTTCCTTGTCATAATAATCCTTCTCCTTCATAAATTTTTCAAAATCTGGGCCAATAATCCTAGAGTCTTGTATTCTATCCCTTGTGATATTGTTTTCACTCTTATCAAAGGTGCCATTGTACAGATAAAGCTCACTTGATGTTTTAGGTGAGATGAAATAAGAATCAGTTTTTAAAAACAATTCATGAGATGAAAAAAGAATATAAGCTGCTAAAAGCAGCACCATTGAAATAAGTCGTTTCATGTTATTACTATTCTATTTACTTTTTATTTATCTACGAAGAAACAAGAATATAGGTTTTAAAATAAGACAGAAAATCTTAAGATTTTTTTACTAACAATGATGCACAGATATAAAGAAGAATTATGATAGGGATTGCCAAAAACTTCATGGTCAATAACAACACCATACTTCCGATCAAGAACAAATATTTTATTCCATTATCGCTAAAACTCCAATTTTCGAATTTTAAAGCAAAAAGTTCAATTTTAGAGTTTAATAAATAAGTGCTTAAAAGGGTCAAACCAATTAAAAACGATTGATTTAGTATTATCCCATTTAAGACCTCATTGTTCTGGTAAAAAAGAATCAATGGTAACGATAAAATCAATAATGTATTTGCAGGAGTTGGTAGGCCTATGAAAGAAGAAACTTGATTTTCATCTACATTAAATTTAGCTAACCTATATGCAGATGCTAGGGTAATGGCAAAGCCAAACAAAGGTAAAATTCCTACTTCAGTGTGCATCCCAAACAAATCTAGATTCCACCCTCCTTTTTGAGCCATGTTCAATAATTGAAACATTACAATGCCTGGAACAACCCCACTTGTAACCATATCAGCTAAGGAATCTAATTGCACTCCTAATTCGCTCTTGACCTCTAATATCCGAGCGGCAAATCCATCTAAAAAATCAAAAAAAATACCAAGAAAAACAAAAATCGCAGCAAACTCTAGTTGATTCATCACTGCAAAAACCGTCGCAATACATCCGCAAAAAAGATTCAGCAGTGTTATGAAATTAGGAATATGCTTCTTCATCGGTTGGATTTTTGTAAAAATAAGCTAAAATTTAAGTTTTAATGGATTCCAAAATCGCTCCACATTCTAAATATGTTGATATTTGCGTTGCTATACTATGAAGTCAATACTTTCTATCATAATTATTTTTTTGGCGCATACATTTCAAATGCTTCATGCCAAAATTCCAACCCTTTCAGAAAAAGCGCAAATAAGTGTACTCACATGCTCTTCGGGCGATGAGCTTTTTTCTTCCTTTGGACATACCGCTTTTAGGGTTCAAGATCCTGTTTTAGGTATTGATATTGTTTATAATTATGGCACATTTGACTTTAACAAGCCGAATTTCTATTTAAATTTTGCTAAAGGAAAACTAATTTACTCGCTTTCGAGAAAAAGTTTTGAAGCTTTTTTATATGACTACCAACTTGAAAAAAGATGGATTAAAGAGCAGTTGTTAGATTTAAACCAAGAACAGACCAATCAGCTCCTTAAATTTTTTGAAGAAAATTACAAACCTGAAAATCGAGACTATCCATACGACCCTCTTTTTAATAATTGCTCTACTATTACAGGAGATATTTTAGAACAACAGTTGGGAAAATCCATCAAGTTCAATGGCTCCCACCTTAAAGAATTATTGACTTTTAGACAATTAGTCCATCAGCATATAAAGACCAATAAATGGGGGACTTTCGGTATTGATTTGGCTTTTGGAGGCATCACTGATCGCGAGGCAACTGTTCGTCAACATATGTTTTTACCCTATTATGCTATGCATCAGTTGAATAACACAACTTATAACGGCAAGCCTATCTTAAGTAGAGAACGAACTATTTCAAATTACCCTGAAAAATCTGACCAAAGTACTTTTATGCTATCTCCGCTTTTTTGGTTCTCTTTGTTATTGGCATTTGTAATTGCTATCACATACCTAGATAAAAAACACCATGGGCGAAGCAGGTTTTTAGATTTTGTCTTATTCTTTATTTCTGGTCTTGCAGGTCTCTTTATTCTTTTGTTATGGTTGGCGACAAATCATGTGGTCACACAATTAAATTTCAACTTTCTATGGTTGTTACCTTTCAACCTAATCGTAAGTTTTTATCTTTTATCAAAAAAGAAACTGCCAAATTGGTTGTCGAAATACCTTTGGGTAGCGCTGGGACTAATAATAATAATGCTAGTAATTTGGATTTTTAGGATTCAGGTTCTATCATGGTTAAACCTTATTTTAATGCTTGTCTTGACCATCCGTTATTTATTCTTGCTTAAGAAAATTTGATTATGAATCTGCTGACCGTGGAGAATATCTCCAAATCATATGGAGAGTTAGTGCTGTTTTCCGACATTTCATTCGGCATCAACAAAGACCAGAAAATAGCCCTAATAGCAAAAAATGGGAGTGGAAAAACTTCTATTTTAAATATCATTTCAGGCAAAGACAGTGCTGAAACAGGGCAGATTACTTCAAGAAAAGGAATCAAAATCTCTTTTTTAGAACAAGAGCCCGATTTAAACCCAAATCTCACGATTGAAGAAACCATTTTTGCATCAGGTAACGAGGTTTTAACGGTAATAACAAAGTACGAAGAAGCTGTTCAAAATCCCGATGACCAAGAGGCATACCAAAAGGCATTTGAAGCTATGGACAGATTTCAAGCTTGGGATTTTGAAACGCAGTACAAACAAATACTCTTCAAACTTAATTTGACCGAACTTGGCTTAAAAGTAAATGTACTTTCAGGAGGCCAAAAAAAACGCTTGGCATTAGCAAATGCCCTTATCAATAAACCAGATTTGCTGATTTTAGATGAACCCACAAACCACCTAGATTTAGAAATGATCGAGTGGCTTGAAGAGTTTTTCAAAAAAGAAAACATCACCCTTTTTATGGTCACTCACGACCGTTATTTTTTAGAACGGGTATGCAATGAAATTATTGAATTGGACAACAACCAACTATATAGTTATAAAGGAAATTATTCTTATTACCTAGAAAAGCGAGAGGCTAGATTAGAACGTGAAGCAGTAGAACAGCACAAAAATAAAATATTATATAAAAAAGAATTGGATTGGATGCGTCGTCAGCCAAAGGCCAGAACCACCAAATCTAAATCTCGAATAGATGATTTTCACGAAATAAAATCAAGGGCAAATCAACGTAGACAGGAACATGAAGTTCAGTTAGAATTAAACATGGAACGTTTAGGTAGCAAAATAGTAGAGCTTCATAATATTACAAAATCATACGGCGAAAAAACTATACTGAACAAATTTGATTACAGCTTTACTAAAGGAGAACGCATTGGTATCATTGGTAAAAATGGCACCGGAAAATCTACCTTTTTAAATGTACTCACCGGCACAGAAGCTATTGATGGTGGAAAAATAGTCATAGGCGACACCATTAAATTTGGATACTACACCCAAAAAGGAATTCCTGTAAAAGAAGGTCAAAAAGTGATTGATGTCATACGAGAATATGGTGACTTTATACCTTTAAAAAAAGGGCGGCAAATATCTGCCCAACAATTATTGGAGCGCTTTCTTTTTGATAGAAAAAAACAATATGATTTTGTTGAAAAATTAAGTGGGGGTGAGCGAAAACGCTTATACTTGTGCACGGTGTTGATTCAAAACCCAAATTTTTTAATTCTAGATGAGCCTACCAATGATTTAGATATTGTGACCTTGAACGTTCTTGAAAGCTTTCTATTAGATTTTCCTGGCTGTTTGATTGTGGTCTCTCATGATCGTTATTTTATGGACAAAATCGTAGACCATCTTTTTGTATTTGAGGGCTATGGAAGAATTGAAAATTTCCCAGGTAATTACTCAGATTATAGGGTTTATGAAAACAGTAAAGTTTTAGAAGAACGTGAAACCAAAGCCAATAATGGGGAGAAAAATGAAAAGGTGAATTGGAAAGAAAAAGATGATTCAAAAAAATTATCTTATCAAGAACAAAAAGAATACAATAGACTTGAAAAAGAAATACAAAAATTAGAGGAGAAAAAAACCACACTCCAAAATAGGTTCTCCAATGAAACATTATCTGGTGATGATATTAACTTATTTTCTATTGAATTGGGTGAGATAGAAAGTGAAATTGAAACTAAGACAGAACGTTGGTTTGAGCTAAGTTCGATAATTGAAGGATAATGCTTTTTCGTTTGGTCTCTTATTTGAATTTTCTTCGTTACTCCACTAATCAACATGATGTGCACTCCCCTTTCGTTTATAATTTTGTGATTAAATGCTTATATAGTAAACCAAGAGAATCAAAAAAAAAGCTTTTAGATGTAGCGTTAAAAACTATCAAGTATTTTAATTTCAAAAGTATTTTAATCGAAAAGAATGAATCTCTTAAAAATGAACTAATCAAGCACTATCCTAAATTAAGCTTGGGCGATAGACGATCTGATTTGATTTACTTACAGGGCCCTAGTTTGAATGATTTAAGCTTCATGCTTTTCAACAAACAAATCCATAACGACACTATGCTCATAGTGGACGACATACACAAAAACAAAGAAAACAAAAGGGCTTGGAATACAATTATCAAATTACCAGAGATTACAGTAAGCATCAACTTGTTTCATTGTGGCGTCTTATTTTTTAGGAAGGAACAAATGAAAGAACATTTTACAATACGGATTTAAAAAAGTAATTTGGTGTATTAAAGAATTGTTAGAATGAATAATATCATTTTTTACATTTTGGGAGTTTTAGCTATCATCTATTTTGTGGTTTTGTTTAAAAACAAGCGAAATAGTAAAAAGCGAAAGTCGCGTTCTTTTATGCAAGGAAAAAGAAGACATGACAAATGAAAATTTACACCAAAACTGGCGATAAAGCTACTACTTCTCTTTTTACAGGCAAACGGGTATCAAAACACCATATCAGAATTGAAAGCTATGGTACTATAGATGAACTGAATTCTTTTTTGGGTTTATTACGTGACCAAGAAATTGATAGTAATTCAAAAGAATTATTAGCTATTATTCAAAACAAATTATTCACGCTTGGGGCTATTTTGGCTACTGAACCGAAAAAAGACAATCGGTTGAAAATAGCTAGAATTCATGATGAAGACATTCAACAACTTGAAAAAGAAATGGATTTAATGAATGAAAAACTTCCTGAAATGACTCATTTTATCCTACCTGGGGGCCATACCACGGTGTCATACTGTCATATTGCAAGAACGGTATGTCGTCGTGCCGAACGAATGATATCTTATTTGCACGAAAATGAGCCGGTACCTGATAACTTACTAGCCTATATTAACAGATTATCAGATTATCTGTTTGTCTTGGCACGAAAGTTGTCAAAAGATTTGCAAGCCAAAGAGGTCAAGTGGATTCCTGAAAAATTACACTAATAAATCTCCATTTTACACGTTACTGATTTATTAAGTTGAAAATAATTTTTAAATAATTTAAAAATTGCTTGGCAGATTGGGTTTAAAAATTATTTTTGCAAAAAATTAAAATCAAACCATTACTATGTACTGGACATTAGAATTAGCCTCATATTTAAGTGATGCGCCTTGGCCAGCCACCAAAGACGAATTAATAGATTACGCAATTAGGACAGGAGCTCCTCTAGAAGTTGTAGAGAATTTGCAATCTATGGAAGAAGAAGGTGGTGAAATATATGAATCTATTGAAGAAATATGGCCCGATTATCCCACCGAGGAAGATTACCTCTGGAATGAGGACGAGTATTAATTACAAATAGAACAACAAGATAAGAAGCCTCATTTTTGAGGCTTTTTTTATGTAATTTTGGCAGCCTGATTGCCATAAATGGTCAATCTAGACTATGGAACAGCTTTTGCTGAAATAAACAAAAAATCACCAATGAGTATTTTAAATTCTGTACTAAAGGTTTTTGTAGGAGATAAATCGGAGAAAGATGTAAAGTCAATGCAACCTTTGGTCAAAAAGATAAAATCTTTTGAGCAAGAAATAGAAGCCCTAAGTAATGATGAACTTCGCCAAAAAACACTTGATTTTAAATCAAAGATAGCAGAGAACTGCAAAGACATAAATGATAAAATAGACGACTTAAAAGAAGAAGTTGAAACTTCATCTAACATTGATAGAAATGAAGAAATCTATACCGAAATAGATAAGCTTAATGAAGAGGCCTACAAAATTTCGGAAGATGTATTGAACGAAATCCTTCCTGAAGCCTTTGCTGTTGTTAAGGAGACTGCCAAGCGTTTTGCAAACAACGATACGCTTAACGTAACAGCATCTGAATTTGACCGTGCATTATCAGGGTCCGCTGACTATGTTACTCTTGAAGGGGATAATGCCGTTTGGAAAAACTCTTGGGATGCCGCTGGCAAGGAAGTGACTTGGGATATGGTACACTATGATGTTCAGCTCATTGGAGGTATTGCACTGCATCAAGGTAAAATTGCAGAAATGCAAACTGGTGAGGGTAAAACCCTGGTGGCTACTCTGCCCCTTTACTTAAATGCGCTTCCTGGTAAAGGAGCGCACCTGGTAACTGTTAACGACTATCTAGCAAAACGCGATAGCGCATGGATGGCACCTATTTTTGAATTTCATGGGCTTTCTGTAGACTGTATAGACAAGCATCAACCCAATTCAGAGGGAAGACGTAAAGCCTATAATTCTGATATCACTTATGGTACCAATAATGAATTTGGTTTTGACTACCTGCGTGATAATATGGCCCATACTCCAAATGATTTGGTACAACCACCACATCATTATGCCATTGTTGATGAAGTAGATTCTGTATTGGTTGATGATGCAAGAACTCCATTGATCATTTCAGGTCCTGTTCCAGAAGGTGACCGTCATGAGTTTAATGAGCTAAAGCCTCAGGTGGCTAATATTGTTCAAAAACAACGTCAACATTTGACTGGCGTTCTGGCTGAAGCTAAAAAATTAATAAAAGAAGGAGACACCAAAGAAGGCGGTTTTTTATTGCTACGTGTGCATCGTGGTCTTCCAAAAAATAAAGCTTTAATCAAATTTTTAAGTGAAGAAGGGGTGAAACAACTCTTGCAGAAGACAGAAAACTTCTATATGCAAGACAACAACCGTGAAATGCCAAAGGTTGATGAGGATTTATTATTCACTATTGAAGAAAAAAACAACCAGATTGAACTTACCGATAAAGGGATTGAGTACATCTCTGGTGATGGTGATAAAGATTTTTTTGTAATGCCTGATATAGGCGGTGAAATCGCAAAAATTGAAAATCAAGACCTTGATATTGAGAAAGAAGCTGAACTTAAAGATGAGCTTTTCAAAGAATTTGCCGTGAAAAGTGAGCGTATCCATACCATGAGTCAGTTACTCAAAGCGTATACCTTATTTGAAAAGGATGTGGAATATGTAGTGATGGATAACAAAGTAATGATTGTGGATGAGCAAACCGGACGTATCATGGATGGTCGTCGCTACTCCGATGGACTGCATCAAGCCATTGAAGCAAAAGAAAATGTAAAGATTGAAGCATTGACCCAAACTTTTGCGACCATTACTTTACAGAACTATTTCAGAATGTACAACAAGCTGGCCGGTATGACTGGTACTGCGGTTACTGAAGCTGGGGAATTCTGGGAAATCTATAAATTGGATGTAGTTGAAATTCCTACCAATAGACCAATTGCTCGTGATGACAGACACGATTTGATTTATAAAACCAAACGAGAAAAGTATAACGCAATTATTGAAGAAGTAACGCAACTTTCAAAAGCAGGGCGACCAGTATTAATTGGCACAACATCCGTGGAGATTTCAGAGTTACTTTCAAAATTATTAAGTGTTCGTAAGATTCCCCATAACGTACTAAATGCAAAATTGCACAAAAAGGAAGCTGATGTAGTTGCTGAAGCTGGTCAAGGTGGTATTGTAACTATTGCGACCAACATGGCCGGTCGTGGTACGGATATTAAATTGTCTTCAGAAGTAAAAGCAGCTGGTGGTTTGGCCATTGTAGGAACAGAACGTCATGATTCGCGGCGTGTTGACAGACAGCTAAGAGGTCGTTCTGGTCGACAAGGAGATCCGGGTAGTTCTCAATTCTATGTTTCTTTAGAAGATAATCTAATGCGTCTTTTTGGTTCAGATAGAGTAGCTAAAATGATGGATAGAATGGGCTTGGAAGAAGGAGAAGTGATTCAACATTCCATGATGACCAAATCTATTGAACGGGCACAGAAAAAGGTTGAAGAAAATAACTTTGGTATTCGAAAGCGATTATTAGAGTATGATGATGTAATGAATGCTCAGCGTGAAGTTGTTTACAAAAGAAGACGACATGCACTTCAAGGAGAACGTTTAAAGGTAGATATCGCAAATATGATTTACGATACCTGTGAAGTAATTTCTGAGACCAATAGGGCTGCTGATGATTTCAAAAATTTTGAATTTGAATTAATTAAATATTTTTCAATCACTTCTCCAGTAACCGAGGAAGATTTCAGTAAGCTTGGTTTTCAAGAAATTGCTAATAAAGTTTATAAAGTTGCTTACGACCATTATCAAGAGAAGATGGAGCGTAGCGCTACTCAGGCATTTCCCGTAATCAAAAATGTTTATGAAGACCAGGCCAATAAATTTGAAAGAATTGTGGTACCGTTTACAGATGGAGTCAAGTCTTTAAATGTAGTCACTAACCTTAAAGATGCCTATGAAAGCGATGGTAGGCAATTGGTTACAGATTTTGAAAAGAACATCACCTTAGCCATTATTGATGATTCATGGAAAACTCACCTTCGTAAAATGGATGAGCTAAAACAGTCCGTTCAATTGGCAGTGCATGAACAAAAAGACCCTTTATTGATTTATAAGTTTGAGGCTTTTGAGTTATTCAAAAGTATGATTGACAAAGTGAATAAAGAGGTGATTTCATTCTTATTTAAAGGAGAGCTTCCAGCGGAAAATACAAATCAAATACAAGAAGCTAGAAATGTTCGTCGTCCAAAACAAAACATAAAGACCAGTAAGGAGGAAATTCCAAACAGTGATGAGCTTGCAGCACAAAATCGCGCTGCAGGCCAAACGCAAAGTCAACGCCCTCAAAAGACAGAAACTATAGTAAGAGAACGTCCAAAAATTGGGAGAAATGATAGGGTTACCATTAAAAACGTATTGTCTGGTGAAAGTAAATCGGTAAAATACAAACAAGCAGAACCACTCATCAATAAAGGGGAATGGGTATTAATTGAAGATTAATCAGAGAAAATACTAGTTGAAGTCCGTAGTGCGGCGACCAAATTTTGGTCGCCGTTTTTGATTATGTAATAAAACATATTTAGATTTACAACTGATTAACACCCCAAGTCGCATTTATGGATGTTCTTGTCATACATAACTGAATAACCGAACACATACATGAAAAACCTAACCAAAGAAAATCAGCATTCGAAGTCAAAAGCTCGAATGTTTGAGACTTTAAACTACATAGCTGCATTTATGGCTGTTGCCCTAGGGGTTTTCTCATTCACAAAAGGCAACAATATTGGATTTTTAGTCATCTTATTTTTTTTAGCGATTTTGTTTGTAGCAACAGCATTATTTATTAGAAGTTTGGCTGTAAATAAATCTTCGAATGAAGCTTTAGAACAAAAGCTAAAAGAAAAAGAAACATTACTAAAAGAAGTACATCATCGCGTCAAAAATAATCTTCAGACTGTTTCAAGTTTATTGAGTTTGCAATCAAGATCAATAGAGGATAAAAAAATAAGTTCTATTATAAAAAGTAGTCAAAATAGGGTTGTATCTATGGCAATGGTACACGAAATGCTCTATAAACGCGATGATTATATTTCAAAAATAGAGCTTAAACCTTATGTTGAAGAACTCTGTGAGTACTTGGTTCGTTCTTTAAAAGGTAATGAGAACAGTATAAGTACAAAGTTGGACATCGGTGATTTTAAATTAAGTATAGATACCGTTATTCCGCTTGGTCTAATTATTAACGAAGCGGTTACCAATGCCTTGAAATATGGTATTCCCGAAGATGCAAATGGTGAAATCTTGGTTAGACTTTCAAAAAAAGGGGTTAATACCTATCAAATGTACCTTGGCGATAATGGCATTGGATTTCCAGAGGATATTAATCCAACCAATATAAAATCATTAGGACTTAAATTAATACATAATTTATCGAGGCAATTACGAGGCTCAGTCCAACGTGATATGAACAGTAAAGGCACTTATTATCAAATCACTTTTGAAGAAGTTATCGACGATTTTAATTCGGTAGATTAACTGGTATTTTTGAGCAAGTTCTTTATCTTTAGTGGATAACTCAAAAGATTACCAACTCAATGTTCAAGAGACTCTTTCTTGTAGCACTATGTATTAGTGGTACACTTTCCGCACAAGATTATTTTTTCAAGAAATTTCAACCCTTCAATGCCGAGATCCCTTCCCCTGAAACCTTTTTAGGTTATGGAATCGGTGAACATCATACGCGCCATGATTTGATTGTGGCATATTTGACTGAACTAGCTAGAGTTTCTGACCGTGCCAGTATTTATGAATATGGACGAACCCATGAAGGACGTAAATTGATAATGCTGACAATTACCACTCCAGAAAATCTAAAAAACCTAGATAATCTGAAGCAACAACATCTTGCTTTTACGGATCCGGGGCAATCGGTTTCTAATTATAATGATGTTCCCGTTTTTATCAATTTGGCTTATAATGTGCATGGTAACGAACCGTCAAGTTCTGAAGCAGCTTTACTAACGGCCTACACCTTCGCAGCTTCAAACAGCCCAGAGATTTTAAAATACTTGAATAATGCAGTCATTTTTCTTGACCCAACCATTAATCCTGATGGGCGTGATAGACATACGCAATATGCAAATATGTATCAGGGGAATCCATTGGTCGCCGACCCACAAGACGCCGAACATAATGAATACTGGCCACGTGGTAGAACCAACCATTATTGGTTTGACTTAAACCGTGATTGGCTATTGGGTATTAATCCTGAGAGCAGAGGTAAATTGACTTGGTATCATGAATGGTACCCTAATGTGGTGACCGATTTTCATGAAATGGGAAGTCAGAGTTCGTATTTCTTTGAACCCATGAAAGTTAATGCCTCCCAGAACCCTATCATGCCAAAAGAAAATTATGAAGATTTGAATAATTTATTCGGGGACTATTTTGCCAGTGCCCTTGACAGTATTGGGTCATTTTATTTTACGAAAGAAGTATTTGATGGCACCTATCCTGGTTATGGGTCTTCGTACCCCGATTTACAGGGTGGCTTGGGGCTTTTATTTGAACAAGCTAGTTCTCGCGGACATAAACAGACTACCAAATTTGGAGAAATCACTTTTCCATTCACGATTAGAAATCAATACACTTCTAGCATTGCAACAGTTAGGGCAGCCGCAGAGAATAAAGGAATGCTTAGAAAGTATCAACAAGATTTCTTTAAAAGTGCTTTAGGTAATGCTTCAAAAAGTAGAGTTCGTGGTTACACTTTTAAGGATGATTATGATAAAAATCGAGAGAAAGCATTTATTGATAAACTCTTATTGCACAAAATTGATGTTTATAAATCTGAAAATCAATTTGTAGTACCAACAAATCAACCACAATATCGTATGGTTCAAACTATGTTTGAAACTTATTCTAAATATCGTGATAGTGTGTATTACGATGCCTCAGCTTGGTCTGTAGCTAATTTCTACAATATAAAATATAAGCCCGTAACAAGTCTTAATTTAGGCGATAAAATAACCTCAACAGCTGACTTAGTTAAAACATCGGCTGTTCAGAAAACAGATTACGCATACATTGTTGACTACGATGACTACAATGCAACCGCTGCTCTAAACTACTTGCAAAAAAATGGTATCGTTGTCTCCTCTGCCTTTAAACCATTTACAACAAAAACCAACAAAGGTCAGACTACTTTTAACTATGGTACCCTAGTAATACCTGTAAGTCTTCAAAAGAAAGACACTGATAAAGTTTTTGAACTGGTTCAAAAAGCTCAACAAAAATTTCAAGTAAGCATACATAGTGTGAGTTCGGGCTACAGCAGTAAAGGGATTGATTTAGGCAGTCGTTATGTATCACCAATAACAAAACCAAAGGCAATGATGTTAATTGGTGATGGTGTTCGTTCTTATGAAGCTGGCGAGGTTTGGCATTTGTTGGATACTCGAGTCCATATGCCCATTACCAAAATACCCATGCGCAATTTCAATCGCGCCAATATGGATAAGTACAATACCCTGGTCATGGTATCAGGCAATTATAATTTGAATAAAAAACAGCTTGAAAAAGTTAAAAATTGGATTAGCAAAGGAAATACGTTAATTACTATTGGAAGTGCTTCAAAATGGGCCATAGATAAGAAACTGGTTAAAGAAAAGCTTACTGAAGGGGCTAAAAAAGATAGTACCGAAGTCGCAGAAAGAAAACCCTATGTTGATGCGGGAGAAAATTTAGGCAAAGAAAGTATTGGAGGTGCTATTTTTAAGGTGGATTTAGATTTGACCCATCCTTTAGCATTTGGATATAGGGATACTCAAATTCCGGTATATAAGAACAATTCTGTTTGGTTAGCACCAAGCAAGAATGAATATGCTACTGTCGCTAAATATGCCAAAAGTCCTCATATTGATGGATTCATCACCAAAAAGAACAAAGAGGAATTTTTAAAACCGTCTGCCTCATTATTGGTAAGCAAAGTTGGTAGTGGCCGTGTTGTTCTTTTTGCAGACAACCCCAATTTTAGGGGAAGTTGGTATGGCACCAATCGTTTATTCTTAAATGCGCTGTTTTTAGGGGATAAAATTAGAATACCTGAATAAAAAATTATGAAAAAACTATTCGTCTTTATTTTTACGATATCGCTTTTTCAAACTGGTTTTCCCCAAGAAAAACTAAGCGAAGGGCCTTTTAACCAGTTAATCATTCGGGGAGTAACCCTTATCAATGGGAATGGAGCACCTCCAAGAGGACCGATTGATATTGTAGTTGAGAATAACAAGATTGTAAAAATTCAGGTGGTGGGTTACCCAGGAGTGGCTATTGATGAAGCTAAACGTCCCAAACTTAAAGAAGGTGGTAAAGAACTGGATTGTTCAGAAATGTATGTATTGCCAGGTTTTATTGACATGCACACTCATATAGGCGGAGTATCTCAAGGAGCGGACTATGATTATGTCTTCAAACTTTGGATGGCACATGGCATAACAACAGTACGAGAAGTTGGAGGTCGCGGTTTGAACTGGTCTTTAGATTTAAAGAAAAAAAGTGCTGAAAATAGCATTATTGCCCCTAGGATTCTTACCCATACCGTTTTTGGTCAAGCTACCGAAAAGCCTTTGAGCACTCCTGAAAGAGCCAGGGAATGGGTTAGGGAAAACGCAAAAAAAGGTGCAGATGGTGTTAAGTTTTTTGGTGCACCACCTGAAATCATGGCAGCGGCATTGGATGAAAATAAGAAATTAGGTCTTCGCTCTGCCTGTCACCACGCTCAAATGGATGTGGCGCGATGGAACGTACTACATTCTGCAAGAGCTGGTTTAACTAGTATGGAGCATTGGTATGGACTACCAGAGGCACTGTTTGAAGACAGAACGGTTCAAGACTATCCGTTAGATTATAACTACCAAAACGAGCAACATAGGTTCGAGGAAGCTGGAAAACTCTGGACCCAGGCGGCAAAACCCTTTTCAGAACATTGGAATAAGGTTATGGATGAATTGATTTCATTGGATTTTACCATTGACCCTACGTTTAATATTTATGAGGCCAGTAGGGATTTACAAAGGGCTCGACGTGCTGAATGGCATGAAGAATATACCTTACCTTCCCTTTGGGAGTTTTATCAACCAAGTAAAATAAGTCATGGTAGTTATTGGCACGATTGGGGTACCGAACAAGAAGTTGCTTGGCGCGAAAATTATAAACTTTGGATGACCTTTGTCAATGAATATAAAAATAGGGGTGGTCGAGTGACAACAGGTTCAGATTCGGGGTTTATATTCCAATTATATGGTTTTGCTTATATCCGTGAAATGGAGTTATTACGAGAAGCTGGTTTTCATCCTCTAGAGATTATCCGTTCCGCAACTCTAAACGGTGCCGAGGCCTTAGGTATGGATGCTAAAATTGGAACCGTAGAAGTAGGCAAACTCGCAGACTTCGTGGTTGTAGAAGAAAATCCATTAAAAAACCTGAAAGTATTGTATGGTACAGGAGCAATTCGACTAACGGAGGATAATGAAGTAGTTCGAGTAGGCGGAGTAAAATACACTATAAAGGACGGGGTGGTTTTTGATGCTAAGGCTCTTTTGAAAGATATAAAAGCAACAGTAGCGAAGCAAAAAGAAAAATTGAACTACACAATAAAACAACCTGGGGTAGAAAAGTAAATGAAATCATTATGCCATTTTTGATTTGTTCCTTTTAGTTTTAAAAGCCAATGCTTTTTTAACTCTAGAATTTTTAAACATATAAAGTCTTGCAACCTCAGTTTTGATTTCTTTTTCAACTTTAACCTCAACATTTAATTCAACTGAAACGTTAATTGTTTCTACCTTAACTTCTTTAGTAGTATTCTGAGCAAATGCTGCTGTTGTGAAGAAGATTACTGCGATAAAGGTTAAAATTGCTTTCATAACTTGGGTTGTTTTACTTTGTAAATGTACCCTGAGGTCAATGCAGTAGCGAGATAACTCGTTTTACAACCAGAATTACTCGTTTAATAACACAAGTTTGGATTAAGTGTAAAAAACTATCGATAACGGTTTTTAATCCGATGAACAACACACCGAACACAGGTGTCGTTTATCGATGATGATATAAGAGGATGTTTGCGGTTTCTCTACTTTTTAACAGAAACTTTTGCTATTTTAAGTGAAAGTAAATATGCAGTGATGACAAAAATTATGCTTAATACTAAGGTCACAGGTATTATAATAGTTTCTAACATCCTTAAGCCAATTTTGATTTGTTTCTTTTAGTTCTAAAAGCCAAGGCTTTCTTTATTCTAGAATTCTTGAACATATAAAGTCTTGCAACGTCATTTTCAGTCTTAGTCTCTTTTTCAATTTTAACTTCTGAACTCGTAATAACAGTTTCAGCTGTAGTTACAACTTGTACTTGGATGTTAGCATCTTGAGCAATAGCTACAGTTCCGAAGAAGATTACTGTGATAAGGGTTAAAATTGTCTTCATTACTTGGTTTGTTTTACTTTGTAAATGTACTCTGAGGTCAATGCTGCAGAGAGATAACTCGTTTTACAACAAGAATTACTCGTTTAAAAACACAAGTTTGGATGAAGTGTAAAAAAGCATCGATAACAGTTTCAGATCCGATGAACAACACACCGAACGCAGGTGCACTTTATCGATGTTTTCTAGTAAAGCCCTAATAGTAGATTAGGGTCTGGGCAGTTGTTTTGGTAAAAGCTTAAGTCTGAATTACTGCAGACTCCGGGGTAATCACCTTTAAATTTTTGAACATCATCAATCAATTGAAAATGAAGATGTGGTGCATAATTCACGTTAATAGGTGTATCGCCTAAAGTAGCAAGTATTTCTCCCTTATTAAATTGCTTTCCTATATATAAGCCACCTAAAGATTCTAGAGATAAGTGTCCATAAAGTGAATAAAAGGTAATATCCTTTACAATATGCTCAAGAATAATTGTTGGACCATAGTTACCAGAATCAGCATTGTTCTTAAAACTATGTACTATTCCTTTGATAGGCGTTATAACCTTAGTCCCAGCAGCACACCAAAAATCAACTCCTAAATGAATGCTTCTAGGCTCACCTATAGAAAACCTGTCAGCACTTGAATAAAGATTTCGCTTCTCAAGATAACCGCCATAGGCAACTATTCCATTAGCTTTTGATAAAATACTTTTAATATAAGTTTGACATTTCCATGGATCAGTAATATCAATAGTTTCTAAGTCTTTATTAGTAGACGATAAATCAATAGGGTAATATTGTGAAAGAGAAATTGAAGCATCCATAATTGATATGGGGCTTTCAGAAATAGTATGTAATAGATTATGTAAATTCATAATAGATATAGGAACTTAACATTTTTTAACTTCCTATTTTGTAATTCGTATTATATTACAACAACTAAGCTCAAAACCGCATTATGAATATAATCAGAAATTTATTTTTAATTCCTATTACGTTGCTGTTCATAAATTGTCACGCAAAAGTAAAATCGGATACTAATACAACTGCAAATAACATTGTTGCTAAAAAAACCATTTTATCATCGGCGGAATTACAGAAAAACGAGACGGCCTATTTTGCCAGTGGCTGTTTTTGGTGTGTAGAGGCAATTTTCGAGAGTGTAAAGGGGGTTAAAGAAGTTGTTTCTGGCTATTCTGGGGGAAAAGAGCAAAATCCGACCTATGAGCAAGTAGCCTATGGAAGAACTGGACATGCTGAGGCCGTAGAAGTATATTACGACCCTGAGGTGATTTCTTATTCGAAACTGGTTCAAGTCTTTTTTGGTTCTCATGATCCGACCACCTTTAACAGACAAGGACCTGATAGAGGGGCCCAATACCGTTCCATAGCTTTCTATAAGAATGAAGAAGAAGAAAAAATAATTAGAGACTACATTGCAGCTTTAGAAGAGAATATGGTTTACGACGCTCCAATAGTAACCGAAATAATCGCTTTTGATAAGTTTTGGAAAGCCGAAGAATATCATCAAGATTTTGAAAGAAGAAACCCCAATCAGTCATATGTAAGGGCTGTTTCAGTGCCAAGATTAAATCGCTTTAAGCAGAATTTTAAATCGTTTTTAAAAGAAGAGACGCACTAAATAAGAAGGTATCACCATTTTTGATTTGAGAGTATTAAACGCTAAGTATTAGTTTTCCAAAACTACTTCGCTATACTTTGAGTTCACTGTAATTAATTTACCCGAGTTATTATTGTTTTTATAGCCTTTATGAATAATTGTTTCAAAGTTATTAGTTGTATTCATTTTTAAATCTGATGGGTAAACAATCTTAGATTTGGTTCCATTCAGGTAAAGTGAAACGGCATCACTGGGCATCTTACATTGGAACTCTCCATTTTGTACAGTTACATCTATATCGGTAAAATTATTTGAG
Organism: Croceitalea rosinachiae; assembly: GCF_031846445.1. Lineage (NCBI taxonomy): Bacteria > Pseudomonadati > Bacteroidota > Flavobacteriia > Flavobacteriales > Flavobacteriaceae > Croceitalea > Croceitalea rosinachiae. The sequence continues at coordinate 38,709 of NZ_JAVRHR010000002.1, read as the reverse complement.
ACGGCATTAATGACCAATTCCCCAAGATCATTTACAATCATAGCGCGATCATTTAAACGATCAATAATAATATTTGAAGAAGTTGCATTTAATCTTAAATCCACAACTTCTTTAAGACTTACATGTTCTGCATAATCTGCCTTTAACTGGCCATAATTCCATTTTTGAACAATAACTGGACTATAAGATGCTCTTATGTCAGTTTGTTCACCTTCTATTGTAGAAGCAAGCAAGCTTGCATAACGCAAGCTTGCATTCATATTTTTGGTCGTCGCCGCTAATTTCACCTCACCATGTTTAACATTCATTTTTAAACGTGTTGACTTTGGCATTTTAATTTTAATTGTCTTCTTTACTTTGTATTTTTTACCCTCACCATCCAAAGAGAAATAGAAAATGCTTGGTTCATCGTCGTCACTATCACGTGACATAAAAAAACTTCTTTGCTCTCTTTCTTCTTCCATTTTTTCCCTGCGTTCTTCCATAAGTCTAGCACGTTCTTCCATTCTTTCAGCCCTTTCAGTAGCTCTTTTTTCCATTCGCTCAGCACGTTCTCTATTTCTTTCTTCCATTCGCTCAGCAAGTTCTTCAGCGCGTTCTTCATATTCTTCGCCCCATTCTTCAAGCTTTTGCTTGTACTCTTTATCAAAATCTTGCCTAAACTGTTTTGTGAACTCCTTTAAATACTTGTCACCATCTTTTTTATATGCATCATAATCAAATTGTTTAAAATTCATGGGGGGTATTGGAGAAACAATAGCCATTTCAGGCCATTCTACAATTTCTGGTAACTCAGGTATCACTATGTCTAAAAAAAGTGGTTCTACAAAAGGCTCATTGTCAAAACCAAGGACAAAATCAGAACCTAATAAACCATGGCCAAAAGTATTTTTTCCAGAGGTACTAATTTCTATTTCACTACTATTGCCAATCATTTTAAAAGGTGGGGCTTTCAAATACTCTGCTGCCTCTTCGTTACTTGCCCCTTCAAGTTCTACCGTAGCAATAATCTCAACTTCGTTCTTGTCCCATGTTTCAAATTCGATGTCAGTGTGCGTAGTATTGATCTCGAGTACTGCATCTTCGCTTACATTAAACGTTTCTTTATATGTTTTAGATTCTGTTTGGGCAGATAGCCCCATGGTCATAACTAACGTAAAGACCAATGATTTAAATAATATTTGTCGATTCTTGTTCATTTTTTGATGATTTTAATTGATTTAACTTTGATTTTAATTTTTGCATTAACTGTAATCGCAATTGAAGATTATTGATTGCTGCTTCTATGGTTTGGTCATTAGGCCCAATTTCATTCAGCTCTTTGTTCAAATCTTGATATTCAACATTCAGTTCTTCTAAACGTGATAGAAAACCGTCAACCACTTCTTTGTTTTCTTCATACACTTCAAGTTTAGAAAGTTCATAATTGATATTGGCCACATAGTAATTCTCAACTTTTTTTAGCTCCGGTGATAAATCACCAAATGAAATAGGCTGTCTTGTCTCCGTTGTTTCTTCTTTATCGACAACATTAATTGTGGTCGTATCAATTTTCGAATGATTTTGCATAAACAAGTAGCTAGCAACACTTATTATGATTACTACTGATGCTGCTATCTTTAGCCATTGGTAGGTACTATCATTCTTACCTTTCGGAAGTTCTTTTTCCAATCGGTCTAAAAACCGATCTTCATGATCATCTTTCATTGAAAACTTCTCGTTTTTGCGTTGCTCTTTAAACAACTCTCTAAGATCCCGTGCCATACTTTAAGTCTTTAAGCAATTCTTTTAATTGTCCCTTACCTCTCACCAAACGTGTTCTTGATGCTGTTTCAGAAATATTCAATATTTCAGCTATCTCATTATGGTCATAACCTTCAACTAAAAAAAGCTGTACTACATATTTATATTTATCTGATAGGCTATCAATGGATTTTTTAATTTCACCTATATCAATACCTTCGTCAACATCCCAATTATCATCATCAGCGACATGCATATATCCTTCATCTAACGCTACTGTTCTTTCTCTTTTCGATTTTAAAAAATCGATACTTTTATTGACCACAATTCTTTTCAGCCATGCGCCAAAAGTCACTTCACCACTAAACTGTTCTATTTTTTGAAAAGCTTTGATAAAAGATTCTTGCAAGACATCTTCCGCATCATCACTATTTTTCAAAAACCGCATCGCAACACAGAACATACCATCACAATATTGCCTATATAGCTTTAATTGCGCCTTTCGGTCATTGGCTTTGCACCTTTCCACCAATTCTAAATGAAACATGGTCAGTTTTGGTCTTGTTTGTTGTTATCTAAAAGACGATCAAAAAAAATAAATGTGGCAAAGTACTCTTATTTTAAACAAAAAATCCCGTTGATAATTTATCAACAGGATTTTAGTAACTCAAAAACCAGCTAATTAATCATCTAATAATAAATTTAGATGAACTGTAATATTATCTCTAGTCGCTTTGCTGTATGGGCATATTTTATGTGCGGTATTTATCAAATTTTCTCCCATTTCTTGATTAACATTTGGTAAATAGGCATCTAAAGTAGCTTCCAAAAAGAAGCCATCTTCTTCTTGATTAAATGAAATGATCGCACTAACACTAAAATCTCCTAAATCATCAATATGATGTTCTTTAGCAACATGCTGTAAAGCCCCCGCAAAGCAGGTAGAGTAAGCGGCTGCAAATAATTCTTCAGGATTTGTTGTACCTGCATTCAACTTTCCCTCACTAGTTGGCATTTCAATTTTATGATCTATAGTGCCGTCTTCGCTTTGAACATGTCCGGTTCTTCCGCCTGTATTGGTTGCTTTTGCTTCAAATAGAGTTTTCATCTGTATCTTGTTTATATCACAAAAATTAATAATTGTATTCGTATACAAGTATCGAGTACTATTAAATTTATGTGAAATGAGTTATTAAACTGCTAGTTAGAATCGAAATCATTAGTAAAGAATTCATATGACCTTAAAAAATCAAACCATTAGATATAGATGAAAACTATACCTTAGTGGTGCAATAAGTTCAAATAGTGGAAAAAAAGGGACCCATTCCGAAACAAAAAGCAGGTAAAATCAAAAAGCAAGCGATTTCAAACGAAGAACTTTTATCTGGCATTCGTAATGGGGACAAAGCTTTACTGGCTCGATCAATTACACTTGTAGAAAGTACCAAACTCGCTCATCTCGAAAAAGCGGAAGAACTGATTAGTAATTGTTTAAAAAACAAAACGGATAGCATCCGTATTGGAATTACTGGCGTGCCAGGAGTCGGCAAGAGTACTTTCATAGAAGTATTCGGATCTTATTTGACCAAAACTGGAAAAAAAGTTGCTGTATTGGCCGTTGACCCTTCAAGTTCATATACAAAAGGAAGTATACTGGGTGATAAAACAAGAATGGAAACCCTAGCTAAAGACCCCAACGCTTTTATTAGACCCTCGCCAGCTAGTGACTCTCTTGGCGGTGTCACCCGAAAAACTAGAGAAACCATAGTACTTTGTGAAGCGGCGGGTTATGATGTTATTTTAGTTGAAACTGTAGGTGTTGGGCAAAGTGAAACTGCTGTTCACAGCATGGTAGATTTCTTTTTACTGTTAAAATTGGCTGGCGCAGGTGACGAATTACAAGGAATAAAACGTGGTATTATGGAAATGGCTGATGCCATAGTCATCAATAAAGCCGATGGTAACAATTTGAAAAATGTAAATCTGGCACAGACTGAGTTTAACCGTGCGTTGCACTTGTATCCTTCCAAAGAAAATGAATGGACCCCTAAAGTGTTGAGCTGTTCGGCACTAGAAAATAAGGGCATTGCAGAAATTTGGAGTATGATAGAAACTTTCACCCATCTCACTAGAAAGAACTCTCATTTTTTCAAAAATCGCGCAAAACAAAATAAAAACTGGTTTCTGCAGACCGTTGACTCACTTTTACACCATAAGTTCTATCAAAATTCAACAACCAAAGTGCAATTACAAAAGCTGCTGGTAAAGATTGAAAAAAATGAAATATCCCCTTTTACAGCAGCAAAAAGACTGGTCAATGGTACAAAGCAGTAACTAGATTAAAAACGCTAAATTTGCGCCGAATTATAATCATAAGATGCATATTGTAACTGATTCTTTTTTATCAATTGTTGTCCCTCTCTATAATGAACAAGACAATGTAGTTTTACTTACCCAAAAAATTCATGAAAGCCTTGTTGGGTATACTTATCAAATCATTTATGTTGATGACTTCTCAACCGATTCTACAAGAAAGGTAGTCAAAGACATGGATGATGACAAAGTGCATTTGATAGAATTGAAAAAAAACTATGGACAAAGCTTAGCATTGGCCGCTGGCATTGATTATGCAGAAGGTGATTATATTATTACGATGGATGGGGATTTGCAAAATGACCCATCTGATATACCACAAATGTTGGAGTTTGCTACCACGGATGAGTACGACTTAATAACTGGTATAAGACAAAAAAGAAAAGATTCTCTAATCAAAAAAATACCTTCAAAAATTGCTAATTTCTTAGTTAGAAGAGTAACCAAATTAGATATAAAAGATAATGGTTGTGCCTTAAAAATCTTTACCAAGGATATTGCCAAAGGATTGAACCTTTATGGTGAAATGCACCGTTTCATAACCCTTCTGGCCCATTTAGAAGGAGCTCAAATCAAGCAAGTACCTGTTAAGCACCATGCAAGAAATGCTGGGGTATCAAAGTACGGTTTAGAACGGGTTTTTAAAGTGGTAGCAGATATGATGCTGTTACTTTTTATTCGTAAATACTTTCAGCGCCCTATTCACTTATTTGGTATTTTAGGAGTACTGCTCATTATTCTAGGAATTTTCATTGAAATGTATCTCTTAATTATCAAATTTGGTTTTGGTGAGGATATAGGAACACGTCCATTACTTATTTTTGGAATGATGTTTATTTTGGGTGGAATTCAATTGTTTACGATCGGCATCGTAATGGAACTTTTAATCAGAACATATTACGAATCGCAATCAAAACGCCCATACAGAATCAAGAAAATCACTATAGGTGACGGAAAAGCAGCGTAAACTTTTAACCACTACTTTAAAGATTGTCGTTAGTGCGCTTCTCATTTACTTCATTTTTACCAAAATAAACTTTGAAAATGTTCTTAAGGCACTAAAACAGGCAAAACCTGGGTATCTTTTACCTGCAGTAGTGCTCTTTGTGTTTTCGAAAATTTTGAACTCTTTTCGACTCAATCTTTACTTTCATACCATTGGCGTGAAATTGACACAGCCCAGTAATTTAAAATTGTATCTGTTAGGGATGTTCTACAACCTCTTTTTACCTGGCGGTATTGGAGGAGATGCCTATAAGGGCTATGTGATTCAAAAAAAGTATCAATCGGGTACTAAAAAAGTAATCTCAGTCTTATTACTTGACCGATTAAGCGGAATGCTATTGATTTTCATCTATGCTTGTATTTTAGCAATACTATTACAAAATCAAATTATTGAGAAATATGCTTTATTTTTTTTGGTAGCAATTCCCATTAGTGTATTTGTATTTTGGTTTTTGAATAAAAGATTTTTTGATTTTGCCCTATCGGCATTTTGGGGAGCATTTGGTTATTCGGCATTCATACAAGCGACGCAGCTATTGGCCGTTGTATGTATTTTAAAGTCACTCTCCATCACCTTAAATGAAATTGCTTACCTATTCGTGTTTTTGGTTTCCTCTATAGTCTCTGTTGTTCCCCTTACCATTGGCGGTATCGGAAGCCGTGAGGTAACTTTTTTATATGGTTCTAAGTGGTTGGCATTGAACTCCGATACATCAATAGCAATTAGCATGATTTTCTTTTTAATTACTGCACTAGTATCGTTATTTGGTATTATTTACCATTTTAGAAAACCTGAATTAAAGCTTTTGCCTAATTAATAGAGATGCACCAAATGCATTTTATTCAATTTTTTGGCTCTAGTAGCAGGTTTTAAAAATTTTAGTTGTAGACGAGTAATTCGAAATTGGTCAACAGTAAGCTGCTTGTCCCAGTCTAAACCTGATGCTATCATTTCTTTAAGTCCATTGTCATCGGAGTAAACCCAAATGTCTTTTTTATCATTCAATTCGGAAAGTGAAGCTATTTTAACTGGCTGTTTGTTATAAAAATCTAATGCCCAACTATGACTCTCTGAAAACTTATAAATAGCAGTTACATCGATATCATTTTCTTTTACTTTTTGAGCCATGCTAGAACCGCCTTGATATTTTAATAGCGATGGATAGAATTGCATGTTCAATACTCCGTTTAACAAAAGAGAACTACAAACGGACAAGGTGATAATGCGCATGTAATACGCTTCTCTTTTAAGGCAGAAATACGTAATTGCCGCGAGAACGGTTATCAAAATTGCGTAACTATACCAATTCTGAAACTTAAAAACATAGAAACAGATTAGAACAGAAAAAATAAACACCAATGCTAAAATAAAATACTGCACCCCTAAAAGAAATTTTATGGCTTTATCTTTCGTAAAGCGATTCAAGCTATGCAAATATGAGGCTGTTAAAATTGCATAGAGCGGCATCATGATATTCATATAATGAGGAAGCTTAAACTGCGCAAAACTGATAATAAAAAATATAAAAGTAATGCCTCCCAAGGTCAAAAATTCATAGTTTGAATTATATGTAAACCTTAATTTTATAAATGTCTTTATACGCCACCAGTAAGCTATTAATGCTAACACAGTCCATGGTAAGAAAACCCATAAAAAGGTATGAAAGAAGAAAAAGTAATCACTACTATTCTTTCCCATGCCATCACCACTTAGGCGTTCAAAACTCTGTTCCCAAAAAATAAAAAAGATTCCGCTACGATTGTTTCTACCACGAATAATTTTTTCAGGATGTAAATCAAATTGAAGGTAATAAGCATATAGCATTGGGGAGATTGTTACTAAAAAAACCAAAAGTGCCACCAAAACTTTCCAGCTTAAAAATTGTTTCCATTTGCGGGTATAAGTTATGTGGCAAAAAATACAAATACCTATGACCAATAGTGCTATTTGACCTTTGGTAGAAAATGCCATTCCTGCACCAAATGCCCCTAGAAGGATGTTCTTTAAGCTATTTTTCTCAATATAAGTGACCAATTGCCATACGGCAAAAATGGTGAATCCGGTCAACACCGCATCAGTACGGACATCAATAACCGAGAGTACTATGGTCTGACAGGTCATAAAAATTAGAGCAGCAAACTTTCCAATATCATGATTGTACAATAATTTTCCTAATCCGAAACAACTATAAGCCCCTAAAAGGGTGGCTAATAGCCCAGGAATACGATACGTCCAATCATAAATTCCAAAAATTTTAAAGAAGATTGCCGCAAGCCAATAATGCATATGTGGCTTATCTAAATACTCATTAGGACCTTTAAAAAGATTGATGAAATCATTTTCTTGTACCATGCGCATTGCCATAACAGCAAACTGGGCAGAATCATTCTCAAAAAGAGTTGCAAACATTCCAGCGATATAGACCAGAACAATCAAAGCAATTAAAAACCAATACCTGACCGATGAAATCATGCCTTAAATTTAAATGTTGCAAATATATATAACTTGGCAAAGATCCAACCTAAAAGAAAACCCATTGCAAGCCCGGTCAACACATCTAATGGAAAATGGACTCCAATATAAATACGGCTATAACTGACCAATAATGCCCAGATTAAAAGAAAAGGTATCAAAAACTTAAAACTGGTTTTAAAAAGAATTGTAAAAAAACTGGCAAGTGCAAAAGAACTGGCAGCATGTGCAGAAAAATAACCGTATTTACCACCACAATAGCTCTTGACCAATCGCATCAAACTGCGTATCTCCTCATCATGACAAGGACGGAATCGACCCACACCATACTTGAAAAAATTAGCTAGTTGGTCAGTACAGGTAATCATTAAAGCTATGGAAACCAATAAAATTCCTGTTTTTTTTAACCCAAATGATTTATAAGATAGAAACAGTAAAAAAACATATAATGGAATGGTAATTAAGCTGATTTTTTCTGAAAGGTACATCCAGAAACCATCCCAAGTTTCTGTTCCTAGACCATTGAGAAACAGAAAAACTTCTTTGTCTAATTGTATAAACTCTTCTAACATGAATTAATCTTCATATCTAGAAACTTCTCGGTCATAAAAAGCTGTGGCAGCTTTAATCATATTCTCCATTTCTGCCTCAAGTTCCGACTCATCTTCCTTATCAAATTCCTCTAACCATTCTAATTCATCATCTTCCAAGTTAATAACAAACCTCGGAAACGCAGTATGTACAATAAAAATTCCGTTCGGGTAATCTGTATTATCGCCAAGCAAAAATTTGGGTAATTCCATTCGTGTTTTATTTCTTTTTTTTAGCCTTTGAAGTAGTTGATTTTAAAATCAGACGATTGGTTAAATAATTAAATCGAATATACAACATTACGGCTGACGCGCTCAATCCTAAAAGCAATCCAATCCAAATTCCTGTACTTTTATATTCAGTATAAAGTCCTAAATAGTAACTCACAGGAAAGCCAATCAACCAATAGGCAATAAATGTAATCAAAGTTGGAATTTTAACATCTTGAAGTCCTCGAAGTGCACCCAAAACCACTACCTGAATTCCGTCAGAAATTTGAAATATCGCTGCCATCAATAATAATTTTGCTGCCAAAACAATTACTTCAGCATTATCAATTTGGTTCGCAACATCATCAACATCAAGATAGATTGTAGGTAACCATTCCCTACCCACTAAAAATAGGGCAGCAAAAACAACCTCTAATAAAAAAGTAAGAAAGACAATGGATTGCGCTATCCGCCTTAGTTCAGTAAAATTCTGGAGTCCTTTTTGGTTTCCTACACGAACCATTGCTGCTACACTAAGCCCCATACCTACCATAAAAGTCATACTGCTTAAATTCAATGCTATTTGATTAGCTGCCTGAGCATTTTTACCCAGCACACCACTCAACCAAATGGCAGCAGTAAATATGGCAACTTCAAAAAACATTTGTAATGCGGAGGGAAAACCTAAATTGATGATTTTTTGCATTACCTTCTTTTCAATCTTCTTGAAATTAAAACCGGTGACATAATCTTGAAACTTCTTTTTCTGCTTTAATAAAAACCAAATATAGAACACCATTATAATTCTCGAAACCAAAGTACCAATTGCCGCACCAACTATACCCAATTTAGGGAATCCAAAAGAACCAAATATTAAAAAATAGTTTAAGACAATATTCACCACATTAGCAATTATGGTTGCATACATAGGGTATTTTGTCTGTGAAAGCCCTTCTGAAAATTGTTTAAATGCTTGAAATATGATCAAAGGCACCAGTGAAAATGCAACCAATTCTAAATACGGAATTGCAAGCTCTACCACTTCTGGCGGCTGTTGCATCATATGCATTAGTGGTTTGCAGAGCAAAATGATTCCGAAAAGCGAAAGACCCAAGATGGTGCAAAGCACTAAACCATGCTTTAAAGCACTCTTTCCATCTGCTTTATTACCAGCGCCATCAGCCTCGGCAACTAAAGGAGTTATTGCCGTTGAAAAACCAATACCCAATGACATTGCTATAAAAACAAAGCTGTTGCCCAAAGAAACTGCTGCTAATTCAGCTGTCCCCAACTGCCCGACCATTATGTTGTCCGCAAATGCTACAAACGTATGGCCTAGCATTCCAAGGATAACTGGGTATGACAATTTTAAGTTGTAAGCAAATTCTTTGGTATATCGCTTCAAGTTGAATATTGACATTGTTATTTATTGTCTGCTAATTTAGCCTGCTCCCAAAAGACATTCATTTCAGCAAGAGTCATATCCTTTAATGATTTACCTAATTCCTTCGCCTTATGTTCTAAAAACTGGAAGCGACCAATGAATTTTTTATTTGTCCTTTCTAAGGCATTTTCAGGATTAATATCCAAAAAACGAGCATAATTTACCATTGAAAAAAGGACATCTCCAAACTCAGCTTCCATATTTACCTTATTTTCAAGCTTAACCTCTTCTTGAAATTCGGCCAACTCTTCTTTTAATTTTTCAAAGACCTGTTCTGGTCTTTCCCAATCAAAACCAACACCAGACACTTTCTCTTGGATTCGATTGGCCTTTACCAAAGCTGGCAAACTTCTTGGGACACCTTCAAGAACACTTTTTTTGCCCTCTTTAAGTTTTATGTTCTCCCAATTCCGTTTTACCTCTTCTTCATTCTTAACCTTCACATTGCCGTAAATATGAGGATGTCTGTTTATCAACTTTTCACAGATTGTATTTGCAACATCAGCAATGTCAAAATCTTGCGTTTCTGAACCTATTTTTGAATAGAAAACTATATGTAAAAGCAAATCACCTAATTCATTCTTTACTTCTTCTAAATTATTATCTAAAACAGCATCACCTAATTCGTAGGTTTCTTCAATAGTCAAGTGCCTAAGCGATTGCATAGTCTGCTTTTTATCCCATGGGCACTGCTGCCTCAGTTCGTGCATAATGGTTAACAATCTATCAAAGGCTTCTAGCTGTTTTGTTCTGGTATTCATCTAATGTGATTGAGTATCAAAACTACAAACTCAATAGCAATCATAATCTCACTTGACAAAAAGAAAAACAATCATTTATTAACTATTCAAAATTTACAATTGAAAAAGTCAATATTGCCCCGTTGCCAACAAGACTAAAGTACATGATACCTCAACTTGAATATTGTGTTTTTCAAGTAATTTATAAAACTCTGGGTTTTCAGTTCCGGGATTAAAAATAACTCTTCTTGGTTTAAGTACTATGATGCTATCATAGTATTGCTTTTGCCGTTCAGGGTTTAAATATAACGTTACAGTGTGAATTTTTGGTAGTTCACTTAAATTGGTTTTAATTTGCACTTCATCAACCAAGCCAGTTTTTAATCCAAAGGCAACTGTATTTACGTTATTCTCTAAAAGACGTTTTATCGCCAAATTACTGTATCGGTTCGGTTTTAAAGAAGCTCCAAAAACGAGTGTGCTTTGCATATGTTAATTTATGTGTTAAACAAATGGAAAATGGTAACAATAGCGAAAAAAATACGTCTATTGTAAACAATTAAGAAATTAATCGTTGATAAGACTGTATTTTTATAGTTAATGGTTAGTGTTTAGTATGGCTTATCAATGAAAAACCCTGATATCTGCAAAGATTTTCAGGGTTTACTTTTTTTATCGCAACAATTATTATTCTAATATTTTGAAAAAACGGTAACATAATACCGAAAAAGACGTCTCTTAATAAAAGGGTTAAAGCATCCTTAAAATATTGACCTAGCTTGAATAGTAAATGGTTGGTTAGTTCTTTTCAAGAGGTCAATAAAACCCTGGCATCATTGTCAGGGTTTGTTTTTATTTAAAATTCCAGTGGAATACCCATCAAGGCTTTTGGTGTTTTTCTTTCCCCAGTATGTTTTAATTCCATCATCACCCTGGTCTTCCGCCCAATTAATCAGTCCTTGACGTTGCTCTTTATAATCCATCAAGGGAACTCCCATGCCACATGACGTCTGGATCAACTCTATCTTCATATCTATTAACTGCCTCTTTCCTGGTATTTCTGGGAAAAGTGAAATGTGCTTATCCCAAAATGGGTCATATTCATGATATATCTGTGCGACGCCATATAATCTTAAAATTATTGGAGGCCCGTCAAAGGCACAGAACATTATGGTCATTCTATTATCATTCAATAAATGAGCTGCGGTTTCGTTTCCACTACCTGTCAAATTAAGCCAGATTACTCGATTTTCATCAAGTACGCGAAGGGAATCCAATCCTTTAGGAGAAATATTTATTTTTCCCTCTTTCATAGAGGTGCCCACAAAAAACATAGACTGATTTTCAATAAAATCAACAAGTTTAGGGGTTAGTTTTTTTAATTGTTTGCCCATGAAATTTTTCTACCACCTAATAATTACACTTCCCCATGTAAAACCGCTTCCAAAAGCGGCTAATACCACCAAATCTCCTTCTTTTACTCTACCAGCTTCCCAAGCCTCAGTCAATGCAATAGGGATTGAAGCAGCCGTAGTATTGCCATACTTCATAATATTATTAAAGACTTGATCATCAGAAAGTCCAAATTTTCTTTGCACAAACTGAGAAATTCGAAGATTGGCTTGATGTGGAACCAACATATCAATATCAGTAGCTTCCAATCCATTTTTTTGGAGCCCTTCAACAATTACTTCACTAAATCGCACAACGGCATTCTTAAATACAAACTGCCCATTCATATATGGAAAATAGGATTCATCATCAGGGTTATTATCATTGATTATATCCGTAACCCAACGTTTTCCCATACCTGGTGCTATGAGTGATAATTCTTCAGCGTGCTGCCCTTCGGAATGAAGATGCGTAGATAAAATACCTTTTGAAGCATCTTCTTCTCTGCTTACTACAGCGGCACCAGCTCCATCTCCAAAAATAACCGAAACACCTCTGCCCCTTGTGGTCATATCCAATCCTCTTGAATGCACTTCTGAGCCTATAACAAGAACATTTTTGTACATACCACTTTTAATGTACTGGTCAGCCACTGAAATACCGTATACAAAACCTGAGCATTGGTTTCTAACATCTAAGGCACCCACTGTTTTAATACCAAGGTCACGCTGTACTAGAACGCCAGGACCAGGAAAATAATAATCAGGACTTAGGGTAGCAAAAACAATAAAATCTATCTCATCTTTATCTATACCTGCACGTTCAATCGCAACCTTAGCAGCTTCAACACCCATAGAAGTTGTCGTATCTGCCTCAGAATTGACATGCCTTCTCTCTTTGATTCCTGTTCGCTCCTGAATCCATTCATCATTGGTATCCATCAACTTTGAAAGGTCATCGTTGCTCACAACATTGTCAGGAACGTAATAGCCAAGTCCAGTTATTTTAGAATTGTACATAAAATTGTAATTAATTTACGGTTTATAGATACCGCTATTTAATGGAAAAGTAAAAAAATATATTTGGTAGTACTAAGAATAGGTAAAATTTTAGCCCCTGGTCCGGTAAACTAATCTAAATATTGCCTGAAATTGTTCACCTCAACCTTAGCTTTTAAATCATGTAATAGATTATAAAGCCCAAAGAATGTTCGGTTCATATACAAGAAGTGCTTTGACCCACGATTACCGTTCATTTTCCGAATCTGCTCGTCTTTGGAATAACGCTCGCTCAAATCTGCAATTTGCGACCAAAATTCATCTGCTCCAAAATCAAAGGTTTCCCTATTAAAAGGAGATGTAAATAAAGTTAGCATTTCTTTAAAAAGAGAAGTGAAAAACTGTAATTCCTTTTCGGAATCGGTTGGCGTCAAAATTTCCAGCTCATATAATTTCTCGGCAAACAATTCTGGATTGTTAATATTATCTTTCTCTGCCAACTCAAAATAAGGAACGTAGAATTCATCTGGAATCTCTTTGATACATCCAAAATCAATAGCAATCAAAATATTTTCAGTACTTATCAAAAAATTACCGGGATGTGGGTCGGCATGAACTTTTCGCAATCCATGAATTTGAAACATATAAAAATCCCAAAGTGCTTGCCCTAACTTATCGCCTATTTTTTGTGTAAAACTTGTTTTAGCAAATTCGCTGAGATGCTGACCCTTCATCCAATCCATAGTTATGGTTCGCTCACTGGACAACTCGGGATAGTATTTAGGAAATTTGATATTGGGGATTAAATGACACGCTTCTGTAATTTCTTTGCTTTGTCTTAATTCGAGTATATAATCAGTTTCTTCCACCAATTTGTTTTCAACTTCTTTGAAGTACTTGTCAGAGTCTTTCCCTTTTAAGTTAAACATACGAATCGCGATAGGCTTAACGATCGCCAAATCGCTACTTATACTTTCTGCTACTCCAGGGTACTGAATTTTAACAGCTAAAGTTTTGCCTTCTTTAGTTGCTCTATGAACCTGACCTATACTAGCTGCATTAACAGAATCTCTTTCGAAAGTATCGAATACCTCCTCTGGATACTTACCCAAATACTTTTTAAACGTCTTACGCACCAATGGAGCCGATAAGGGTGGAACTGAAAATTGGGACAGTGAAAATTTTTCTACATAAGCATTAGGTAAAAGATTTTTTTCCATGCTTAACATCTGAGCGACTTTTAAAGCACTCCCTTTTAAACTTTTGAGTCCATCGTAAATGTCTGTAGCATTATCTTCATTCAATTCATCTTTGCCTAGCTCACGATTGACCAATTTCTTTCCGTAATACTTAGCATAATTTCCACCAATTTTCACACCGGTCTTTACCAACTTACTAGCTCGCTCAATCTTACCTGTTGGAATTTTATCCAGTGTTTTCATAGTTAAAACGTTTAGGCAAAATTTTCTTTGTACAAAAATTTTCCAAAATCAATTATACTATCTAAAGGCGTATTATCAAAAACGTCAAAAATTGTGGTCACAGATTTCTCAATGGCCAAATCTGTTTTCTCAAATCCTGCAGAAGAATCGTCCATCCAAAACTTAAGCAAGAATAAAAACTGTACCCAGGCACCATCAGAAAATATTCTGGGGCTCTGCTTGGTGATCTTTAAATTTTTATCCTCATTAGATTCTTCAATTAATTCAGCGGTAAAATTCTTAATGTGACTTCTTAAATCTTTGAGCTCAGACATTTTGTCAAGCATTTTTCTATTTGTTCCCAACGTGAAAAGTACATAGCTGCGATTCATGGTCAATAATTCAAAAATGGTATAGAAAAAAGTGAGCATTTTATCTTTATTGCTAAAACCTTCATATTCTTTATTCTTATTCAGTAAGGTTGTGGTATTGGTGAAGAATTTGTTCCATATTCCTTTTTGTAAGGCCTCAAACGAACCAAAAAATTGATAGAACTCATCTTCTTTGATTTTATTCTCTTTACAAAATTTATAGATAGACTTTGGATGTACTTCATGTTCAAGTACAAAATCCATATATATGCTTATTATTTTGTCATCTGTAATTTTTGCCGTGTTTGCTTTTGTAGCCATAGAAATATTTGTTAAATAAAAACTATAATAATCATAACAGTAAAGATAACGATTTGAATATTTAAAAGGCTTAAACGTGAAGCGCGCTTCTTACCAAAAGCGCGCTTTCAACAACCTAACCAATAAATAAACAAACTTGTTACAGAAATCATCTTTTTCATAGCAATAAATTTTCTATAACAATTCAAAAATAATAATTGTTTAATTATTTTCAATAAATATTAAACAAAATGTTTGTTAAAGTTTTAAGTTAATAATTCGGAATCCATAGAATGTCAGTTTGTCACCTTCAATCAAATTGGTACTCTTATTGAAAAGCAAAGAGAAAAGAAACACAAACATTTCTGCGATTGTAGAAATTAAAATCAAATTATAATTATTATGGCTACAGGTAAAATCAATGTTTCAGTAGAAAACATCTTTCCTTTAATCAAGAAGTTTTTATACAGTGATCACGAAATTTTCTTGCGTGAACTAATATCCAACGCTACGGATGCGACCTTAAAATTAAAACACTTAACATCAATTGGTGAAGCGAAAGTAGAATATGGCAATCCACAGATTGAGATTAAGATTGATAAAGACACCAAAAAGATCCATATTCTCGATCAAGGTCTAGGGATGACGGAAGACGAGGTCAAAAAATACATTAATGAAGTTGCTTTTTCCGGGGCTGAAGAATTTTTAGATAAGTACAAAGATGCTGGTCAAGATGCTGGTATTATTGGTCATTTTGGCCTTGGGTTTTATTCAGCCTTTATGGTAGCTGAAAAGGTAGAGATCATAACTAAAAGTTTTAAAGATGAACCCGCCGTTCATTGGATATGTGATGGTTCTCCTGAATTTAAATTAAAGGCTTCTAAAAAGACCGAGAGGGGGACAGAAATCATTTTGCAAATAGCCGAAGATTCTACTGAGTTTTTAGAGGAGACCAGAATAAGCACCTTGTTGACCAAATACAATAAGTTTATGCCTATTCCGATTAAATTCGGAACCAAAACAGAAACTCTACCAAAACCCGAAGGCGCAAAAGAAGAAGATCCAGCACCTACTCAAGAAGTTGATAACATCATTAACAATCCTGCTCCAGCTTGGACCAAAAAACCTGCAGATTTAAATGAAGATGATTATAAAGGGTTTTATAGGGAATTATACCCTATGCAGTTTGAAGAGCCTTTGTTCAATATTCACTTGAATGTAGATTATCCATTCAACTTAACAGGAATATTATACTTCCCAAAGTTGACCAATGACATGAACATTCAAAAGGATAGAATTCAACTTTATCAAAATCAGGTTTTTGTGACTGATAATGTAGAAGGTATCGTACCTGAGTTTTTGACCATGCTTCGTGGTGTTATAGATTCACCAGATATCCCTTTAAATGTTTCTAGGTCGTATTTGCAAGCCGATGGTGCTGTAAAGAAGATTTCTTCTTACATCACTAAAAAGGTTGCAGATAAAATGAATTCTATCTTTAAAAACAACCGCGAAGACTTTGAACAAAAATGGAATGACATTAAGGTAGTTATTGAATATGGCATGCTTTCTGAAGATAAATTCTTTGAAAAAGCAGAAAAATTTGCACTTTATCCTTCTGTGGATGGTAAATACTACACTTTTGAGGAACTAGAATCTAAAATAAAGGATTCACAGACCGATAAGGATGATAAAATGGTTATTCTTTACGCTTCTGACAAAGAGGCACAGCATAGCTATATTGAAACAGCAAAAGGCAAAGGATACGAGGTGCTGTTGCTAGACTCCCCTATCATCCCTCATCTTATTCAAAAGTTGGAAACATCAAAAGAGAAAATTTCTTTTGCTCGTGTTGATGCCGATCATATTGATAATCTGATTAAAAAAGAGGATACGGCCATTTCTAAATTAAGCGATGAAGAAAAAGACAAATTAAAAGAACAAATTGAAAGTGTCGTAGGTGAAAACAGCAATTTTACTGTTCAATTAGAAGCTATGGATAGCACATCACAACCCTTTATCATTACTGAGCCTGAGTTTATGCGCAGAATGAAAGATATGCAACAAACCGGAGGTGGTGGAATGTTTGGCATGGGCAATATGCCAGATATGTTCAATTTGATCGTGAATACTAACAATGAATTAGTCAGTGAAATCCTCAATACCAAAACCACGAAAAAGAGAGAACGATTGATCAATCAATCTTTAGATTTGGCAAGACTTTCAAAGGGTTTATTAAAAGGTGAAGAGTTGACCAAATTTATCAGCAGAAGTTATGAGATGATAAAATAAAAATAACTACTACAAAATATAAAACCGCTTAGACAACTGTTTAAGCGGTTTTTTTATGCAAAAGTTCTATCTTGAAACAGAAACCAAAAAACAATGCACAACGATTATAAAAGCCCGGCCTTTAAAAAACTACTTGACTCGTTACAACAACAAAGTTGGGAGTTGGAGCTGCTAATTTCAGGTTTCGCAATTTTTGGCCTATTTACTGCTTATGAGCCTATTAAAATTGAAATGGCCAATGCCAGCAACGAACAACAAGTCTATGGATTCGTTATCTATTTTTTAGCACTTACCGCCTGTTCCATTCTTCTTTTCAATCTACTGTTACACGTTATTTTAAGAGGGCTTTGGATTGGTGCATTAGGCCTAAGATATGTCTCCGGAGATATTGAATTTGATAAATTAAAATATTCAGAGCGCTTTAAAAAATACCTAAGCAAAAGAATAGTTTCTTTTGATCGTTATATTGGCAGTCTTGAAAACTATTGTAGTGTTCTTTTTGCGGTTTCTTTTCTATTGATTTTTTATGTACTGGCACTAACAACAGTAATTATTACTATTGTTCTTATCGTAAATTTTATCTTAAAAAATGAAAACTTGCCAAATTGGATTTCTCAAGGTCTAGGTATTCCATTGTTAGTCTTTATCTGCTTGGGAATGTTTTTGACCTTTTTTGATTTTATTACCCAAGGCCTTTTGAAACGAAATAAATGGATTTCTAAATTTTATTTTCCTGTTTATTGGGTATTTAGCTTTTTGACCTTATCATTTTTATACCGACCTCTGGTTTATAATTTTTTAGATCATAAATTTGGAAAAAGGTTGATTCTTTTTCTTACCCCTATTTACTTATTGATTTTAGTAGTAGCATCATTAGAATATCAAAACTCTAATTTTCTTGATAATGAAAGGAACTCTTCTCCTCTATTTGCGAACAAAGAGAATTATTTGGATTTAATGACTGAAAATGAAGATTTTCCTGGTGACATAGTCATTCCATCAAAAATAATAAGAACACCATATCTACCTATTTTCATTCCATATCGCGAAAATTTAGAAGACCGAATTTTCGCCTATGATTCTACCATTACCCCTAAAAATGATAAAAGAGGGCTAGCTTCGGGAATTAATTTTGGAAATGACTGGGAAGATGAATGGGAAACTAGAAAGCAGCGAGATAGTATAAGAAAAAGGTATTTAGAAATATTTAATGAAACATATTCATTTAAAATTGATACTTTAAAATTAGATGAAGATTTTATTGTAACTACCAATAGTAAAGGTCAATTGGGTTTTGAAACGAATTTGAATATTAGGGAAATATCTGAGGGTAAACATGTATTACATTTAAATAGATTGCAGAAACAAAAAGATACCACTCAAACATTGACTGAGTCCCAAGTCCCCTTTTGGTATTTTAAAGAATAAATTATGAGTTACCCTTGGCATTTATACTTAATGGCTGCAATCTATATTTTTGCCGGTATCATGCACTTTATTAAGCCAAAGGTTTATCTACGAATTATGCCCCAGTATCTACCCAATCACAAAGCATTGGTTTTTTGGAGTGGAGTTGCTGAAATTATATTGGGAATTGGGCTTTGTTTTTCGGCAACTAAAAATTTTTCCATTTGGGGAATCATCGCAATGCTAATAATCTTTTTTGTTGTACATTTTTATATGCTCTCAAATGAAAAGGCAGCTGTTGGAGTACCAAAATGGATTTTAATTCTTAGAATTCCCTTACAATTTGCTTTAATATATTGGGCATCTAGGTACTTATTACTTTAGGCTATTCTGCTATCAAAATGCCTTTTCAATAAAATAGTTTGTATACAAAACATTAATCCGGCAAAAATGATAATGTAGACTACCGTTTTTGAAAACCGGAATTGGGAAAATAAATCATTTACCGAAGTACCTACCACGTTTAATCTATTTAAATAGCTCTGGTCAATTTCAGATAAGCCATATGAATTCAAAACAAAATATGTTACTGCTACAATTAAGGCAACGGCAAGTACAAAAATGGATTTTGGCAGTAATGGCTTATAAACAAAAAATGAATTTCGCTTAATAGGTAATCTTGCTATCACATTTTTGGTGAAATCTGTAGAAGGTGAATCTAAGCTATCTTCAATCATTAGCTTATCGATCAAATTTTTCAATTCTTTTTGGCTATCCATAATTTTCAATAATTCTAAGCGCTAATTTTTCTTTTAATATCAATGCCAAACGTGCTCTTGCTCTGAACAAACGTACTTTAACAGTGTTTTCTGCCAAATCTAAAATATCACTCAACTCTTTTAGACTTTTCTCTTCAAAATAAAAAAAAGTTATCAATGCAGCATCCTTAGAAGCTAATTGCTCAATGCATTTTCGTATCAACAATGATTTTTCACTTGCAATAATATCCTCTAAAGCATTACTGGTATCTTCTATTTCAAAACCTGTTATTTCATCTACTGATTTGTTCAAAAATTCTTTTTTATTCTTTTTTAATCGGTCAAGACAAGTATTGTACGCTATTCTATAAATCCAAGTTGAAAACTTAGAATCACCTTTAAAGTATTTTAATGACTTAAAAACCTTAATAAAAGTATCTTGTGCAACTTCTTCAGCCTCTTCAGTATTCTTTAACATCCTTAGTGCCACAGTATAGACCAAGTTTTTATGGCCATCCACAAGTTTAGAAAAAGCCTGTGAATCTCCATTTAGAATAGCATCGATATTTGGTTGGCTGCCCTTTTGTTCCATTCTATTCCATATGACGGTAATTAGTCCTGAAAGGTTACATCAAAATAAAAAATATAATTTTTGTAACCTGCATGAACAAACTGTCGTCATAAGTGGAAAATGAGTTTATTTATAATTTAAAAATCAATCATGGCAGAAGCAATTTTAATACCCATAAGTTTTTTTTTAACGTTATTTGCAATCCTATACCTCTACTTTTCCACTCGAAATAAAGAACGATTAGCGCTCATAGAAAAGGGTGTCGACGCAAATGTTTTTGTAAAAACCAAAGATTCAAATGATGTAGCGACTTGGAAAATATTTCTTATAAACTTTGCAATTTTACTAATAGGTATTGGAGTTGCAATTTTTATAGGCTCCATCCTAGAATCTACTTTAGGCTTAGATGAGGATATAGCCTATCCCGGCACCATATTCTTAATGGCCGGTATTAGTCTTTTAGTCGGATTTACAATGACAAAAAGATTAGAAAAATAGTTGAGCAGACCACAAATAAGAAAAAGCTATCGTATAAAACGATGGCTTTTTTTATCTTCAAGGTATGAAAGTCATTGCAACCAATATTGGCCAATCTACAACTGTTGATTGGCGAGGCAGAAAAATTCAAACTGGTATCTTTAAGTACCCTGTAAACGAACCTATTTTTTTAAAGAAAGAAGATGTAGCAAAAGATAACGTAATCGATAGAAAACACCATGGTGGTGAATTTAAAGCTTGTTACCTTTTTTCTTCGGACTATTATAATGATTGGAGAGAAAAATACCCTAATTTAAAATGGGACTGGGGTATGTTTGGTGAAAATCTCACCATAAAAGGCTTAGATGAGAACGGCATATTTATTGGTGATATTTATGAAATGGGCGATGCTATGGTTCAAATTACCGAGCCAAGACAACCATGCCATAAATTAGGTATTCGTTTTGGCGACCAAAAAGTAATCAAAGAATTTATTGATTATGGGCATTCCGGTACATATATTAAGATTTTAAAAGAAGGTCATGTAAAGGTCAATGATTCTTTGACTTTAAAAAAATCTTCAAATAATGGCTTAACCGTGCAACAATACAATGTTTTGGTCAATAGCCGTGACAAGGATTTAGATTTGGTCAAACTTGCGGTTGAAAATGAAGGCATTCGGTTTAAAAAGAGAGAAATATTAAAAAAATTATTGCAATAAAAAAGCCCTAACGTTTCCATTAGGGCCAAACTGACTAAATTAACTATAACTAAACTTACTTTACTGCAACTTTTTCTTTAAATGTTTTGTCGTTATCTATAATAACAACAGTATAGTTACCTTCATAGGCTTTTTCAAAGTTGAACGCCTTTTCAACAACTATATCACCTTCGATAACCTCTTTAAATACTATTCTTCCTTCGCTATCGATTACTTTAATTGTTACTTTCTCTTGATCTAAATTCAAAAGGTTAACAAATAATTTTTGTCCTTTTTTCTTAAAAACTGGATCTAGCTTTACGCTGATTAAGTTTTTTTCTACCTCTAAAGTCTTCTTTCCAAAAGTACTTTCAGGTCCGTTTGCCAAGCTTACTACTGTAGTAAACATTAAGGCCGCTACTAATGTGTTTTTCAAAATTGATGTCATAACACTCGTTTTTAGATTTGTAAATAAATTACACTGCAAACATACGCCTGTTGTATATGAGTAAACTACCTCAGTATTTTCCAATATCTGTGCTATTTTATCATAAAGAGTATGTTAAATACTCTTAAAAGTTAAAATAGAACATATTTTAGGTAATTTTGCATAGAACCTTTGTTTTGGTTAGGTATAATTTTACTTTATGGAAAAGACAATAACACTAAATAAACAGAAGCCTGCATTTGAAGCGATTGCACCAAATTTTGGGCATTCTTTCACCTATAAAAAGTATGAAGAAGGCAATGAAAATAAGTTTACTTCATGGCATTATCATCCAGAGCTTGAACTTGTTTACATTAATGGTGGCTCTGGAAAAAGGCAAATAGGAAGTCATGTTTCTTATTTTGGTGATGGTGATTTGATTCTAATTGGTTCTAATTTACCGCATTGCGGTTTTACCGATATATTGACAGGCAATAAAAGTGAAACCGTAATTCAAATGAAACCCGATTTTTTGGGAAATGACTTTTTCGAAATCCCAGAAATGAAAAATATTCAAAAGCTTTTTGACATTGCCAAAGGTGGTGTTGCTTTCAGTGGAAAAACCAAGAAAAAAGTTGGTGAAAAAATGGAAGTATTAGAATATCAAACCGATTTTCAACGATTACTATCCATATTGAACATCTTAAATGAGCTGAGCGCATCAGATGAGTATAAAGTACTTAATGCCGAAGGCTTTTCAATACAAACTGAAATTAAAGACAATGATAGAATCAATATTGTTTTCAACTTTGTCAAAACAAATTTTAAAGAACATATCAGTCTTGACGAAATAGCAGATTTAGTAAGTATGACAGTACCATCATTTAGCCGATACTTTAAAAAAATTACAAATAAAACTTTTGTGCAATTTGTTAATGAGTATCGTTTGGTTCATGCTTCAAAACTTTTGGCTGAACAAACAATGAGTATCACCGAAGTGAGCTTTGAAAGCGGTTTTAATAATTTTTCGCATTTCAATAAATCTTTCAAGGCATTTACCGGTCAAAATCCTTCAGAATATCGCAATCAACTGAAAGCAGTTTTGAGATAAAATGGAGTTGTTTGGTAATAAGATAACTTTAGATTTACCCAAGTCGGATATTTGTTACCATCCAAACTTTATACACCCTCACAAAGCCAATTACTATTTTGAAAAATTAAAAAATGAGGTGCCATGGCAACAAGATGACATTTCGGTTTTTGGAAAAACTTATACGCAACCAAGATTAACGGCTTTATATGCAAATAACGATAAGCCTTACTCTTATTCCAATGTTACCATGCATCCACATCTCTTTAATAATGAACTCTTAGAGATAAAATTAGCAATTGAAGATTTGGTCAATACACAATTTACCACCTGTCTTTTAAATTTATATCGTGATGGTCAAGATAGTAATGGCTGGCATGCCGATGATGAAAAAGAATTGGGTAAAAACCCAACTATTGCATCAATAACATTAGGACAAGAGCGCTTCTTTCATTTAAGAAATAAAGAAGATAGAAATCTTAAGCATAAATTGCTTTTGAAACATGGGAGTTTATTGCTAATGCAGGGAGAAACACAACATTATTGGCAACATCAAATTGCTAAAACTTCCAAGCCGATTGGGAGTCGTATTAATTTGACCTTTAGAGTCATTAGATAAATTTAATGTTTATCATACTAAAAATTTATTTATCAGAGTACTCTTATAATAAGATGAAGAAGAAATTTACAGAACGAGAATTAGATTGTATTATAGAAATGGCTTGGGAAGATCGAGCACTATTTGATACTATTACCTTTCAATTCAAAATTTCAGAACAAGACACTATAGAAATTATGCGTCGAGAGATGAAACCCAGTAGATTTAGAATGTAGAGCACATGTGGGGAGGTTCAAATGTTCTCGTCAACGACATATTTCTGGGAATAAGGTGTCAAAAAGGTAAAATCTAACTAAAAATTTCATTTAAAACCTTAGCCAAGCGAAAGCCCCCTTTTTGCAGTTGCTTGAATAGCATATCATTGTATTTATAAGCGTATTTAAACCGTAGCTTTTCCCCAACTCTTATTGAATCGTATACCTCGGCGGCTAATTGATGTGTCTCGTCGACCCAATCATAAATAGTGCCGGCTTGAAGAATTCTTATTTCTTTTTTTGCGACACTTCCCTCTAGCTCATCACCTAACTCATAATACGTCATTCCATAAGAGTTAATAAGGTTTGAATCCCATAAGCGATGTAGATTGGTACCTTCATCAAACCATTGTATTTGTATATCATTGCCCCCTCGGTCATCTCCCCTACTAGCATGCATTGGCTGGTGCATATCCCCAATTAGGTGGATGAGCATTTTCAAATAAAAGACCTTATTTTCTTTCGAACTGGTCTTATCAGTAAGGATTCTTTTGCAGTTTTCAATTCCCATAACCACATCACCAAACTTACTTTTTTCTGAGTCTTCATATCGCAAATTAAGGGGGTAATTGACATAGTGCCATGGCGAAAACATAGAAAAACTTCTATCTGCCTTAATTTCATCAGCAAAAGTCGAAGCAAATGCTAAACTATGGCCATCCAATAAATCATCGACCGCCTTTCTAGCTTTTCTGGTCAAATGCTTTTCTGCTATATGACCAGTAACTCTATGACCGGTTTTTGACCAAATCATATTAGCATTACAGGTTATGCAGATAAAGAAATTACAAATCAAAAGAAACCGCATTGCCTTTATTTTTCGGTAAAAGTAACATCAAAATCCTTTACACATCTATGATTTCGTAAATATTCATGTTTTCATAACAGTTGTAAAGTTTAATTGAATTTAATATATTTATGATATCATTTTAATATCATATAATTTTTATACTATGTCAAACGAAAAAATAGTAGCTCCCCTTAATGGCTACTTTATGCTATTTATAAGCTTATTACTTTTTATTGGGGGAATAGTAGCTTTAATAAACACTGAATCTCCGTGGTTCGCATTTAGTATTTTTTTTGGGATAGTTACTGCTCTTGGTTTGGTCTTGGTCAATCCAAACAGTTCAAGGGTCCTACTACTATTCGGAAAATACGTAGGTACCATTAAAAAGAACGGTTTATATTGGGTCAACCCGCTATATTCAAAAAAGAAAATCTCATTGCGCGCCAGTAACTTTGATAGCGAGCGTCTTAAAGTCAATGATAAATTAGGTAACCCGATAATGATCAGCACCATTTTGGTTTGGCGGGTCACCGATACGTATAAGGCAGCCTTTGATGTAGATGATTACAAAAACTTTGTTCGTGTTCAAACTGACGCGGCCGTTCGTAAGTTGGCAAGTATGTACCCCTATGATAATTTTGCCGACGAAGGTATTGAAGAAGACATCACACTGCGTTCAAGTGTAAACGAGGTAAGTGAAGCCCTAGAAAAAGAGATTCAAGATAGGCTTGAAATGGCTGGCATTGAAGTTTTAGAAGCTAGGATTGGTTATCTTGCTTATGCTCAAGAAATTGCCAATGCAATGCTTAAAAGACAGCAAGCTACTGCAATTGTTGCTGCAAGACATAAAATTGTGGAAGGTGCTGTGAGCATGGTAGAGATGGCTTTGGCAGAGTTAAGCGAAAAACAAATTGTAGATTTAGACGAAGAAAGAAAAGCAGCCATGGTCAGTAATCTTATGGTAGTTTTATGCTCAGATAAAGACGCTTCACCAGTTTTAAATACGGGAACCTTAAACCACTAAAATAAGGCATTGAAGAAAAAAGCTTTCGCTTTGCGAGTAAATGAAAACATGCTAAAAGCTATTGAAAAATGGGCTAATGACGAATTTCGTAGTACCAATGGCCAAATTGAATGGATGCTAATGAAAAGTTTGAAAGATGCCAAACGAGAACCAAAAAATAAAAGACCAGAAAAAGAGTAACCCTTTTTACATTTTTTTAACGTAGCTAAAGCTTAAATTTGGGCGACTAATTCAAACCGATCTATGGCAAAGACTCATGCCTCGCTTTTTTTTCTGCTACTCTGTATCCAACTAAATGCTCAAAATCAACAAAAATCTTTCACAGTAAAACTTATTACCGATGAGATTAAAATAGATGGTATTCTTGATGAGGCTATTTGGGATACTGCTGAAAGTGCTAAAGATTTTCACCAATATTTCCCTTCAGATTCCATTTTAGCACTACAACAGACAGATATCAAAATGCTATATAGCAAAACCACACTATATATAGCTATTAAAGGGAATGCCCAGGGAAAAGATTTTCTAACTAATTCATTACAACGCGATTTTAGAGGCGGAGGTATAGACCAGGTAAGTTTAGTTTTTGACACTTTTAATGATGGTACCAATGCCTTCCTTTTTGGAATAAATCCTTTTGGGGTCAGAAGAGAAGCTTTAATTTCTGGAGGCGGAACTGCCAGAAATGGTTTTACAACTTCTTGGGATGTAAAATGGCGAGGTGAATCTAAAATAAATGACGACCATTTTATTGCTGAAATAGCAATACCATTGACTTCTTTTAAATTTAAAGAAGGTGAGACCAAGTTCCGTTTTAACAGCTACCGTCTTGACATGCAAACAAATGAACGCACTACTTGGATTAAAATCCCGCAAAACCAATTCATTTTTAGTTTGGCATTTATGGGCGATATGATTTTTGAAAAGCCTTTGGGAAAATCAAGAACACCTCTTGCTCTAATCCCATATTTGAATGGTATTAGTGCAAAAGATTTTGAAAACAATGAAAGTCTGAATAATTTTAAAGTTGGGGCAGACGCAAAAATAGCTGTAGGTAATAGTTTAAATCTTGATTTAACCATTAACCCAGATTTTTCTACAGTCGAAGTTGACAATTTTATCACCAATCTCACTCGCTTTGAGGTAGCTTTACCAGAACGCCGTCAGTTTTTTGTAGATAATAATGACCTTTTTGGGAGTTTTGGTGGTGGAAGAGATGCCAATCCTTTCTTTTCACGCAGAATTGGTATTGCTGTTGACACAGCCGACAACACCATTGAAAATAGAATTATTGGAGGCTTGCGGCTAAGTGGAAAATTAAATCAAAATCTTCGATTAGGATTCTTGAACATTCAAACAGAAGAGGATGCTGAAAATGAGATAGCATCTAATAATAATATGATGTTTGCTTTGCAGCAAAAGTTGTTTTCAAGGTCTAACTTAGGGGTGTTCTTTATCAATAGGCAAGCCATTAATGCAGCTTCTTTTTTACCTGAGGATAAAGAATATAATCGCGTAGTTGGTTTAGACTATAACTTGGCCTCCGCGGATAACAGCTGGACAGGTAAATTTTATGCCCATAAGTCATTTCAACCTGAAGATAATGAAGGTAATTATTCATTAGGCTTCAACCTGGGAAAAAACACCCGTAATTTTTCAGCGATTGTTGATGCTGTTTCAATTGATGAAGAATTCAATTCAGACTTAGGTTTTATTAGGCGAAAAGATATTTTTAAAATCGCCAATATTTTTGAGGGGCGATATTGGCCAAAAAAAGGAAAAATAAATCGATATCAAGCACAGCTCTTTAACGTGGTGACCTGGCGTCCAGGCTTAGATTTTAGGAATACTGATTACGATATTTCATTAGAAACTTCTGCAGAATTTAAGACATTGGAACGTCTTCGAATTAGGTATGGAAAACGATTCGTATACTTAACGGATGAGTTTGAGCCCACTGGTAAAGATAATGCAGTACCATTACCCGCGAATCAAGGTTATCATTTTAGCAATGTCTCTTTGGGTTTTGAATCAGACAATCGAAAACTCTTTGCTTTTGCTATACAACCAAGTTATGGAAGTTTCTTTAATGGTAATCGTTATTCTGTTGAAACCCAATTTACTTTGCGATTTATTCCTAAAATCAACATTGGGTTTAACGCACAATATGACCATATTGAATTGCCAACCCCCTACTCCAGTGCGGATATATGGCTAATTAGCCCGAGAGCAAACATTACTTTTAGTAAATCTTTGTTTTGGTCTACTCTAATTCAATATAGCAACCAAAGAGATAATCTGGGCATAAATTCAAGGCTACAATGGCGTTTTGCACCTTTATCTGATCTTTTTATTGTCTATAATGACAATTACTTCGTGAACTCCTTTATGCCAAGAAGCCGCTCAATAAATCTAAAATTGACCTACTGGCTTAATATCTAAGTGCTCAAAAAACTTAACCATCTATTGATGAAGGTTTCATTATAGTCAACAGATTTTATCAATTTTTTTTTGGGATTTTTTTAACGCCCCTAAAGCTTAAATTTGAACGCTAATTCAAATGTACCTATGTCGAAAATTTACGTTTCGCTAGCATTTTTGCTTGTTTTCTTTCAAAGTTTTACTCAAAACAACCCTAAATCATTTACTGTAAAGTTCATTGAAGATGAAATCAAAATTGATGGGATATTAGATGAACCCATTTGGGAATCAGCGGAAAGCGCCAATAATTTTCAGCAGTATTTTCCATCAGACTCTATTCTAGCCGTTCAACAATCCGATATTAAAATGCTATACAGCAATACGACTTTGTACGTGGGTATAACGGTTTATACAGCAGGCGATGATTACGTAGTTCCGTCATTACAACGTGATTTTAGGGCTGGTGGTAATGATAACATCAGTATCATGTTCGATACGTTTAACGATGGCACCAATGCCTTTTTATTTGGTTCAAACCCTTATGGTGTAAGACGAGAAGCTTTGATTTCTGGTGGAGGATTTGATTTGAACGGATTTACAACATCTTGGGATGTAAAATGGCGAGGTGAATCAAAAATTTACGACGGGTATTATATTACCGAATGGGCAATTCCATTGACCTCTTTTAAATTTAAAGAAGGTGAAACCAAATGGCGAATGAACAGTTATCGTTTTGATACGCAATCAAATGAAACCAGTACATGGATGGAGATTCCTCAAAACCAATTAATTTTCAGTCTAGCTTTTATGGGCGATATGGTTTTTGAAAAACCTTTGGGTAAGTCAAGAACCCCTATTGCATTAATACCATATGTAAATACGATAAGTGCTAAAGACTTTGAAAACAATGAAAACCTGAACACCTTAACTGTGGGAGGTGATGCAAAAATATCCGTTGGGAATAGTTTAAATCTGGACCTAACAATAAATCCAGATTTTTCTACAGTTGAAGTAGACAATTTTATTACAAACCTCACTCGATTCGAAGTTGCACTTCCAGAAAGACGACAGTTCTTCGTAGACAACAATGACCTTTTTGCAAGTTTTGGAAATAGACGTGATGCGAATCCCTTCTTTTCAAGACGTATCGGTATCGCTGAAGACATTGATGGTGAAAGTGTTGAGAATGGTATTATTGGTGGCATACGATTAAGTGGTAAGCTTAATGAAGATTGGCGCTTGGGGCTTTTAAATCTTCAAACTGAAGAAGACTTATCAAATGAAATAGCAAGTAATAATAATACTGTATTCGCGCTGCAAAAAAAGATGTTTTCTAGATCAAATCTTAGTTTCATTTTTGTTAACAGAGAAACTTTTAAAGATTATGATTTCGTTGAAGAAACGGATAGATACAATAGAGTAGTTGGTCTAGATTATAACTTGGCTTCAGCAGATAATACGTGGGTAGGCAAATTTTACTTTCATAAGTCTTTTGCGAACGACATTGGTGACGATGACAGTTCCACAGGTATAGACTTACGATACAATTCAAGAAATATAAATTTTGGTTTAAGAGGCAATTATGTTGGTAATGACTTCAGGTCTGATTTAGGTTTTGTTAGACGCACAGATATTATTGCCGCGCGACCATTTGCAGAGTATAATTTTTGGCCAAAGAAAGGAAAATTGAATTCGCATGGTTTTAGAATTAGTCCTAACTTTATTTGGAGGCCAACTCTTGATTATCAAAATACGGATTATACCATTTTTAGTTCCTGGGGTGCGCAATTCAAGCAGCAAGAAGAGATATCTATAAGAATGTTTAACAGATTCACTTTTCTAACAGATACTTTTGACCCTACCGGTACTGATGGAGCTATAGAATTGCCGGCTGACGTGGGTTATTATTACACGTCTTTTGAGTTGCAATATCAATCAGACAGAAGAAAAACATTCTCTTATTCTTTAGAACCTCAATATGGAGATTTTTACAATGGAACTCGTTTTTCACTTGAAGGAGACATGAGTTTACGCTTACAGCCGAAAGTGTTTTTATCATTGAATTTAAATTATGATAAGATTACGTTACCAGACCCTTTTCCAAGTGCTGATTTATGGTTGATTAGCCCCAGAATAAATATTACTTTCAATAAATCTGTTTTCTGGTCAACTCTAGTTCAATACAGTAACCAGCGCGATAATCTTGGCTTCAACTCTCGCCTGCAATGGCGTTTTGCCCCACTATCGGATTTATTTATAGTTTATAATGACAACTATTTTGTAGATACCTTTATGCCCAGAAGCCGCTCAATAAACTTAAAGTTTACGTATTGGCTTAATATATAGCTCATTCTGATTTTGCTATATTTGGAGAAATAGCAACAACCCTATGAACCAACTACCATTTACCGAAGATACTTTAATCTTTGGTCTTCTTGCACTATGTTTAGGCTTTGTCTTTTATACCTCTTCAAAAAAAAACACTTTTTGGGAAAAATTTTATTCCATTGTACCCACCGTGTTAATGTGCTATTTATTACCGTCTATTTTGGCAAGTAGTGGGATTATCGATGAGAAAAGTTCGCAATCTTATTATATCGCAAGTCGCTATTTATTACCTGCAGCTTTAATACTTATGACCTTAAGTATTGACTTAAAAGCAATCTTAAATCTTGGTTCAAAAGCCTTAATTATGTTTTTAACAGGTACTGCAGGTATTATTATTGGTGGGCCAATTGCTATTCTTACGGTTTCCATTTTTTCACCCGAAACGGTCGGCGGAGTTGGTCCAGATGCAGTTTGGAGAGGTTTGGCAACTATTGCTGGTAGCTGGATTGGTGGTGGTGCCAACCAGGCCGCTATGTTAGAAGTTTTCGAATTCAATCAAGAAAAATATGGAGGAATGGTCTTGATAGATATTGTAGTAGCAAATCTCTGGATGGCAGTCATCTTACTAGGAGTTGGGAAAACCAAAAAAATTGATACTTGGTTAAAAGCTGATACTTCCTCGATTGAAGCCCTTAAAATAAAAGTATCAGAACATACCGCCAAAATTGCAAGAGTAACCTCGCTTCATGATTTTATGATGCTATTACTATATGCTTTTGCGGGAGTTGGTCTTGCTCATTTTCTTGGAAATCATTTTGCGGAATTCCTAGAAAACACTTTTGAAGTAATCAGGGATAAAGAAAAAGTATTGTCATCTCTTGGTTCAAAATTTCTTTGGATGGTCGTATTTGCTACCGTAATCGGCATAGGGCTTTCTTTTACAAAAGCCAAGAATTATGAAGGTGCTGGTGCCAGTAAAATCGGGAGTGTTTTTATTTATATTTTAGTTGCTACCATCGGAATGAAAATGGACTTGGGCGCTGTCTTTGAAAATCCAGGTTTGATAGCTATTGGTCTTATTTGGATTACAATTCATGCAGGACTCTTAATTATAGTAGCTAAAATTATTAAAGCTCCCTTCTTCTTTTTAGCAGTTGGTAGCCAAGCTAATGTTGGTGGTGCGGCATCTGCTCCTGTGGTTGCCGCGGAGTTTCATCCGTCTTTGACGTCAGTAGGTATTTTATTAGCGGTTTTTGGATATGTGGTCGGTACAGGAGGCGCTTATTTATGCGCTCTTTTAATGGAAGTCGCTTCAAAAGTTTAAAAAGACAAACACTTTCTCGATATTTGCGCTTCTAAATTTTAAAAATGAAAAGATTAGTTCTAGCAATTGTTCTGTTAACCCTTATAGGTGCATGTGAAGAAACCTCAGAAAGAACCATGAATGTTACTGGCAACATTGCTGGTCTTAAAAAGGGAACGCTCTATTTACAGCACTTTCAAGACTCTTCTTTGATCAATTTAGATTCTTTGGAGATAAAAGGGAATGGTAATTTCACATTTACTCAAGAGCTTGAGAGCCCTGAAATTTTCTATTTATACTTAGATAAAGCAGATAATAATGATATAAACGATAGAATTACCTTCTTTGGTGAACCTGGAAATATATCAATTAAAACAGCATGGAATACAGTTGATACCAATACTGAAATTAACGGTTCTAAATCGCATGAATCGTTCTCTAAATTTAAAGCTATGTTGTCAAAGTTCAATACTCGCGATATTGAAGTTTTTCAAACCAGTCTTTTGCCTGAGCTGAAAGACAATGCCAAGGCATTGGATTCACTTGCTGCAATTAGTCAAAAAAATGCAATCAGAAAGTATCAGTATGTTCTTAACTTTAGCCTCAATAACCCTGACTCATATATTACGCCTTATGTAGCCCTGACCGAAGCATCGGACGCAAATCCAAAATATTTAGATTCTATTCATAATAATCTAAGCCAAAAAGTAGCAGATTCTAAGTACGGTAAAGCTTTAAAAGAGTATTTAGAAAGATTAAATAGGTAATTCTTTAACTTCCTAAGGCATTTAACTTTTCTACCAATTCTGTAGCTTTTGTTTCTAGTTCGGTACGAACCGATTTGAAATGTGCTTTTTTATCTTCGGCTTTGGTATTCACTTTGTCCATCAAATAGTCAAAAGTATCAATAGCCTTATCTACTAAAGCAGAGCCTTCTTCAGAATTTTTATTGTTCGTCGCAGCCTCCCACTGATAAACCGCTTCTATAATATCGCCAAGAACAAAATTGATGTCCTTTTTTAAATCGCGAATACTAGCCATAATATCGTTTTAATCAAAAGTACTACTAAATTGTTACTTCTAAAAGCTGTGCTCCGTTAGTTATGATTTCAAGTTTCTGGGCTGATGCAGGTATCAATACTGTTTCTCCCTTTTTAAAGTCAATAATGCCATTTTCGGTGGTAATTTTCCCTTTACCACTAACGCACATCAGAATAGTAAAAGAGTCCCTTAAACCTATATCTTGTGACATATCTTTTGTAAGATGTAAAGAATTGGTCTTAAAGTAAGGACAATCTACCATTTGATTTACTTTGTCCTTATCAGTACCATATAGAACCTTGAAATCATCTTTCTTAGAATAGTCAATCGCATCTAATGCCAAATCAGTATGTAATTCCCTAAGATTCCCATTTTTATCCTTTCGATTAAAATCGAAAACCCTGTACGTAACATCTGAAGTCTGTTGAATTTCAGCCAAAAGCACACCTGCACCAATGGCATGTATTTTTCCAGTATTAATAAAGAAAGTATCCCCTTCTTTCACTTCTTCATAATTCAAAAGTTCTAGCAGCGTATTGTCTTCAAGGCTATTTTTATATGTCTCTTTCTCGACATCCTTATTGAAACCTACAATCAAATTTGCACCGGAATCAGCATCCATAATGTACCACATCTCTGTTTTTCCAAAGGAGTTATGGCGCTCTTTTGCCAACTCATCATTAGGATGTAGTTGTATAGATAAATCTTTTTTTGCGTCAATAAATTTTATTAAAATAGGAAAATCATGACCAAAGCGTTCCACCACATTTTTTCCTAACAATGCCTCAGCTTGTTTGTTAATCAAGTATTGCAACGAGGTTCCTTTTAAATCCCCATTTGCAATTACTGAAACGTCACCTTTTACTGTCGAAAGCTCCCAACTCTCTCCCGTAATATCACTTTCTATAGGTTTGTTCAAAACATCTTTTAGTTTAGTACCGCCCCAAAGACGCTCTTTTAGAATGGGCTCAAATTTTAAAGGGTAAAGATTCATGTTTTTATTATATAAGTTTAGCCTAAGTAAGTGACAAAGTTCCGAGGTGTTTCATACAAAATTATCTCTAGTTCATTTTCTGGATTGATATGTGGTCGAAGCCGATTCCATATAACAACTGCAATATTTTCAGCTGTTGGGTTCAAACTTGCAAAATCAGGTACGTCTAAATTTAGATTTTTATGGTCAAAAGCCTCTTCAACTCTATCTTTGATCAAATCTTTAAGAACTTTCATATCCATTACATAGCCTGTTTCTGGGTCGATTACACCAGTTACGCTAACTATCAAATCATAGTTATGACCATGAAATCTAGGGTTATTGCACTTACCAAAGACTTCATCATTTTTTTTGCTGCCCCATTCAGGATTATATAACCGATGCGCAGCATTAAAACTTGCCTTTCTACTAACTTTTACGCGCATGGTTCAGAATTTTTAATCAAATAATCATAAAATCTATCAAAAATTATCTTAAACCAAGCCGTATATTTATCTGGGTTTTCAGCAATATCTTCTTTGATAGCTTCAGGATGCATCCATTTCCAGTTTGCTACTTCCTCAAGATTTATTTTGGGTTCTTGATTAGAATAACCAATCATCACGTGATCAAACTCATGTTCCGTAAGGCCATTATCAAAAGGAGCCTTATATATAAATGAAAAGAGTTCTTTCAGTTCAACCATAAAACCCATCTCCTCCATTAACCTTCGTTTACCAGCTTCGATATTGGTTTCACCATCTCGTTGATGACTACAACAAGTGTTTGTCCAAAGTAAAGGAGAGTGATATTTATGGGCCGCACGCTGCTGCAGCATAATCTCTCGTTTTTCGTTCAACACAAAAACCGAAAAAGCCCTATGAAGAATTGCTTTTTCATGAGCCTCCATTTTGGGCATTAAACCTATTTGTCGATTATTTTCATCAACAAGAACAACTTTCTCTTCCATTAGGTAAAAATATAACCTTTAAAGGAAATTCATCAATCCTTTTGGTTATAAAATATTATGCTTTCATAAGTAAAATCTAGAAGAAGCGAGGTG
The DNA here is from genome assembly GCF_031846445.1 of Croceitalea rosinachiae. Taxonomy (NCBI): domain Bacteria; kingdom Pseudomonadati; phylum Bacteroidota; class Flavobacteriia; order Flavobacteriales; family Flavobacteriaceae; genus Croceitalea; species Croceitalea rosinachiae. The sequence continues at coordinate 4,111 of NZ_JAVRHR010000002.1, read as the reverse complement.
ATTTTAGATTACCTACCGCTCTAATAAAATCGTAACGCAATACAATTTCAAAAGAACCATCATTGAAAGTAGTAGCTCCTAAATCGGTAATCTCTCTGTCGTAAGCAATGCCAATTAGAAACTGGTCGGATATTTGAAAACCTGCTAAGCCACTAAAAGCAGCATCCCATCTATAAGCTGCTCCGACAACAAATTTTTCATTAAACATAAAATTAGCTGAAACATCTACCTGTAATGGAGCTCCTTGAGTAGCCTTAGCCAAAACTGCTGGTTTAAATTTTAAAAAGGCATTTAAATCCCAAACATAGCCCGTAATAAAATACCAATTCATCTGTTCAGCAGCAGTTGATAAAGATGATTCATCAAAATGTGTAGTTTCTAAAAACCTTGGAATAGAAAGGCCTGCGTAAAAATTTTGTGTATGATAATATACCCCGGCACCAACATTAGGTGAAAAGCGGTTATCAATATTTTGTTGTAGTGTAGGATCTGGACCTTGACCGCCATCCTGATTTAGTTCTGAAAATTTTACATCCAGCAAATGCGCGCTTGCCTTTAAACCAAAACTAAGTTTTCCCTCTATACCAGTTAGAACCGTATAAGAAAAATCTAAATCGAAATACGTTTCTGAAGTCGGTCCTATAATGTCATTAACAAATGATAGTCCAGCTCCAACACCTCTATATCCTAAAGGGGTATGAATATTTAATGTTTGGGTTTCTGGCGCGCCGTCTAAACCTACCCATTGTGCACGATATAATGCACCAATACTCATATGCCCACGAGAACCTGCATATGCAGGGTTTACACTTACAGTATTGTACATATATTGTGTATACTGTGCATCTTGTTGGGACACTATAGAATTGCATGACAATACTATCAATAACAAACCTAGTCGTACAAATCCTTTTTTTAGTCTCTTCTCCACAGCTTTTTCTTTTACCTATTAATGTATATGTAACCTGATAATTGTTTCATACTACCTGTTAGGTCTTCGTAATCTATGATATAGAAATACGTACCAACAGGAAGTTTGTTGTCTTGATCAATGGTAACCCTACCTGTAGAGGTACCATCAAAGACATTGCCTGAGGAGTTATAGGACTTGGTTATGAAAACCTGTACGCCCCATCTATTATAAATTTTAACGGTATTGTTTGGGTAATCTTCTATGTTTGCTATTCGAAGTACATCATGAATACCATCACCGTTTGGAGTTAGTACATTAAATACTTCTATTTCATCTACTTGAGTTGGACCCAAATCTGGGTCTAAATAATTAGGAACCCCATCCTGATCTGAATCATCATTGGCGAAATTACCATCAGCGTTCAAATCTTCATCAATTGTTTCAATTCCATCATCATCATCATCTAAATCCCTATAGTCAGGTTCTCCATCTTGATCGGTATCTGGTAAATCAGAACTTGGGTCATCTATCTCATCATTTATGTCATCATCAATCTGGGTATCGCCTTCATAACCATCATCAAGACCATCCATATCTTTATCAGACCCCGTCCAAACTAAATCTGGAGCGCCATCTTGATCAAAATCGTGGGCTTCTATATTGTCGGGCACACCGTCACCATCACTATCATCATCAACATAGTCAGGCAATCCATCACCATCAGTATCAATAGGAATCAAACCGATATTACCATTGCCTTCATAAGCATCATCAAGACCATTAGTATTCAAATCTTCTCCACTCGGTGAAATATATCCAATCGTATCTTGAGATTCAATATTATCAGGAATACCATCATCATCACTATCAATATCTAAATAGTCAGGAATACTGTCTCCATCCGTATCTGTTGGGTCAGTTGCAGGGTTATTATCCCCATCAAGATTTAAATCTTCAAAACTGTCAATGATGCCATCATTATCCGCATCAATGTTTGATACCGTATTATCAGTTACAATTATAGTAATGGTTGCCGTATCACAATTACCTTGATCATCACAAACCGTATAATCAAAACTATCTGTTCCAATAAATCCTGGATTCGGAACATAATCGATATCATCGTCTGATGGATTATTTGGTGTGCTATTATCATTCAATACAACAGTTCCGTTGGCTGGGTCGGTATTTGTAAACGTGCCTACATTTGGCAGGTCATTGTCATTTAAACTCCATGGGATATTAATTGTAACATCTTCATCTGTAGTTACAGAATCGTCAAAAGTATCGACTATAGGAAGTACGTCAATGGTTACGGTAGCTGAACTGCAATCGCCAGAAGAATTGCAAACCGTATAATCAAAGGAATCTTGACCATTGTAGTCTGGGTCTGGGATATAAGTTACTATATCATCTGTTGGGTCGTTTGGTGTCCCATTGTTATCAATAATTACGGAACCATTCGCAGGATCAGTTGTAGTTAAAGTACCTGTTGCCGGTAAATCAGAATCATTATCGAAAATTGGGACTACAATGGATTCGTCTTCGTTGACAGAAATTAAATCATCAACAAGATTTGCTGCCTGATTTAAACAAACCACCGTAAATCTCGGTAATTCTATTGAATTTCCTGCTTTAGTAATTGTTGCTATATAACGTTCTACATCTTCTGTAGCTGTTACGGTCGGTTGTAATTGGTCTCCCATTAACGTTGGATTCCAACTGGCAGTTGCCGTTGCAGGAACATTTGCTGTGATATCTAGAGTAACTTGATTATCTGGTACAGTACAATCAGTTAAGATAAAATAGCCTGTGGCATTTGAACCGCACAAAGTACCATCATAAGTAGCGAAATAGATACCAGGTTGTGTAGCTTCGTAAAATGAACTTGTTCCCAAAACAGTTGAAGTATCTTGCGCTTCGTACCATTGGTAATTATTCTCATCACCGGTATTCGGAGCCTGTAGCAAAAACTGTGCATTGGAAACCAGCATACCGAGCATTACAAAGGTAATACCGAGGATACTTGTTTTATATATATTTAAATTTTTCAAATCGATTTGGGGTCGTTTTTGACTAAATTATTTTACAACAAATACCACGTTAATTAATGAGTTGTAGTCAGCTGGTGGATTAAATATTTCATAGGACAAAACACCAGATGTATTAATCGACATATTTTGAACAGCACTTCCATTGCCAAATACATCAACATCTGCTTCAGTCACATAATAATAGAGTTCAGTCCTACCATATGTAGGTATGTCAACTGCCTCGCTAGAAGCGACTGGGGAGTCAAATTGGTCAAGATAGGCCTGATAAAGGTCAACACTTCCCGTCCCATTTGTTGAAGCATCAATAGCAATTGAAGGCGGATAAAAAATTCTACCAGAAGCTGATGTTATTGGGGCTATTGCTTGTAAAGCCTGTTCAACTGTTGTTTCATCAGTGGGCGAAGAAACACCTCCTTCATCCATATCAATTGGGGTAATCAGATCAACTTCACCGGCATTTTGTGTATCTGTAGTCACCCAACCTGATGTAGTATACATATATACTTTTTGGTCATCGATAATAAAAACAGATGAGCCTATATTTGGTGAAGTAATCGTGGCCATTTCTGCAGCTGTTAACTGAGGAATACTAGGTATGGAAGTACCTTCTATTTGTGCTTTTACTGATATACAGAAAACAAATAATCCAATGGTTATTATTGTTTTTCTCATTATTTAAACTTCTTGTTAGTGTTTGATTTTATGGAATTACGATTACAATAAACATAAATTCGAGATCGATATCGTCTTTTTGTGTTGAACCATTATCGCTATCACCTATATTAATTTTAAAACCAGTTGTCTGTTGATCATAATAGGTAATCCCTGGGTCATCATAGTCAGCTCCTGTATTACCAGGGCAATCTCCTCCACAATCTAATGTTGCTACCTGAATAATGTAATTCGCATTTGCAAGTGCTGTTGAAAAAGTGACCTGGTAATCACCTTCAGTATCTGCTGTAACTCTGGCAACTGTTGCACCATAAATAGATATTGCAGTTCCAGTTCCTGCAACTTTACCAGTAGCATAAATTTTTGGCATTGCGTCTAAAGCACTGAGTGCCGCTTGTACCGTTGTTTCATCTGTACCATCTTCGTTTAGGTCAACATCAGTAGCTAAATCAACTTCATCAGCTTCTTGGTC
>NZ_JAVRHR010000019.1:0-376 GCF_031846445.1 Croceitalea rosinachiae | reverse complement strand
AGTATCTATACTTGATAGAGGAACATCAAAGTCAGTGCCTGCTTCTGTGATTCGAAGATTTGAACCATTTATCTCAAAGGCAGTAATAAGCTCATTCGTATCGCTTGCATCTCCAGGAGTAGCACTACCTCCTACTGTTAGCCAAGAGGTCGAATCATAAATATATAACTGTCCGCTGGAAGTGTCTACATAAGTAGTTCCTTCAACTGGTGTCCCTGTAGGGCCACCACTACCCCTTAACGTAAGCTCATTCTCAGGGTCGCTATCGGCGTCATCAACATTATCAATATCATCTGAAAAACCTGCGGGAACCCCTGTTAAACTGCTCCATGCACCATCAAAATCATCCGTGGCGTCCGTGTCCAAGTTCGGGAAC
>NZ_JAVRHR010000018.1:0-483 GCF_031846445.1 Croceitalea rosinachiae | reverse complement strand
CCTATCGGCGGAACGGTATCGCTATCGCTGGACGTCGATGATTCCGACGACAACAAGGAACGTGCGGATTTCGTGCGGGCGCTCTATATATTGGACAGCGGCACGCCGGTGGAGTTCGGCTTTGTGAACAACGACATCGACCCGCAGACCCTAATCTCGGGTGAGATAACGGGCAGTACGGTACAGATCGTTGTGGAATCGTTGGTAAGCGGAGGCAACGAGAACTATTTTATCGACAATGTTGCAGTGACCACGGCCGTAGCAGGCCTAACAGTAAGGTTGGACGACTATGCATTGGGGAATACCGAACCGGTAGTACCCTTTGAAGTAATGCTATATCCGAACCCCGCCACCACAGAGGCAACGCTCTCTGTCAAGGGCAGTTCCAGGTTGGAAGCCATTGCGATATTTAATTCCCTGGGCCAACAGGTAAGGGCCTTTAAAGCTTCCGAACTGGGGAACCGTGCCAACGGCTACCAGCTA
>NZ_JAVRHR010000017.1:0-500 GCF_031846445.1 Croceitalea rosinachiae | reverse complement strand
ATTCCCGACAATGTTGAGGGCCAGCCAACGGACGGTTATATCCCACCAAGCGGAGAGGATACGGACAACGATGGTTTAGACGATGCCTACGAGGGCTCAGGTGATGAGGGCATCACCCCAGAGGATACGGACGACGACACGGTCCCTGACTATATCGATGGTGACAGTGACAACGATTTGGTGCCGGACAACAATGAGGGCAACGACTTCAACGAAGATGGAGAGCCGGACCAGACCTTTACGGGAGTTGACATGGATGGAGACGGCCTTGACGACGGTTACGAGGGCAGTGATGTCGACGATGGTTTTGACGTGAACGACGAGATCGACGACCCGGCGAACGATTTGCCCGATACCGATGGAACAGAAGATGTAAACTATAGGGATTTTGATGATGACGGCGACGGTATCGACACTCCGGATGAGGATGCTGACGGCGATGGTGACCCGACCAATGATGATACCGATGGAGACGGGACCCCAGATTACCTGGATCCAGA
>NZ_JAVRHR010000016.1:0-504 GCF_031846445.1 Croceitalea rosinachiae | reverse complement strand
TGTGGAATGCAGCAGTTTAGCTTCTTTTATAGATTTACGACCTTCAGACTTCGGTTTTCTAAACAACTCAAAAGACTTAAATATTACGGATTTTGATATAAGCTCAAAGTTCAACTTACCAGCAGGTAGTTTATTAGTTACCGTGACCAATGCTATGGTTTCAAATTTAGGAGCTTTCATTATTGATGATAATAACCCGGTTCAATTTGATTTCTCTGGTTCGGTGTTCGTACAAATACAAGCTTCGCATTCACGTGGATTATTAACAAACAGTTCCGATGGTATCGTAGCCTTGGACAATGCACGATATGTATTTGTTTCAGATTTGAGAAATGGTATTGTCGCTGAAAACATGGGTAATTTATATTCAGTTAATTCCTCGTCGGGTTCTAACGGTGAAGATTTTATTTGGGAATCTATATCATTTGCATCAAGGATAGAGTTTTTTACGACTAGCACATCATCTCAAAATGGAATAGAAATTAGAATAGCCCACAGTATTTG
>NZ_JAVRHR010000015.1:0-742 GCF_031846445.1 Croceitalea rosinachiae | reverse complement strand
TAGCGGAAGCGGCGATGGCAGCTATGTAGCGGGCGATGTGGTGAACATCGTTGCCGATGCGGCACCAGCAGGGCAACAGTTCGTTTCTTGGACGGGCGATGTGTCCGGGGTTGATGACATCAACAGTTCCTCGACCACAGTAACGATTCCATCTTCGGATGTGGTGGTTACGGCGACATATGGCCCAATAGATGTTACGACCTATGAACTGACGGTGAACAGCGGAAGCGGCGATGGCACCTATGCAGCAGGCGATGTTGTGAACATCGTTGCCGATGCGGCACCTGCTGGGCAACAGTTCGTTTCTTGGACGGGCGATGTGTCCGGGGTTGCGGACATCAACAGTTCCTCTACCACGGTAACGATTCCATCTTCGGATGTGGTGGTTACGGCGACGTATGGTGAGGTTTCCCCTGGCGGCACGATCTGGTTAGAGGACTTTGAGGATTTGTCCAACGGTGACGTTGTGGACAACGGTTCCACTGCGTGGAGCTCTTCGCGCGCCGGTGGTACCTTCGAGGTATTGGACGGCAGGTTCTGGACCAATGTATCCGGTGGTGTGGGCACCTGGACCTCCGAGGTTATACCTATCGGCGGAACGATATCGCTATCGATGGACGTTGACGATTCGGACGACAACAAGGAGAGTTCCGATTTCGTGCGTGCCCTCTATATATTGGACGGCGGCACGCCGGTGGAGTTCGGTTTTGTGAACAACGACATCGACCCCCAGACCTTCGTT
>NZ_JAVRHR010000014.1:0-2356 GCF_031846445.1 Croceitalea rosinachiae | reverse complement strand
GGTACAGGTTACCAGGACGGTGAACGTAAGCGCCGCACCGGTTACGGATGTGTTCTTTGTGGTCAATCCAGAAATATCAAATGTAACGGACGGCGACACATTCTCTGTTACTATTCAGGTACAGGCCAATGACCAGCCAGTAGACGGTTCAGAGGTTCATTTGACTTTTGACTCCGCCATAGTGGAAGTAAGCTCTTTAACACCTGGCGGTACTTTGACCCTGCCCTTGATAAGCGAAACTTCTGATAACACTTTGGGAACCATAGACTATTCAGTAGGATCTTTGTCAGGACCTGTTTCAGGAACTTTTGATTTGCTGACAATAGAGTTCAGTGCCGTTGGTGCAGGTTCAACACAGTTGAATTTTATAGATCCAGATGGGGCCGCTTCCACAATTGCAACCTTTGGTGGCAATAATGTTCTCACGGGAACAACCAATGGACTGGTCAACGTCGATGAAAACCCAGGTTTGACTATCACGCCGGATCCAATCCTAACGAACTTATTGTCCAATCAGACCACAACCGTAGACTATGTAGTAGATGCAAATGATACTACTGCTTTACCTTCGTCTGCTAGTATGGCCCTCATTGATGATGCAACAAGTAATCCTGCCACATGGGCGACTACTGTTTCATCTGCAGATCAGGGTATTACCTATCAGGTGAACTTTGATGCAACCGGACTCGCCCCGGGAACCTATACAGGAACCTTAACCGCTAGTGGGGTTGCCGGATACGACGATGCAACAGCTGTGGTCAGCTTAACCGTAGATCCCCCACCGAGTTTGGTAATTACACCGAATCCCATAAATGCGACAGTTGAAACTGAACAGAGTACAACGGGATCTTTTACCGTAGGAACGTCAGATGAGAGTTCATTGCCTGGAGACCTACTCCTTTCTGCAGTGGATGATGCTACCATTTTAACGCCAACCTGGTTGAGCTTTAATCCTGGAAACGACGGATTTGAAGTGGATGCTACAGACCTACCGCCTGGAACCTATTCTGCTACCGTAACGGGAACGGGTACCGGGTACAACGACGGAACTACTGTAATCAACCTATTTGTTACTGCACCTGAAGTGACTTGTGCACGTGTCGCTTTCGACACCGGCGGTGGACTAGCTGGTTCCAGTACTTTTGGTGGAGGCTTATTCATCAACAACAATTCCACGAGTAGTGTGAACATTGTTTCTGTAAGCATAGATTTAAGTACTGCAGTATTCCCGAATATGCTCTTCGATCCCATAGGAACAGCTGGCGATGCCACGGCTTCCTGTGTGGAGATCATAGGACAAACTGGAGGAGACGGTAGTGTAGGACTCACTATTCCTGGGAATGCTGGATCTGGAAATGATCCTGATTGTGTAGATCCTTTCTCAGGCGAAATCGTTCCTGGGGGATATACTGTGATGACCCTGGATTTTACCGACTTTGAACCCGGAGAGGAATTAAATATTGAAGTAGATGTCGATCCGTTGAGTATTATAGGCTTCAACTCCGCTGGAAATGCGGGAGCTGTTTCGGGATCTGAATTGATTGGCTCTACCATAACTGTTACGTACTCTGATGGAACTTCGGCAACGCGCCAGTTGTATCAAGTAGGTGCCAGCTTAGTGAATTCTGAAAACTTCTTTAACCCAGAGACCCCCCAGTGTGTGGCTCCTTCTTTAAGTGTGGGAGGTATCGCTGGAAATGGTATTGTGTCTGAAACCGATCAGATTGCAACCATCACCGGTCCTGCCAACGCAGCTGTCGAAGTGTTGGTTTATGGAACCACCTTGGAAGATCTTGTAATTGATCCAACTACCCTGGATCCATTTGAAATGAACAAGACACAGTCTCTACAAGCACTTACGACCACGCTAAATGGTGCGGGAACTAATGAGGTAGCACTTGACTTGACAGGTACTTCCGATAGCATGACCTACTACATCGTAGCTACAATCATTCCTGCTACGGATGGTTGTGGACAAGGTGCATGTGATATATCTAATGTGGTGCGCATTAAATTAGATGAAAACCTAGAGGGTACGATCTGGCTGGAAGACTTTGAGGATTTGTCCAATGGCGACGTGGTTGACAACGGTGCCACGGCTTGGAGCTCTGCCCGTACCGGCGGTACCTTCGAGGTATTGGACGGCAGGTTCTGGACCAATGTATCCGGTGGTGTGGGCACTTGGACCTCCGAGGTTATACCTATTGGCGGAACGGTATCGCTATCGATGGACGTCGATGATTCCGACGACAACAAGGAGAGTTCCGATTTCGTGCGTGCCCTCTACATATTGGACGGCGGCACACCGGTGGAGTTCGGATTTGTGAACAACGACATCGACCCACAGACCTTCATC
>NZ_JAVRHR010000013.1:0-2482 GCF_031846445.1 Croceitalea rosinachiae | reverse complement strand
CGGCAGCCGCCCATATGGCGTTTCCGGCATCATAGCCCGTGTAACCAGCGGTTTGTACGGGAAGACAAGAATCCAACGCTTCAGTAGCATCAGCCTCTAAATTATCTGCAATACCATCACCATCGGTATCTGTATTATAAGGATCAGTCCCGTTAGTATCCTCAGCACCATTTAGTATAGTATCACTGTCACAGTCGGCAGCGGCCCATACGGCATTCGAGGCATCGTAGCCTGTGTACCCAGCAGCCTGTAATGGAAGACAGGGATCGGAAGCATTGACACCATCTGTTGAATTAATCACTCCATCCCCATCATCATCACATTCTCCAGAAGTTACCGCTCCGTTAACACTACTTACATCAGCCTGACCTGTACCGGCGATGGTAGGAATACCAGTTACTAAATCCACCGCATCACCAAGACTGTTATCCCCATCCAAATTGGCTAAGGTAAATCCGCCATCTCCTTCTAGGGCATCCGCACATCCGTCAGCATCACTATCGGTGTCGAAATGATCGGGTATCCCATCGCTATCAAAGTCCCTATAAGCACAATCCCATGTTAGGTCGGAAATTAAGAATGCCATGCTTTGAATACTTGTGCTTACCTCAGTGTTGGAAAAGGAAAATACCACCCGATCAACCGGTTCGCTTAAGGTGAAAATAACGTCACCTATATCAGTATTACCAACGACCAATGAATTACCTTCAAAAACTCCACTACTAACCTCGTCTACAGCACTGCCCACAGTATAATCTAGGGGATTCAATGTAAGGGCATCGCCTTCATTGAAAATACTTACTGTCAGTTGTTCTGTGTATGGATTACCAACAGGGGCTTCAGTCGTTAAACGCTTATCAATATCTACCGCGCGAAAAGAAAGTCCGGTGACAGGTCGATCGAACCGTATCTCGTAAATGATTGGACTATCGTCCAGCTCCCCTATATCAGAATTGAGCAACAGACCATCGGTTCCATTAAAAGATGTACCATTTGCAGCATTATAGTCGGTTAGTATTCCAAAATCTGTGCTCGAATTGTCAGCCGTGACTACGGTACCGTCGATTGTCGTGCTCGCAGTGGCGGGGCCATCTGTACCTGGGTCGGGACCGGTCCACACGGGATCTCCCCAAATTAAGGAAGAACCTCCAATAGCACAATCATATTCGTTGGCATCCAGAATCCCATCATTGTCATCATCTTGATCCACATTGTTGCCCACACTATCCCCGTCAAAATCTTCTGTGTTCCCTGTTTGGGCAAACGTATTGGCACCCAATAGGAACAAGAGAAAGGTCGATAGAGTCATCACTCTTTTTATTAAAATTGTATAGTTCATCTTAATATCGGTTTTAACAATTTTTTAATTAGTATTTATTATAGTTTTCAAATTCATTTTTTGATGATCTTGTAATTTGCCAATGCACTTTTGGTAACGACCGTCAAGAAATATATCCCCTGCGATAAAGAAGACATATTGAGTTTTACATAGCCGCTTTCATCAGATTCCAAATTTTGAACGCTAACGTCAGAGCCAGTGCTATCAAAAATACTCAACTGTACCATTTCATTGCCAGCGGGTCCAACATAAACCGTAAGCTCTTTATCGTCAATAGGATTGGGATAAACGAACCCTTTGGCACCTAGTATAATAACTTTCTCATAAGTACCCTGACAATCTTTATCAGTACTGACTTTGATACTATTCTCAACTTGAGAAAGTACTAATGTAATCTGACTATCTGTAGTTGTATAGGTTTTTTCATTGACTTCCACAGTGTAGTGATTAGCGCCTGAAAGTTCTAAAATTATGGTGCTCTCCGGTTCAATGGAATTTAAATCAACACCTAAAAGTTCCACATTCTGTACATTTAACGTATAACATTGCTCATTTGTAGAGTTGCCCTCGATCGAAAAGCACAATTTATAAACATCTGGAGGTAGGTTATTTAAGAGTAAGTTGGAATTAAACTGTGAATTTCTTATTTCATTCCCTTCACTATCAGTAAGAATGGCTATATAATCCAAAAACTCCTTGGTAATTACTTCGATACTGCCATCCTGGCTTCCAACGCAAGATTCACCAGTTGTTTTAATTGCGAAATTATCCACTCCTAAAACAATCTCACAGCCATTTTCATCCACTAAAATTCCTTGTAGTGTCGTTGGACAAAAGTCTTCCTCATTTAGTATACCATCATTATCGATGTCACCATCACAAACATCGCCAATTCCATCATTATCAAAGTCTTCTTGTTCGGGATTATAAATAAATGGGCAATTATCAACTACATCTTGGATACCATCGGAATCCGTATCTGTATCCACAGGGGCCAAATAGGGATCTGCACCATTGGTGTCCTCTTCCCCATTGGTCACTCCGTCACTGTCACAGTCCGCAGCGGCCCATATCGCATTCCCGGCATCATAGCCTGTGTAACCGGCTACCTGGACTGGATCACAGGGGTCATTTGGGTTCATT
>NZ_JAVRHR010000012.1:0-5610 GCF_031846445.1 Croceitalea rosinachiae | reverse complement strand
TTCCCATCTCTTAAATTTATGGTATAAAAAAAGCCCCTTTCTTAATGGAAAGGGGCTTTAAACATCAAATTGGATTTGATGCGAAGAAGGCGGCGACCTACTCTCCCACTTGGTGTAGCAGTACCATCGGCGCAAACGGGCTTAACTTCCCTGTTCGGGATGGGAAGGGGTGAACCCCGTCGCCATGGCCACCTAAATCTTTCCCTGAACTTGTTTCAGGGGCTCTTTAGCTGGTTCGAACATGTCGGAACCGGCTTTGGGCAATATCTTAACATAATGGGACAAAAGTAAAAAGAAGGTACTTCAAGCAAGTAGTGTTCAAATATATAATGAATGGTAAATACCGTCCATGACGGACTTAAGAACTTCCGAGGGGCGTGCGCAAGCATACGGACAATTAGTACCGCTCGGCTACGGACATTGCTGCCCTTGCACCTACGGCCTATCAACGTGGTCATCTCCCACGATCCTTTAAAGAAATCCCATCTTGCGGCGGGTTTCGCGCTTATATGCTTTCAGCGCTTATCCCATCCCGACATAGCTACCCAGCAATGCTCCTGGCGGAACAACTGGTGCACCAGCGGTCGGTCCAACTCGGTCCTCTCGTACTAGAGTCAGATCCGCTCAAATTTCTAACGCCCGCAGTAGATAGAGACCGAACTGTCTCACGACGTTCTGAACCCAGCTCGCGTGCCACTTTAATGGGCGAACAGCCCAACCCTTGGGACCTTCTCCAGCCCCAGGATGTGACGAGCCGACATCGAGGTGCCAAACCCCCCCGTCGATATGAGCTCTTGGGGGAGATCAGCCTGTTATCCCCGGCGTACCTTTTATCCTTTGAGCGATGGCCCTTCCATGCGGAACCACCGGATCACTATGCTCTAGTTTCCTACCTGATCGACCTGTATGTCTCTCAGTCAAGCGCCCTTGTGCCATTGCACTCTGCACACGATTGCCAACCGTATTGAGGGCACCTTTAGAAGCCTCCGTTACTCTTTTGGAGGCGACCACCCCAGTCAAACTACCCACCACGCACTGTTCCTTCCTTAGAAGGTTAGGCTTCAGACAAGCAAAGGCTGGTATTTCAACAATGACTCCACCACACCTGGCGATGCAGCTTCAAAGTCTCCCAGCTATCCTACACATTGCTTGACCGAAGTCAATACGAAGCTATAGTAAAGGTGCACGGGGTCTTTTCGTCCCACTGCGGGTAACCGGCATCTTCACCGATACTACAATTTCACCGAGCTCATGGCCGAGACAGTGTCCAGATCGTTGCACCATTCGTGCAGGTCGGAACTTACCCGACAAGGAATTTCGCTACCTTAGGACCGTTATAGTTACGGCCGCCGTTTACCGGGGCTTCAGTTCAATGCTTCACCTTACGGATAACATCTCCCTTTAACCTTCCGGCACCGGGCAGGTGTCAGGCCATATACATCGTCTTTCGACTTGGCATAGCCCTGTGTTTTTGATAAACAGTCGCCTGGACCTCTTCACTGCGGCCCCCCATAAGGGGGCGACCCTTCTCCCGAAGTTACGGGTCTATTTTGCCTAGTTCCTTAGCCATGAATCTCTCGAGCGCCTTAGAATACTCATCCCAACCACCTGTGTCGGTTTACGGTACGGGCTGCAATAATCGCTTTTCTTGGAGGCATCTACGCTGGATTATCGACGTGGCCGTGGCCTTGTCGTACTATCGCTTGCGCTTCAACGTGCTATTCCGTCAGCACGCACCAACTCCGATGCCCCGTCACTTTTAACTTATTGCAGGTACGGGAATATTAACCCGTTGTCCATCCACTGCCCCTTCCGGGTTCGCGTTAGGTCCCGACTGACCCCCAGCTGATTAGCATAGCTGGGGAAACCTTGGTCTTTCGGCGTGCGGGTTTCTCGCCCGCATTATCGTTACTTATGCCTACATTTTCGTTTGTAGCTCCTCCAGCATCCCTCGCAGGTACACCTTCAACGGCACTACAATGCTCCCCTACCACTAATAAATTAGTCCATAGCTTCGGTGGTGTGCTTATGCCCGATCATTATCCATGCGGAACCGCTCGACCAGTGAGCTGTTACGCACTCTTTAAATGAATGGCTGCTTCCAAGCCAACATCCTGGCTGTCAATGCAGTTCCACCGCGTTTTGTCAACTTAGCACACACTTGGGGACCTTAGCTGATGGTCCGGGTTCTTTCCCTCTCGGACATGGACCTTAGCACCCATGCCCTCACTGCATACAAACATTTTATAGCATTCGGAGTTTGTCAGGAATTGGTAGGCGGTGAAGCCCCCGCATCCAATCAGTAGCTCTACCTCTATAAAACTATGTATACGCTGCACCTAAATGCATTTCGGGGAGTACGAGCTATTTCCGAGCTTGATTGGCCTTTCACCCCTACCCACAGGTCATCCCAAGACTTTTCAACGTCAACGGGTTCGGTCCTCCACTTTGGGTTAACAAAGCTTCAACCTGCCCATGGGTAGATCGCACGGTTTCGCGTCTACTACTACTAACTATGGCGCCCTGTTCAGACTCGCTTTCGCTACGGCTCCGGACCTTAAATCCTTAACCTTGCTAGTAAAAGTAACTCGTAGGCTCATTATGCAAAAGGCACGCCGTCACCCATAAGGGCTCCGACCGCTTGTAAGCGTATGGTTTCAGGATCTTTTTCACTCCCTTATTCAGGGTTCTTTTCACCTTTCCCTCACGGTACTGGTTCACTATCGGTCTCTCAGGAGTATTTAGCCTTGACGGATGGTCCCGCCAGATTCACACAGGGTTTCACGTGCCCCGCGCTACTCAGGATACCACTATCTTTAATACGCCTTGCCTATACCGGGCTATCACCGTCTATGGCCGCTCTTTCCAAAGCGTTCTAGTTCGTTGTACAAAGAACATTGTGGTCCTACAACCCCAAAATTGCCGAAACAACTTTGGTTTGGGCTAATCCGCGTTCGCTCGCCACTACTAACGGAATCACTTTTGTTTTCTCTTCCTCCGCCTACTTAGATGTTTCAGTTCAGCGGGTTCGCTTCCTTTCGGATACTATGCCTTCAACATAGTGGGTTGCCCCATTCGGAGATCCACGGATCAACACTCGTGTGCAGTTCCCCGTGGCTTTTCGCAGCTTATCACGTCCTTCTTCGCCTCTGAGAGCCTAGGCATTCCCCATACGCCCTTAATTTGCTTGTCGCACTATATCCCTTGATATATGTGCCCTCTCGTAATCCTTAATATTACTTATTCTTAAATGTATTCTATTCTACTACTTAAGTTTCTTCTTTTGACTTATTATAAATGACTCGTGTCTTTATAATATGTCCCAATATGTCAATGAACGTTGTGCAAGATCTTCTCTTATCGGAGTAGCTTGCGCTGCTCCTCAAACTTCAATCTTGAGAATGCATTAAAAGAACCTTATCTCAGAAACATCAAAAAGCAAGCTTCTTTTGTTTCCTTCAATTTCGATCCTACTTTTTAAAGCATCCATCGTGGAGAATATCGGAGTCGAACCGATGACCTCCTGCGTGCAAGGCAGGCGCTCTAGCCAGCTGAGCTAATCCCCCAATTACTAGTCGTTAGTAATCAGTAGTCAGTAGTCAGTACTTGACTACCACCCAACTCCTAGAATTTCCTTCAATATTTCAATTATATGAACGTTGTAGTCTCAGGCAGACTCGAACTGCCGACCTCTACATTATCAGTGTAGCGCTCTAACCAGCTGAGCTATGAGACTGTCTTGGCCTGTTTACAACAGTACACAATATCTTAACAACATATCGATAGACAACATAAAAGAGTGTGAACCACCCTTCTTCCAAAGAACAGGGCCGATCAGGCGCATCGTCTCTAGAAAGGAGGTGTTCCAGCCGCACCTTCCGGTACGGCTACCTTGTTACGACTTAGCCCTAGTTACCGATTTTGCCCTAGGCCGCTCCTTACGGTGACGGACTTCAGGCACTCCCAGCTTCCATGGCTTGACGGGCGGTGTGTACAAGGCCCGGGAACGTATTCACCGGATCATGGCTGATATCCGATTACTAGCGATTCCAGCTTCACGGGGTCGAGTTGCAGACCCCGATCCGAACTGTGACCGGTTTTATAGATCCGCGCCCACTTGCGTGGTGGCTTCCCTCTGTACCGGCCATTGTAGCACGTGTGTGGCCCAGGACGTAAGGGCCGTGATGATTTGACGTCATCCCCACCTTCCTCACGGTTTGCACCGGCAGTCCCGTTAGAGTCCCCATCTTTAAATGCTGGCAACTAACGGTAGGGGTTGCGCTCGTTATAGGACTTAACCTGACACCTCACGGCACGAGCTGACGACAACCATGCAGCACCTTGTAGATGGTCCGAAGAAAAAGCTATCTCTAGCTTATGCAATCTACATTTAAGCCCTGGTAAGGTTCCTCGCGTATCATCGAATTAAACCACATGCTCCACCGCTTGTGCGGGCCCCCGTCAATTCCTTTGAGTTTCATTCTTGCGAACGTACTCCCCAGGTGGGATACTTATCACTTTCGCTTGGCCGCCGAGACCGAAGTCCCGACAGCTAGTATCCATCGTTTACGGCGTGGACTACCGGGGTATCTAATCCCGTTCGCTCCCCACGCTTTCGTCCATCAGTGTCAGTATATAGTTAGTCACCTGCCTTCGCGATCGGTGTTCTATGTGATATCTATGCATTTCACCGCTACACCACATGTTCCGGCAACTCCACTATAACTCAAGACCTGCAGTATCAAAGGCAATTTTATGGTTGAGCCACAAACTTTCACCTCTGACTTACAGGCCCACCTACGGACCCTTTAAACCCAATGATTCCGGATAACGCTCGGACCCTCCGTATTACCGCGGCTGCTGGCACGGAGTTAGCCGGTCCTTATTCTTACGGTACCGTCAGCTGTCCACACGTGGACAGGTTTCTTCCCGTATAAAAGCAGTTTACAACCCATAGGGCCGTCATCCTGCACGCGGCATGGCTGGATCAGAGTCTCCTCCATTGTCCAATATTCCTCACTGCTGCCTCCCGTAGGAGTCTGGTCCGTGTCTCAGTACCAGTGTGGGGGATCCCCCTCTCAGGGCCCCTAACCATCGCTGCCTTGGTGAGCCGTTACCTCACCAACTAACTAATGGTACGCATGGCCATCTTTGTCCGATAAATCTTTAATCACATTATCATGCAATAATGCGATACCATGGGGCATTAATCCAAATTTCTCTGGGCTATTCCCCTGACAAAGGTAGGTTCCATACGCGTTCCGCACCCGTGCGCCGGTCGTCAGCAAGTGCAAGCACCTCTGTTACCCCTCGACTTGCATGTGTTAGGCCTGCCGCTAGCGTTCATCCTGAGCCAGGATCAAACTCTTCATTGTTGATCGTTAAATATCTCGCGATACCTACATCAACCCCTCTAAGCTCTTTGACTTCAAAATGGTTCTTTAATAATTCTCTTTTACGCTGTCTATTACAATATGTATATGAACTTCTTTAATCAAATCCCATCGAAAAAAAAGAACCCATAAAAGGCCCCCGTTTCCTCCGAAATCACACTCGCATCATCTGCAAAGCGGGTGCAAATATAAAAACCTTTTTCTAACTCAACAAAAC
>NZ_JAVRHR010000011.1:0-6138 GCF_031846445.1 Croceitalea rosinachiae | reverse complement strand
CCGGTTTATGATCTGCCAATCGGGGCGTACCACTTGAATATATTGAACGATGAAGGAACAACCTTTGTTAGACAATTAATCATAAAAAGGTGAAGTAGGGAATGAAACAAGGTCCATTTTTCGCCATGGACGGCAGACGACATGTTCAAACAAATAGCAAGGCAAGGGGTTTCTAAAGAGATCTCCTTGCTTTTGCAGGCTTTAAGCTTTCTGTTTGTTTAATAGCATTTGAGATTTGTTTTAACAAAAGTTCACCATAATCCCTTTTTTTAGGTATTTCATCGAAAAAAAATGACTCAACTGAATATGAAAAAAACATAATAGTATTTTCATCATAAAAAGTATAATGAACGTTCTTTTTTAGTCATTAAACTTGTTTATATTGTTATCCTCCTTTTTCTAGTGATTTCACCCCACCCCAAACCACTATGATACTTGCTTAGTTATGGTTATAACCAAACAAGCATAACATGAAAAATAGTACTCTATTCCGAAGAGTTCATCGCTCTTTCCATTCGGGGAGACTTCTACATTTTCCAATGATATCGTTTTGTGCAGATCTAATGAGGAAGTTGATTCAAAAGCTATGCTGAACTTACCAATCTATTTTAACGTACAAAAAAAATAAAATTAAAGTCAATTTCTATAAAGCCAACCTTATCAATTGCTATTATGAAAAATAAAAGACCACTGCCTAAATCCTTAAAATATAATCCATGCGGAAGTAAGCCAAATAAAGTTTGGTTACTGGCATTTTTTGTAATGAGCATTTTTTGTGCACAGAATTTTTATTCACAAACAGGACCTTTTGATTTGGAGGGTTTTTCCAATGAAAGAATTATTAGAGACGGTCTTATAGCTCCCTTGGCCCTAGAGTTTTTACCCGATGGGCGATTGTTGGTGGTTGAGAAAGGAGGGAAAATCCTAATTGCTGATCCGAATACAGGAAATAAATCTACGTATTTGGATATTTCTAACATCGTCAATTCTGGACTGGAAAGGGGATTGCTCGATATCGCGGTCCCACCCGACTTTGACCCAGATGCCTCGAGCGGAAAAAATCAAATCTATATGTTTTACACCCGTAGCTCAAACACCGACCGGGCCGTTATAGCGCAGTTCAACCATATTGAAGGCTCCGGAGGTCTGGCTAGTACTGCAGATGTCAATTCAGAATTAATTTTATGGACTGATACGGATGCATTTGTTGGTTGTTGCCATTATGGAGGGGGTCTGGATTTTGGTCCAGATGGAAAAATCTGGTTGACCAGTGCTGACAAGTTTAACACCTCTAATAGCAACGAAGGTGGCCCTGATGATAATTGGCCATTGAATGTGGAGAACACCAGTGGAAAAATCATTAGGATCAATCGGGATGGTACCATTCCTGATGGTACCGATGGCTGGCCTGCCAATCCTTATGTTGATGGTATTGTGGATGGGCCTTATCCGGATACCACCGATTTTGATTTTGGCCCTTCTTTTGATCCACACCCGTCAATTTGGGCCTATGGTCTTAGAAACCCGTTTCGTGCAGAATGGGATAATGAATATGGTTATTTTTACATTGGTGAGGTAGGGGGTAACCAAGGTCCCTCAACGGATGATATCCATTTGGCCTCGCTAAATCAACCGGGTGTATTTTACGGTTGGAATTTTTATGAAGGTGTCTCAAACTTTGAACCCACTGGGGCTATTAATAATTTTCAACCTGAGGATTTTCCCCAACCTGATATGGATTTGGCTGATCCATCAAACGATGATTACTTTTCCGCCCCTATTTTTGATATACCCCATTCATCCCTTACGGGTGGTTTTGTATACCGGGGTAATATGTTTCCCAATGAGTTTGACGGCGTATATTTCTACGGTAATTACGAAACTAATTACATACGATATTTGGTTCTTGATGCTACTGGAACAATGGTACAAGGCGATTTCGAATTCAAACCGAGTGCGGAAATACCTGGCAACGCCGGAAATATTATTTTTTTGGAGGAGGGTATCGATGGAGCCCTTTATTATATAAATTACACCGCCCTTGGTGGTCAAGTCCAACGTATCGTCTTTGAAGGTGAACGTCCTCCTGTGCTTGATGCTTTTACAGCCGATGTCACTGAAGGTGATGCTCCACTCTTAGTTTCCTTTAGTGCTGAGGTGAGTGACGTCGATACGGCTTTGGAAAGCCTTTCATTTACTTTGAATTTCGGTGATGGGACTACCGCTGAAACAGGCAATGTTGATTCCTCTGGTTCGATTTCAGAAACCCATCAATATATGACCGAAGGAAGCTATGATGCAGTATTGTCCGTGACCGATGGCGATAATACGCCTGCATTATCACAACCAATTCTAATTACGGTTGGGGATCCCAATGACCCGCCTCAATTTGTTTCTGTTTCAGCAAATCCAAGCTTTGGCGACCCACCGTTATCCGTATTATTTTCTGCAACAGTCATAGATACAGATATTGATGACCCCGTCACTTCCTTGGATTATGTGCTTGACTTTGGGGATGGTAGTCCAAATGCTACTGGAAATCCCGATATCAATGGAAATATCTCGGTGACCCATACCTATAATACGGCAAACACTTCAGGACCTTATAATGCGATTTTCTCCATCTCAGATGGCGAGGCTCCTGCTGTATTTTCAAATAATCTCCCTATTCAGGTGGGAGAGTCAAGTGCACTCCCTGTAAGCGATAACCTCGTTTTTCAGGTGGAATCATTTATAAAGGTAGGTGCTATAGGTTCTACGGTAACCGAGTGGTTAGATGAATCCGGTCAGGGAAACAATCTTCTGGCACTAGGAGACCCGCAATTGGTTGAAAATGCCACTCCAACGGGCCTACCGGCCATTGTATTGGATGGCGATGGGGATTTTTTATTCCGAAATGATAGTGCAGATACTGCCCTAAGTGGTTTCCCAATCGGTAATCAACCTAGGACAGTGTTTTTTGTGGTGGATTATGAAACTGTTACAAATAATGAATTTGCAGGTCTTGTCTATGGATCCTCTTCCGACAACCAAGCTTTTGGTTTGACATTGGATGGCAATGAGAATGACCTTGCATTACAAGGTTGGGGAGAGCAACATAATAGAAATACCGATATCGACGGTGTTATCGACCCGAATACGGGTCTGCAACGCGGATTTATCTCGCACGCAGTAGTCTTTGACGGTAGTAATTTTCAACACTATTTAAATGGGGTACTTATTGACAGTGGTCCAAAGACTTATAATACTGTTTTGGATAAACTTTGGATAGGACAAAATCTCAATGGCGGCTTTACGCCCATAAGCGTTGCAGCCGCCTTCATTTACAGTAAAGCATTGGATGCTTCTGAGTTTACAGCTGTAGAAAATTATGTACAGACAACATTTTTAAATCAAAACACCAATGAACAACCCATAGCCAACGATGATAATTTTACGGCAACTACGGGAGTAGAGTTGTTTATTCCTCAATCCACTGGACTTTTGTTCAATGATATCGATGATGGAATTTTGACGGTTACTGAGATTAACGGTCAAGCGATTGCCAATGGACCATTTACCTTGGGTAACGGAGGCATACTGCAAGCAGATGCCAATGGATCAATAACCTACACTTCTGCTGCTGGTTTTTCAGGAATGGAGAGTTTTACCTATATAGTTTCTGATGGTACGCTTACGGATGGCGCTACGGTTATGATAACGGTGAATACTACATCCATTGACGAGTTTCCAGTGACCGATGGCTTGGTAGCGCGACTTGAATCGGACTCTAATGTGTTGCGGGAGAACGGGGTTGTTACTGAATGGCTTTCCACGGCAGGAACAAATATGGATTTGGTAGCAGCCGGGAATCCCACTTTGGTCGCTAATGCCACACCAACTGGTGAGGCCGCTATTTCTTTGGATGGTAGTGGTGATTGGCTTGAACGCACCGCCCCTAGTCCCGAATTACCTGATGGTGACGGGCCGCGATCGGTTTATTTTGTTGTAGATTATAAAGACATTCAGACTTCTACCGGTCTTTCTTTTGGTACAGATACAAATAATCAGGCTTTCGGTGTTGTCATCAATGATAATACGGGTTTACTGGCCATACAAGGTTGGGGAGGCGGAAACGACCTGCCTTCAACCGAAGATGGAATTGGTAACAATGACGGCAGTACGGGTGATGACTGGTTTGTACATTCTGTACGGTATGATGGCGCAACAGTTAAACATTATAAAGACGACCAGCTTATTGACGAAGTGGTCAAGGGAGATTACAATACGACATTTAGCCGTTTCGTGATTGGTGAGGAAATTTCTGGTACTGGAAATGGTGAAGAATTGGATGTAGCGGCTGCATTGGTTTATGACCGTGAAGTTACTGAGGCAGAGCATGCTCAAATCCTTCAATATCTCATCAACAAGTACCTCTCTACACAGGCGGTGGGCACGATCTGGTTGGAGGACTTTGAGGACCTGTCCAACGGCGACGTTGTGGACAACGGTGCCACTGCATGGACTTCATCACGTGATGGGGGCACCTTTGAGGTATTGGACGGCTGGTTCTGGACCAATGTATCCGGTGGAGTGGGCACTTGGACAAGCGAGGTGATCCCTATCGGCGGCACGGTATCGCTATCGCTAGACGTCGATGATTCCGACGACAACAAGGAACGTGCGGATTTCGTACGGGCGCTCTATATATTGGACGGCGGCACGCCGGTGGAGTTCGGCTTTGTGAACAACGACATTGACCCGCAGACCCTCATCTCCGGAGAGATAACGGGAAGCACGGTACAGATAGTGGTGGAATCGCTGGTAAGCGGAGGCAACGAGAACTATTTTATCGACAATGTTACGGTGACGGGTGCGACCACAGGTGGCACCACCTATGCACTGACGGTGAACAACGGAAGTGGCGACGGCAGCTACGAATCGGGCGAAGTGGTGAACATCGTTGCCGATGCGGCACCTGCTGGGCAACAGTTCGTATCCTGGACGGGCGATGTGTCCGGGATCGCGGACCCCAACGGTCCATCGACCACGGTAACGATGCCATCTTCCGATGTAGAGGTCACGGCGACATATGGCCCCATAGATATTACGACCTATGCACTGACGGTGAACAGCGGAAGCGGCGATGGCACCTATGCAGCGGGCGATGTGGTGAACATCGTTGCCAATGCGGCACCAGTGGGCCAACAGTTCGTTTCCTGGACGGGCGATGTGTCCGGTGTCGCTGACACCAACAGTCCGTCGACCACGGTAACGATTCCATCTTCGGATGTGGAGGTCACGGCGACGTATGGAGAGGTTTCTCCTGGCGGCACGATCTGGTTAGAGGACTTTGAGGATTTGTCCAACGGTGACGTGGTGGACAACGGTTCCACTGCTTGGAGCTCTTCGCGTGATGGGGGCACCTTCGAGGTATTGGACGGCAGGTTCTGGACCAATGTATCCGGTGGAGTGGGCACTTGGACAAGCGAGGTGATTCCAATCAGCGGAACGGTATCGCTATCGCTGGACGTCGATGATTCCGACGACAACAAGGAACGTGCGGATTTCGTGCGTGCGCTCTATATATTGGACGGCGGTACACCTGTGGAGTTCGGATTTGTGAACAACGACATCGACCCGCAGACCTTCGTTTCGGGGGACCTAACGGGCAGTACGGTACAGATCGTTGTGGAATCGCTGGTAAGCGGCGGCAACGAGAACTATTTTATCGACAATGTTACGGTGACGGGTGCGACCACCGGCGGAACCACTTACGCGCTGACGGTGAACAGCGGAAGCGGCGATGGCAGCTATGTAGCGGGCGATGTGGTCAACATCGTTGCCGATGCGGCACCAGCAGGGCAACAGTTCGTTTCCTGGACTGGCGATGTGTCGGGGGTTGATGACACCAACAGTCCGTCGACCACGGTAACGATGCCATCTTCGGATGTGGAGGTAACGGCGACGTATGGAGAGGTTTCCCCTGGCGGCACGATCTGGTTGGAGGACTTCGAGGACCTGTCCAACGGTGACGTGGTGGACAACGGTGCCACTGCGTGGAGCTCTTCGCGTACCGGTGGTATCTTTGAGGTATTGGACGGCAGGTTCTGGACCAATGTATCCGGTGGAGTGGGCACTTGGACAAGCGAGGTTATC
>NZ_JAVRHR010000010.1:0-7945 GCF_031846445.1 Croceitalea rosinachiae | reverse complement strand
CAGCGGAAGCGGCGATGGCACCTATGAATCGGGCGATGTGGTGAACATAGTTGCCGATGTGGCACCTGCTGGGCAACAGTTCGTTTCTTGGACGGGCGATGTATCGGGTGTCGCTGACATCAACAGTTCCTCGACCACGGTAACGATTCCATCTTCGGATGTGGTGGTCACGGCGACGTATGGTGAGGTTTCCCCTGGCGGAACGATATGGTTGGAAGACTTTGAGGACCTGTCCAATGGTGACGTGGTGGACAACGGTGCCACTGCGTGGAGCTCTTCGCGCGCCGGTGGGACCTTCGAGGTATTGGACGGCAGGTTCTGGACCAATGTATCCGGTGGTGTGGGCACCTGGACCTCTGAGGTTATACCTATCGGCGGAACGATATCGCTATCGATGGACGTTGACGATTCCGACGACAACAAGGAGAGTTCCGATTTCGTGCGTGCCCTCTACATATTGGACGGCGGCACCCCTGTGGAGTTCGGCTTTGTGAACAACGACATCGACCCCCAGACCTTCATCTCCGGTGAGATAACGGGCAGTACCGTACAGATTGTTGTGGAATCGCTGGTGAGCGGAGGCAACGAGAACTATTTTATCGATAATGTTGCGGTGACCACGGCTGTAGCAGGTCTAAGGGCACGGTTGGACGACTATGCATTGGGGAATACCGAACCGGTAGTACCCTTTGAAGTAATGCTATATCCGAACCCCGCCACCACAGAGGCAACGCTCTCTGTCAAGGGCAATTCCAGGTTGGAAGCCATTGCGATATTTAATTCCCTGGGCCAACAGGTAAGGGCCTTTAAAGCTTCCGAACTGTGGAACCGTGCCAACGGCTACCAGCTACCGGTTTATGATCTGCCAATCGGGGCGTACCATTTGAATATATTGAACGATGAAGGAACAACCTTTATTAGACAATTGATCATAAGGAGGTAAAGGTGGGCATGGCAAATGGTCCATTTTTCGCGGTTGACTGCGCACAACATGTTTAAATAAATAGGAAGGCAAGGAGTCTCTTTAGAGACGCTTTGCCTTCTCTTAATAGCACAATGGAAGGGCAATTATTTAACCCTTTCTGAAAGAATAAAGCAAAGGCTGTGAAAACAGATTCTTGTTATATCGCAGAAACAGTCAACATACAATTGTGATGGTAGCCTTTGGTCTAGGTGAAAACAAAGTGGTGCTAGCAGCCCCTTTTTTACCAACTGAGAACATTAATACAGATTTTCGAAAAATCAGGACCTTCTTTAAAAATGTTAGAGGAAGAATACCTGAAAACAGTTTTGGGGAATAGTTCAGTGTTACTATAATTTTTTCAAAACCCTAGTTTTTGTGGTGCCCACAGCCTTTTTTGAATTTCCCGGAAATACCAAATCAGTGCTTGAATAAGTGTTTCCAAAAGTAATCGCTGTCGCATAAAATTGTTGAATGGCATCAACGACTTCGGCATCATTAATTCTCCTAAAGTTACATTTTATCTAAATCAAGTAGATGTTATTGTATGAAAACCATAGCCAAACTATGGTTTTTACTTAGACATTCTTGATAGTCGAGATTAAATTCCTTTTTATCGAGAATAAATCTAACAATGAACTTTATAGAAGTATTTTTATTGGTTAATCATTCACCCAAACTAACATGAAGAAAACTACTTTCCCAATAGTCTTAATTCTATTTTCCATTTTTTGCTTTCCGCAAGATGCTCAAAAACCATTTATTACAACTTGGAAAACAGATAACCCAGGAGTCTCAGAAGACAACCAGATAAGCATACCAACACTTCCTGGCGAAACCTATGATTACATAGTAGATTGGGGTGATGATACCACATCGACAGGTGTTACAGGGAATATAACCCATACCTATGCTAATCCAGGCACTTATATCGTATCTATTTCCGGTGATTTTCCAGCTATTTTTTTTAATGACGCATTTGTTGAAGGTAATATTAGTGACAATGGTAAAATTTTGACCGTCAATCAGTGGGGCGATATCTCATGGAGAAATATGTTTGAAGCTTTTGCAGGATGTATAAACTTAGATGTCATTGCATCTGATGTGCCAAATCTTTCTAATGTGATTTTGTTACAACAAACCTTTTATGGGTGTTCTTCTTTAATTGGTAATGAAAGTTTCCAAAATTGGGATGTGAGCAATATTATTAGTTTAGGAAGCCTATTTGCTCAAGCGGAAAATTTTAATCAAGATATAGGACTATGGGACGTGTCTAATGTTCAAGGCATGAGTCAGATGTTCTTTGGTGCTAAATCCTTTAATCAAGATATAAGTGGTTGGAATGTTTCCAATGTATTGGGTATGGGTAGTATGTTTTTAGGTGCAACTTCATTTAATCAGAATATTGGAAATTGGAATGTAGGTAATGTTAGTAATATGTCTAATATGTTCGTTGGTGCAACTTCTTTCAATCAAGATATAGGTGATTGGAATGTGAGCAGTGTTAAGTTCATGGGAGGAATGTTTCATCGAGCATCTTCTTTTAATCAAGACATAGGTTCTTGGGATGTTTCAAAGGTCACTGCGATGGTACAAATGTTTTCTAAAGCAACTAGTTTTAATCAGAGTTTGGCAGACTGGAATATTAGTAATGTTAGTCAACCTTTTGCTTTTCAGGGCATGGAAGAAATGTTCAACGATTCAGGTCTTTCCAATGAAAATTATGACAAAACCTTAATAGGCTGGAGCCAATTGCCTTCCTTGCAAAATGGAGTTGTGCTAGATGCTCCTCAAAACCAATACTGCCTATCAGGTGAAGCCCGCCAAAGTATCATCGATACCTATGGTTGGACCATAAATGATGCTGGTGAGGCCGCTAATTGTGAGATTGAACCACGACCATTTGTGACCACTTGGAAAACGGATAATCCAGGAAGTTCCGAAGACAACCAAATTACGATTCCTATGTTCCCAGGGGGTGTGTACAACTATATAGTGGACTGGGGAGACGGCACAACTTCGGAGAATGTCACTGGAGATATCACTCATACGTATAGAACACCTGGAGTATATACAGTAACAGTTTCTGGTGAATTTCCTCGGATTTATTTTAATGATTTCACCTTTGGTTTTGATGAATTTAGTGGTGACGAGAAAAAATTGTTGACGGTTCGACAATGGGGCACAAATTTATGGACTTCTATGGAGGCTGCCTTTGCAGGCTGTTCCAATTTATCCGTAGCCGCTTCTGATACACCGATTTTGTCCAATGCGACGAGCCTAAGAAACATGTTTTTTTCTTGTAATTATTCTTTTGACAATTCGGGTAATCGTGAATTCGGAAATTTTAATGGTATTGAGAATTTCAATTCTTGGAATGTGAGCACCATTACGGACATGTCCGGAATATTTGATAAATCCGCCTTCAACCAAGATATTTCAACTTGGGACGTAAGTAATGTTACCGATATGTCATTTATGTTTTTTAGCAGTCCATTTAACAATGCTATTGGTGCTTGGAATGTTGGAAGGGTAACCGATATGTACGGTCTATTCGGAAGCAGTGCGTTTGATCAAGATATATCCAATTGGGATGTTGGCAATGTGCAAATTTTTGATTTTATTTTTAATAGTACCTTCTTTAACCATGATATTACGAATTGGAATGTGGAGAACGCAATTAGTTTTAGACATGCCTTTAGTCAAAGTAGTTTTGATCAAGATATTAGTGCTTGGAACATTTCCAATGTTACCAATTTCTCTAATGCATTTGATGATTCTGACCTTTCCAAGGAAAACTACGATGCTATTTTAATAGCTTGGGCAAAGCTTTCTGAATTACAGTCCAATGTTGTTTTAGGAGCCAATTTCGCAGTGTATTGTGATGGTGAGGAAGCCAGAAACACATTGATTAACACTTTTGGATGGACCATCAATGATTTTGGCATTGACTGTAGTGAAGAACGTGCGTTCATTGCCACTTGGAAGACAGATAATCCAGGTCTATCAGAGGACAATCAAATTACGATACCTACCAATCCCAGAGAAGTTTACGATTATCACGTGGATTGGGGAGATGGGTCCTTTGATGAGAATGTTATGGGAGATATTACCCACACCTATGCCCAGCCAGGTGAATACCAAGTTTCTATCACAGGTAAATTCCCAAGAATTTATTTCAATGGTTTTAATGGTACTGCTGAATCACCATCTAAAAATTCAGATGACTTAAAAATAATTGCGGTCAATCAATGGGGCACTAATAGGTGGACGTCCATGTCATTCGCTTTTGCCGGATGTGAGAATGTGGATGTATTGGCAGAAGATATACCCAATTTATTGAGAGTAAACAGTTTTGCAGGAATGTTCTTGGGATGCGCTGCTCTAATTGGTAATGAAACTATAGGTTCTTGGAATACTGATGGTATTAGAGATGTTTCATTTATGTTTAGAAACGCCTCCTCTTTTGATCAGAACATTGATAACTGGGAAATGGAGAATGTGAATTTGATGTTTGGTACATTCGATGGAGCTTTATCATTCGACCAAAATTTAGGAAGCTGGGATGTTTCTCAAGTCCAAAACATGACAAATTTGTTTAAAGATTCCGCCCTTTCTAATGCAAACTATGATAACACTTTAATCGGCTGGAACCAATTGCCAACATTACAAAATGGAGTGCAACTGGATGCTCCAAATAACCAATATTGCCTATCCGGTGAAGCCCGCCAAAGCATTATCGATAGCTATGGTTGGACTATCAATGATGCTGGAGAGGCAGAAGATTGTCAACAGCCTTTTATCACCACTTGGAAAACGGACAACTTTGGGGTTTCAGAGGACAACCAGATTACGATTCCTACGTTCCCAGGAGAAACTTATGATTATTCAGTTGATTGGGGGGATGGTACCATAGAACAAATTACTACTAGTGATTCTCCAACCCATACCTATGAAGAACCAGGTATTAAAATAGTACGAATTACTGGAATCTTTCCACGAATATCCTTCCCAGGAAGTTTTGAAAGCTTTAAGTTTTTAACTATCGAACAGTGGGGCGATATTGAATGGTCCTCTATGGAAGAAGCCTTTGCCGATTGTAGTGTTATGAGGGTGCTTGCAACTGATACGCCTAACTTGTCATCGGCAACTAATCTTACAGGCATGTTTCGGGGTTGTTTTGAGATCGTGGGTAACGAAAGTTTCAATAATTGGGATGTTAGTACTATCACATCAATGGAAGCTATGTTTTCTGTCGCCTCCTTGTTTAATGCAAATATTGCAAATTGGGATGTGGGCAATGTGGAAAATATGCTAGGCATGTTCAACCGTGCTCAAAACTTTAACCAAGATATAGGCAATTGGAACGTAAGTTCGGTTACCAATATGAGGAATATGTTTAGGGGCGATAACTTAAGCGGAAACAGTTTCAACCAAGATATTAGCAATTGGGATGTGAGTTCTGTCAATGATATGTCGAGCATGTTCGAAGATGCAACATCTTTTAATCAAGATCTTAGTGATTGGGATGTGAGTTCGGTACAAAATATGACTTTCATGTTTTCCAAGGCAAGGTCTTTTAATCAAAACGTTGGTTCATGGAACGTTGGTAGTGTTACAAATATGACGGCAATGTTTGCGGATTCTTCTTTTGACCAAAATATTGAATCTTGGAATGTAAGTCAAGTAGAAGACATGGGAGGAATGTTTTCAAATACTCCATTTAATCATCCACTTAATGATTGGGATGTTAGTAATGTAAGAGATATGCGTTTTATGTTTAGAGGTGCAACTTCTTTTGATCAAGATTTAAGTAATTGGGATGTGAGTAAGGTTACCCGTATGTCTCTGGTTTTTGAGAATTCTGGCCTTTCTAACGAAAACTATGACAACACCCTTATCGGTTGGAGCCAATTGGCTTCCTTGCAAAATGAAGTCGTGCTAGATGCTCCTCAAAACCAATATTGTTTAGCTGAAAACGCTAGACAAAGCATTATCGATACCTATGGTTGGACAATCAATGACGCTGGAGCGGCAGATGGATGTTCCCAACCATCCGGCACGATCTGGTTGGAGGACTTTGAGGACCTGGTCGACGGTACGACAGTGGACAACGGTGCCACTGCATGGACTTCATCACGTGATGGGGGCACCTTTGAGGTATTGGACGGCAGGTTCCGCACCAATGTCAATGGCGGCGTGGGCACTTGGACCTCCGAGGTAATCCCTATCGGCGGAACGGTATCGCTATCGTTGGACGTTGACGATACGGACGACAACAAGGAACGTGCGGATTTCGTACGCGCGCTCTACATACTGGACGGTGGCACCCCAGTGGAGTTCGGCTTTGTGAACAACGACATCGACCCGCAGACCTTCGTTTCGGGGGACATCAATGGAAGCACGGTACAGATCGTGGTGGAATCGCTGGTGAGCGGTGGCAACGAGAACTATTTTATCGACAACATAGCGGTGACGGGTACTGGTCCTAGCGGAACCACCTATGCACTTACGGTGAACAGCGGAAGCGGCGATGGCAGCTACGGATCGGGCGATGTGGTGAGCATCGTTGCCGATGCGGCACCAGCAGGGCAACAGTTCGTTTCCTGGACGGGCGATGTGTCCGGGGTTACGGACATCAACAGTCCGTCGACCACGGTAACGATTCCATCTTCGGATGTAGAGGTCACGGCGACATATGGTCCAATAGATGTTACGACCTATGCGCTGACGGTGAACAACGGAAACGGTGACGGTACGTACTTGGAGGGCCATGTGGTGAACATAGTTGCCGATGCGGCACCTACGGGCCAACAGTTCGTTTCCTGGACGGGCGATGTGTCCGGGGTCGCGGACACCAACAGTCCGTCGACCACGGTAACGATTCCATCTTCGGATGTTGTGGTTACGGCGACGTATGGAGAGGTTTCCCCTGGCGGTACGATATGGTTAGAGGACTTTGAGGACCTGTCCGATGGCGACGTGGTGGACAACGGTTCCACTGCGTGGAGCTCTTCGCGCGCCGGTGGTACCTTCGAGGTATTGGACGGCAGGTTCTGGACCAATGTATCCGGTGGTGTGGGTACCTGGACCTCCGAGGTGATACCTATCGGCGGAACGGTATCGCTATCGATGGACGTTGACGATTCGGACGACAACAAGGAGAGTTCCGATTTCGTGCGTGCCTTCTATATCTTGGACGGCGGCACGCCGGTGGAGTTCGGCTTTGTGAACAACGACATCGACCCACAGACCTTCATCTCTGGTGAGATAACTGGCAGTACGGTACAGATTGTTGTGGAATCGCTGGTGAGCGGTGGAAACGAGAACTATTTTATCGACAATATTGCGGTCACGGGTGCCACCACGGGCGGTACCACGTACGCATTGACGGTGAACAATGGAGGCGGTGATGGTACGTACTTAGAGGGCCAAGTGGTGAACATCGTGGCGGATGGACCACCGGCAGGGCAACAGTTCGTTGCTTGGACCGGCGATGTGTCCGGGGTTGCGGACACCAACAGTTCCTCGACCACGGTAACGATTCCATCTTCGGATGTGGAGGTCACGGCGACATATGGCCCAATAGATGTTACGACCTATGCGCTGACGGTGAACAACGGAAACGGTGACGGTACGTACTTTGAGGGCCAAGTGGTGAACATAGTTGCCGATGCGGCACCTACGGGCCAACAGTTCGTTTCCTGGACGGGCGATGTGTCCGGGGTCGCGGACATCAACAGTTCCTCGACCACAGTAACGATTCCATCTTCGGATGTGGTGGTTACGGCGACGTATGGTGAGGTTTCCCCTGGCGGTACGATATGGTTAGAGGACTTTGAGGACCTGTCCGATGGCGACGTGGTGGACAACGGTGCCACGGCTTGGAGCTCTGCCCGTACCGGTGGAACCTTCGAGGTATTGGACGGCAGGTTCTGGACCAATGTATCCGGTGGTGTGGGTACCTGGACCTCCGAAGTGATA